>NZ_JBSGSU010000004.1:432824-470788 GCF_053607065.1 Cellulomonas sp. NPDC055163 | reverse complement strand
CCGCCGCACCGCGCGCCGCCGCACCGCCGTGCCGCGCGCCGCCGTACCGCCGTGCCGAGCACCGCCGTACCGCCGTGCCGCGCGCCGCCGCACCGCCGTGCCGCGCGCCGCCGTCCGGCTCAGCCGCAGACCACCCCCGTGCACTGCGGCTCGCGGCCGTTGCGCGAGGCGGTGTTGCCGCCGCCGTCGGTCACGTTCGGGGCGTGGATCCCCCACCCGGTGCTGCGCTCGACGCGGTTGCCGGTGAGGACGCCGGGGCTGAGCACGTCGATCGCGTCGCCGTTGCGCAGGAAGATGTTGTCGGTGAGGGTCACGAACGGCCAGACCCAGTCCGGGTTCTCCGCGGGCACCCCGACCTCGGGGGAGCGCACGGCGACGTCGTTGCGGACGAACGTGTTGCCGACCGCCTCGACGGGTCCGAACGCGTCGATCACCACGCCGTTGCGCACGAAGTCGTTGTCCGTCAGCAGAGCGGTGCCGGACGGGTAGTGCTCGACGGGGAGCACGAGGTCGTTGTGCGCGACGTAGGAGCCCTCGAGGGCCGGCGCGCACGCGAAGGTGCCGCCGAACACCTGGCGGTTGCGGGTGATCCGGGACCCGCTGATGCGCAGGTACCCGTCGGAGCACTCGCCCACGAGGTCGTTCCGCGTGAACGTCGCCCCCTCGACGTCGACCCACTGACTGATCGCCAGGCCGTTCCCGCGGAACACCGTCCCGCCGGTCACCTCGACGTACCCCTGGAACCCACCGGCGAGCCCGGTGTCGTTGTCGACGACCCGTCCGCCGTCGACCACGACGCGGCTCGTGAACGACGCGTCGAGGCCGAACCAGTTCTCGCGCAGGACGACGTCCTGCAGGCGCACGCGCGGCTCGGGGACCGTGACGTCCACCTCCGTCGTGGAGACGCCGGCGCCGAAGCCGCGGATCGTGCCGTTCCTGATCGTGTGGTTCTCCCAGCCCGGCAGCACGACGCCGTTGCTCTCGCGCGTCCCGCGCAGCACGTGCCCGCGCAGGTCGAGGTCCACGCCGTCGCCCTCGAGGACCACGGCGACGTCGGTCGGGCAGGTGAGGTCGTGCGCGAGGTACGCGTCCGACGTGACGGTCTGCCCGCACGTCGTCACCGCGACCGGCCCGGGCGGCGTGGTGGCCGCGGGCGTCGGTGAGGCGTAGCCCGCGACCGCCGTCGTGACGACGAGTGCAGCAGCGAGCACGGTGTGTGCCATGGAGGTCCCCCCGGATCCGGTGCGGGGGCGCCGTCGCCACCCGCTGATCGGACGCTAGCGAGCCAGGCACACACAGGACAGGGTGAAACATTCCGGGCAGCACCGCCGCCCGCACCCGCCCGCGCGGACACCCCGCACGTGCGCTCACCCGCCGCCGGTAACCTGGGTCACGTCTGCCGACGGACGCCCGCGGGCTCACGCCCGGGCCGGGCCACCAGCCGAGGGAATCGATGACCACCGCGCCCCAGCACGTCCAGCACCCGTCCGACACCGTGGAGCACGCGGCCGCGACCCCGGACCAGGAGCAGCCGTTCGCCGAGCTCGGCCTCAAGCCCGACGAGTACCAGCGGATCCGCGACATCCTCGGCCGCCGCCCCACGGCCGCCGAGCTCGCGATGTACTCCGTGATGTGGTCCGAGCACTGCTCGTACAAGTCGAGCAAGAACCACCTGCGCCAGTTCGGCGACAAGACGACCGACGAGATGAAGAAGCACCTGCTCGTCGGGATCGGCGAGAACGCCGGGGTCGTCGACATCGGCGACGGCTGGGCGGTCACGTTCAAGGTCGAGTCGCACAACCACCCGAGCTACGTCGAGCCGTACCAGGGCGCCGCGACCGGCGTCGGCGGCATCGTCCGCGACATCATCTCGATGGGCGCGCGGCCCGTCGCGGTCATGGACCAGCTGCGGTTCGGCGCGGTCGACCACCCGGACACCGCGCGCGTCGTGCACGGCGTCGTGTCCGGCGTCGGCGGCTACGGGAACTCGCTCGGCCTGCCGAACATCGGCGGCGAGCTCGTGTTCGACCCGTCGTACCAGGGCAACCCGCTGGTCAACGCGCTGTGCCTGGGCGTGCTGCGCCACGAGGACATCCACCTCGCGAACGCGTCGGGCGTCGGCAACAAGGTCGTGCTGTTCGGGGCCCGCACGGGCGGCGACGGCATCGGCGGCGCGTCGATCCTGGCGAGCGAGACGTTCGACGACGCGAAGCCGTCCAAGCGCCCGTCGGTGCAGGTCGGCGACCCGTTCATGGAGAAGGTGCTCATCGAGTGCTGCCTCGAGCTGTACGCGGCGCGCGTCGTCGAGGGCATCCAGGACCTCGGCGCGGCCGGCATCTCGTGCGCGACGAGCGAGCTCGCGAGCAACGGCGACGGCGGCATGCACGTCGACCTCGAGAACGTGCTGCTGCGCGACCCGTCCCTGACCGCCGGCGAGATCCTCATGTCGGAGTCGCAGGAGCGCATGATGGCGGTCGTCACGCCGGAGAAGCTCGACGCGTTCCTCGCGATCACGTCGAGGTGGGACGTCGAGACGGCGGTGATCGGCGAGGTCACCGGCACGGGCCGGCTCACGATCGACCACCACGGCCAGCGGATCGTCGACGTCGACCCGAAGACGGTCGCGCACGAGGGTCCGGTCTACGACCGGCCGTACGCGCGCCCGGCGTGGCAGGACGCGCTCAACGCCGACACCGTCTCGGGCCCCGAGGCCGCCGGGCGCGTGGCCCGCCCGAGCACGCCCGACGAGCTCCGCGCGACCGTGCTGCAGCTCCTCGCGTCGCCGAACCTCGCGTCGAAGGCGTGGGTCACGAACCAGTACGACCGGTTCGTGCAGGGCAACACCGCGCTCGCGCAGCCCGACGACGGCGGCGTCGTCCGGGTCGACGAGAGCACCGGGCTCGGCGTCGCGCTCGCGACCGACGCCAACGGCCGCTACGCGAAGCTCGACCCGTACACCGGCGCGCAGCTCGCGCTCGCGGAGGCCTACCGGAACGTCGCCACGACCGGCGCGCGCCCGCTCGCGGTGACCGACTGCCTCAACTTCGGCAGCCCCGAGCACCCGGACTCGATGTGGCAGCTCGTCGAGGCGATCCGCGGGCTCGCGGACGCGTGCCAGGCGCTCGGGGTGCCCGTGACCGGCGGCAACGTGTCGCTCTACAACGGCACCGGCGAGCCGGGGCACATCGACTCCGCGATCCACCCGACCCCCGTCGTCGGCGTGCTCGGCGTGCTCGACGACGTCGCGAGCGCGACCGCGTCCGGCTGGACGCAGCCGGGTCAGGGCGTCTACCTGCTCGGGACGACCCGCGGCGAGCTCGACGGCTCCGCGTGGGACGACGTCGCGAACGCCCACCTCGGCGGCCTGCCCCCGGCGGTCGACCTCGAGGCCGAGCGCCGCCTCGCCGAGGTCCTGGTCCGTGCGAGCCGCGACAACCTGGTCGACGCCGCGCACGACCTCTCCGAGGGCGGGCTCGCCCAGGCGCTCGTCGAGTCGAGCCTCCGGTACGACGTCGGGGTGCAGGTCGACCTCGAGCCGCTGTGCCGGCGCGACGGGGTCACGCCCTTCGAGGCGCTGTTATCCGAGTCGACGGCCCGCGCGATCGTCGCGGTCCCGCGCAGCGAGGAGGTCCGGTTCACGGACCTGTGCACCGCGCGCGGCGTCCCGGTCCTGCGCCTCGGCGTGACCGACGACGCGTGCGCCCCCGGTGCGGGTGTCGCGACAGGCGGCTCCGACCCGGCCACGGACCACGAGCACACCCCGTCGGTCGAGGTCGCCGGGCTGTTCACGCTGCCGCTGGCCGAGGCCCGCGCCGCGCACGAGGGGACGCTGCCGCGGTACTTCGCGTGAGGCGCCGGTCGATGTGCGGCGCGGCCGCTGGAGCGGCGCGGGCCGGGTGCGTCGGCGTCGCCTCCGAGGGCGGGCCGCCGCTCGACCGCGCGTCGCCGCCGAGGACCCGCGTGTGACCGCGGCATAAATGCGTGGCCCGGCGCGCCGGGCCGGTCCTAGCGTCGCTCGCATGGACGAGCAGCAGGGCGGCCCGGTGGTCCGGGTGGTGCGTGTCGACCGGCACGCCGTCCTCGTGCTGCCCACGGACGCCGCGGGCACGGTCGAGCCGGCGCCGGGGGACGGCCCGGCCGTGCACGAGGGCGGCTCCCGCGAGGCGGCCCCCGACGCCGACCCGGCCGCTCGCGGCGTCCCCGTCCCGCAGCGCGTCGCGCTCGACCGCGACGGTCTCGCCCCGACGGACGACGGCACGCGCCTCGCCCCGACGGTCGGTGACATGCTCGTGCTCGACGAGCGCCCCGGCGCCCCGGCGCGCGTCGCCCGCCTCGTGCCCCGCCGCACCGCGCTCGTCCGCGACTCCGCGGACCGCACGTCCCTGACGCAGGCCCTCGCGGCGAACGTCGACGTCGTGGTGGTCGCCGAGCACCTCGACCCCGAGCCGGACCTGGGGCGCGTCGAGCGCCTGCTCACGCTCGCGTGGCGCTCGGGCGCGCAGCCCGTCGTCGTCCTCACGAAGGCGGACCTGGCGCCGGACGCCGACGCGATCGCGGCGGAGGTTGCGGACGCGGCCATCGGGGTCGGGGTGCACGTGGTGAGCGCGACGCGCGGGACCGGCCTGGATCCGCTGCGGGCGCTCCTGACGCCGGGGACGACGATCGTCGTCGTCGGCCCCTCGGGTGCGGGGAAGTCGACGCTCGTGAACGCGCTCGCCGGGCGTGAGGTCATGGCGACGGGGGAGAGCCGGGCGGACGGGCGCGGCCGGCACACGACGGTGCACCGCGAGCTCGTCGCGCTCGGCGGCGGTGCGATGCTCATCGACACCCCGGGGGTGCGCGGGGTCGGTCTCGTCGCGGACGCCGACGCGCTCAGCACGACCTTCCCCGACGTCGAGGAGCTCGCGGCAGAGTGCCGCTTCCGCGACTGCGCGCACGCGAGCGAGCCCGGCTGCGCGGTGCGCGAGGCGCTCGCCGCGGGGGACCTTCCGCAGCGACGGTTCGCGAGCTGGCAGCGCCTCGCGCGGGAGGCGGCGTTCCAGGCGCGCCGGGCCGACGCGCGCCTCGCCGCCGAGCAGCGGGCTCAGGTCAGGCGCACCACCGTCGAGCACCACCGCGGGCAGCGCGCGGCTCCCCGCCGCTGAGCGTGCGGGCCGTCCGGAGGGCGGCCCGGTGCGTCGTCCGACGCCGGACCTCGACATGAAACCTCTCTCACGCGGAACGCCTGCGCCGCCGCGCCCACCGCGTGCACCCTGGAGAGGCCGCCCGTTCGAGTGCCCGTCGCCCGACCGGTCGGTTGCCTAATCGATTACGCAATCGCAAGGCCTGGCGAGCGGGCGCACGACCGCCCATCCTCGACAGCGACCGAGCGATCCCCGCCGGCCCCGACATCGAGGTCGGTGAGGGGAGCCGCGCGACGCACACCACCACGACGAGGAGATGCATGTCTCAGCGCACCAGGGCGGTCGCCCTGCTGTCGGCCAGCCTGCTGGCGGTGACGGGGATCGGCGCGATCACCGCCACCTCGGCCCAGGCGGCCGTCGGCTGCAAGGTCGACTACGCCGTCACCAACCAGTGGAGCAGCGGCTTCGGCGCCAACGTCACGCTGACCAACCTCGGGGACAGTCTCGACGGCTGGACGATCGGCTGGACGTACGCGTCCGGTCAGAAGGTCACGCAGTCGTGGAACGCGACCGTCACCCAGAGCGGCGCGGTCGTCACCGCCCGGTCCGCGAGCTACAACGGCTCCCTGCCGAAGGGTGCCCAGACCAGCTTCGGGTTCAACGGCTCCTGGAGCGGCTCCAACCCCGTCCCGACGAGCTTCACCGTCAACGGGGTGACGTGCACCGGCACGGTCACGAGCACGCCGACGCCGACGGCCACGCGCACCCCCACGCCGACCCCGACGGCGACGCGCACCCCCACGCCGACCCCCACCCCGACGCAGACGCAGACGCCCACGGGCTCGACGCCGCTCGCGATCAACGGCCAGCTCCACGTCTGCGGCGTGAACCTGTGCAACCAGAACAACAAGCCGATCCAGCTCCGCGGCGTCAGCACGCACGGGCTCCAGTGGTTCCCGGCCTGCTACAACACGACCTCGCTCGACGTGCTCGCGAACGACTGGAAGGCCGACGTCCTCCGGATCGCGATGTACGTCAACGAGGGTGGCTACACGACGAACCCGGCCGGCTTCACCTCGCAGGTGAACAACCTCGTCGACCAGGCCGAGGCCCGCGGCATGTACTCGATCATCGACTTCCACACGCTGACGCCGGGCGACCCGAACGAGAACCTGGCGAACGCGAAGACGTTCTTCCAGAACGTCGCCACGCGCAACGCGGCCAAGAAGAACGTGATCTACGAGATCGCGAACGAGCCGAACGGCGTCACGTGGGAGCAGATCCGCACGTACGCCAACCAGGTCATCCCGGTCATCAAGGCGGCCGACCCCGATGCCGTGATCATCGTCGGCACGCGCGGCTGGTCGTCGCTCGGGGTCTCGAACGGCTCGAGCTCGGCGGAGATCATCGCCAACCCGATCGCCTTCTCGAACATCATGTACACGTTCCACTTCTACGCGGCGTCGCACCTCGACAACTACCGCGCCGAGGTCCGGAACGCGGCGGGCAGGCTCCCGCTGTTCGTGACGGAGTGGGGCACCACGAGCGCCACCGGTGGTGGCTCGGTCGACATCGCGAGCTCGACGGCGTGGCTCGACCTGCTCGACTCTCTCAAGATCAGCCACGTCAACTGGACGTACTCCGACGCCAACGAGAGCTCGGCGGTGTTCAAGGCGGGCACCTGCTCGGGCTCGAACTTCGGCACGTCGCAGCTGTCGACGTCCGGCCAGTTCGTCCGCAGCCGGATCGTGACGGCGGACAGCTTCTGACGTCCTGACGGCCGGCGCCTGCCGCTCCCGCGGTGGGCGCCGGCCGGCGTGCCGAGCGCCTGCGCCCGGTGTGCCGACCTCGGCCCTGCACCGGTGCAGAGCCGTGTTTGCCAAAACGATTCGCGAACCACGGAATGCGCTTGCCGTCTGGCGTCGAAGGGTTTCGCTGGGCTTGTCTCGTCTCCTGACGAAGCGACCCCGCGCGGCTCCGACACCGACGTCGACATCCCGTGGGCGCACGCACCCCGACGATAGGAGAAGCATGTCTCAGCGCACGAAGGCAGCGGCGTTGCTGTCGGCGAGCCTGCTGGCGGTGACGGGGATCGGCGCGGTCACCGCGACCTCCGCCCAGGCCGCCGCCGGCTGCAAGGTCGACTACGCAGTGACGAACCAGTGGGGCGGCGGCTTCGGCGCCAACGTCACCGTGACCAACCTCGGCGACCCGGTGAGCTCCTGGAGCGTCGACTGGACGTTCCCGTCCGGTCAGTCGATCCAGCAGCTGTGGAACGGGGTCCCGAGCCAGAGCGGCGCCGCCGTGACGGTCAAGAACATGTCCTGGAACGGCAACGTCGGCACGGGCGGCACCGCGAGCTTCGGCTTCAATGGCTCGTGGAGCGGCGCCAACGGCGCCCCCACCGCGTTCCGGCTCAACGGCGTCGCCTGCACGGGCGCCCCGGTCAGCACGCCGACGCCCACCCAGACCTCGACCCCGACGCCGACGCCGACGCCGACCGTCACCCCGACGACGACCCCCGTGCCGAGCGGCACGTTCTGGGTCAACCCCAACACGCAGGCCGCCACCGCCGCGGCCGCGGCCAGCGGGGACAACCGCCGCCTGCTCGAGAAGATCTCGACCAACGCCGCGGGCTCGTGGATCGGCAACTGGAACAGCCCCTCGGTCTCGCAGCAGGAGGTCCGCACCGTCACGCAGGCCGCCGCGGCGAAGGGCCAGACGGCGCTCCTCGTGATCTACGCGATCCCGGGCCGTGACTGCGGCAACCACTCGAGCGGCGGCGTCGCGACGAGCGAGTACGCCGGCTGGATCGACCAGGTGGCCGCCGGCATCGTCGGCAAGCCGTGGATCGTGCTCGAGCCCGACGCCCTCGCCCAGCTCGGCGACTGCGACGGCCAGGGCGACCGCGTCGGCTACCTCAAGTACGCCGCGCAGAAGCTCACGCAGGCCGGCGGCCGCGTCTACATCGACGCCGGTCACTCGGCCTGGCTCTCGCCGTCGGTCGCGGCCCAGCGCCTCAACCAGATCGGCTGGGACTACGCGGTCGGCTTCGCGCTGAACACCTCGAACTACCGGACGACCGCCGAGTCGCGGTCCTACGGCCAGCAGATCTCGCAGCTCACGGGCGGCAAGACGTTCGTCATCGACACGTCGCGCAACGGCAACGGCCCGAACGGGTCCGAGTGGTGCAACCCGAGCGGTCGCGCGCTCGGCGAGAAGCCGGCGCTGGTCAACAGCGGCGGGCTCGACGCGACGCTCTGGGTCAAGCTGCCCGGCGAGAGCGACGGCGCCTGCAACGGCGGCCCCGCCGCCGGCCAGTGGTTCCAGTCGCAGGCGCTCGAGCTCGCGCGCAACGCCAAGTGGTGACGCCGGCGACCCACGCCTGCTGACCGACCGACGCCGGCCGGACGGATCCCTCCGCGGGGACCGTCCGTCCGGCGTCGTGCTGCGCCCGGACCGTGCGGTGGGTGCCGGCGCGGTGCGCGTGCACCCTGCGGGTCCGGCAAGATCGTGACGTGCCCCCACGCCGCCGCACCGAGCCCGCCGACGGCCGTGCCGCGCTCGCCGTCTGGCGCGCGGACCCGTCGGCCGCCCCGGTCCCCACGCGCCGCACCGCGGTCCGCTTCACGCTCGAGGAGCTCGCGGACGTCGCGCCCGGGCACTCCGTCGAGGTGCGCGTGCCACCCGACGGCGCCGTCCAGGCGCTCGACGGCCCGCGGCACACGCGCGGCACCCCGCCGAACGTCGTCGAGACCGACCCCGCGACCTGGCTCGCGCTCGCGACCGGGGAGCTGACCTGGCACGCCGCGCTCGCCGCCGGCCGCGTGCGGGCGTCCGGCGAGCGGGCCGACCTCTCGGGGTACCTCCCGCTGCACGCCGCGCGCGCTCGCTGAGTGCGGGTCCGGGCTCCCTCCGCCCTACGCTGGTCCGATGCCCGACGAGTCGCACGAGTCGCCCCAGCACCGCCCGGCCCCGGCCCCCGGCACGCCGGTGGACGCCGCGCCGACGGGTGCTGCACCCGCCACGACCACGGGCGCGGCGTCGGCGGCGCGGGTGGACGCCGCCACGACGACGGGCGCGGCGCCGGGCCTCCCGTCGTCGGCGGCACCGGCGGAGGCGGCCGCGACCACGGGCGCGGCGTCGGGCCTCCCGTCGTCGGCGGCGGTGGACCCCGTCCCGACGGCACCCTCGCCCGTGCCCGACGAGGCCGAGCTGGCTCGCGTCGCCGAGCCCGCGACCGTGCGCCGGGCCCCGAAGTTCGGGGCGTTCGTCACGGCGGGAGTGCTGCTGGGCGCCGTGCTCGGCTTCGTCGCCGCGCTGGTCACCGGCTCCTCGGTCGAGGGCGACGGCGGCACCGGGTTCATCTCGTTCCTCGACGGGCAGGGTTCCGCACGTCTGCTCGTCGCCCTCGCCGGCGCGACCCTCGGGGCGCTCGTCGCGGGGATCGCCGCCGTCGTGGCCGACCGCCGGAGCCTGCGCGGGCGGTGACCGCGGTGCGGTCCTCGGTGCCGTCGGCGCGGACCGTTGTGCGACCATGGTGACGTGGCCCTTCGCGGAGACGGACTTCTGAACCACGACCTCCTACCCCACGAGAAGGGACCCCAGGACGCGTGCGGCGTCATGGGGATCTGGGCTCCGGGTGAAGAGGTCGCCAAGCTCGCCTACTTCGGGCTCTACGCGCTGCAGCACCGCGGGCAGGAGTCGGCGGGCATCGCCACGTCCAACGGCGAGCAGCTGCTCGTCTACAAGGACATGGGACTCGTCTCGCAGGTGTTCGACGAGACCGCGCTGAACGCGCTGCAGGGGCACATCGCCGTCGGGCACACGCGGTACTCGACCACGGGCGGCAGCACGTGGGAGAACGCGCAGCCGACGCTCGGCGCCACCGCGGGCGGGACCGTCGCCCTCGGGCACAACGGGAACCTCACGAACTCCGCGGAGCTCGTCGACCTCGTCGCGGAGCGGTACGGCTCCCAGCGCCGCGGCGAGCTCGCGCGCGGCAACACGACCGACACGGCGCTCATCACCGCGCTGCTCGCGGGCGACCCCGACCACACGCTCGAGGCCACGGCGCTCGAGGTGCTCCCGCGCCTCAAGGGCGCCTTCTGCCTCGTCTTCATGGACGAGCACACCCTGTACGCCGCGCGCGACCCGCAGGGCGTGCGCCCGCTCGTGCTCGGTCGCCTCGAGCGCGGCTGGGTCGTCGCGAGCGAGACCCCGGCCCTCGACATCGTCGGGGCCTCGTTCGTCCGGGAGATCGAGCCGGGCGAGCTCGTCGCGATCGACGCCGACGGGCTCCGCAGCACGCGCTTCGCGAAGGTCGACCGCGCGGGCTGCGCGTTCGAGTACGTCTACCTCGCGCGCCCCGACACGTCGATCGCGGGCCGCTCCGTGCACGCCGCGCGCGTCGCGATGGGCCGCCGGCTCGCGCAGGAGCACCCGGTCGAGGCGGACCTGGTGATCCCCGTCCCCGAGTCGGGCACCCCCGCGGCCGTCGGGTACGCGGCCGAGTCCGGCATCCGGTTCGGGCAGGGCCTGACGAAGAACGCCTACGTCGGGCGGACGTTCATCCAGCCGTCGCAGACGCTGCGCCAGCTCGGGATCCGGCTCAAGCTCAACCCGCTCAAGGACGTCATCCGCGGGCAGCGCCTCGTGGTGGTCGACGACTCCATCGTGCGCGGCAACACGCAGCGCGCACTCATCCGGATGCTCCGCGAGGCCGGCGCCGCCGAGGTCCACGTCCGGATCAGCTCACCGCCGGTCAAGTGGCCGTGCTTCTACGGGATCGACTTCGCCTCGCGTGCCGAGCTCATCGCCAACGGCCTCGCGGTCGAGGAGATCGGTGCCTCGCTCGGCGCCGACTCGCTCGGCTACATCTCCGCCGAGGGCATGATCGAGGCGACCGAGCAGCCCGCGTCGCAGCTGTGCACCGCGTGCTTCAGCGGCAGGTACCCGATCGAGCTGCCGCCGTCGGACCGCCTCGGCAAGCACCTGCTCGAGCAGAACGAGCTCCCGCTCGGCGCCCCGGAGGACGGCCTCGCGACGCTCCTGCACGGCGCCGGCGGCGCGACCGCCCTGGACCACCCGTGAGCGCCGCAGTCCCGGGCGCCGGGACCGGCGCGCCCTCCGTCACGTACGCCGACGCCGGGGTCGACACGCACGCCGGCGACAAGGCCGTCGAGCTCATGAAGGACGCCGTGCGCGCCACGCACGGCCCGCAGGTGCTCGGCGGCGTCGGCGGGTTCGCCGGCCTGTACGACGCCTCGGCGCTGCTGCGCTTCCGCCGGCCGCTGCTCGCGACGTCGACCGACGGGGTCGGCACCAAGGTCGCGATCGCGCAGGCCCTCGACATCCACGACACCATCGGGTTCGACCTCGTCGGCATGGTCGTCGACGACATCGTCGTGGTCGGGGCGACCCCGCTGTTCATGACCGACTACATCGCGTGCGGCCGGGTCGTGCCCGAGCGGATCGCCGGGATCGTGCGCGGCATCGCCGCGGCGTGCGAGGTCGCCGGGACGGCGCTCGTCGGCGGCGAGACCGCCGAGCACCCGGGCCTGCTGGGTCCCGACGACTACGACGTCGCCGGTGCCGCCACGGGGCTGGTCGAGGCCGACGAGCTGCTGGGCCCCGAGCGCGTCCGGACCGGCGACGTGCTCGTCGCCCTGGGCTCGTCCGGGCTGCACTCCAACGGGTACTCGCTCGTCCGCAAGGTCGTCGAGGTCGCCGGGTGGGGCCTCGAGCGTCACGTGCCCGAGCTGGGCCGCACGCTCGGCGAGGAGCTGCTCACCCCGACGCGCGTGTACGCGTCCGACTGCCTGGCGCTCGTCGAGCGGGCCGCCGGCGGCGTGCACGCGTTCAGTCACGTGACCGGGGGAGGCCTCGCGGCGAACGTCGCGCGCGTGCTGCCCGCCGGCGTCGTCGCGGACGTGGACCGCTCCGGGTGGACGCTGCCGCCCGTGTTCTCGCTCGTGCAGGGGCTCGGCAACGTCCCCTGGGGCGACCTCGAGAACACGCTCAACCTCGGCGTCGGCATGGTCGCGATCGTGGCCGCCGACGCGGTCGACGGGGTGCTCGCGCACGCCGGCGAGCTCGGGCTGCCCGCGTGGGTGCTCGGGTCGGTGCGCGACATCGACCCGGTGCGCGACGTCACGGGCGACAGCGACCTCGTCACGGGGACCAAGGGCGTGCACGCGGGGGCCGTCCGGCTCTCGGGCGCGTACCGCGTCGGCTGAGGCGGATCGTACATCGGACGCGCTCGCGCGCGGGTGGCGTCGGGCGCGGCGCGGAGCGTGCGGCAGCCGCGCACACGGGTCACGTCGGACGCGGGCGGGGGGTGCTGACGTTGCGCCCGCCCGGGCTGCGTCGGACGCAGGCGGGGTGCGCTCCGGGTCGCTCGCGCGCGCCGCTGGGACGCCCGGGGTGGCGCGGCACGGGGTGCGTGTCGCGGACGGCCGGAGGCGTCAGCCCGGCACGAGACGTCGTCAACCGGAACAGACGACGGGAGCCGGCGTCCACGGGCGCGAGAGACGGCCCGTGACGATCGGTCGCGAGAGCCGGCCGGGGCGGGCGTCGACCGGTCGCGAGAGCCGGCGGAGGCCGGCGCCGATCCTTCCGCCGTCAGCCGGCGAACGGCACGGCCGAGCGACCGCGATCGCTCGCGGTCGGCCTCGGCGGGTGCTTCAGCGCTCGGTGAGCCAGGAGGGGAGGTCGTCCCCGTCCGGGTCGTCGTCGGTGTCCACAGCGCGGCGGCTGTCGGTCACGACATCGTTGCGGCCGTGCGACGTGAGCTCCTGCTCGAGAGCTCGGTAGTTCGTCTCCGGGCTGAAGTACTTCAGCTCCCGAGCGACCTTCGTCTGCTTAGCCTTCTGACGGCCGCGCCCCATGGCATCGACCCCCTCTTACGTGGATGCGGGGCGGCTACGTGCTGACACGTGCGGCCCCGGGGTGCTGAATCGTCTCTTCGTGGGGCAACGGTACATGCTCCGCCGGTATTCCGACCACTCGCGGCGAGCTCTCACCCGGGCGATCACGTCACAGCGGGACCGACGCAATCAAAGCTACCGTTTGGTCGGGATCGCCCCGATGTGTATCGTTGCAGAACCGCTCCAGACTACGCCGCAGGTCGCCGATGTGACCAACTCGTGCTACGAAATGCGGCTTTGGAGCGGGTACGTCATGCTAGGTGAAGCGGCGCGTGGGGGGCTGCCCCGGGTGTCGTGTGCGTGCCGGTCAGCAACATTCGTTCACCAGCACGGTCGGGGTGGGGGCGCCGTAGGTCGGGGCTGCTGCTGCGGCGGTGCTCCACCTGGAGGCAGTCGATGTCCGCACACCCCGCCGAGTCCGAGGCGCTGCTCACACCATCCGAGGTTGCGAGCCTGTTCCGCGTCGACCCGAAGACCGTCACCCGCTGGGCCAAGGCCGGCAAGCTGACCTCGATCCGCACGCTGGGCGGTCACCGCCGCTACCGCGAGGCCGAGGTCCGCGAGCTGCTGGACGGCATCCCGCGCCAGCGCGCGACGACCGCCTGACCCGTACCGACCGTCAGCCCGTCCCCTCCGGGCCTGCCGCGTCCTGTCCCGACGCGCCATGCTGCCCTGTCCGATTTCCGCGCACGAGCCGTCGGGGTCCCGCGAGACACTCGACGCATGGCTCTCACCGCGACCAGCCTGACGAGATCGAGCGGCCCCCACGGCGACGCTGCCGCGGAGGCCCCCGTCGCGCCGTGGCTCGATCCCGACGCGGCGTACCGCGCGATCAGCGGCCGCGACCCCCGTTTCGACGGGCGCCTCTACGTGGGCGTCGTGTCCACCGGGGTGTACTGCCGGCCGTCGTGCCCCGCGCGCACGCCGCGACCCGAGAACTGCCGCTTCTACCCGGCGGCGGCCGCTGCCGTGGCCGCAGGCTTCCGTGCGTGCCGCCGGTGCCGGCCCGACGCCCTGCCCGGATCGCGCGACTGGGACGTGCGCGGTGACCTCGCCGCCCGCGCGGTCCGGGCCATCGCCGACGGCGCCGTCGACGACGTCGGGGTCGACGGCCTCGCGGCACGCCTGCACGTCAGCGTCCGGCACCTGCACCGGGTGCTGGTGGCCGAGGTCGGTGCGTCGCCGCTCCAGCTCGCGCGCACCCGGCGCGCCCAGCTCGCCCGGATGCTGCTCGACCAGACCGACCTGTCGATGGCCGACGTCGCCTTCGGCGCGGGCTTCGCGAGCGTGCGCCAGTTCAACGACGTCGTCCGCGAGCACTTCGGCGCACCGCCGAGCGAGCTCCGCCGGGCCCGACGGCGTGGGGCCCTCGCGCAGGACCCCGCCGCGGCGACGGACCGGCTGCCCGTGACCGGCGCCCGCCTGAGCCTGCGGCTCCGGTTCACCCCACCGTTCGACGCGGGCTCGTGGTACCGCCACGTCGCGCACCGGGCGGTCCCCGGGCTCGAGCGGGTGACGGGCGGACCGGGGTCGACGGGCGGACCGGGGTCGACGGCGCTCCCGTCCCGCACCCGTGCCGGGTCCACGGACGCCGAGATGTCGGTGACGCGGCTGCTGCGCGGCGCCGAGGGGCCCGTGCACGTGGCCGTGGTGCTCGCGGCCGACGGCAGCGCGGTCCACGCGCACCTCGAGCTGGCCTCGCTCGCCGACCTCGCGCCGACCGTGACGCGGCTGCGCCGGTGGCTCGACCTCGACGCCGACCCCACGCTGGTCGCCGGGGCGCTCGGCGGCGACCCGCTGCTCGCGCCGCTGATCGCCGCGCGCCCGGGCCTGCGGGTGCCCGGAACGACGGACCCGTTCGAGCTCGCCGTGCGGGCGGTGCTCGGGCAGCAGGTGTCGACGGCGGCGGCGCGCACGGTCGCCGGGCGGCTCGTCGCGGCGTACGGCGAGCCGGGCGCCGACGGTCTGAGCCTCTTCCCCTCGGCCGCCACGCTCGCGGCGGTCGGGACGCCGGCGCTGCGTGCGCTCGGGCTCAACGAGGGCCGCGCGTCGACCATCGGCGTCGTCGCGCGCGCCGTCGGGGACGGGCTGCGCCTCGACCCCGGCGTCGACCGCGAGCGCGTGCGGGCCGAGCTGCTCGCGCTGCCCGGGGTCGGGCCGTGGACCGCGGACTACGTCGCGCTGCGCGCGCTCGGCGACCCCGACGTCTTCCCCGCCGGGGACCTGATCCTGCGCCGCGCCATGGCGGACCTCCCGGGCGGCACGGGGGAGCCGGTCGACATCCGCGCGGCGGGGGCGCGGGCAGCGGGGTGGAGCCCCTGGCGCGGGTACGCCGCGCAGCACCTCTGGTCGGCGTGGTCCCATCGCGTGGAGCTCGCCGCCGCCGAGCCGCGCCGTCCGAAAACCGCCAGAAGGGTGCGTCGCGTGGCGCGATGATGGACGCATGACGACGTTGCTCGCGACCATCCTCGACACCCCGGCCGGCCCGCTCACCGTGGTGCTCGACCCCGACGGGGTCGTCCGCGTCTCCGGCTTCGGGCCGTTCGACGAGACGGTCGAGCGGCTGCCCGCGGACGTGCGCGCCGGCGGCGTCCAGCGCCTCGACCCCGACGCCCTGGAGGCTCTGGGCCCCGGTCCCGCCGCGGTCGTCGACGCCGTCCGTGCCTACGCCGCCGGGCACGTCGGTGCGCTCGACACCGTGCCCGTCGTGCAGCCCGGGGGCCCGTTCCAGCAGGAGCTGTGGCGATCGATGCGGGCCGTCCCGCCGGGCGCGACCGTCAGCTACACCGCGCTCGCCGCCGCGGCGGGGCGGCCGGCGGCGGTCCGGGCGGCGGGCGGGGCGTGCGCGCGCAATCTCGTCGCGCCGTTCGTGCCGTGCCACCGCATCGTGAGGTCGAGCGGGCAGATCGGCGGGTACTACTTCGGGCCCGGCCCCAAGCGCGCGCTGCTCGCGCACGAGGAGGCCGCGCGGGGCGGGACGCTCGAGTCGGCCTCCGCGTCGGCCTGAGACGAGCGTCGGTCCGGGCCCGGAGTCCGCGGCTCGTCCGGACGGGTCCGGCGCGAGTCGAGTCAACGGCGGCCGGAGGCGGGCGCGAGGACGCGGACGGGCGCCTCTGATCGACGCCCGTCACCAGCTCCCAGCGGGCGCGTCCCGGGCGCGGCTCGGCCGCCGGGCGCGCGTGCGGTCGCGCGGCCCGGCGGCCGGGGAGGACTACTTGCGGATCGCGCCCGTGATGACGAGCGCGAGCACGGCTGCCGCGCCGCCGACGATCGCCCGGGCCTTGGTCCGGTTGGTCGGGTCGGCCGCGGGGTCGGTACCGAGCGCGTCGCGCCACAGGCGCTTGCCGGCGTCGACGGCGTTGTTCGCCTGGTAGCGGGGGTCGAGGCGCGTCGAGAGCTCGTCGACGGTCGCGGCCAGCTCGGCGCGGGTCGCGGCCAGCTGGGCCTCCATCTGGGTGAGCTTGGGGTCCGTGGTCATCAGTGGAGGCCTTCCTTGACGGCGTCGACATCGAGCTTCACGTTCTCCACGGCGCGCTCGGGGGTCGGCGGGGCGCCGGCCTGGAGACGCTTGATGCCGACCAGCGCGAGCACGGCCGTGACGATCAGCAGCACCACACCCACGAGCAGCGCGGCGAGCCACAGGGCCATCTGACCGTTGAGCGCGATGATCGCGGTCGCGAGGAGCACCGCGAACGTGAAGAAGCCGAAGAACGCCGCACCCGCGAGCAGCCCGATCCCCATGCCGGCCTGCTTCGCCTGGCCCGCGATCTCGGCCTTGGCGAGCTCGATCTCGGCGCGCACGAGCTTCGAGCTCTGCTCGCTGAGCCGGCCGATCAGCTGCCCGATCGACTGCTGGTCCGTCGGCGATTTCGTCTCGTGTGACGCGGTCACCATCTCTTCACCCTCCGTCCGGCGGTCCGTGCAGACCTCAGGACCCCCAGTGTGGCCTCACCTGGGGTGTTGTGCGCGTCAACCTGCCCGGTCGGGCGGTGCGTCGGTGCTGGTGGCGGCGTGTCGGGGCGGCGCGTCGACCTCGCCGGGTCCGCGCCGGGCCCGGCGCGCAGCAGGGGCGGACGAGCCGGCGGACGAGCGGGCGGACGAGCCGGCGGACGAGCGGGCGGACGAGCCGGCGGTCAGCCGCCGAAGGGCAGCGCGGGACGGCCGGGCACGTCGACCCGCACGCGGAACAGAGCGCCCGCCTCGGGCTCGGGGTCGTCGAGGTTCTCCCGCGACGTCGTGACGTACAGGTCGCGCAGGTCCGGTCCGCCGAGCGCGCACGCGGTCGTCAGCCGGACGGGCAGGCGGACCTCCCTGAGCACGTCCCCGGTCGGGGACACGCACCGCACACGGCCCGCGCCGTTGAGCGCGACCCAGACGTTCCCCGCGGAGTCGACCGTCAGGCCGTCGGGGTGGCCCGCGTCGGGCACGTGGAACGGGCGCCGGCCGGTGAGCTCGCCGTCGACGACGTCGAACACGTCCGTGCGGCCCGTCGCGGTGTCGTTGTAGTAGGCGCGCGAGCCGTCGGGGGAGAAGTCGAGTCCGTTGGAGACCGTCACGCGCGGCAGCACGGTGCGCGCGCTGCCGTCGGGGGTGATGCGGTGCAGCGTCGCGGCGCCCTCGGTCCGGTCGTCGGCCATCGAGCCGGCGTAGAGGTTCCCCGCGGGGTCGCAGCTGCCCTCGTTCATCCGTACGCCGGGGTCGGTCCACAGGGGCTCGAGGGGCGTCGGGGGCTCGTCGGGCCCGTCGGCGAGCCCGATCCCGCGCTCGAGCCCGACGACGTACCCGCCGCCGGTCCGCGGGCGCACGAACGCGGCGACGGTGCCGACGTGCAGGCGGTCGACGGTGCCGTCGTCGCGTAGCGTGAGGACGTCGCCCGCGAGCATGTCGACCCAGCGCAGACCGCCCCACGCCGCCGACCACACCGGGCCCTCGCCGTGGTACGTGATCGCGTCGGTGACCTGCTCGGGGGTCGGGCTCATGGGTCCTCCGGTGCTCGCTGGCGGTACACCCCCCAGGCTCACCCGGCGGGGCGGCGTGCGCCATCGCTCGCGGAGCGCCGAGGACCCGCACGGCCTGGACCACGAACGACGAAGCCCCGCGCCGGAGATCCGGGCGGGGCTCGTGCTGTGGCCACTGGCAGGGTCGAACTGCCGACCTTTCGATTTTCAGTCGAACGCTCTACCAACTGAGCTAAGTGGCCGAACCGACAACGCCCGGCCAGATGACCGGGCGTTGATCGAGCGACCCCGACGGGACTTGAACCCGCGACCTCCGCCGTGACAGGGCGGCGCGCTAACCAACTGCGCTACGGGGCCTCGTGGTGAGACAAGACCTTCATGCTGAACTGCTCGTACCCCCAACGGGATTCGAACCCGTGCTACCGCCGTGAAAGGGCGGGGTCCTGGGCCGCTAGACGATGGGGGCGACTCGCCCCGGACGTCGAGGCGTCTCTAGACCGGGATTGAGCATACGGGTTCCCGGGCGGAACTCCAAAGTCGATCCCGGCCGGCGGCCGGGCAGCGCCCTGACCTGCGGTTCTGCAGCGAGGCCAGTCCTCGCGGCCGCACGTCGGCGCTCCGCCTCCGCCGCTGCCCGGCCCCGGGGGAGGATGGTGCGCATGGTGGAGATGTCGCTCGAGGAGTTCGAGGACGCCGTCCGGGACGCCCTCGACGAGATCCCCGAGGAGCTCGCGGCGCAGATGGACAACGTCGTGGTGCTCGTCGAGGACGACCCGCCCGAGGACGACCCGGACCTGCTCGGCCTGTACGACGGCACGCCCCTGACCGAGCGCGGCGAGTTCTGGGCGACGGGCGCGCTGCCGGACCGCATCACGATCTTCCGCAACCCGACGCTCGCGCTGTGCGCGGACCGCGCGGAGGTCGTCGAGGAGGTGGCCGTCACGGTGGTCCACGAGATCGCGCACCACTTCGGCATCGACGACGAGACGCTGCACCGGCTGGGCTGGGGCTGAGGGCGGCGCGCGCGGCCGACCCGGGTGCTCGTCGGCGGGCGCGGCCCCTCGAGCGGACCGGGCGGCGGCGCGAGGCTCGCCGGTGGGCGCGTCAGCGACGCTCGGTAGCCTGAGCCGCATGGACGCGCGGCGCGAGGACACCGGGGCGGGTTCGCCCGAGGGCATGCGGATCGGGATCGTGCTGCTCCCGCAGGAGCGCTGGGCCGACCAGCGCGCCCGGTGGCAGCGCGCCGAGGAGTACGGGTTCGACCACGCGTGGACCTACGACCACCTGGCGTGGCTCTCGCTCGTCGACGAGCCGTGGTTCGCGACCGTCCCGCTGCTCGCCGCCGCCGCTGCCGTCACCGAGCGCATCGAGCTCGGCACGTGGGTCGCGTCGCCGAACTTCCGCCACCCCGTGCCGTTCGCCAAGGACGTGATGGGGCTCGACGACATCAGCGGCGGGCGGTTCGTGCTCGGGCTCGGCGCCGGCGGGGAGGGGGTCGACGCGTCGGTGCTGGGCCCGCGCCCCACCCGGCCCGAGCGCACGCGGCGGTTCACCGAGTTCGTCGAGCTGCTCGACCAGCTGCTCACCCACCCCGTGAGCCACCACTCCGGGGAGTTCTACGTCGCGGACGAGGCCCGGATGATCCCGGGGACGCTCGCCCGGCCCCGCACGCCGTTCGTCGTCGCCGCCAACGGCCCCCGGGCGATGGCGGTCGCCGCACGGCACGGGCAGGGGTGGACGACCTTCGGGCCGACGTTCGCGCCCGGCGAGCTCGACGGCGCGACGCCGGCCCAGGCGCAGGAGCGCTGGTGGGAGGGGCTCGCGGCGCTGACGGACGTGTTCGACGGCGTGCTCGCCGCCACGCCCCCGAGCGGCTCGACGGTCGGCGACGGCACCGGCGCCGCCACCGACGCCGCCCCGGGAGGGGGTGCGCCGCGGGAGCCGCTGCGCCGCTTCCTCAGCATCGACGGCGCGCCGGTGTTCACCCTGCAGTCCGTCGACGTGCTGGTCGAGGGCGTCGAGCGGGCCGCCGCGCTGGGGTACACCGACCTCGTGCTGCACTGGCCGCGCGCCGAGGGCGTGTACGCCGGGTCCGAGGCGGTGCTCGAGGAGGCCGCGTCCCGGCTCCCGGAGCTGCGCCGGGTCCCGGTCGCCCCCCGCTGAGGTCGGGCCGGGCAGCGGCCCGGCCGCTCGGCAGCGCGGGTGGGACGGCGGCGGCGCAGCAGGGCCGGGCTCGCGGCGCGGGTTGACGCGCGGGCCCCGCAGGGCCGGGCTCGCGGCGCGGGTTGACGCGCCGGCCCCGGAGGTCCGGCTCGGCGCCGACCTCCGGCCTCAGTGCGCCTGGCGGGCCTCCCACGCGCTCGCGACCATGTCGGTCAGCGAGTGGCGCATCTCCCAGTCGAGGTCGCGCGCGGCGAGCTCGCCCGAGGCGACGATGCGGGCCGGGTCGCCGGGCCGGCGCGGCGACCGCTCGGGCTCGAACGCGATGCCGGTGACCTCGGCCATCGCGGTCATGATCTCGGCGACGGACACCCCGTCGCCGCTGCCGAGGTTGTACACGCGCTCGAGCTCGCGGCCGTCCGCGAGCGCCTGCGCGGCGGCGACGTGCGAGGTCGCGAGGTCGGCGACGTGGATGTAGTCGCGCACGCACGTGCCGTCGGGCGTCGGGTAGTCCGTCCCGTTGATGCGCGGGGTCCGGCCGGCGACGAGCGCGTCGAGCACGAGCGGGAAGAGGTTGTGCGGGCTCGTGTCGTAGAGGTCGGGCGTCGCGGAGCCGACGACGTTGAAGTAGCGCAGCGACGTGTGCTGGAGCCCCGTCGCGCGGCCCTGGTCACGCAGCAGCCACTCGCCGATGAGCTTCGACTCGCCGTAGGGCGACTCGGGGGACGTGGGGGTCGCCTCTGTGACGAGGTCGGTGTCCGGTGTCCCGTAGACGGCTGCGCTCGAGGAGAAGACGATCTTCTCGACGCCCTGCGACGCCATCGCGGTCAGGAGGTGGGCTGTGCCGGTGACGTTCTGCGCGTACGTGTGCAGCGGCCGGTCGACGGAGATTCCCGCGTACTTGAAGCCCGCGAGGTGGACGACGCCGACGACGCCGTGCACCGCGAGGGCGTCGGCGACGAGGTCGGTGTCGAGGATCGAGCCGAGCACGAGGGGCACGTCGTCGGGCACGAACTCCGCGTGGCCGCTCGACAGGTCGTCCAGGACGACGGCCGCGAGGCCCGCCTCCCGGAAGGCGCGGACGACGTGCGAACCGATGTAGCCGGCGCCGCCGGTCACGAGCCAGGTCATGCTGCTGACCCTACCGAGCCGCCGCCGGGCACGCGTGCCGGCCCGGGACGGCTCCGGTGGCGCGCCCGAAGATGCTCAGTATGCTGAGCAACTTCCCGAGAGAGGGGGCTCGCGTGGGCGAGACCGGCATCGACTCGCACGTGCACGCGCGCGAGTCGTTCCGTGACGTGCACCCGCCGGCGGCGGACCCCACGAGCCCCGGGCACGACGACGACCGCACGCAGCCGCACCTGCGGGTCGTCACGGCGCCCGCCGACGACGCCACGCTGCGCGCCCAGGTCGACGCCGGGCTCGACGCGACCCGCGAGGTGCTGCGCCGCTACCTCACGGACCGCCGCGACCAGGCCGGGCACGTCGCGCACGAGTACCTCGTGCTGTGGGAGACGGTCGCCGCGCAGGTCGGCGGCAAGCTGCTGCGCCCCCGGCTGACCGTCGCCGCGTACCTCGGCCTCGGCGGGACGGACCTCGCCGCCGTCGCGCCGGTCGCAGCCGCGCAGGAGCTGCTGCACACCGCGATGCTCGTGCACGACGACGTCCTCGACGGCGACGAGGTCCGCCGCGGCGTCCCGAACGTCGCCGGCACGTACCGCGCGCGCCTCCGGGAGCGCGGCGTCGTCGGGCGCGCCGCCGACCACCAGGTGCTCGGGTCCGCGCTCCTCGGTGGCGACCTCGCCCTCTCGGGGGCCTTCGACCTCGTCGCGACCGCCCCCGTGGGTGCCGAGGTGCGCGTCCAGGTCGTGCGGCTGCTCGCCACGACGCTCGCCACCACCGTCGCGGGCGAGCTGCTCGACGTCGGCGGCGAGCTCCTCGCGCCGTCGGACGTCGACCCGCTGCTCGTCGCGGAGCTCAAGACCGCGGCCTACACGTGTTGCGCCCCGCTCCAGGCCGGCGCTCTGCTCGCCCACGCGCCCGCCGCGACCCACGCGACGCTCGACCGGGTCGGCACCGCGCTCGGCATCGCGTTCCAGCTCGCGGACGACGACCTCGGGGTGTTCGGCGACCCGGCCGTGACGGGCAAGTCGGTGCACTCGGACCTGCGCGCCGGCACCCGCACCGAGCTGCTGCGGTACGCGTACCTGCTCGCGGACGACGCGGGCCGCGCGGTCCTCGACCGCCACGTCGGCGACCCGGGGCTCGACGACGCCGGCGCCGCGCGCGTGCGGGACGTCATGGTCGGCAGCGGTGCCCGGGACCACGTGCTCGCGCTCGCGTCCGCGGCGGCGCGGTCCGCGCGCGAGACCGCCGCCCGGCACCTGCCGCCGGTGCTCGCCGGTTACCTTGGGGGCGTCGTCGACGAGCTGGCCGAGCGGGGGAAGTGATGCAGCACGCAGCACCCACCGCCGACGAGCGCGCGCACCGCCTGTACGACGCGACCGCGCAGCGGGCCAGCCGGGCCGTTCTCGCGGGGTACTCCACGTCGTTCGGGCTCGGCGCCCGGCTGCTCGGCGAGCGTGCGCGGCGGGACATCGAGGCGGTCTACGCGCTCGTGCGGATCGCCGACGAGATCGTCGACACGCACCGCGGCCCCGACGCGGGAGAGCTGCTCGACGAGCTCGAGGCGCAGACGGCGCGGGCCCTCGTCACCGGGTACTCGACGAACCTCGTGGTGCACGCGTTCGCGCGGACGGCGCGGCGCACCGGGATCGGCGCGCGCGAGCTCGACCCGTTCTTCGCGTCGATGCGCACGGACCTGAGCGTGCACGTGCACGACCGCGCGAGCTACGAGCGGTACGTGCACGGCTCCGCGGAGGTCGTCGGGCTCATGTGCCTGGCGGTGTTCCTCAACGCGGAGCGCCGTCCCGGGGACCCGGTGCGCCGGGCGGACGGCGACACGGAGGCCGGCGCGCAGGCGCTCGGTGCGGCGTTCCAGAAGATCAACTTCCTGCGCGACCTCGGCGACGACTCGGCTGGGCTCGGCCGCAGCTACTTCCCGGGCGTCGAGCCGGGCCACCTGACGCAGGCGGAGCTCGACGCGATCCTCGACGAGATCGGCGCCGACGTGCGCCGCGCGCGCGAGTCGCTGCCCGGCCTCCCGCGGCGTGCGCGGTGCGCGGTCGCCGCGACCCTCGGCCTCTACGAGCGGCTCCTCGACCAGCTCGCGCACACCCCGCCCGCGGAGGTGCTCGGGCGCCGTGTCCGGGTCACGACCCCGCGCAAGCTCGCGGTCGTCGCGCACGCGGTCGCGACCGAGCTCCGCGGGACCGCATGACGCGGGACGGCGCGACCCCGCACGGCGGCGTGACGCAGGGCGGGACGACGGGGACGCGCGGGCGCGGGTGCACGGACCAGCAGGCCGACGAGCGGAGCGGGACGGTGCGGGTGTGAGCGGTGCGGGCGTGGGCGGTCCAGGTGTGCGCGGGACGGGTGCGGGCGTGACCGGTCCGGGGGTGAGCCGGGTGTCCGCGACCGGCGGCTCGCCGGTGCCGCGCGCGGCGGTCGACGCGACGTCGGCGGCCTCGGGGACGCGCGGGTCGCGGGCTGCACGGGCGCGGCTCTCCGGGGAGCTGCCCACGGGCGGTCGCGTCGTCGTCGTCGGCGGCGGCATCGGCGGGCTCGCGACGGCGGCGCTGCTCGCGCGCGGCGGCGCCGAGGTCACGCTCCTCGAGCGCCACGACCAGGTCGGCGGACGCACGGGGACGCTCGACCTCGACGGCTTCCGGTTCGACACCGGCCCGTCCTGGTACTTCATGCCCGAGGTGTTCGAGCACCTGTTCGCGCTGCTCGGCGAGCGCATCGAGGACCACGTCGACCTCGTGCGCCTCGACCCGGCGTACCGGCTGTTCCCCGAGCCGGAGGGCGGCGGCCCGGCCGAGCCGATCGAGGTCGTCGGCGACGCCGCGACGAACTGGCGCACGTTCGACGCGATGGAGCCCGGTGCGGGCGAGGCGATGCGTCGCTACGTCGAGGAGTCGGGCGACGCGTACCGCACGGCGCTCGACCACTTCCTGTACACGACCTTCGAGCGGCCCGACCGGGCGGTCTCGCTCGACGTCGTGAAGCGCTCCGGCACGCTCGGGCAGCTGCTCACGCAGACCCTCGCGCAGCGCGTCGAGCGGACCGTCATGCACCCCGTGCTCCGGCAGGTGCTCGGGTACCACGCGGTCTTCCTCGGCTCGTCGCCGTACAGGGTGCCCGCGCTCTACTCCCTGATGAGCCACCTCGACCTCGGCGAGGGTGTGCGGTTCCCGCGCGGCGGGATGTACACGCTCATCGAGGCGCTCGAGAAGGTGGCGCGGGCGTCCGGGGTGACGATCCGCACGGGCGCCGACGTGGTCGCGATCGACGTGGACGGCGCCGGCCGCAGCCTGCGCCACCCGCGCCGGACGGGCGTCGCGCGCGGGGTCCGGCTCGCGAGCGGGGAGGTCGTCGAGGCGGACGTCGTCGTCTCCGCGGCCGACCGCCACCACACCGAGACCGCGCTGCTCGACGAGCCGCACCGCAGCCTGCCCGCATCGTGGTGGGAGGACCGCGGGCCCGGCATCTCGGCGCTGCTCGTCATGGCGGGGGTCCGCGGCGAGCTCCCCGAGCTCGCGCACCACTCGCTGTTCTTCACGCGCGACTGGCCCACCAACTTCGAGGACATCCTCGGGCCGGGCACCGGCGGCGGCTCCGACCCCGACGCGCTGCGCGTCCCCGAGGTCGCGTCGCTGTACGTCTCGAAGACGACCGCGACCGACCCCGGCGCGGCGCCCGAGGGGCACGAGAACCTGTTCGTGCTCGTCCCGTTCCCTGCCGACGAGCGCCTCGGCGCGACGGACGACGACGGCCCGGCCTCGCGGGCCGCCCTCGACGCGCACGCCGACCGGTTCCTCGACCAGGTCGGGGAGTGGGCGGGCGTCCCCGACCTGCGCTCACGTGTCGTGACCCGGCGCGTCGTCGGCCCGGCCGACTTCCACCGGGAGTTCTCCTCGTGGCGCGGGTCCGCGCTCGGCATGGAGCACACGCTGCGCCAGAGCGCGATGTTCCGGCCCGGCGACGCGTCGGCGCGCGTGCCGAACCTGCTGCACGTGGGCGGGGGCACCATCCCGGGCGTCGGGCTGCCGATGTGCCTGATCAGCGCCGAGCTCGTCGTCAAGCGGCTGCTCGGTGAGACGTCGTCGCGCCCGCTCCCGACTCCGTTGCGGCCGGGCTTCCTCGACGCGGCACGCCCGCGCGGGGTGTGGCGCGACGCGCTCGGCGGCGCGCACGGCGGCGACCGCGATGCTCGCGGCGCGCACGGGGGCAGGGCGTCGAACGGCAGCACCCCGGCGGACCGTGCCGAGGTCCGCGCGCCCGCGCCGGGCCCGGCCCGCGAGAAGGACCGGCCCGCGTGATCGGACTGGCCTACCTCGGTGCCCTGCTCGTCTCCCTCGGGGGCATCGCGCTCCTCGACCGCGCCCACCGCCTCGCGTTCTGGTCCGACTGGCGGCTCTCCGCCGCGTGCGTCGGCATCGGCGTGGCCGGGTTCCTCGCGTGGGACCTCGCCGGGCTCGCGCTCGGCATCTTCGCCCGCGGGGACAGCCCGCACATGACGGGGATCCTGCTCGCGCCCGAGCTGCCGATCGAGGAGGTCGGATTCCTCACGCTGCTCTGCTACACGGCGCTCGCGGCGTGGCGCGCGTTCGACCGGTGGGTCGCGGAGCGCCGGGGCCGGGGGCCGGGTGCATCCGGCGCGTCGTCGGGCACGGGGGCGACCGGCGTGGGACCGGCTCCTGGCGCGACCGGCGCCGATGGCACGGCTGGGGGTGCACGGTGACCAACGCGATCCTCAACGCCGGCGTCCTCGTCGTGCTGCTCGCGGTGTCCGCGCCCGTGCTGCGCCGCCTGCGCGGCTGGGCCGTCGTCGCGACCGTCCTGCTGCTCTGCGTGCTCACCGCGGTGTTCGACACGATCATGATCGACGTCGGCCTCTACGAGTTCGACCCCGCGAAGATCCTCGGGCTGCACGTCTGGGGGGCGCCCGTCGAGGACTTCGCGTACGCGATCGCGGCCGCCGTCGGGATGCCCGTGCTGTGGACGGTCCTGGGCCGGCGGCGCGCACGACGCGACAGGCACGCGGCCCCCCTCGACGGCACGGCAGACGGGACGACCCACGCGTGAAGCAGCTCCTCGACGCCTCGCGGCCGTTCTCGTGGGTCAACACGGCCTACCCGTTCGCCGCCGCGTACCTCATGGCGACGGGCGGCCGCCTCGACGCGGCCCTCGTCGTCGGCACGCTGTTCTTCCTCGTCCCGTACAACCTGCTGATGTACGGCATCAACGACGTGTTCGACTACGAGTCCGACCTCCGCAACCCGCGCAAGGGCGGGATCGAGGGCGGGCTCGTCGAGCGCTCGCAGGCCCGCGTCGTGCACCGCCGGATCCTGGTCGCGTGCGCCGTGACCGTCGTGCCGTTCCTGGTGTGGCTGCTCGCGGTCGGGTCGCTCGCCGCGAACCTCACGCTGCTCCTGGTCGTCTTCCTCGTCGTCGCGTACTCCGCCCCGCGGCTGCGGTTCAAGGAGCGGCCGGTGCTCGACTCGGTGACGTCCGCGATGCACTTCGTCGGGCCCGCGCTGTACGCGCTCGTGCTCGTGGGGGCGGACCTCGGCGCACGGACCGTGTGGCCCGTGCTCGTCGCGTTCCTGCTCTGGGGCATGGCGTCGCACGCGTTCGGCGCCGTCCAGGACGTGCGCGCCGACCGCGAGGCGGGCATCGGCTCCGTCGCCACCGTGCTCGGCGCCCACCCGACCGTCGTCGCCGCCACGGCCGCGTACGTCGTCGCCGCCGTGACCCTGCTCGCGCTGCCGTGGCCCGGGTGGCTCGCCGCGGTGCTGCCGCTGCCGTACGCGGTGAACGCGGCCGGCTTCTGGTCGGTGCGAGACGACGACTGCGAGCGCGCCAACCGCGGGTGGCGCCGGTTCCTGTGGCTCAACCTCGTGACCGGGTTCCTCGTGACGATGCTGCTGATCGCGGTCGCGCGGGGCTGAGCCTGGCGGGCCGGCGGCGACGTGCGCCCCGGCGGGAAGGAGAGGACGGTGCAGGTGGACGGGAGCTCCGGCGCGGCGCGCGCGCTGCTCGACACCGCGTCCGACGCGTACGCCGCCCTGCCGGTCGACGACCTGCGGGACGGTGTCGTGGAGCTCGTGGAGCTCGTGGAGCTCGTGGAGCTCGTGGAGCTCGTGGAGCTCGCCGCCGCCCACGAGGCCGCGGACCCCGAGCACGGGACGTCGCAGCTCGACGTGGCTCTCGCCCGCGTCCTCGGGCTCGGTGTGCCCGACGTCGACGTCCGGCTCGTCGAACGGCTCGCGGACAACCCCTCGGCCGTGCGGCTCGAGGTGACCTGCCGGGCCCTGCGGCACCTGTGGTCGACCGCGGAACCGCACCCGGCGCCCGACCCCGTCACGGTGGGACGGCTCGTCGGGTCGGCCGCGCGGCTGACCCTCGGTCCGCACGACCTCGAGGCCTACCGTGCGGTGCTCGGGCTGGCCGCCGCGCAGGTCGGCTCGCCCGGGGTCGCGGCGGCGATCGAGCGGGAGATCACCCGCCTCGGCCCTGCCGCGCCCCGCGGCTGAGCGGCGTCGCCGTCCGGCCGGGCGGGGAAGACCGACGCCCACGCCCGGGAGGGACGGCCGACATCTACCCCCGGGCGGGGAACGCCGACGCCCACCCGGTCACGGCGTGGGCCGTGCGCCGGGTGGGCGTCGGGGACGTGCGCGTGGTGCTGCGTGTCAGTGCGCGCGGCGACCGAGGAGGCGCGCGGCGAGAACGACGCCGATCGCCGCGAGGACGATCTGGATGAGGATCTCGATGAAGTCGATCCCGTCGGTGGTCGCGACGCCGAGGCCACGCGCGATGGCAGAGCCGAGCAGCGCGGCGATGATGCCGACGATGACCGTGACGACCAGCGAGATGTTCTGCTTGCCGGGGGCGAAGAAGCGCCCGAGCAGGCCGAGAATCGCGCCGATGACAATGGCCCCGATGATGCTTGCGGCGGTCATGAGGATCCCTTCCTAGCTGTCAGGTGCACGTCTGGCGTGCTTCGCCCCGGACGCTATTGCAGCTCACATGAGCCCGCATCTCGAGGCGGGTGTGACGTCACCCAGTCGGGCACGCGGATGTCAAGGGTGTCGCGCCGTCGGGCTAACCTGAACGGACGTCCGGGGAGAAATCCGACAACGAGGCAGGTGCACCGTGATCGTGACCGTCCTGGCCGTCGTGGCCGGCATCGTCGCGGCCTTCGTGGTCGCGGGGATCGTCAGCGCGATCGTCCGCTCCGCGGGGCGCCGCAGCGCCGTCGCCGCCGACCTCTCGCGCCGGGCGCGCCGCCCCCTGCGGGCCGTGCTCGTCGTCGTCGCCGTCTGGGTCGTGGTCGTCGCCACCACCGACGCGTCCGACGCGTGGGTCCCGCCCGTGCAGCACGCGCTGCAGATCGCGCTGATCGCCTGCGTCGCGTGGCTGATCGGTGCGCTGTCCTTCGTCGCGGAGGACATCGCCCTCGCGCGGTACCGCATCGACGTGCCCGACAACCGGCACGCCCGACGGGTCCGCACGCAGGTCACGGTCCTGCGCCGGGTCACGGTCGTCGTCCTCGTGATCGCCGCGCTCGCCGCGATCCTGATGACGTTCGACGCCGCGCGCGCCCTCGGTGCCGGGCTCCTCGCCTCCGCCGGTCTGCTCTCGATCGTGGCGGGCCTCGCCGCGCAGAGCTCGCTCGCGAACCTGTTCGCCGGGCTGCAGCTCGCGTTCACGGACGCGATCCGCGTCGACGACGTCGTCGTCGTCGACGAGGAGTGGGGGCGGATCGAGGAGATCACGCTGACCTACATCGTCGTGCACGTGTGGGACGACCGGCGCCTCATCCTCCCGTCGACCCACTTCACGACCACGCCGTTCGAGAACTGGACCCGCCGCGCCGCCGACCTGCTGGGCACCGTCGAGCTCGACCTCGACTGGTCCGTGCCCGTCGACGAGATGCGCGCCGAGCTCGCCCGGCTGCTCGAGGACACCGACCTCTGGGACCGCCGCGTCGGGATCCTGCAGGTCACGGAGGCCACCGGCGGGTACGTGCGGGTCCGGGCGCTCGCGAGCGCGATCGACGCCCCGACC
Organism: Cellulomonas sp. NPDC055163; assembly: GCF_053607065.1. Taxonomy (NCBI): domain Bacteria; kingdom Bacillati; phylum Actinomycetota; class Actinomycetes; order Micrococcales; family Cellulomonadaceae; genus Cellulomonas; species Cellulomonas sp. NPDC055163. The sequence goes on along the minus strand of NZ_JBSGSU010000004.1, from coordinate 441,424 downwards.
CTGTTCGACCTGCGCTGCTACGTGCGCGAGGGTCTCGTGGCGTGGCTCCAGTCCGCTGCGCCGCAGGGCGTGCCCCGCACGCGGCTCGAGACGGTGCAGGACGCCCCCGGTGCGCGCGGCGGCGCCGCGGGCGCTGCGGCGGGGTCGCTCGGTCGGCGCAGCGGGCGCCCGGAGGCCGAGCAGCCGGCGCAGGGCCAACCGGGTGACACCCAGCGGCTGCAGCTCACGCAGTCTGACGCCCGGCTCTTCACCGGGAGCATCGACGCGCTCGAGCGCTCCCGCGCCTTCAGCGGTCCCGGGTCCGACGTCATCGCCGAGCGCGAGCAGGCCGCCACCGACTCGCGCGGGACGCCCCGGGTCACCGGCCCCGTCACCGTCGTGGGGCCGCCCCTGCCCGAGCCGCAGGGTGCCGGCGCGCACGACGTGCACGGCGGCAGGGTGCCGGAGGGCGACGCCGGGGTGCAGGGCGCTGCCGGGCTGCAGGGTGGAGCCGGTCAGGGCGGGTGGTTCGAGGACGACGCGGCGCGGGCGGACGACGCTCGGCGCGCGCGGGAGGACGACCGGGGCCGGGAGGTCGAGCGGGCTCGGGAGGACCGGGCTCGCGTCGAGGCGGAGCGGGCACGCGCGGAGACCGAGCGGGCCCGTCGGGATGCCGAGCGCGCTGCCGAGCAGGACCGTGCGCGCCGCGGGACCGGCAACCCCGAGCGCGGTGCCGACCCGTACGCGGACCCCGACGTGCGGACCACGACGGTCATGCGTCCGACCCCGGGTGAGCCGAGCCGCGCCCCGAGCCGGACGTCGGTGCTGCCGGTCGAGCCGGACGCGTCGGGCTGGCGCGCGACGTGGAACCTCCCGGGCGGCGAGCAGCTCACCGGGCTGCCCGGGCGCGGCGACGGGCCGGCGGCGCCGGAGCGGACCTCCGCCTTCGCGCGCGAGACCGGGCCCGGCCGTCCCGCGGAGTCCGCGGCGCCCGCCCCGGCGGCGGCGTCGCAGCCGTCGTCGCCACCGGTCGGGACCCGGCGTCAGCGTCAGGCCCAGTCGGACGAGACCGCGGTCCTCGGTGCCGACGACGTCCAGGGCTACGGCGAGGACCGGCGCCGCGGGACCGAGGGGAACGAGGGGACCGGCGGCCCGCCGACGGCTCGGTACGACTGGCGCGGGGGCGAGTAGGCGCCTGCCCGGGGCGGGGCGAGGAGGCGACTGCCGGGGCAGGTGAGGAGGCGACTGCCCGGGGCGGGGCGGGGCGACCGCGACTGCCGGGGGCGACGTGAGCAGGCGACTGCCGGGGGCGGGGCGACCAGGCGACTGCGAGGGACGAACGTCGCGCGGGCGAGAGGCCAACCCCCGGACGGTCAGCCGCCGGAGCGAGTCGACGGCTTGCTGCGGCGTGAGCAGTCCTTACGGGGCCGGCGCTACGGCGAGGGTGTCGAGGGGATCGGCTCGGCGTGCAGCTCGACGAACTCGTCGACGCGCATCGGCCGGAGCCCGGCGCGGGTCCAGGCCGGGACGAGCCGTGCGCCGTCGTCGCCGTGCAGCCGCACCGGGTCCGTCAGGCGGTAGACGGCCCGGCGCCGCACCAGCCGGGCCTCGCCCGCCTCGACGTTGCGCAGCCACTGCACGTCCGGCCCGTACGTCAGCGCGACCACGAACCCCCGCGGCGTCGGGAAGGCGAAGACCGGCGTCCGCAGCCGCCTGCCCGTCCGGCGCCCGACGTGGTGCAGCGTCGCGAGCGGAGGCACGTCGTCGGACAGGGCCATCATCAGAGGGTTCGTGACCCGACGGTTCACACGGGTCACCCACATCGGGATCGGCATCGTGCTCCTGACGCTCGACAGGACGGGTGTGCATCCTTCCGAACTCACGCGAGCTTTCGAAGGATGTGTCGCCAACCTTCCAAAAGTGGGCGAGGTCCGGGAGGAAGACGGCGAAAGCAGCGCCGCTCGGCGTGCCCCCGACCAGGATGCCGCGAGCTGGCCGCCCCTCGGTAGTGAGCCGCGCGACTGGATCTCCACGGTCGATCCCGGCCATCTCACGGTCTGGGAACGGCACCGGATCGAGCAGCCGTATCGCTCGGCACTCGTCCCCCTGATCGCCGAGGAGGACGTACGCCTGCCGGTGCCGCTCCAGGCGCTCCAGCAGGATGCCGCTGCGGAGGTCGCCCGGTTCGACACCGAGGTGGCGCACCTGCCCGTGCCGATGCCGGCGGTGCTGCTGCGCACGGAGTCCGCGTCCTCGTCCCAGATCGAGCACCTGACGAGCTCGTCACGCAACATCGCGCTGGCCGAGCTCGGTGCGACCGACAAGGCCAACGCGGGTCTCATCGTCGCGAACACCCGCGCGATGCAGCTGACGCTCGCGTCTGGCGACGAGGTCACCGCCGACGTCATCCTCCGAGCCCACGACGCACTCCTCGCGGCGACCGACCCCGACGTCGCGGGCCGCTGACGCACCGAGGCCGTCTGGGTGGGTGCGTCCGCGCTGTCGCCGCACGGCGCCGACTTCGTCGCGCCGCACCACGAGCACATCCCCGGTCTTGTCGAGGACCTGACCCGCTTCGCCGCGCGGCGCGACGTGCCGTCACTGGCCCACGCTGCACTGGTCCACGCCCAGTTCGAGACGATCCACCCGTTCGTCGACGGCAACGGACGCACAGGACGCGTCCTGGTCCACACGATGATGCGGCGTCACGGTGTGGCCGAGCACACCACCGTCCCGGTGTCGGCGGGGCTGCTGCGGGACCCGGGCGCCTACGTCGACGCGTTGACCGCCTACCGGGCCGGCGACGCCGCACCGATCGTCGAGCGGATGTCCCACGCCGCGCTGGCTAGCTGCGCGATCGCTGGGCCACGCAGATCACGGCGCGCCGCGGCGCAGCGGCGTGGCGGTTGGCGGACGGCCTGTTCGCCCATCCGGTGGTGGACGTGCGTGCAGCGGCAAGGATCACCGGGACGTCCGAGCGCGCTGCGCTGACGCCGTCGACACGCTGGAAGAGGCCGGCGTGCTGTCGCTCGTCACCGGGGTGCGCTGGGGTCGGGTGTGGCAGGCCCGTGAGGTCTTCGACGCGGCGGAGGCGTTCGCACGGCGGGCGGGGCGCCGCCGACCGCGGCGCTGAGGCGCGGTCCCGCAGACCCCGGCGGCCGCGTCGTTCGTCGTTCGCCGCGTGTCGTCCTGGCGGGCGGCCCTGTCCTCGATGGCGCGACGTCCAGGGTGGTCAGCAGCCGGGGCCGTGGGGGTTGTCGAGGCAGGTGTCGGCGACGAGGTGGCTGGTGGCGTCGTGGATGGCGACGGTGGGCAGGGTTGTGGTGGTGGTGGCGGTGCCGTTGATGGGGTGCCAGGTGGTGGTGCCGGCGATGAGGTACTCGCCCGACCAGGTGGTGGTGAGGGTGGGGGTGTACGTGCCGAGCGCGGGGTAGGGGTGGCCGATGACTCCGGTGGGGTAGACGGGGTCGCCGGGGTGGTGGTCGTGGCCGGTGGGGTAGGGGGTGCCGGGGTGGGTGGTGGTGGTGCGGGTGCCGTCGCCGAAGTCCCAGGTGAACTCGGTGGGGGTGGCGCGCACGGTGATGGGGAAGTTGAGCAGGGTGGTGGGGTGGTCCTGCGGGTCGGCGGTGGTGTGGACGACCAGGCCCAGGCCGGTGAGCAGGTCCGGGTTGGCGGGTTGTGGTGTGACGGGGGAGGGCGTGAGGGGGAGGCGGCGGAAGTCCTCGGCGGTGAACTCCGGCAGGACGTCCTGGGGGCAGTAGTAGTCGCTGATCCGGTCCCAGCGGGTCCAGGGGGCACCTTCGGCTGTGCGGGTGCGGGACCAGAGCGGGAGCAGCGGGGTGATGCCGGGCCCGCAGTCGGGTGGGGTGATCGCACCGTCGCCGGGGTCGCACTCACCGTCGAGGGTCGAGGTCACGAACTGCGAGGAGACGTCGCACAGCTCGGCTCGGATGTACTCGATCAGCTTCGCCGCGGGGTCGTGTGCGGCGGAAGCGGTGCTCCAGGCATCGTTAGCGCGATGGGCGGCCGCTGCGTAAACCTTGACGACGGAGCCGGACGACTCGCCACCGACCTTGTCGAGTGCGGCTGCGGGAGTGGTGCACAGGGTTGCGACCACTGCGGCACCGACGATTGTCGATGCGGCGCGCCGCGTTCGGTGCTCGCTACGCAACGGTCTCAACTTCGCACTCGCGGATCAGCCAGGCGCCACCTGCGCGCTGCACGGCAACATGCACGACGGACTCGGTGGTGCTCGGATCTTCCTCGACGACCGCGCCGTCTTTGTCGAGCTCGACGGCCGGCCCCTGAAGCAGGCTCAGGTCAACTGCATAGAGAACGCCAGGTTCGATTTCCTGAGCGCGCGCATCGGACACTGTGGTCTCGGTGCCATCTTGATGATTGCCAGTCGAGTGCATCTCCTCAACGCCGGTCATGACGCTCGCGCAGAACACGCACTCCGGGTGGCTCAGCGCCTTCCAGGCCGTGAGGTCGCCGGTGTTGTAGACGTACGGGTACAGCGATAGGAAGTACGTCGCTGCCGCGACTGCCCCGTCGACGCCGGGATCGTCCATCGCCGCCGGCCGCTCGGGCTCGGGTGTGGTGGTCGGGGTGGGCGTCGGCGACGCTGCCGGTCGCGCCGTCGCAGGACGCGTCGGGCTTGGCTCGGCTGCCGGCTCCCCGGTGCACGCAGTCAGCAGCGCCGCCAGCACCACCACCCCGCCCACCGCCGCGCGCATCGGGCTGCCTCCGCGAAGGCGTCGGGCAGGGCGGCGGGCGTCGTCGGCCGCACGAGGCAAAGGCATGCCCGCGAACCTAGCGAAATCGGGTCGAGCCGGGCAGTGCCGTTCCGCAATCTGTGGACGACCGGCCCCGCGAAGCGGACGACTGCCGGACCGCCATGCTTCTCGTCGCCGGCCCCGGGCATGCCGCGAGGGGCCGGCGTCGTGACGGACGCCGGCCCCTCGCGGGATGTGCTGGGTGCGTTCAGCGGCGACGGCCGCGGCGACCGGTCGCCGCACCGTAGATGAGGAACACGATGATCGCGCCGCCGATGGCGAGCAGCCACGTCTGGATGTCGAAGAACGTGGCGAGGCCCACGCCGAACAGGACGCTACCGAGCCAGCCACCGAGCACCGCGCCCAGGACGCCGAGCACGAGCGTGATGAGCCAGCCGGTGCTCTGACGCCCAGGGAGCAGAGCCTTGGCGATCACACCAGCAAGCAGGCCGAGGAGGAGGAACGCGAGAAAGCTCATGGGAGAACAGCTCCTGTGAGAAGAGTTCGAACCGGACGGGACAGAACCTCCCACACCAGGACGAAAGCCGCATCCGGAACCGGACGGACGTCCAGACCAGGGGGCTCCTCAGCACGCCCGGCGCGCACGGTGCCCCCAAGGCGCCCCTGCCCCCAAGGCGCCCCTGCGCCGGTCACCCCGCGGACAGGGCCGCCTTGACGCGCTGCGACAGCACCTTGCCGTCGACGCGTCCCCGCCCGGCGGCCGCGGCCTGTGCGGCGCGCATGACGGCACCCATGTCGCGCATGCTCGTCGCGCCCGTCTCGGCGATCGCTGCCGCCACCACCTCGTCGAGGTCGGCCTCGCTGAGGGCCGTCGGGAGGTACGACTCGATGAGGTCGGCCTCGCCGGTCTCCGTCGTCGCGCGGTCGGTCGCGCCGGCGGTCGTGTAGATCTCCGCGGACTCGCGGCGCTTCTTGACCTCGGACGCGAGGACGGCCTGCACCGCGTCGTCGTCGAGCTCGACCGCGACGGGGCCTGACTTCTCCGCCGCCCGCACCGCGCCGATGACCTGGCGGAGGGTGTTGGTGCGGAAGGCGTCGCGCGCCTTCATCGAGGTCGTGAGGTCGGCGGTGAGTCGTTCGAGCGTGGTCATGCCCCCATCGTGCCCGGTCGGGGTGGGCGCGCGGCGACCGATTTCCCGGCAGCGCGACCTGACGACGGGTGTGGTGGGCCCCGTGGGGCTCGAACCCACGACCTACGGATTAAAAGTCCGCTGCTCTACCGACTGAGCTAGAGGCCCGGGGCGAGCGGGGTGCGTCTGGGTAGCCCTCGTTCGAGGGAGAGAAGTGCCGCGCGGTTCGATCGCGTGACGATCGGCCCCGGAAGCAGCGTACCGGTGAGGCCCGCGCGCCCGGGGAGTGCTCGGGAGCTTCCGGCGGCGAGCCGGGCGGGCGCAGGCGCCTGCCAGCGGATCGGGTGCTGCAGGCAGAGCAACTCCGGCGGTTGTGGGAAGTCTCTATTCTTGCGACACTGCATCGACGGAGACTTCGTGGCTCAAGAAGAAGGACATAGGGACATGCTGTATCGCTCGCCTCCGCTCCATCTGGATGATCTCCGGGTGATCGACGAGGTCCACGCCATGCGCGCCGAGCTCGCGGAGAGTCTGCGTGTCCCGCGGCGCTGGACCGGCCGTCTGCGTCGAACAGCGATCGCTCGCGCCATCCAGGGGTCCAACAGCATCGAGGGCTATCACGTGGAGCTCGACGATGCGGACGCATCTCTCGACGACGAGGGGCCGATGAGCGCTGACCAGCGGACATACGCCGAGATCCGAGGATATCGCCAGGCGCTCGGCTACGTCCTCGCGATGGCGCGCGACGCGCACTTCTCGCTCGACGCGTCGGCGCTCCGCTCGATGCACTTCATGATGCTGGCGCACGACCTGGCGAAGAGCCCGGGCCAGTACCGCCAGACCGACATTTACGTGCACGACGAGCGCACGGAGCAGGTCGTGTACACGGGGCCGTCCGCGGAGCACGTCGCGCATCTCATGGCCGGTCTGGTGGCGGACCTGAACCGAGGCGACGACGAGGACCCGATGGTCCATGCGGCGATGGCACACCTCAATCTCGTGATGATCCATCCGTTTCGCGACGGGAACGGTCGGATGGCGCGCGCCCTCCAGACGCTCGTCCTGGCGCGCCGAGGAGTGGGCGAGCCGGAGTTCGCGAGCATCGAGGAGTGGCTGGGAGCCAACACGGACGACTACTACCGCGTACTCGCCGTCACGGGCCGAGGGCGGTGGCAGCCGGGTGCCGACGCGCACCTGTGGGTCAGCTTCAACCTGCGTGCACACCACATGCAGGCGCAGACGGTGCGCAGCCGCTGGCGGCGCGCGCAACGCGCCTACGAGCTCCTCGACGAGCGGCTGGCCGCCCACCGGCTCCCGGACCGGGCTCTGGACGCGCTCTACTCGGGCCTGCTCGGCTTCCGTCTGCGCAGGCCGACCTATGTGGACCAGACCGGCATCGACGAACGGACGGCGAGCCGTGACTTCAAGGCCCTCACGGACGCCGGGCTCCTGCGCCCCGTGGGCGAGACCAAGGGGCGGCACTACGTCGCGGGGCCCGCTCTCGAGGAGGTGCGGAGCGACGTGGGCCGGGGCGAGCGGATCGAGGACCCGTACCCGTGGATGGCCGTCGAGCTCGCCCGAGCGGCGGCCGAGGTGCCTGATGTCGGGACGTGACCTGGAGCTCACGCGCTGCCGGGTCGTCTCGGGGTGCTTCCCGGCGTGGCGCACTTCACCCCGCAAAGCGGGCGCACAGGCTGCCCCGGCCTGAGAGGCTCTTGCGCGGTCGTGCGCCTGCCGCTCGCCGGCCCGACCGATGCTGTCGCGGCCATCCCCAGGGGGTTCTCCCATGCGTTCGTCCCGTCGTCTGCTCGCCGTGCCCGCGGCCGTCGCCCTCGTGTGGAGCCTCGCGGCCTGCGGCGGCTCCTCACCGGAGGCGAGCACCGAGACCACGTCGGAGCCGTCGGCCACCGCCGAGGCCACCAAGGAGGCCGAGGGCGTCGAGATCACGCAGGCCAACTTCCTGAAGACGATCGCCGACGCGCAGGCCGAGGCCAAGAGCTACGACTTCACGATGTCGACGTCCGCCGAGGGGCAGGCGATGGAGGCCACGGGCTCCGTGCAGATCGAGGACGACGGCACGCAGTCGCTCTCGATGGTCATGGGGCTCCCCGAGATGGGGCAGATGGAGGTCCGCATGGCGGGCGGCCTCACGTACATGAACCTCGGCGAGCTGACGGGCGGCAAGTTCCTCCAGATCGACCCGAGCGACGCCTCGAACCCGCTCGCCGCCGGCCTCGGCGACATGACGGGCGAGATCGACCCGACCAAGGCGCTGGCCGACGCGGAGGCCGCCGTCACGAGCGTGACCAAGAAGGGTGACGCGGAGGACGTCGACGGCGTCCAGGCGACCCCGTACGAGGTCGTCATGGACCCGGCGAAGCTCCCCGAGGAGCAGCGCGCGAGCCTCGACCAGGCCGCTGCGGCCGGCGCCACGATCCCGGCGACGTTCGTCTACACGTACTGGCTCGACACCGACAACCGGGTGCGCAAGATGGCCTTCGACCTCATGGGCTCGACGACCGAGATGACGTTCTCGAACTGGGGGAGCGGCGCCGCGGTGACCGCGCCGTCGGCCGACCAGATCACGACCGAGAACCCGTTCGCGGGCTGATCCCGCGCCGGTCCGCGAGCCGGACCTGAACGCATCGGAGCCCGGGGGCGGTCCTTTGGAAGGGCCCGGGTCCCCCTCTTTGCGGTCCCGCTCCCCTTCTCTGCCACGTCCCCCCAAACAGACGGAGCCCCCACCAGAAGCCCT
>NZ_JBSGSU010000004.1:129695-432814 GCF_053607065.1 Cellulomonas sp. NPDC055163 | reverse complement strand
GAACGAAGCCCCCTTTGCTGGCCCAGCCCCTTCCCAGCCCAAAAAACGAACCGAGACCGACGGGCCCCTCTCCCTCTTCTTTTCCCCCCCCCCGCGCTCCTCTGCGTGACGGTCCGGCTCAGCTGCGCGGCAGCGCCCCCGGGACCGGCGGGACCACCGGCGGGAGTCCGTGCGGAGCGGCGGAGCGGGCGCCCTGCTCCGGGGCGTCGAGCGGCACCGTGAACGGCTGCTCGTCACCGACGCACAGCGTCCCCTCGGCGGGCAGCGTCCCGTCGAGCAGGTAGGCGTCGATGGCACCCGTCGCGCACGCCGACGTGCCGTAGGCGGTGTGGCCCCAGCTGTCGCTCGACAGCAGGCGGCTCTTCGGGAGCGCCTTGTCGACCGTCACGGCGTTGTCGTAGTTCGTCGCGGGGTCCCAGTAGTTGCCGACGACGAGCACCGGGTTGGCCGTCTGCTTCGTGAACGGTCCGGTGTAGGCGTCCTCGTCGCGCACGGTCCACGTCTGGTTCGCGCACGGCGAGGAGTTCCACGTCCACGCGCGGCCGAAGTCGGGCGCGCGCTGGTCGGCGCGGTCGGCGTGCCCGGGCCACGAGCGCGCGTAGACCGGGTTGCGGCCGTCGACGCACTGGATCGAGAAGAACGCCTCGAGCCCGTTGTCGTACGGGAATGCGAGCCCGAGGGCCTCGTGCTGCTGGGCGGCGGTCTCGTCGGCAGCCTTCGCCCGGTCCTGCTGCGAGAGGATCTTGGCGGCGAGCGCGGCGTTCGCTGCCGCCTGCGTCGCTGCGCCGTCGGTCCCCGGCTCGGCGGGCGCCTGGGCGAGCTCCCACAGGAACGTGAGGTCCTGGTCGACGATGTCCGCGGCGTTCGGCGCGTACATGTCGCTGAGCAGGAACGAGATCAGCGTCGCGTAGGTGACCGTGAGGAGCACCTCGCCCGTCTCGGGGTCGACGATGTCGACGGGGTCCTCGCGCAGCGACGCCTTGAGCGCGGCGTAGTTGTCCTGCGGGTCGCCGAACGCGGCGAAGCGGCAGAACTCCGGGCCGGTCTTCTCGCAGCGGAGCAGGATCTCGTCGAGGGCCTTCGACGCGCCCTCCGCCGAGCGGATGCGCGTGAACGTCGGGACGTCGCGGTTCGCGCGGGTGCCGACCCAGTCGGCCGGGTCGACGACGCCGTCGATCACGACCGCGCGCACGCGGTCCGGGAACATGTTGGCGTAGTAGTTGCCGAGGATGCTGCCGTAGGAGAAGCCGAGGTAGCTGAGCTTCTGGTCGCCGAGCGTGCGCCGGAGCACGTCCATGTCGCGGACCACCTCGGCGGTCGACATCGACCCGGACAGCGGCCGGCCGGTCGTCGAGCACGCGATCCCGATGTTCTCCGACGCCGTGACGTACACGGCCTCCTCGTCGTCGGTGACGGGGAACGGGAAGTCCACACCGGCGAGCGCGGCCGCCTGCTCGCCCATGTTCTCGAAGCACCGCACGTTGTCGCTGTAGTTCGTGCCGCGCGGGTCCATGCCGATGATGTCGAAGCGCTCGAGCACCTCGGGGCCGAGGAACTGGGCCGCGACGGCGGCGATCTGCACGCCCGAGCCGCCGGGGCCGCCGGGGTTGAGGAACAGGGAGCCGAGCTTGTTCGCCTGGTCGCTCGCCGGGTGGCGCAGGACCGCGACCGATGTCGTCGCGCCGCGGGGCTCGTCGTAGTCGAGCGGGAGGCTCACGGTGGTGCACTCGTTGCCCTCGCCGAACGCGGGGCTGCAGTCGAACCAGCTCAGCGCGGGTGCGGGGACGCGGTCGACGCGCTGCGCCTCGATGTCCCCGATCGGCGTGCCGACGGCGGACGCGGCTCCGGCGACCGCGGTACACGCGAGGGTGGCGGTCGCCAGGACGGCGACCCACCGGGTGGACGTGCGTGCTCGAGACATCGAACCTCCTGTGACGTGCCGACCGGTCGGCGCCCCCTGACGCCGGCTCGTGAGCGGCATGCGCTTCACACTCTCGGCGCACGCGCGCCAGCGTCAAGGGAACGCACAGGTTCTCCACATAGCGCGTAAAGCGAGTTCCCAGCGATCCGTGGTCGAGCGACAGGCCGGCGCCGCCGGGCCGACGCGCGACCGGCCCCCGCCCAGCACGTGCTGAGCGGGGGCCGGTCGGTGCTGCGGTGCTCGTCGGGCCCGGTCGGCGCGGGCTGCGCCGTCAGACCCGGAGCGAGCGCCGCCGTCCGGCGGGCTGCGGGGAGATCAGCTCCGCGGCAGCGCCCCCGGAACCGGCGGCACCACGGGCGGCAGCCGGTCGGACCGCGCCGACCGCGCACCCGAGTCGGGACCCTCGGGCGCCTCGAGCGGGACGGTGAACGGCTGGTCGGCCCCGACGCACAGCGTCCCCGCGGGCGGCGTCGCGCGCGTCAGCAGGTACGTCTCGATCGCGTCCGTCACGCACGCCGACGTGCCGTACGCGGTGTGGCCCCAGCTGTCGCTCGACAGCAGCCGGCTGTTCGGCAGCAGCCGTGCCGCGTTGACCGCGCCGTCGTAGTTCGTCGCCGGGTCCCAGTAGTTGCCGACGACGAGCACCGGGTTGGCCGTCGTCTTCGTGAACGTCCCCGTGTAGGCGTCCTCGTCGCGCACCGTCCACGTCTGCTGGGCGCAGGGCGACGAGCCCCACGTCCACAGGCGCCCGAAGTCGGGGGCCCGGGCGTCCGCGCGGTCCGCGTGCCCCGGCCACGAGCTCGCGTAGACCGGGTTGCGGCTGTCCGTGCACAGGACCGAGAGGAACGCCTCGGGGGAGTTGTCGTACGGGAACGCGAACCCGAGCGCCGCACGCTGCTGGGCCTCCGTCACCTCCGCCGCCTTCGCCTGCTCCTGCTGCTGGCGGTACCGCTCGACGAGTCCCTGGCGCGCGGCGTCCTGCCGCGCGGCGGCCTCGGTCCCCGGCTCGGCGGGCTCCTGCAGGAGCTCCCACACGAAGCTCAGGTCCATGTCGACGAAGTCCGCGGCGATCGGCGCGTACAGGTCGCCGAGCAGGAACGAGATCAGGACCGGGTACGTGAGCGTCAGGTACACCTCACCCGTCTCCGGGTCCACGAGGTCGAGCGGCTCCTCCCGCAGCGTCGCCTTGATCTGCGCGAACAGGTCCTGCGGGTCGCCGTACCCGGACAGCCGGCAGTACTCCGGGCCGGCCTTCTCGCACCGGAGCAGGATCTCGTCGAGCGCCTTCGCGGCGCCCTCACCCGACTTGATCCGGGTCGTCACCGGCGTGCTCTGGGTGGCGCGGCTGCCCTGCCAGCCCGTCGGGTCCAGCACGCCGTCGATCACGAGAGCCCGGACCCGGCCCGGGAACATGTTCGCGTACACGTTGCCGAGGTAGCTGCCGTACGAGAAGCCGAGGTACGTGAGCTGGGTGTCGCCGAGCATGCGCCGGATGACGTCCATGTCACGGGCCACCTCGGCCGTCGACATCGAGCCCGAGAGCGGCGTGCCGGTCGTCGAGCACGCCTGCCCGATGCGCTCCGACGCCGAGACGTACGCCGCCTCCTCGTCGTCCGTGTCGGGGAACGGCACGTCCCAGCCCTGGAGGTCGGCGGCCTGCTCGCCCATGTTCTCCCAGCAGCGGACGTTGTCGCTGAAGTTGGTGCCGCGCGGGTCGACGCCGACGATGTCGAACTTCTCGACGACCTCAGGACCGAGGAACTGGCTCGCGACCGCGGCGATCTCCACGCCCGAGCCGCCGGGGCCGCCGGGGTTGAGGAACAGCGAGCCGAGCTTGTTCGCCTGGTCGGCCGCCGGGTGGCGCAGGACCGCGACGGCGGTGGTCGCGCCCCGCGGCTGGTCGTAGTCGAGCGGCAGGTTCACGGTGGTGCACTCGTTGCCCTCGCCGAACGCCGGGCTGCAGTCGAACCAGCTCGGGGTCGGCGTCGGGACACGGTCGACGCGCTGCGCCTCGACGTCCCCGATCGGTGCGCGTGCGGATGCCTGGGCCGTGGACGCGCCGGCGGCGGCGGTGCCGACGAGCGCGAGAGCGGTCAGGACGGTGACGAGACGGGACGTGCGTGGTCGGTTCATCGAGCCCCCTGCGACGTGCCACGCGGTCGACGCCCCCCTGGCGCCGGCTCGCGGCTGGCATGCTCGCCACACTCGCGGCGTCCGATATGCACCGTCAAGGTGCGGCACAGGTTCTCCACATGCGGCGCAAAGCCCGACAGGATGCGGGGGACGCGTCCGGCCGCCGGTGCGAGAGTGACGAGGACCGCCCCGTGCCCGACGACGGGCCGCCGACCCGAGGAGTCCCCCGTGCCGCGACGCATCGCCACCGCCGACCGAGTGAGCCGCGACGAGCTGCTCGAGTTCCTGCGCCCGCGCCACCACGCCGTGCTGCTCACCCGGCGCCGGTCCGGCGGGCCGCAGCTCTCGCCCGTGACGTGCGGGGTCGACGACTCCGGCTGCCTCGTCGTCTCGACCTACCCGGACCGCGCGAAGGCGATCAACGTCCGGCGCGACTCCCAGGTCAGCGCGTGCGTGATGTCGGACGACTTCGACGGGCCGTGGGTCCAGGTCGACGGGACCGCCGAGGTCGTCGACCCGCCCGACTCGGTCGAGCCGCTCGTCGAGTACTACCGCAACATCGCCGGCGAGCACCCCGACTGGGCCGAGTACCGCCAGGCCATGCTCGACCAGGGGAAGTCGCTGATCCGGCTCCACATCGAGGCGTGGGGACCCGTCGCGACCGGGGGGTTCCCGCCGCGGCTCGCGGACGGGTGAAGGGGGAACGCGTGGCGCGCTCGTCGTGAGCGTGGGGCGCCCGGACGGGTGAGCGTGAGGGTGCGCGGACGGGTGAGGGTGCGGCGAGCGGCCCTGCGGGCGGGGCTGCGGCCGTTCACCCGGACGGAGCAGCGACCGGCCGCTGCGATTGCGGGTCCACCGAGGTGCCTCCTACGTTCGAGGGGCGCGTCATCGGTGACGCGCGGACCGTGGGGGGTCGTGGGCGATGAGCGCGCACCGCTGGGCGACGCGAGCAGGGACGTGGCTGGTCCGCGGCCTGCTCACGGGAGCCGGTGCCGTGCTCGTCGGTGCCGTGGTCGCCGGTCCCGCGCAGGCCGCAGGAGCTCCGGCCGCGCCGCTCGCCGTCGGGTCGTTCGCCGCGCCGCACCTCACGAGCTCGTTGGTCACGACGCAGGTCGCGGGGGCCGACGAGGCGCTCGGTGCCGTGCTCGGCGGGCTGACCGGCTCGGTCGGGGCCGTGGTGACACCGGTCGCCGACGCCGTCCTCACGCCGGTCGCGGACGCCGCGGTGACGCCCGTGGCCGAGGTGGTCGACCCCGTGGCCGGCACCGTCGCTCCCGTGGTGGAGCCGGTCGTCGAGCCGGTGGCGCAGGTGGCGGCCCCGGTGACGCAGGCCCTGGCGCCCGTCGTCGCGGGCGTCGTGCAGCCCGTGGTCCCCGTCGTCGAGCGCACGGTGACCGCGGTGTCGCCGCTCGTCGAGCCGGTCACCGGCGCGGTCGACGCGGTGGCTCCCGCGCTCACGCCGGTGACCGCCCCCGTCGACGAGCTGCTCGGTGGGGTCGTTCGAGACGTCGCGGAGCCGCTGCGGCTGGTGCTCGACGGCGTCGTCGCACCCGTCGTCGCGCCGCTCACCCCCGTGGTCGAGGCGGTCCGATCGCTCGTCCCGGCCCTCCCGCTGGCGCCCCTGGTGCTCGACCCGCTCGTGCCGGGCGTCGTCGTGCCGAGTCCCGCGCCGACGTCGCCGGTGCTCCCGGGTGGTGGTGGTGGCGGGCAGTACGTGGACCGCCCCGTGGTCGACGACCGCTCGGACCTCTCCGCCGGCTCCGACCTCCCCGCTCTCGGCGCACCGGCAGGAGCAGCCGCTCCCGCAGCTGCGGGCGTCGGTGCCGGGGCGACTGCGCACGCGACGAGCCCGCGCTCGACGGGCACCCCGGCCGGGTCCACGGCCGGCGGCCTCGCCGTCGCGCGCGCGGCAGCGACGCCGACCGGCGACGCCCACGGACCCACGACCCCCGGCACCCCCGGCGCGCCCGCGGCCCCCGTGCCCTCGACGGGTGGCGCGGGCGGGGGCTCGTCCGCGGGCGGCGGTCCCCGCACCGGCGCCGACGCCGCGCTCCTGACCTTCGCCGCGCCCGCCGGCCTGCGGCTCGTCGCGACCCTCGCGGGTGCGGACCTCGGCTGCCCCGGCGGCCCGGCGACGGACATCCCGCGCAGCCCTGCCTGACCGGACCGCGTCGTCCCCGTGACGACACGCGTCCTCGCGCCCCGAGCGGGCGCTCCGGTCATCAGCAGAGGAGCAACCCATGCACACGTACGTCCGTCGAGCGCTGCAGACAGCGCTCGTGAGCGGTGGCCTGCTGGCCGCCGGGGCCGTCGCGGCCCAAGCCACGCCCCACGACGGGGCGCTCGGGGTCGACGTCGTCGTCGGCTCCACCACGCAACCCCTCGTCGCGCTGAGCGTCGGCCTCGGCGGCGAGCCGACCGCAGCCGCCGGCGGCGCGCCGCTGGTCGCGGCGCCCGTCACCGTGCCGGTCGACGTGTCGGGCGTCGCGGTGGCGGTGCTGGGGGATGCGAACGTTGCGTCCGCGGCGCCGGCCGGTGGTCAGGCGGCAGCCGTTCCCGAGGCGCCGGTGGCGTCGCCGGAGGCCCTGGTCGCGGCGCCCGTCACCGTGCCGGTCGACGTCTCGGGCGTCGCGGTGGCGGTGCTGGGGGATGCGACCGTCGGGTCCGCGGCGCCTGCCGGTGGTGCCGGTGCGGGCGGCGCCGCTAGTGACCCCGTGATGGCGCCCGAGGTGCCGGTGCCGGCACCGGGATCGCTGGTCTCGGCTCCGGTCGAGGTGCCGGTCGACGTGTCGGGCGTCGCGGTCGCGGTGCTCGGGGACGCGAGCGTCACGTCCGCAGGACCGGCCGGCGGTGACGAGGTCAGCGGTGGCCCCGCGGAGGGCGACGGCTCCGGAGCTGCCGGGCCGATCCCGGGGGTCGTGTCGGTGCCGGTGACGGTTCCGGTCGACGTCTCCGGGGTGGCGCTCGGCGTGCTCGGTGACGCGGACGTCACCCAGGGACGCACCGACGGCGGGACGGATGCGTCGGTGCCCGGGGAGCCGACCGAGCCGGCTGGTGACGGTGCGGCCGTGGGGGCCGAGGGGCCGCTGGTCGACGCTCCGGTGAGCGTGCCCGTGACGGTCTCCGGCGTGGCCCTCGGGGTGCTCGGGGACGCGACGGTCAGCCGTGAGGCGGCGGGCGCCGCAGGCGGCACCGACACCGGCGGCGGGACCGACACGGACGCCGGCACACCGGGTACGCCGGGCGCCGACACGCCGGGTATGCCGGGCGCCGGCACGCCGGGCGGCGGCTCGGTCGTCGAGCCGACCGCTCCGGGCGTCGTGACGCCGTCCGAGGGGGTCCTCGGAGCCGGTGAGGAGGCGCCCGGGGGAACGTCGGACGGGTCGGGTGCCGGGGTCGCGATGAGCGCGGGCGGCGGCAGCCTCGGGACGGACCGGGCGGACGCGACGAGCGCCGAGCAGGTCGCCCTGGCCCGCAGCGCCACGGGAGCGGGTCGGTCTGCCGCACTCGCGACGCGCGCTGCCGACGTCCGGCCGGTCGCGGCCCTCGCGGACACCGGGAGCGAGCTCTGGCTCGTCCCGGTCGCGCTGGCGCTGCTCGTCGGGGGCGTGTGGCTGCGCGGCCGCGCGCACCGGGCGGCCAACCACCCCCCGGCGCGGATCGCGTTCGTGCCGCACCAGCGGGGTGCGTCGGACCGGTCCTGACTCCGGTCCGCGGCGGGGCGGCCGGCGAGGTCCGGCTGCCCTGCCGCGGCGGCGCACCGTTCTCGTCGGTCGCTGCTCGCCGCTCGGGAGCACGCCGATCCGGGCGTTCCTCGGGCGGTCGGGCGCGATGCGGCGCACGATGGCGTCATGAGCGAGAACACGCAGAGCACGGACAGCGACACGAACACCCCGACCGGCGACGTCCCGAACCCGGAGACGGGCGTCGGGATCGGCGCCGGGGAGCCGTCGGGCTTCGAGCCCGAGGAGGACCCGGACGCCGTCCCGGACGACGCCCAGGCCTGATCGCCGTGGCCTGATCAGCGGGGCCCGACCGGCGGCCATTCGCGGGTCGGTCAGAACAGCGTGAGCTGCCCGCCCACGTCCTGCGGGGCCTCGACCGGCCCGCCGCGCGGCGTCGGCAGCGACCCGGGCGGGAACCCCTCGACTCCCGGGCCGAGGCCGGGCTGACGCTCGGCCGCGCTGACGAAGCCGTGCCGCTGTCGCAGCGGGGCGACGCGCTCGCGCAGCCACCGCCGGTAGTCGTCGGGCACGTAGGCCCCGCGCCCGTAGAGGCCCCGGTAGCGGGTGACGAGCTGCGGGTGCTCCTCCGCGAGCCAGCGGAGGAACCACGGCTTCACCGAGCCGCGCAGGTGCAGCGGCATGACCGTCACCCCGCTGGCCCCGACCTTCGCGAGCTCGCCGAGCAGCGCGTCGAGGTGCTCCTCGGAGTCCGTGAGCCACGGGAGGACGGGCGCGACGAGCACGCCGCACGAGAGCCCGGCGTCGCGCACCGCGCGCACGAGGTCCAGGCGTGCCCGCGGCCCGGGGGTCCCCGGCTCGACCGCGTGCTGGAGGGCGGGGTCGAGGACCGCGAGGGAGACGGCGACGCCCACGGGCACGTCGCGCGCGGCGGCGGTGAGCTGCGGCAGGTCGCGCTTGAGCAGCGGGCCCTTCGTGAGGATCGACAGGGGTGTGCCCGAGCCCGCGAGCGCGCCGATGATCCCCGGCATGAGCGAGTACCGGCCCTCGGCCCGCTGGTAGGGGTCGGTGTTGGTGCCGAGGGCGACGTGCTCGCGCTGCCAGGACCTCCGGGCGAGCTCGGCGCGCAGGACGTCGACGACGTTGGTCTTGACGACGATCTGGGTCTCGAAGTCCCGGCCGGCGTCGAGGTCCAGGTACTCGTGGGTGGGCCGCGCGAAGCAGTACGTGCACGCGTGCAAGCACCCGCGCATGGGGTTCACCGTCCACCGGAACGGCATGCGCGACGCCTCGGGGACCCGGTTGAGCGCGCTCTTGGCGGCGACCTCGTGGAAGGTCACGCCGCGGAAGTCGGGCGTCTGCACGCTGCGCACGAGCCCGGCGAGCGAGAGCCCGGGCAGGGCGCCGCCCTCGTCCTGGTCGAGCCGCTGGCCTTCCCACCGCATGGCAGCCATTCGAACACATGTTCGACCAGGATGCTAGCGAGCAGGGCCTCGACCAGGCGATCCCGACGGCGTGAGCCGCGACCGAGATCGAGACCGAGGAGCGTCACTCCGGTGACGGCCGGGGCTGCGGGAGGGCGGGCGCGTCCGGCAGGGCGCCGTGGTCGAGCGCCGCGGGCGGCTCCCGCCGCACGTCGTCCTCGGGGATCCACGCGAGCCAGGCAGGCTCCGCGCCGCGGTCCTGCGCGACGCGGACGAAGCCGGGTGCGCGCGCGACGAGCGCCACGTCGAGCGTCGCGGTCGAGCCGTCATGCAGCCGCGCGGTCACCCGGACCGGTCGCGCAGGGACCACCGGCTCGACGTCACCCGCCGGCGGCGCCGGCAGGGCGACGACCAGCCCGGTCCACGGGGTCGGAGGTCGGTCAGGCACGACCCCAGCCTGTGCCGTCCACGAGCCGTCGGCCACCGGCGGGAACCGGCCCGGGCTGGCACGCGTTGTCCAGAGGACCTGCCGCCCACCCGAAAGAGCCATGGACACCGACAGTACGAGCCCCCGCACGTCGCGCGACGATCAGCCGGCGAGGGGGTGCATGTCCTGATGTGGGTGCTCACGCTGCTGCTCGGCGTGCTCGTCGTGCTGGCCATCACGGCCGCCACCGGCTACTTCGTGGCCCAGGAGTTCGCGTACATGGCCGTGGACCGCTCGCGCCTGGCCTCGCGGGCCGGTGGTGGCGACGTCGCGGCGCAGCGCGCGCTCGCGGTGACCCGGCGCACGTCCTTCATGCTGTCCGGCGCGCAGCTCGGCATCACCGTCACGGGGCTGCTCGTCGGGTATGTCGCCGAGCCGCTGATCGGTGAGTCCCTGGGCGAGGCGCTCGGCGGGGTCGGTGTCCCGACCGGCGTGGGGATCGCGATCGGCACGGTCCTCGCGCTGCTGTTCTCGACGCTCGTGCAGATGATCGTCGGCGAGCTGTTCCCCAAGAACCTTGCCATCGCCCGCCCCGAGCCGGTCGCCCTGTGGCTGGCCCGCTCGACCACGGTCTACCTGACGGTGTTCGGGTGGCTCATCCGAGTGTTCGACGCCGCGTCGAACCTCCTGCTGCGCGCCCTGCGGATCGAGCCCGTGCACGACGTCGAGCACTCCGCGACCGTGCGGGACCTCGAGCACATCGTCGAGGACTCCCGCGACAGCGGGGACCTCCCGGCCGACCTGTCGATGCTCCTGGACCGGATCATCGACTTCCCGCGTCGCGACGTCGAGCACGCGATGATCCCCCGCGCCCACGTGGACGTCGTGGACGCCACCGAGACGCTGGCGGAGGTCCGCACCCGGATGTCCACCGGTCACTCCCGGTACCCGGTGCTGACCGACGACGAGCAGGTCGTCGGCGTCGTCCACCTCGACGACGTGCTGGCGGGTGCCGAGGGCGACCGCGCCGCCGCCGAGACGTTCATGCGGCCCCCGCTGGTGCTCGCGGCGTCGATGACCCTGCCCGGTGCCCTGCGCGAGCTGACCCGGTCGAGGAACCGGATGGCGTGCGTGATCGACGAGTACGGCGGGTTCGCCGGGGTGCTGACCCTCGAGGACCTCGCCGAGGAGCTGGTCGGGGAGATCACCGACGAGCACGACCCCGCCACCCCGACCCTCGCCCCCGTGGCGGACGACGGGATCTGGGTCATGGCCGGCGACGTCCACATCGACGAGGTCGAGCGCGCCGTCGGCCACGACCTGCCGCGCGACGGCTACGAGACCATCGCCGGCCTGGTCATCGCCCACCACGGCTCCCTGCCCGCGACCGGGGACGTCGTGCACGTCGAGCTGCCTCCCGACCCGGCCGACCTGGCCCACGCCGACGAGCCCGCACCGCTGTGGATGCGCGTGGAGGTGCTCGAGGTCGAGCGGCACGTGCCCGCGCTCGTGCGCGTCACGGTCCCCGCCGAACCGCCCGCGCCGCCCGAGGCCGGGCCCGACGCCGGCACGGATGCAGAGATGGACACCGGCCCCGACGCAGGGACGGGCGCCGGCGCCGGCCCCGACGCCCGGGAGGCCGGCCGATGAGCGACCCGTGGATCGTCACCGGCGTCACCGTCGCCCTGATCGCGCTGAGCGCGTTCTTCGTCGCCGTGGAGTTCGCGCTGCTCGCCGCGAAGCGGCACCGGCTCGAGGACGCCGCACCCACCAGCCGGTCGGCGCGTGCGGCGCTGCGCAGCTCGACCGAGCTGACGGTGCTGCTCGCCGGTTCCCAGCTCGGGATCACCGCGTGCACCCTGGCCCTCGGGGCGATCACCAAGCCGGCCGTGCACCACTGGCTCACGCCCGTCTTCGAGACGTGGGGGCTGGCGCTGTGGCTGGCCGACGCCGCCGGGTTCGTCCTGGCCCTCCTGATCGTCACGTTCCTGCACCTCGTCGTCGGGGAGATGGCCCCCAAGTCGTGGGCGATCGCCCACCCCGAGACGTCCGCGACCGTGCTCGCGATCCCCATGCGCGCGTTCATGTGGGTCACCCGACCGCTGCTCGTCGCCCTGAACGACGTGGCCAACTGGTGCCTGGTCAAGGTCGGCGTCGAGCCGGCGAGCCAGGTCGCCGCCGGGCAGAACCCCGACGACCTCCGTCACCTGCTCGAGCACTCCGCGAACGTGGGGGCGCTCGAGCCGGCCTACTTCGCCCAGCTCTCCGGCGCCCTGGAGCTCCAGGAGCTCACGGTCGGGGACCTGCTCACGCCCGCCTCGCGGCCGACCGCCGTCCCCGTCACCGCGACGGCGGCGGACGTCCAGGACGCCACCCGGGCCTCGGGCCACCTGCGGATCCTCGTCGGGGACCCGGGCTCGGCGCAGGGGGTCGTGCACGTGCGGGACACGCTGGTCGAACCCGCCGACCGGCCCGTGCAGGAGCTCATGCGGCCCGTGCTCGCGCTCGAGGCCCGCACGCCCGTGTACGCGGCGCTGACGTCGATGCGCGAGACGCGCAACCACCTCGCCGTCGTCGTCGACGACGGCGCCCTGCGCGGGGTCGTCACCCTCGCCGACGTCCTCGCCCGGCTCTTCCCGCGGACGCCGGCCACCCCGGCCGGGTCCTGACTGCGCGCCCGCGAGGGCTCCGGGCACGCAGCAGGGCCGACGGGTCGGAACCCGTCGGCCCTGCTGATCGTGCGGTCGGGCGCGGAGGCGTCAGGCTGCGCGCTCCCAGCCCTCCTGCGTCCCGAGCGGACCGACCGTCCCACCGTGCGGGCCCTTGCCCGGGTGGCCGGGGTGGCCCGGGTGCCCGGGGTGGCCGTGGCCGGTGCCCGGGCCGGAGACGCCGTTGATCGCGGACGTGTCCTGCGCGAGCGAGTACGTCGCGAACGCGACGGCCTTCACCATGATCCCGAGCGCCGTGGCGTTGATGTTCGTGATGTCGTCCTCGGGCGAGTGGTAGTTCGGGTCGTGCGTGATGCCTTCGGTGCCGCCGAACAGCGCGACCTCCTCGGCGGTCTTGACGTCGTCGGCCCCGGTGAACAGGCCCGACGCCGGGATGCCGTTGAGGATGAACGCCTGGTAGTCGGAGCGGCCCGAGAACTCCGTGTCGACCCACGGCTGCCCGATGCTGTCGAAGTAGTCGGTGAAGACGTCCTCGGTCTCGATGGAGCCGGGCGGGACCTCGACGGGCGCCTCGTACGTCGACTCGTCGGCGTCGT
This sequence comes from Cellulomonas sp. NPDC055163, assembly GCF_053607065.1. Lineage (NCBI taxonomy): Bacteria > Bacillati > Actinomycetota > Actinomycetes > Micrococcales > Cellulomonadaceae > Cellulomonas > Cellulomonas sp. NPDC055163. Next base: position 419,961 of record NZ_JBSGSU010000004.1, on the reverse strand, counting down.
ACACGCCGATGATGTAGTTCGGCGAGCCGATCATGTCGAAGTTCAGGTACGTCGCGATGCGGTCGAGCTCGCCCTCCTGCGTCGCGAGCTCCTCGACGTACTCGGTCGAGCCGATGAGCCCGAGCTCCTCGGCGCCCCACCACGCGAAGCGCACCGTGTTGTTGTGCTTCTTCGACTTCGCGAGCTGGACCGCGACCTCGAGCAGCGCCGCCGAGCCGGAGCCGTTGTCGTTGATGCCGGGGCCGTCCTCGACGCTGTCGAGGTGCGCGCCCAGCATCACGACGTTGTCGTCGCGCCCGCGCTTGGTCTCGGCGATCACGTTGAAGCTCTCGGCCTCCTCGACGTGGCTGCGGATGTCGAGCGTGACGTTCACCGGGTAGCCGGTGCCGAGGTCCTCGAGCAGCGCCTGGCCGGTCTCGAGCGTCGTGCCCGCGGAGGGGATCGTGACGCCGCTGTCCTCACCGAGCGTGCCGAACAGCTCCGTCTCGGGGAGGTTGTTGTAGATGACGATCCCGAGCGCGCCGGCCTCCTGCGCGACGAGCGCCTTCGTGGCGAACGGGCAGGTCCCGCGGCTCACGAGCGCGATCGTGCCGGTGGGGTCGACGTCGCCCCACGCTGCGGCGTCGCAGCCGAGCGGGTCCGTCGGGGCGGAGAGGTCCGCGGTCAGCCCGGCGTCGGGCGTGCTCGACGAGAACTCCATCTGGTCGACGACGAAGCTCGCGGCCTCAGGGGTGTTCTGCAGCAGGGCCTCGGCGTCGACGACGTCGAGGTCGAACGTGAAGTAGTCGCGCTCCGTCGTGTACCCCGCGCGCTTGAGGGTGCGCTCGACGTACTGGGCGCTCGCCTCGTACCCGGGCGTGAGGGCGGCGCGGTTGCCGTCGTTGCGGTCGGCGACGTACTGCAGGGCCTGCAGGTGGCGCTGGACCGCCTTCGTGGTGACCTTCTCCGCGAAGCGCTCGGGGCTGTTCGAGCCGCCGTGCGCGGAGGCGGGTGACGCGATCGCGCCGCCGACGAGCAGGGCGCTGGCCGCGGTGAGCGCGGCGAGGGTACGACGTGCTGTCACGGGTGGGACCTCCTGAGGAGTTCGGCGAGCCCGGGTCTGCTGACCCCGCGGTCCGTCCGAGGAGGAAGCCGCGTCGGCGCGGTTCACAACGTACGCACAGGTATTCCCGGGAGGGAAGGGGACAAAACGACTCCGCCCCCGTGGGCGGTCAGCGCGAGGCGACCGCGCGACGGTCCCGGCCCGGGGACGTCCGGCGCTCGCGTCGACGCAGGTAGTGCCACGCGAGCCCGGCGCAGACGACGCCGTTGAGGACGCCGACGAGGACGTCCGTCAGCTGGTGCATGCCGCGGTACAGCCGCGCGTACGCGACGAGCACGGGGACGAGCAGGCAGACCGCGGTCGCGAGCCACCGCAGCGTCGGGTTCGCGATCCGCCGGCTCAGCAGCGCGAGCGTCAGGTAGAACGCGGTCGACGCCCCGACGTGCCCGCTCGGGAAGCTCGACGTCGGGGGTGCCTCGTCGAGCTTCTCGACCGACGGGCGCTCGCGGCCGACGACCGCGGCGGCGGTCACGAACACCGCTGCCTGCACCGACACTGCGATCCCGGGTACGACGGCGAGCCACCACTCCTTGGTGCGCCACCAGACGAGCGCGATCACGAGGAGGCACGTGGTGATGATGAACAGCGTCGCGCCGATGTTCGACCACAGCGCGGTGACCTGGTCCATGACCGGCGTCCGGTCCGCGGCCAGGTCGGCGTTGATCGCGTCCTCGGCGGGCAGGTCGTCGAGCAGCCCCCGGATCAGCATCCCGAGCCCCACGACGACCGCCCACAGCCCGACGGCCGGGGCGAGGGCGCGGCGGGCGAGGTCGCCGCCGGCGCTGCGCAGGGTCGGTCGCGACGTGTCCTGCGCGTACCGGTGGACGAAGCTCACGGGTGGGCCTGCCTGTCGTCGGGGGTGGCGGGGGTGTCGGGGGCGCTGTGCTGGGGGAGGTGCGGGGTGCGGCCGACGTAGCCGAGGTAGGAGGCGCCGACCATCGCGGTGCCGACGAGCACCCCCGCGACGACGTCGGAGGGGTAGTGCACGCCGAGCAGGACGCGGTCGGCGGCGGTGAGGACGACGAGCGTGGCGGCGACGGCGGGGACCGCGACGCGCCCGCGGGGGCCGAGCAGCGGCCAGACGAGCAGCGTCACCGTGAGCCCGGCGACCGCGGTGTTCGTCGCGTGGCCCGACGGGAAGCTGAAGCCGTCGGCGTGCGCGACGGCGTCCTCGACGACGGGGCGGGCACGGGCCACGACCTGCTTCATGACCTGCGCGAGACCCCAGGCCACGAACAGCGTGACGACGGCCCACGTCGCGCGGGTGCGCAGGCCGTGCCGCCGCCACGCCCACAGGCACAGGAGAGCGACGAGGGGGTTGACCCACACGCCGCGGAACGCCTCCTGCCACGCGAGCAGCACGCTGCGCAGCGAGGGGTTGTCGCGGGTCAGGTCCGTCGCCGCGGCGATCACGGCCTCGTCGAGCACGACGACGGGTGAGGACTGGGAGCGCACGACGAACGCGAGCGCGGCGACGGGCAGCCCGAGCGCCGCCGCGAAGCCCGCGGCGCGCAGGAGGCGGTGCGTGCGGCCGGGGTGGTGCGGGGCCTCGGCGTCGCGGGTGTCCGTGCGGCGCGAGGTCATGCGCGAAAGGTAGACGTCCGGGGGCGTGCGCGCGCGTCGAGACGGCGGGCCGGCGCCGAGCTCCGGCCTGGCCCGGCCGCGGTCAGGCGGGGGCCTGGCGCAGCTCCTCGGCGAGCCGGCGCAGGTCCGCGTCGAGCGTGTCGAGCGCGCGGCCGAACGCGTCGGCGGCGTCCTCGCGGGCGGCCTGCAGCGCCTCGCCCGCCTCCTCGACGGACGCGACCGCCTCGTCGCGCGCGGCCTGGTCGTCGCTGTCCCGCGCGGTCTCGGCCTCGTCGAGCGCGGACTGGGCCTGCTCGAGCGCGGCCTCGGCCTCGGCGCGGGCGTCCGCCTCGGCGTCGTCGAGCCCGGCGCGCAGGTCGTCGATCTGGTCCTGGACGCCGGCGAGGTCGACGACGTCCTCGCCGAGGTCCTCGGGGGCGAGCGTCTCGGGCCCGGAGCGCTCGGCGACGGGGTCGGCGCTCTCGTCGCCGGCGGTGCAGCCGGTCAGGACGAGAGCCCCGGCGAGGGACAGCGTGACGATGGTCGAGCGCATGGGCGACCCCTTCGATCGGTGCTGGTGGGCCCAGTCTCCCGACGCGGGCGGGTCTGCGCGCGCCGAGCGGGGGTCCACGGTGCTCCCGCCGGGACGGGCCGGGCGCGGGCGTGCGCGCCCGCGCAATGCCGCACGACCGGTCTGTAAGTCAACCGTTGACCGGGTGAACAGCCGACGGCTACTGTCGGAATCGATCCATTAGTACACCATCCTTACATATCAGGCCGAGAGGCCGAGAGGACAGGGGACTGGAACGATGCGCTTCACTCACCGCGCCGCCGCGGGGCACGGAACGCTCGCACCGCACCACCAGACGGCCCTCGTCGCGCCCCGCACGCGCGTCGCCGTCGCGCTGGCCGCCCTGGCCGGCCTGCTCGTCACCTTCGTCGCGGCCCTGCCCGCCGCTCCCGCCAGCGCTGCCGGGACCTTCACCGCGACCTTCACGTCCGCAGGCGACTGGGGCACCGGCCACCAGGTCAACGTCAAGGTCACCAACAACAGCACCGCCGCCGCACCCTTCACGGTCGAGTTCGACCTCCCGGCCGGAACGACGATCAGCAGCTCGTGGGACGCCGACGTCACGCGCAACGGCAGCCGCTACACCGCGAAGTCGAAGAGCTGGGCGGGGTCGCTGGCTCCCGGCGCCTCGCTGACCTGGGGATACGTCGCCACCGGCGCCCACAAGGCCCCCACCGCGTGCACCGTCAACGGCGCGACGTGCGCCGGCGGGACGGTCACGCCGCCGCCGGTGACGCCCACCCCGACGCCGACGGTCACGACCACCCCCAAGCCGACCCCGACCCCCACGACGACGACCCCGCCGCCCGGTCCGGCCGGCAAGAAGGTCGTCGGCTACTTCACCGAGTGGGGCGTCTACGGCCGCAACTACCACGTGAAGAACATCCAGACGAGCGGCTCGGCGGACAAGCTGACCCACATCGTCTACGCGTTCGGCAACACGACCGGCGGCCGCTGCTCGATCGGTGACTCCTACGCCGACTACGACAAGGCCTACACCGCGGCCGACAGCGTCGACGGCGTCGCCGACACGTGGGACACCGGCGCGCTGCGCGGCAACTTCAACCAGCTCCGCAAGCTCAAGGCCATGCACCCCGGCCTCAAGGTCGTCTGGTCGTTCGGCGGCTGGACCTGGTCGGGCGGCTTCACGCAGGCCGCGCAGAACCCCGCCGCGTTCGCTGAGTCCTGCTACAACCTCGTCGAGGACCCGCGCTGGGCCGACGTGTTCGACGGCATCGACGTCGACTGGGAGTACCCCAACGCGTGCGGCCTGGTGTGCGACGCGAGCGGCCCCCAGTCGTTCGACAAGGTCGTCAGCGCGCTGCGCTCCAAGTTCGGCAGCAGCGCCCTCGTCACCGCGGCCATCACGGCCGACGGCAGCAGCGGCGGCAAGATCGACGCGGCCGACTACGCGACGGCGGCGACGAAGCTCGACTGGATCATGCCGATGACCTACGACTACTTCGGGGCGTTCAACCCGGCCGGTCCCACCGCGCCGCACTCGCCGCTGACGTCCTACGCGGGCATCCCGCAGCAGGGCTTCAACTCCGAGGCTGCTGTCGACAAGCTCATCGGCAAGGGCATCCCGTCGAACAAGATCCTGCTCGGCGTCGGCTTCTACGGCCGCGGCTGGACCGGGGTCAACCAGGCGGCGCCCGGTGGCTCCGCGACGGGTGCGGCTCCCGGCACGTACGAGGCCGGAATCGAGGACTACAAGGTCCTCAAGGGCCGCTGCCCCGCGACGGGCACGGTCGGCGGCACCGCGTACGCCAAGTGCGGCAGCGAGTGGTGGAGCTACGACACCCCGCAGACGCTCGCGAGCAAGATGTCGTGGGCCAAGAGCAAGGGCCTCGGCGGCACGTTCTTCTGGGAGCTGTCGGGTGACACCGCGAACGGCGAGCTGATCAGCGCGCTGTCCACCGGGCTGCGGTAGTCCGTCCCGCTCGGCGCCGAGGGCCCGGCGGCTGGTTCCCCCACCAGCTGCCGGGCCCTCGGTCTGCGTGCGACCGGCCGCACCGGTGCGCCGAGCCCCATCAGCTCGCCGCGGCGTCCTGCGGTGCGCGGCGGGCCAGCAGGACGCACAGCACGAGCAGGACGACGACGAACGGTGCCCAGCCGTACCGCTCCCAGGGGCTTGACGAGGCCGCGTTCATGACCGCGCCGAGCCCGAGCAGCCCGACGAGCGCGCGCACACCGGTGCGACCGGCGCGGGCGGGGAGCCGGACGCCCACCCCGCCGCGTGCGAGCACCACGAGCGCGGCGAGCAGCCAGACGACGGCCGAGACGCTGCTCGCGACGCGGAGGTCGTCGGGCAGGCGGCCCGGGTGGGCCCCGCTCCAGGCGGCGGCGCCGAGCGGGGCGCCGGCGGCGAGCGCGACCTGGAACGCGGTGACGAGCGCGAAGCCCGACGCCGCCGCGATGGCGAGGCGGCGGTCGCGGGGTGCGGTCGCCGGGACGGCGCCCGTGGCGGTGCGGGTCGAGGTGGCGGTCGTGGGCATCGGGACTCCCGAGGTGTGCGCGGGCGGGTGCGGACGGAGCCGACGGGTGGTGCGGGGACGGTGCCGTCGGCGGGGGTGACTCGCGCGGGGGCGCGCGCGAGGGCGGTTCGGGTCGAGGCGGTCAGTCGTCGGAGCGTGCTGTCGTGACCTCCGCGGTGAGCGCGTCGAGGGTCGTGAGCGCCTCGTCGGCCCAGGCGAGCGTCGCGCGGGCCGCGTGCTCGCCCGCCGCGATGGTGAGCAGCCAGTAGGGGCTGTCCTCGGCGTGCTCGACGTGGTCGTGGTCGGCCCGGGCGGCGGCGAGCGCGGTGAGCTGCTGCTGGGCCCGGTCGCGGGCGTCGCGCACGAGCGCGGCGCAGGCCTCGGGGCCGAGCGTCCGCCCGAAGAAGAGCCGGAGCAGGACACCGTTGCGCGGCGCGCCGGGCTGCGGGGGCTCGGCGAGCAGCGCGCGCAGCTCGGTGCGGCCCGCGGGCGTGAGCGCGAACGCCGACGAGCCCGTCCGCGCGCCGCCCTGGCGCTCGACGAGAGCGTCGCGCTCGAGCTCGGCCAGCGTGGGGTAGATCTGCCCGAAGCTCTCGCTCCAGAAGTGCCCGAGCGTCTCGCGGATGGCTTCGCGGACCGCGTAGCCGGTCATGGGCCGGATGCTCAGGGCGCCGAGCACGGCGGTGCGGGTCTGGCTGCTGCGCATCGAACTCCCTATGTCTAGAAGAGATGTCTAGCAGATAGATCGGGCTCTGGCCAGATGGTCGCGGCGGGAGCCTGCCGACGCGCGCCGCGGCCGAGTCGTCGCGGGCGTCCGGCGGCGGCGTCCCCACCGGGAGCCCGTCCGGGTGAGAGTCTTGTAACGATTCATTCCTGGCGGGTCGCCGCCGCGCCGTGTCAGCGTCTCCGGGCCTGGGCCCCCGACCACGGAGATGACATGACGCTCGTCCGACCTGCCCGCCCCCGTCCCGCGAGACCGGCCGCGCTGCTGCTCGCGCTCGCCCTGCTGCTCGCGCCGTTCCTCGCGGCCCTCCCCGCGACCCCCGCGCACGCCGCCGACAAGACCGTCTGGATCCCCGAGCGCTGGCGCACCACCGGCGAGGTCGCGTGGGCCGACAACCGCAAGACCGAGTCCGAGAACTTCGTCGTGCTCTGGGGAGAGCTCGCCGGGACGACCCCGACGACGGCGCCGGCGCAGTACCGGTTCGACCCCGCGCAGGTCCTGCGCGAGCTCGAGGACGCGTACGCGTTCTTCGTCGACGAGATGCGGTTCACGCCCGAGACCGGGCTCCTCGCGCAGCACAAGATCATCGTCATCATCACGACGACGTGGTCGAGCAACCCCGGGCTGAACGCGTGGGCCACCGGCGGCTCGACCGACGGCCGCGTCGGCGTCATCAACCTCGCCCCCGGCGCCGCGCAACCCGGCTCGTGGGGGCTCGTGCACGAGCTCGCGCACGTCATGCAGAACTACACGTTCCTCGGCCGCTCGGGCGTCGGGTTCACCCACCCCTCGGCCGGCACGTTCTGGGAGGCCAGCGCCGAGTTCATGGCGATGCAGGCGCTGCCGGGCGTCGCCGCGGGCGACCTCACGCGGTTCGTCCGCACCGAGAACCTGCCGTACTCGTCGAGCCGGCACCACTACGGCGCGTGGATGCTGCTCCAGACCGTCAAGGAGCGGCGCGGCCTCGCGTTCTTCAACCGGGTCTGGAACGAGGCGCGCAGCACCGAGCACCCGCTCGAGACGTACCGGCGCATCGCCGGGCTCACGCAGGACCAGCTCGGCGCCGAGATCGCGCAGTACGCGATGCGCAACGTCACGTTCGACTACGCGAACAAGGCCGACATCCAGCCGCACCTGAACCGGCTCTACCCGTTCGTCGTCCCGCAGAGCGTCGTGCAGCTCGAGGCCGTCGACGCCGCGCAGCAGCACTTCGCGGTGCCCGACGGCATCGCGCCGGGGGCGTTCGGCTACACCAAGATCCGGCTCGTCCCGTCGACGCCCGGCGGGCTCGTGCGCGTGCACCTCAAGGGCCACGTCGACCCGGCGGCCGGCTCGGGCTGGAGCTACGGGTTCGTCGGCGTGACGAACGGCGTCGCGCGGTACGGCCCGGTCACGCAGGGCACCGACACCGAGGCCTCGTTCCCGACGCGCGCGGGCGAGCAGGTCTACCTCGTCGTCGCCGGGACGCCGACCTCCGTGCCGAAGCACGCGTTCCTCGACGGCTACCCCGAGAACTACCGCTACCCGTTCGAGCTGCGGCTCGACGGCGCCCTGCCGTCGGGTCACGAGCCCGGCTTCACGCGCGGCACCGCGCCCGGCGGCGGGCGCTGGCACCCCAACGGCGGCGGCTGGGTCGACGCGCGCGCGACGGTCGCGTCGACCGCCTACGTCGGGCCGAACGCCGCGGTGTACGGGCGCGCGACCGTGAGCGGCAACGCGCGCATCGAGGGCCTCGCGTGGGTCAACGACGGCGCGACGGTCAGCGGGAACGCCGTCGTCACGGACTCGGCGCTGATCCAGGGCGGGGTGAGCATCGGCGGGACCGCGGTCGTCGGCGGTGACGCCGAGCCCAGCGGGACCTGCACCTCCGGCACCTATCTCATGTTCGACCCCGACCGGCGCTGCGACGGCGGTCCCGGCGAGGCCGACGTGAACCGGGCGCACGGGCGCTTCCCGAGCGCGGAGCTCGCGATCACGGGGTCGACGACCCCGCCGGCCCCGACGCCGACGGCCACGCCGACCCCGGCGCCGACCGCGACCCCGACGCCGACGGCGACACCGCGCCCGACGGCGACGCCGACCGCGACCCCGCGCCCGACGGCGACCCCGACGGCGACCCCGCGCCCGACCCCGACCGCGACCCCGCGCCCGACGGGCACGCCCGCGCCGACGACCCCTCCGGCGTCGGGCCGCACGTGCTCCGCGTCCTACGTCGTGACCAGCACCTGGGCGGGCGGCTTCGTCGCCTCGGTGCGGGTGACGGCCGGTGACGAGCCGATCGAGGGCTGGACGGTCACGGTCGACCTGCCGTCGGGGAGCGTCGTGCACAGCTGGAGCACCGAGGTGCTGACCCAGCGCCCGCTCACGCTCGGCCCCGCGGCGTGGAACTCCCGCCTCGCGGCGCGCAGCGCGGTCGACGTCGGGTTCCAGGGCACGGGTGGATCGGCGGCGACGACGGTGACCTGCACGGCACGCTGACGCCCCGCGGCCCCACGTCGTCGGGCGCGCGGTGTGGGCGTCGGGCGCACGGTGGTGGGGACGGGCGTCCGCCGCGGGTGCGGTCCTCAGGACGCAGGGAAGGCCCCGTCGCGCTCTACGCGACGGGGCCTTCCGGGACCGCGAGGGTCAGTGCGTGCGGTGCGCGTCGTGCGCGTCGTCGTCGCCCTCGATCTCCTTCGCGAGCAGGTAGGACCCGACGGCCCAGACGGCTGCGCCGAGGAAGCCGACCCAGACGCCGAGGTCGGTGCCGAGGTCGTCACCGCGCTCGAGGCCGCCCATGGGGTTGAGCGCGAAGGCCAGGCACTGGATCGCTGCGGCGATGCCGACGGCCATCGACACGAGGGTCAGGCCGCGGTGCTGGCCGCGGCGGGCGCGCTTGCCGGCGTAGATCAGCGACGCGAGGAGGCCGAGGCCCAGGTACGCGATGAAGGGGACGAGGGAGTCGGTCTCGTAGCCCGTGCGAGGGTCGGCGCTGTCGGCCGGGTTCACCCAGTTGAGCAGCGGGGAGATGTTGAACACCACGATGCCGGCAGCAGCGACAGCGAGGCCGGTGGTCTTCGCGCGGCGGGTGGTGTCGTGCGTCGTGGTGGTGCGGGGGGATGCGGTCATGGGAGAGATCTCCGTCGTCAGGGGGTGCGGCCCGCCCGCTGCCTGGACTGGGCCGCCCGCAACCGTCGCACCGCCCCCAGGGCGCCGCCATCCGGGGGAGTGTGACGTTGCCGCCCACGCCGCCGGCGGGAGGCGTCGGGCGGTGCTCGACCGTTCATGACGCCGCCAGGTCCGCCGATGGGCACCCACGGGCGACGTGCGCCCACGACGGGAGCCGGTGGCATGGGCAGGACGCGCTCGGAGGCCGAGCAGCAGGTGGCCGAGCTGCTGCGCACCGCCAAGGAGGCCATCGGCCTGAGCGTCGCGTTCCTCACGCGCATGGACGGCGAGACCCAGCACCTCGAGGTCGTCGACTCCTCGATCCCGTTCCTGTTCCCCGAGGGTGCCCGGCTGAAGCAGGAGACCACGTTCTGCCAGCACATCCTCGACGGCCGCCTGCCCGCGGTCATCCCGGACGTGCGGGCGCACCCGCTCGCGATGACGCTGCCCGCGGCGAAGTTCCCCCGGCTGCGCAGCTACGTGTCGGTGCCCGTGACGCTGAGCGACGGGAGCCTGTACGGCACGTTCTGCGCGGCGGGGCTCACGACCGACAAGGGGCTGACGGTCCGCGACAAGGCGCTGCTCGGGGTGCTGGCGTCCGCCGCCGCGGTCATCATCGAGCCCGGTGTCGTCGAGCGGGGTCGCCGCGACGAGATCACCGCGCGGATCGGGCCGGTGCTCGACGGCGCGGGGCCGACGGTGCTGCTCCAGCCGATCGTCGACCTGGCGTCGGGTCGCCGCGTGGGCGCCGAGGCGCTCAGCCGGTTCCCCGCCGAGTGGGGGCTGACGCCGGACGTCGTGTTCGAGCAGGCGCACACCGTCGACCTCGGCCACCGGCTCGAGCTGCAGGCGCTCGAGCTCGCGGCGGCCCACCTCGACGCCGTCGGCGGGTACGTCGCGATGAACGTCTCCCCGCAGACGCTCGTGACGCCCGGGTGCGCCGAGCTCCTCGCGCGGTTGCCCGCACCGCGCGTGCTGCTCGAGCTGTCCGAGCACGACCCGGTCGACGACTACGACACCCTGCGCCGGGTCCTCGCCGGCCCGCGCGCCGCCGGGATGCGCCTCGCGATCGACGACGTCGGCGCCGGCTTCTCCTCGCTGCGGCACATCGTGCTGTGCGCGCCCGACGTCATCAAGCTCGACCGCAGCATCGTGGACGGCGTGTCCGCCGACCCGGTGCTCTCGACCCTCGTCGGGGCGCTCGTCGACTTCGCGCACGGCAACGGCACGACCGTCGTGGCCGAGGGCGTCGAGACGTCCGCGGACGTCGAGACGCTGCGCGGGCTGCACGTGGACCTCGCGCAGGGCTGGTTCTTCGGGCGGCCCGGGCCGGCGGAGGCCCTCGCGGCGGTCGAGGCGCCCAGCGTCCCGAGCCAGCGGTCCGGGAGTCCTGCGCTCCCGGCGGTCAGCGCGGCAGCTCAACCCCGGTGAGCTCCGCGAGGCGGGTCAGCAGGCCCTCCTGCAGCTCGACGTCCGACGCCTCGGGGTTCGCGACCTGGATCTCGTGGCGCTTGACGTACTCCCCGGTGACGCGTGCGCGCGCGTCGTCGGACGTCGCGAGCCAGACCTGCGTCGCGGCGCCCTCGTCGACCTCGTCCCAGGCGTCGGGCCCGCCGAGCTTGGTCTTGATCCAGCCTGGGTCGACGGCCGTGACCAGCACGTCCGGCCACAGGCGCGCCACCGCGAACGCGAGCGTGACGTCGAGCAGCTTCGAGTCCGAGTAGGCCTGCATGCCGTCCCACGGCCGGGCCTCGAACCCGAGGTCGTCGAGGTGCGTGCGGCCCTGCGACTCGAGCCCCGACGTGAGGTAGACGACGCGCTGCGGCCGCGGCAGGAGCGCCGTGAGCAGGTAGGGCGCGACGGTGTTGACGTGGAAGATCCGCTCGAGGCCGTCCGCGGTCACGGTGCGCTCGGGGACGCCGCCGCCGATGCCGGCGTTGTGGATCACCGCGTCGAACGGCCCGGCGGCGGTCGCGGCCTCGGCGAGCGCACGCGTCTCGGCGAGCGACGCCAGGTCGCCGACGACGACGTCCGCGAGGCGCGGCTCGGCGGCGCGCAGGTCGGCGGCGCGCTCGGCGTTGCGGGCGTGGCCGACGACGTCGTGCCCTGCGGCGAGGAGCTGGCGGGCGGTCTCGAGGCCGATGCCGTCGCTCGAGCCGGTGACGAGGATGCGGGACACGGGGACTCCTTCGGGCCGGTGGACGCCCATCGTCGCGCACACCGCGCCGGCGGTCGAATCGATCCGAGCGCGTCGGGGACGGACCACCGGGCGACGCGGGGCGCCGGCCGGTGACGCCTGCGCCCGGGAGTGTTGGCGCAGGCCGGTGACCGCTGCACCCGGGAACGCCCGCTCAGGCCGTGCGGGTCACCGCAGCGCGCGGGTCGAGGAGCGGGCGCGCCCGGGGTGGAGGTCGATGTCGACGGGCAGGTCGGCGCCGGCGGCGCGGCGCAGGTCCGGGACGAGCCGGGTCTCGAGCTCGGCGCGGACGTCGGCGATGTCGGCGAGCTCGGTGAGGGCCACGGCGAGGTGGACACGGTCGCCGTGCTGATCGTGCAGGCGGGCGTCGGCGCGGTGGACCCCGCGGATGGCGGTCGCGGCGTCCTCGACGGCGGCGGTCAGGGCGCCCGTGTGCAGCACGGTGATGCCGTCGCGGGGGTCCGTGGTCAGGTCCAGGCGGGTGAGCGTGCTGGTGCGCAGCTGCAGGAGGAGCCAGCGCAGCCCGAGCAGCGCGACCAGCAGGCAGGCCGCGGCGGCCGCCCACCAGAACCAGGGGGTCTCGGCGGCGAACGCCCGCAGGGTGCCCGGCACGACCGGCGACCCGGCGAGGTCGGTGCCGAACCCGCCCAGGCTCAGGGCCAGGCCGGCGCCTCCGGCCGCGAGGAGCAGCAGCCCGAGCAGGGCGAGGACCCCTCGGTCGATGCGGTCGACGCCGGCACTCATCGGGTCTCCTTGCGGGTCACGGCGACGCGGGGACGGACCTGGTCGAGCCCGAGCTGCGCGAGGCGGTCACCGACCACGGCGGCGACGTCCCGGGGCAGGTCGTCCTGGCCGCGGGTGGCGGTCCGCACCGAGACGTCGGCGCGGCGGCGGGTGAGCCGGACGCGGGCGGCGCTGACGCCGCTGGTGCGGCGGGCCGCCGCGCTGAGCCAGGCCTCGGTGCCGCGCCGCGAGGCCCGCACGCGCACCCCGGGGGGCGTCTGACCGGGCCGGGGCGGCAGCACGAAGGTGCCAGGCCGGCCGCGGCGCAGGGCCAGGACGAGGAGGACCAGGCCGAGCACGGCGACGGCAGCGAGCGCCGCGCGGACGGTGCTGGTGACCCACGTCTGCTGCGTGAGCCAGGCGCTCCACTCCTCGTGGGGGACCAGCAGGTACGGGCGCCCGAGCAGCGCGAGGACGATCTCGACGGCCCCGAGGAGCCCGAGGAGCAGCAGCGCGAGGGCGAGGACCGTGGACAGGACGCGCAGGACGACGGTCACGGGGATCACCGGACCCGGGGTCGGGAGGCGGTGGGCACGGACAGGCTCACCACGTCGAGGTCGATGTGGTCCACGCGGACGCCGGTGACGCGGTGCACCTCGTCCCGGATGGCGCGCCGGGCCTGCTCGGCGACGTCCCGCACGGACTCGGGCCAGCGCACCGCGAGGGTGGCCTCGATCGTCGCGGTGGAGCCCCGGACGTCGACGCGCACCCGGGCCTCGTCGTCGGTGTCCGCCGTGCCGACCGTGAACCCCAGCATCCGGCGGGGGGCGGCGGCCGCGGCGTCGACCGAGACGACCGCGTAGGCGGCGACCCGCTCGACCACCCGGTCGCTGACCGTCAGCGCGCCACGCTCCTCGGCCTCGGCGAGGTCCCGGCCCGGGGTGACCGCGTGCTCGATCGTCATCGGGGACCGCGGCCGGCGCCGCCGATGTAGGGGGTGAGGTCGATCTGCCCGGCGACGACCTTGCCGACGACGAACCCGACCACGCCCAGGACGGCGGTGCCGACGAACGCGTCGAACCCGCCGATCACCCAGGCCAGGCCCAGGAGCAGTCCGGTGAACAGGCCCACGGTGGTGGGGGGCATGGCTACCTCCGAGAAGTGCGGATCGAGGTCGGGCAGGTCAGTGCACGCGCGGTGCGCGTGTGCGGCGTCGTCGCCGCGCCCGCCACCGGGCCAGGAGACCGCGCAGCCCGCGCGGACGGCGGACGACGACGGGCCGCGAGCCGTGGTCCGCGCGGGTCAGGGCCGCGAGCTGGTGGACCAGCTCCGCGGGGTCCCCACCGAGGTCCGGGTGGTGGGCGCGCAGCACCGCGCGGCGGGCCCGGCGTGCGGCGGCGTCCGCACGTGAGCGGTCGGGCTGCGGAGCCGGCGCCGGCATCGCGGTCACACCCCGGCCGCTGCGGGCGACGCCGGGTCCGTGACGAGATCGAGGACGTCCTCGACGTGCACGTGCACCGCCCGCCCCTGCGCGTGGGGTGCGAGCGCCGACCGGACCCGGGTGTCGAGGGTGGGGACCGGGACGCCCAGGCGCGCGACCAGCGAGACCTCGATCGCGTCGGGGCCGATCCGTACGCCCTCCACCCGCCGGCCGGGCAGGTAGGTCGCGACCAGCCCACCGCCCGCGCGCAGGCCGACCACGCCGGGGCAGGCCAGGACCGCGGCGGCGACGGCGTCCGCCTCGGAGCCGGCCGCCGCCACGACGGCACCCTCGGTGGCGCGGACGGGGTCGGTCACTGGACTCGTGCCGGCTCCGGGGCGGCCTGCGCGTCGTCGGTGGGCAGGTGGATGTCGTTCACCGAGACGTTGACCTCCGTGACCTGGAGCCCGGTCATGCCCTCGACGGTGTCGATGACGTTGCGGCGGACCGCCCGGGCGACCTCCGCGATCGACACCCCGTACTCGGTGACCATGTCGAGGTCGATCGCGGCCTGGGTCTCGCCGACCTCGACGGCCACGCCCTGCCCGGTCGACTGCGAGGCCCCGGGGATGCGCTCGCGCAGCGACCCGAGCGCGCGGGCGGTCCCGCCACCGAGCGCGTGCACGCCGGCGACCTCCCGGGCCGCCAGCCCGGCGATCTTCTGCACGACGCCGTCGGCGATCGTGGTGCGTCCCTGCGGTGACTGCAGGCTGTCCGGTGCGGCGAGTGCGCCACCGCGGCTCGTCGTCACGCTCGATGCGCTGGTGGGGGTGCTCATGTCACGGGTCTCCCTCGGGTCGGCAGGCTCGGCCACCCGCTCCTGGCACCGGTACGGCACCCTGGCTACGGTGACCTTCATCCCTTAGACACCGGTTCGCCCGAAGGGTTACAGACGATGTGGTTCTGGCGGGACGTGTCCGGGTGAGCACGCCCCACGCCGACGCGGGGTGGCAGGCCGCCCTCCTCGCGCAGGCCAAGGCCGGCGACGACGCCGCGTTCGAGGCGCTGGTCCGCCTGCACCAGGACCGCGCCTACGCCGTCGCGCTGCGCATGACGGGCGATCCGCTAGACGCCCAGGACGTGGTGCAGGACGCCCTGCTGCAGGCGTGGCGGTCCCTCGCCGGCTTCCGCGGTGAGGCGGGGTTCGGGACCTGGCTCGTGCGCATCGTGATCAACCGGTGCCACAACCTGCGCCGCGGTGCGCCGCCCACGACGCCGCTGCTCGACCGTGACCCCGTGAGCGGCGTGCCCGGACCGGATACCGTGGTGCAGGCCGAGCACCGGCGTCAGGCCACGACGGCGGCGCTGCAGGCCCTGCCGTTCGACCTGCGTGCCGCGCTCGTGCTGTACACGTTCGGGTCGTCGACCCACGCCGAGGTCGGGCACGTCCTCGGGATCAGCGAGGCAGCCGCGAAGGTCCGGGTCCACCGTGCGCGCCGCGCGCTGACCGACCGCCTGCAGGAGTGGAGGTGAGCACCACGGACGACTCCCGCCTGCCCTGCGGCGCCCGCTACGACGACCTGCTCATACAGGTCGTCGACCGCACGCCACCGCACGACCCCGGCCACCAGGCGACCTGCCCCCACTGCCGCGCCGCGCTCGCGGACCTCGCGGCCACCTGGGAGCCGTTGCACGAGCTGGCCGACGAGGACGTCCGCGCACCGGACTCGATCCTGGCCGCGGTCATGACGCACGTCCGCGAGCTGGCCCGCCACACGTGGTACGCCTACGTCCCGAGCGAGCAGGGTCACACCCGCATCGGGGCCCGGGTCATCGGCGCCGTCGCGCGCCTGGCGGCGGAGGAGCTGTCGGGCGTCGCGCTCGCCGTGGGCCAGGGCCACGCCGGCGCGCACCCCCGCCCGGCCACGGGCGCCCGCCGCGCGAGCGGGTCCGCGACCGACGTCGGGGTCGCCGGCTCTCACGTCGTCATCGACATCCAGGTCGCCGTCGAGCTCGGCACCCCGATCCCCACCACGGCCGCCCGGCTCCGCGCCCACATCGCCCGGGCCGTCGCCGCGCACCTCGGCCTGACCACCGTCGAGGTCAACATCACGGTCGTGGACATCCACCACTCCCCGTCCCGCGGCCGCCGAGGCTGACGCGGGGACGACCCGGTCGCGCAGCAGGTGCTCCGTGACCGCCACCGCGGGTGCCGTGGCGGCCCGCACCGTCGGTCGGGTCACTGCTGGGCGAGGAGCCGGCGGATCGTCGCCTCGTCGTCGGCGACGAGCTCCCCGGACAGGTCCACGGTGACCTTGTGCAGCGTCCCGGTGAACGTGAACGGCGGGGTGTAGTCGGCGGCCGGTGCGCCGTAGTCGTACCCGCAGCTGAGACCCTCGATCTCGAAGAACAGCGGCGTGGTGTGCGGGAACGTGGTGGCGGCGACCAGGGTGCCGTCCACGTAGAGCTCGCCGCGCCCCGGGACGCCCTTCCCGCTCGGGATGTCCGGCGCGCCGGTGGGCTCGAACTCGAACCGGACCGCGTGCCGGCCCGGTGGCAGGGGGTGCGGGCCGGCGACCTCGAAGCGGTCGAGCCCCACGTAGTTGTACGAGAACCGCGGCCGTCCGTCGAGGACGTAGAAGGCGTAGCCGCCCGCCTCCCCGCCCTGCGCGAGGAGGACGCCCTCGACGTCGCCGTCGGCGGGCACCTCGAGCTCGGCCTCGATGGTGTACGGACGGTTGAAGATCGCCGGCGTCGCGAACGGCGGCACGATGGCGCCACCGGGGTAGTAGACGTACTGCTTCCGTGGTCGTCCGATCTGGGGTCGCTCGGCGGAGAGGCGCTGCTGCACCGTCCCGTCGAGCGGGAGCACCTTGTACTTGCCGGCCTCCGACCACCAGAGCGAGACCAGCTCGCGGAGCCTCTCGGGGTGCTCGGACGCGACGTCGACGGTCTCGGCCGGGTCCTCCGCGACGTGGTAGAGCTCCCACCCGGTCGTCTCGAGGACGTCGAGGTCGTGACGCGTGAGGGGGTCCGCGAACTTGCGGCCCTGCTCCGCCGCCTCCGCGAACGACGGACCGGGCCAGGCGCACACCGCACGCCAGCCGTCGTGGTCGATCGCCCGCTCGCCGAGCATCTCGAAGTACTGGACGTGGTGGTGGGTCGCGGCGTCCGCGTCGTCGAAGGTGTGGGCGAAGCTCACCCCCTCCAGGGGTGACTGCACGACCCCCCGGACCACGGCGGGCGGCCTGACGCCGATCGCGTCGAGGACCGTGGGCGCCATGTCGATGGCGTGCGCGTACTGGTGACGCACCTCGCCGCGGGCGGCGATCCGGGCCGGCCACGCCACGATGAGCGGGTCCGTCGCCCCGCCCCGGTACACCTCGCGCTTCCACCGGCGGAACGGGGTGTTGCCGGCCCACGTCCAGCCCCACGGGTAGTGGTTGTAGGCCGTCGGGCCACCGAGCTCGTCGATGCGTGAGAGGTTCTCGTCGAGGCTCTCCGGGACCATGTTGAAGAAGAGCATCTCGTTGAACGACCCGGTCGCGCCGCCCTCCGCGGAGGCCCCGTTGTCCGACGTGACCATGACCAGCGTGTCGTCGAGCACCCCGAGCTCGTCGAGGGCGTCGAGGAGCCGGCCGAGCTGCTCGTCGAAGTGCGACAGGAACGCGGCGAAGACCTCCATCATCCGGGCGTAGAGCCGCCGCTCGTCGGCCGTGAGCGACGACCACTCGGGGACGTCCGGGTCGTGGCGCGACAGCTCGGCGTCCTGGGGGAAGAGGCCGATCTCCTTCTGCCGGGCGAACACCGTCTCGCGGTAGACGTCCCAGCCCTCGTCGAAGCGGCCGGCGTACCGTTCGATCCACTCCCGCGGGGCGTGGTGCGGTGCGTGCGCGGCGCCGGGGGCGAAGTAGGTGAAGAACGGCTTGTCGGGGGCGTTGACGTGCGCGTCCCGGATGAACCGGATGGCCTGGTCGGTCAGGTCCTCGCTCAGGTGGTAGCCCTCGTCGGGGGTGCGCGTCACGCGGATCGAGCCGTTGTCCTGGTTGAGGTCGGGGTACCACTGGTTGGTCTCGCCGCCGAGGAAGCCGTAGAAGCGCTCGAAGCCGCGACCGAGCGGCCAGCGGTGGAACGGCCCCGCCGCGGTGTTGTCCTCGGACGGCGACAGGTGCCACTTGCCGACGCAGAAGGTGTTGTAGCCCACCTCCAGCAGGTGCTCCGACAGCATCCCGTTCTCGAAGGGCATCCGGCCGTCGTACCCGGGGTAGCCGGTGGCGATCTCCATGATCGCCGCGACCCCGCTCGAGTGGTGGTTGCGCCCCGTGAGGATGCAGGCACGGCTGGGCGAGCAGAGCGCGGTCGTGTGCATGTTCGCGTACCGCAGGCCCGACGCGGCGACCCGGTCGATGTTCGGGGTCTCGACCAGCCCGCCGAAGCAGCTGAGCTGTCCGTAGCCGACGTCGTCCAGCACCACGAACAGGACGTTGGGCGACCCCTCGGGTGCCCGGCGCGGTGCGGGCCACGCCGTGGTCGACTCCTCGACGGTGCGCCCGATCCTGCCTGGGAACGCCGAACCCGCGTCGTACTCCACCACACCCATGCCGGCCTCCCGCGACGACGTCCGCTCGTGGCCACGATCCCGGGCGCCGGGCCCGGGTGCCTCACGCGCGCGGGATGACGCCGGACGCGCCCCCGGTCAGGGCTCGGTGCTCGGCGTCGCGCCCACGGGGACGCACGGCACCGGCGCGTCCGCGAGGACGAGCGTGCCGGGGAGGTCGGCGACGAACGCGTCCCGCAGCGCCGGGTGGCCCGCGGCCGTCCAGTCGACGTGCGCGCCGATCTCCGTCTCGTGCTTGTCCCACTCGAACCAGTTCACCATCTTGAGCTGCGGGAACGTCGTCGCGAGGTCGGGCGCGAGGACCTGGTGCCACCACGCCTGCTTGACTGCGAGGCCCTGGGCCCACGGGAGGGTGTCGTCGGTCACGACGAGGGCCGCCGTCTCCGGGATCGCGACGGGCTTGCCGTGCTCGACGCCGTAGACCTGGTAGAAGTCCGGCGCGGACGTCTCGTCGCCGGCCAGGCCGTCGTAGGTCCCGGTGAGCTGTGCGGCGAACTTGCCGGGCTCCGGCATCTCCGTCTCGCCCCACGGCGGCGCGGACCCCCAGTGGTAGAGCGACATCCCGACCCAGTCGACGACGTCGTCGCCCGGGTAGTACGGGGCGTAGGCGTCGTCGGCGGCCGTGACGGAGCCGTCGCCGTCCGTGTCGAGCAGCGCGGTGCCCGGCGTCCCGGGCTGGGCGGCGAACGCCCCGCCGACGAACGGGTAGCCGCCCGCGTAGTTGGGCGCCCACATCATGGCCGACCCCGGCGCACGCTCGTCGAGCGCGGCGGCGACCTCGCGGAAGGCACGCACGTACGCCTCGGGCTGCTGACCCCACGCGTACCAGGAGCCGTTCATCTCGTGCGCGAACCGGACGATCACGGGGACCCCGGACCCGTTGAAGGACGCGAGCAGGTCCGCGACGCGGTCGACGACGTCGGGGGTGACGGCGGCGAGCCCCTGGTCGGGCTCGAGCGTGAGCAGCAGGATGCCGCCCTCCGCGCGCACCTGGTCGGCGGCCCACGTGACGTTCTGCACGTCGGCGTCGTCGAGCGGCACCGACGTGAAGGACACGACCACCGCGGGCCGGCGACCGAGGTCGCGCGTGTAGTCGGCGAGGCTCTGCGCGTCCCAGTCGAGGTTGACGCCGAACAGCATGCCCCGCTCGGGCACGAGGTCCGCCGCGGGGCGCACGGTGCACACCGGGACCTCGGGGGTGCGGTCCTGCGGCGAGCACGCACCCAGCGCGGCGACCGCACCGGCCGCCAGCAGGGCGGTCACGGAGCGCACGGGCCTCATCGGGGCACCGTGATGTCGGTGCGGAGCAGCGTGACGTACCCGCCCAGGGAGATCGCGCGGCCGGTGAGCGTCGTGTCGCGCTCGATCGTGACGTTCCCCTGGGCGACGTACGTGCCGATGTTCGTGCTGCCCGTGAGGAGGTTCACGCTGCCGGGCGTGACCCAGGAGACGTGGGCCGCCGACGCGCCGTTGGTCAGCCGGACCGTGCTGCCCGCGCGGGCGGTGATGCTGTCGGCGACGAGGACGAACACCGCGCTGGGGTCGCCCTGCGCGTCGAGGGTCAGGGTCCCGCTGACGGCGAGGTTGCCGGTCCGCCGGTGCGTGCCGGGCCGGAGCGTGCCGGTGAGCACCGCGGCCGGGGTCGCGGTCGTGGGCCGCTTGGTGGCCGCGGTGTAGAACGTCGTGGCGTCGGCCTTCGCGTTCCGGGCGGCGGTGTTGGCGAGGTCCACGCTGGTGCCCCACGGGAAGCCGGTGACGAGGATCCCGGGGCTGGTCGCGATGCTGCCGGTGATGTTCACCTGGGTGCTGGGGCCGCTGTTCATCACGGCACTCGACCCGATCAGCGCGTACGGCGCCGCGCGGCCGAGCGTCAGCGGGGCGGGCGCCGCGACGGTCCAGCTCGACGCCATCGTGGTCCGCGACGTGAACGCGGCGGCTGCGGCGTCCGGGGGAGCGGCGGCGGAGGTCGCGACGAGGGCCAGCCCGGCGACCGTCAGGGCCGCGCGGCGGACGGGGCCACCCGCGGGGGAGCCGGGGGTTGGGCCGTCGCCGGTCTCCTCGTCGTCGGCTGCGACCCGAGGGCGGCGCGTGGCGAGGGCGATGGCGAGGACCGTCACCGCGAGCCAGGTCGCGAGCGCCGGGACGTCGCGGTGCGCGACCCACAGGCTCGGCAGCCCGACGTACGGTGCGAGCAGGCGCCCCTGGCCGATGATCTGGTCGCGGGTGATCGGGGTGCTGTCGGGTTCCGCGTTCGCGTCGCCCGCGGTGACGAACGTGCCGTCGTCGTTCGCGGAGACGATGCGGTGCAGGCGGATCGTGGCCGTCCCGCTCGGCTCGGCCTCGGCGGGGCTGCGGTACTGGACGACGGCGCCGACGGGCACGGGGGCGCCCTCGGGCAGGCTCGTCGCCAGGACGACGTCGCCCGGGTTGATCGTCGGCATCATCGACCCGGTCTGCACGACCGAGGTGTGCCACCCGAGCAGGGCAGGCACGAGCGCGACCGCGGCCAGCGCGGCGAGCAGGACGAGGTACGACTTGGCGACCGTGGCCACGACCAGCCAGCCCCAGCCGGGCGGGGTGAGCGCTCGGCTGCGGCTGGTGGTCGTGGCCCTGGTCACGAGGTGCTGGGCAGGGATGCTCAGTTGGTCGGGGTCTCGCTGCTCTGGAGCTCCCAGACCATGTCCATGCTCACCCGCGCGCCCTGCAGGGCGTCGATCTGCTGCTGGGTGAGGCCGGTGGTGTCGAACTTCCAGGTGCCGCGGTAGGTCCGGCTCTCGCCCGGCGTCCCGGCGGTGTTCCAGGCCGAGCCACCCGTGGCGTAGTCCTTGTTGACCTGGGCCAGCGTCGCGATCGCGGCGGCGGGCTGGTTGTCGGGGGTCGGCACGAAGCCGGTGCAGTCGGCGAACGAGCCGCCGGTGCCCTGCTCGACGTCGAACTTGATGTAGTTCTCGAGGCCCTGCGCGGAGGGCGAGAGGCCGGACACGTACGTGCGGACCTGCCCGGGCACGTTCGCGCCGGACGTCACGACGAGGCAGCGCGAGCCGGTCTGGCCGGGGACGAGGTTCTCGACGGTGAATCCGGCGACGCCGTTGTCGTCGTCGGTCAGCACGACGGAGCCGCTGCTCCAGGCGTTGCCCGACGAGCGCGTCGTCGCGGTGAATGCGGCGTTCGACGACTGCCACACGAGGCTGCCGGCGGCGAGGATCGCGATCGGGGTCGCGGCGAGGGCGGCGATGCGGTGGGCGCGGGACGAGGGCGTCTTCTTGGTCACGGTGGAACCTGTCTCTGAGAACGGTGACGTCGCGCACCGTTCCCCCCGGCCACGACCTGAGCCGCCCTCGTGGTCCGGGCGCCTCAGATGGAGTAATCGGCCCGGCATCCGGGTGAGTGAAGCATTAGGCGTTGTGACGTGGATCACACACGGGCGGCTCAGCGGTGCCCGGATCGGTCCGGTCTGTCGTCGCGCAGCCGGCGCAGCGGCGGCGGGTGACGGGCGTCACCCGGGAGTGCACGGTCCGGCGCACGCCCGGGGCGCTCGACGGGGGTCGCCGCGAGCCGGTGGCGACGCCCCCGGAACGCCTCGCACTGCACAGCGGCGGCTCGTGCGCCACCGGGGGACGCGGTGCGAGCGGGTGAGATCTGCGGCGTCCCACCCGTCGGACGGCGGTCCCCTCACGTGCCCGCGCGTCGCGCCGATGACAGGGGAATGACGCCCGACGAGCGCACCCCCGCCGCCGCGACCACCGTGCCCGCCGTCTCCGTGCAGGCCACCGCGGCACCGGCGACCGCGGCACCCGTGACCGCGGCACCCGTCACCTCGACGCCCGAGGCCGGCTTCGTCGCCGCCCCGAGCGCCACCGCGGACGGCCCGGCGACAGCGACGGCGACGGCGGGCCGCGAGCACGGCAGCACCCGCCGCTCCGGCGGCACCGGGCCCGACGGCGACCGCCCGCCGCTCTCGGCGCTGCGCCGCTGGACCCGCAACCGGACCGTCCTCGCCGTGACCGCCGGGGTGCTCGTGCTCGGCGGGGCAGGGGCCGCGATCGCCGCGTCGAGCGCCGGCTCCGCGGACGCGCCGCACGAGGTGGCGCTGACCGCCGCGCTCGCGAGCATCGCCGCGGGCGACGTCACCACGGCCACGCTCGACGACGGCACGAGCACCGTCACGCTCGACCTCGCCGGCGGCGACGCGACGCAGACCCGCTTCCCGGCCGGCTACGGCGACGAGCTCACCCAGACCCTCGTCGACGCGGACGTCGCCCTCGAGACCGTCGACGGCACCGACCAGGGTCTCGTGGCCGAGGCGGCGCTCCGCGTCCTCCCCGTCATGCTCGTGCTCGGCCTGCTGCTCCTGCTCGTGCGCGTCCTCAACCCGGGCGTCCTCGGGGCCACCAAGAAGAAGGCCCTCACCTCCGGCGAGGTCCCCACGGTGACGTTCGCCGACGTCGCGGGCGCCGACGAGGCCGTCGACCAGCTCCGCGAGATGGTCCAGTTCCTGCGCGACCCCGCCCGCTTCGAGGCGGTCGGCGCGACCCGGCCGCGCGGCGCGCTGCTCGTCGGCCCGCCCGGGACCGGCAAGACGCTGCTCGCGCGCGCCGTCGCCGGGGAGGCCGGCGTCCCGTTCTTCGCGCTCGCGGGCTCCGACTTCGTCGAGACGTACGTGGGCGTCGGTGCGCGGCGGGTGCGCGACCTCTTCGCCGAGGCCCGCAAGGCCGAGCGCGCCATCATCTTCATCGACGAGATCGACGCCGTCGGGCGCGCGCGCAGCGGCAAGGGCGGCAACGGCAACGACGGCGAGCGCGAGAACACCCTGATCTCCCTGCTCAACGAGATGGACGGCTTCGGCGGCTCGCAGATCGTCGTGCTCGCAGCCACCAACCGCGCGGACATCCTCGACGCCGCACTGACCC
The DNA here is from genome assembly GCF_053607065.1 of Cellulomonas sp. NPDC055163. Taxonomy (NCBI): domain Bacteria; kingdom Bacillati; phylum Actinomycetota; class Actinomycetes; order Micrococcales; family Cellulomonadaceae; genus Cellulomonas; species Cellulomonas sp. NPDC055163. The sequence continues at coordinate 396,509 of NZ_JBSGSU010000004.1, read as the reverse complement.
GCCCGGGCCGTCTCGACCGCGAGGTCCACGTCCCGAACCCGGACCGCCGCGGGCGCACGCTGATCCTCGAGGTGCACGGCGGCACGCGCCCGCTCGCGGGCGACGTCGACCTCGTCCAGGTCGCCCGGCAGACCCCCGGCATGTCGGGGGCCGAGCTCGCGCAGGTCGTCAACGAGGCCTGCATGGAGGCCGCCCGGCGCGGTCAGCCGCTCGTGGACGCCGCCTGCTTCCAGGCCGCGATCGCCACGGTCGCGCTCGGCCGGGCACGCACGTCCGCGCTGGTCACCGAGTTCGACCGCCGGGTCACGGCGTGGCACGAGGCCGGCCACACGATCGCCGCGGCGCTCCTGCCCGACGCCGACGACCCGGTGTCCGTGACCATCGTCCCGCGCGGCCCCGCGGGCGGCGTCACGTGGATGAGCGGCAGCGACGACATCTTCCTGCCCCGCCGGAAGGCCCTCGCGCAGCTCGTCGTCGCGATGGCCGGGCGGGCCGCCGAGGAGCGGCTGCTCGACGGCGAGTTCACGCAGGGCGCCTCGGGCGACCTGCAGAGCGCGACGAGCCTCGCGACGTCGATGGTCACGCAGTACGGCATGACCGGCTTCGGATACGCGCAGGTCGACGCCGACACGCTCCGGGTCGGCGGCGAGGTCGCGGCCCGGGCGCACGCCCACGTCGACGCCCTGCTCCAGGAGGCGCACGCCAGCGCGACCGCGCTGCTCGCCGCGCACCCCGCGCTGCTCGAGGCCGTCGCGGACGCCCTGCTGCTCGACGAGACGCTCGACGGGCCGCAGGTGTTCGCGCTCGTCGCCGAGCACTCGAGCCCGGCGCAGGGCGCGGTCGCCGCCGCCTGACGCCGCTCGGCGCCGGTCGGACCGAGGAGTGCCGCGCTCTACGGTGGGGCGCACGACTGACTCTGCTCGATGCTAGGCGAGCGGCGCGATATGCTCGTACAATCTATCAAAATAGGGGACGAGTTCAACGCTTTCACCCAGCTGCAGTTCCGAACCGCAGTGGTGAATCCACATAAATGCCGGCCGCGCCGGTATGAGACGAAGATGCTGACTCGACTCTGCAAGCGCTTTAGCCGCGGCATTATCGCCCATCAGGTGCAGCGCAAGACACCGATTGGCAACATTTACGATCGGCTGATCACGCTCGTAGAAACTAGCCTTCTCCAGCGAAGTTAATGCGGTCGCTGGATCGCCGGCTAGCTGGCAAAACCCAAGATTATTCCATGCTTCCCCGTCGGCCGGTCGCAATTCGACGAGCGCGGAGAATATTGCTGCAGCCTCCTGCCATCTCCCCGAGCGCAACTCGTGAGCGGCGCGACGGGTGAAATGGACTGGGTCCAGGTCTCGGGCGGCGTGAGTCCGCCCACTGGCGCGCGACATCCGCTCAAGGGCGAGATTGGCGACCTGATCTGCTGGCGTATCTCGCTCGGCGAGGATTCGCGCCGGGCAGCCGGGCGCAGGTTTGCCTCTGTGCATCCGCCACTCGAGGAGAAGTGACGATGTCGCCCAGGATTCAATCCTTGTAACAGTAAGTCGGTCCCAAATCCAAAGCCCCACCTCGTCTCTCGTCGAGGTGCGGTGTTCGAGCGCCAAAAAGATCGACGGCGGTGGAGGGTCGGCCCGCAGCGCAGAAGCAATGTCCTCTTCAAGGAGTCGACTTATCCAGTCCTCGACTCGTCCAAGGAAGAGTCGAGAAAAAGCTAACAGTAGATGCGGATCGTTCGCTGATCGTCGGACTGATCCCTCGTCGATTTCTCCCGGCATTAGGTCCACTGTCGGATCGAGCTGGCCACCCTGGTGCAGGTAGGCCGAGACGATCGCCTGCGCACCTGCCGAAGCGGCGACTACAGGGGTGCCGAATGATTCGACCAGCCGATCGAGTAGTTCGCTCCACTCGTCTGCGGGCCGCTGCTCGAGATCAGCGATCAGGTCAACGCTTATATGAGGCGGCAGAGATCCAGTGCGAAGGAGGTGAGGCGCGGCGACGCGTGCTGCAACGGCTTGGGAGATCTCGGCGACGATCGCGCCGCGCAGGACGCGCTCCACGGGAACGTGTCTACGGCCCAACTCGCCCCAGAACTCAAGAGCTCTGTTGTGATCGTGTCTGCTCGCTCCGAAAACTGGGGGGCGTACGGATGACGCTAGCCCGAGCAGGAGCGACGTCGTCGATTGCTCTTCCAGAGGGCGCAGCCGTTCCGCGACGTAGCGTTGGCCTGCGTCAAAGTCCTCGACGCCGGAAGCAGATGACCGAGGTATGGATCGTCCGCGCAGCAATAGACCCTCGACACTCGCAGTCACAACCGGCCGGTCGTCGACGCCGTGGCGCTCCGCGAGGCCTCGGCACTCTTCACCGCAGGTCGGGCCGCTCGGCCCGACCGCGTAGTACGGGCACGAGGGTGTGAGGTTAGGAAGCGTGCATGCGTCTGCATAACTAACCAAGGCGTCAAGGAATATCCCGCGCTCATGGTCGGGCAGCCCTTGAAGATCCACTTGCGCGCCTGCCCCCTCTGTCGTCCCAACTCGCCGCTGCTGGCAGTCCTATCAGGGATGCGGAGTGATCGACACGACGGTGATCGTGTCGGGCGTCGGGCCGTAATGCCAGAAGATTCGCCAGGCAGATGGCGTGTTGTTCTCGACGTACGAGTCCCAGACGTCTTCACCATTCATCCCGGACAGCGAAGTGTACTTATGCGATCGCAGACCTGGGTAGGTGGGGTCTAACTGCAGCCGGCCCAGCGCACGCTGGACTCGCTTCAATTTGGCGGCGTATTGCTTGCTCGCAGCGAGTCGGTCGAGAGTCTCAGCCGACTCCTTCGAGAAGAGGAGCTGGAAGCGTGTGCCCGCCACTATGCGAGGTCGTTCTCGTCGTCTTCATCGCCAGCGAACTGGCTGAAGTCCCCGATGGAAACCGTTTCGCCCGCTGCGCTCTGAGCCAATCCGCGTGCCAAGGAGGCGCGCACTACCTCATCTTCCCAAACGAGCAGTTCCCTTTTTGGGATGGTTACGAGCGGCGTGAGAAGGATCTCCCCGCTTTCGTTTACGGCGACGGCGTACCGGTCGTCCCTCCTGACTCCAGCCTTCCCAAACGAGATTCGCGAGCGTTCGTCCGCGCTCGCCTCTCCCACTGGCTTGAACCCACTGCTCAGGATGGACTCGTTCGGGATCATGAGAGCGACGCTACCCCCGATGGGCATGTGGGCGCGACCCCTGCGGGGATGGTTCACCCACGGCGTAGACGCGCCTACGGGCTGAGGGTGCGTACCCAGAACCAACGTGACGGCCACGGCCTCTGACGTCAGGCGAGCCCCGACGCGCCCGGGCCCGCTTTGGACTGGCCTGGCCGGCGACGCCCACAGCGTCGGCGGGCGTCCGCTCAGGAGTCCAGCCGCGTCCGGATGACGCCGTCGGCGTCGGGCAGCCACGCCTCGAGCAGCGGCGGGTCGTTCGTCCGCCCCCGCCAGGCCGCCCGCGTCGCGCCCGCGAGGAGCGTGCGCAGGTCCGGCGGCGCGTCGCCCTCGACCCAGCGCTGGCGGGCCCGCCCGTCCGCGGCCACCCACACGAGGCTCTCGACGCGCTCGGGTGCCGGGGGCGAGGCGAGCACCGCGCCGACGCCGTCGGGCAGGTCCGGCCACACGAACACGTGCGCGCGGGGCCGCAGCGCGACGCGGGGCTGCTCGACGGTGAGCCGGTGCCACCGCGGCCACGGCCCCCACTCCTCGACCATGACCGCGCCGTGCGCCTCGAGCAGCGCGTCGACCTCGGCCCAGAACGCGGTGTCGACCGCGCGGCGGTCCTCCCACGGGGAGACGTCGGTGGGGGCGGGGTCGTTGGGCGACTGCGCGACCTCCTCGCAGTCGAGCCCGGCGGCCAGCGCGCGCGTCAGGGAGCGCGGGCACGGCTCGGCCGCCCCGAGGTAGACCGACTCGTACCAGACGTGCACGAACGCGCCGGGCGCCTCGAGCCGGCACCACGCCCCGGCGCGCCGCAGCATCACGCGCACGAGCAGCTGCGCCCCGGCCACGTCGACGAGCGCGCCGTCGTGGTAGCCCTCGAGCCGGCGCCCGAACAGCCCCGCGAGCGGGTGCTCGGCGGGCAGCGGCGTCTCGTCGGGGTCGAGGCCCTCGCTCATCGGGTCCCGGACCTCGAGCTGCGTCACCCCGAGCTCCTCGAGGAACCACGCGACCGCCTCGACGTGCGCGGCCTCGACCGGCCCCTCGTCGCTCGTCCAAGCGACGTCGCCCGAGTAGCGGCCCGCGGCGTCCCAGTCGCGCGGGTCGTACTGCGTCACGCGGTAGGTGTACGGCAGCTGCACGTGGTTCCCCCCTCCGCGGCTCCCCGGCGACGCGGGGTCCCCTCCCCGCGGTCCTGGGTCAACCCTGCCAGTGCCGCACGAGGCGCCAGTGGTTGCGCCCCTCGCCGCGCCGGTAGGAGATCTCGTGCACCGCGCGACGCGCGAGGGGGATGCCGCGGCCGTTGGTCGCGAGGTCGTCCTCGGGCAGGTCCACGTCGAGGTCGACGTCCACGAACGCGCCGGTGTCGGTCAGCTCGCCGACGAGCGCCCCGTCCTCGACGCGCAGCACCACCTCCGCGTCGAAGTCGTCGCCGCGCTCCGCGTGCTCGATGACGTTGGCGGTGACCTCGATCACCGCGGTCTCGAACATCATCCGGTCGAGGTCGGGGACCTCGGGCGCCTGCGCCCACAGACCGCCGAGCGCGTGGTGCACGCGCTCGATGCAGCCGGGCAGGACGCAGTGGTCGACCCGCGTCTCGACCGGTCGGTCAGCCGGCACCGACGGCGTCCTCGACGCTCGCGTGCGGCCGCAGCACCCGGTCCATCGTCGTGAGCTCGAGCACCGTGCGGACCTGCGTGGACGGCCGCGCGATGCGCAGGTCCCCACCGGCGGCACGGGCCGAGCGCAGGCCCCCGACGAGGGCACCGAGCCCCGACGAGTCCATGAACTCGGTGTCGTGCAGGTCCACCACGACGACGGTGTGCCCCTGGGCCACCACGTCGTCGACCACGGCCTTGAGGTCGCTCGCGGCGACCATCGTGAGCCGGCCGCGCGGCCGGAGCACCGCGATCCCGTCGGGTCGGACGTCCCTGTCGAGCTGCATGCGCGTCACTGCCCTTCCTTGCTGCTGGAGCCGCTGGTCCCGCCACCGGTGGAGCCGCGGTACCGCAGCGCCTCCACGATGACGCTGAGCACCACGAGGTCGTAGACGACCCAGGCCAGGTTCACGAACGTGCCCACCCACGGGGCGTAGCCGAGCCCGAAGCGCACGAGGCCGACCAGCGAGGCGACCACGAGCGCGCCCATCGCGACGAGCTGCGGCAGGACGAGCCGCCACGACCCGCCGCCGTCCTGGCGCACCTTGGGGGTCACCGCGAAGCCGAGGGGCCGGCCGAACCACACGTTCGCCGTCGCCGTCACCGTGGCCTTGATCCACACGGGGAACAGCGCGAGCGAGTACTGCTGGCCGCGCCACGTCCGCACGCCGTGCGCGGCGACGACGAACAGCAGCTGGCTCGCGAGCTGGAACGGGACGAACCGCGCGAAGAAGTCGACGGTCCACGCGGTCACCGGCAGGACGCCGAAGCACAGGAAGATGATGGGCGCCGCGAGGTAGACGACCGCGGCGAAGCCGGACAGGTAGCTCCACATCGTGGAGAAGTACATGACCCGCTGGCCCCAGCGCAGCCCGCGCATCGTCAGCGGGCTCTCCTTGAGCATCACCTGGAGCGTGCCCTGCGCCCACCGGAGCCGCTGCGTCATCATCGTGCCGAGGTCCTCGGGGGCGAGCCCGTCGGCGAGCCGCTCGTGGTGGTAGACGGTCCGCCAGCCGAGCGCGTGCAGGCGCATCGCCGTCGCCATGTCCTCCGTCACCGACACGGTCGCGACCGGCATCACGGCCTGGGCCTCGTCGGAGCGGTCGACGTCGACGGCGGCGACGAGCGCGCGCACCGACTCGATCGCCCCGAGCGGGGACCACTCGCGCGACGAGAGCCGGCGCAGCGCTGCGTCGTCGACCGTGAGCGTGGCCTCCTGGACGTGGCGCCCGGTGGCCATCGCCGAGATCGCGGCGAGGTCCGCGCGCATCGCGTCGACGTCCGCGGTGACCAGCGACGCGGACACGTCGCCGACCCGGCGCTGGAACTCGAACGTGACCTCCGAGAGGGGGTCCTGGGCGTGCAGCCGGCGCTGCGCGTCGCGGACGGCCCCCTCGACGTCGTCGAGCGCCGCGAGCACCCGCGGGTCGCTCTCGCGGCGGCGGCTGCGCGCGAGCACCGTCGCGCCCGCCTTGAGCGCCTCCCGCACGGTCCGCTCGGTCTCGCGGACGTAGCCGACGAGCCCGAGCTGCATGAGGGCGTCACGCCGCAGCACCGCGTTCGACCCGCAGAAGAACGCGGCGTTCCAGCCGTCCTTGCCCTGCTGGATGGGGCCGTAGAACAGCGGGGCCTGGCTGCCGAGCGGGTCGGCGTCGGGCACGTTCGTGAAGTACTGCGGGGTCTGCACGAGCGCGACGCGGTCGTCGGTGAAGTACCCGAGCGTGCGGTCGAGGATCTCGGGTGCCGGGATCTGGTCGGCGTCGAGGACGAGGATGAACTCGCCGTCGGTCGTGAGCATCGCGTTGTTGAGGTTGCCGGCCTTGGCGTGGCGCGGTCGGTCGGCCCAGTCGGCGGTGCGCACGACGTAGCCGATCCCCGCGGCGTCGGCGGCGGCCCGCAGCTCGGGCCGCGCGCCGTCGTCGAGCACGTACGTCTGGTGCGGGTAGCGGATGTCCCGGGCGGCCAGCGCGGTCGCCATGACCATCTCGACGGGCTCGTCGTACGTCGTGACGAACACGTCCGCCGTCGCGCCCTCGGGTGGCGGGGGCGGGGTCTCGCGCTCCTTCGCGCGCCACATCGTCATCCCGAAGAACGCGACGTCGATGAAGCTGTACGTCTCCGCTACCACGAGCGGGACGGCGATCCACCACGCCGACCAGTTCACGGACTCGAGCCAGCGCCAGACCGTGTAGTTGAGGCCGAGCGTCACGGCGAGGAGCACCGCGACGCGCAGCGCGAGCTGGCGCCTCATGCGCCGGCCTGCCCGGGGCGGGGCGCGTCGAGGGGCGCGTCGGAGGGCGCGTCCGAGCGGCGGAGCACGAGCACCGTGAGGTCGTCGGGCCGGTCGGCGCCCGCGGGGGCGAGCGCCAGGACCCGGTCCACGGCGTCCTGCGCCGACGCCGCCCCGTGCACCGCGGCGGCGACCCGGTCGACCGCCGCGAGCGTGCCGTCGAGCACGTCGAGCACCCCGTCGCTGAACGTCACGAGCAGGTCGCCCGGCGCGAGCCGCAGGCGGGTGACGAGCCGCTCGCCGACGTACTCGGGGATGCCGAGCGGCGGCCCGGTCGAGGCGAGGCGCCGCACGCGACCGTCGGCGGTGAGCACGACGCTCAGCCCGTGCCCCGCGTCGACGTAGGACAGCTCGTGCGCCGCCGTGTCGAGGCGTGCGTGGAACGCGGTCACGAAGCTTCCGGAGGCCAGCAGGTCGGGCTCGACGGCGGCCTGGGTGTCCGCGAGCGCCCCGTCGACGCCGCGCCCCCGGCCGCTCGCCCGGAGCACCGCCCGGACCGTCGCCGCGAGGATCGCCGCGCCCATGCCCTTGCCCATGACGTCCGCGATCGTCAGCGAGACGCCCCCGGTGACGACGTCCCAGTCGTAGAAGTCGCCGCCGACCGCGCGCGCGGGCAGGCAGGCGCCCGCGAGCTCGTAGCCGTCGAGCACCGGGGGAGCGGCGGGCAGCAGCCCGGCCTGCACCGACGCGGCGCGCTCGAGCTCGGCCTCGACGATGAGCTCCTTCTCGACCCACCGCGCGAGGTCGCCCAGGAGCGCGCGGTCGGCCGCGGAGAACGCCCGGGGCCGGTCGTCCGCGACGCACAGGGTCCCCACGCGGTGGCCGCCGGGTGCGACGAGCGGCTGACCGGCGTAGAACCGCAGGCGCGGGTCGCCCGCGACGTACGGGTTCGCGCTGTAGCGCGGGTCGGCGGACGCGTCCTCGACGACGAACGTCGCGGGCTCCGCGATCGCCATCGAGCAGAACGAGTGCCGCCGCGGGATCTGCTGGACGTCCGTGCCGATGTGCGCCTTGTAGAAGAGCCGGTCGGCGTCGACGAGCGAGACCATCACGCTGGGCACGTGGAAGAGCTGCTGCGCGAGGCGCGCGACGCGGTCGAAGCGCTCCTCCGGCTCGGTGTCGAGCACGCCGAGGCGGCGGACGGCGGCGACCCGCTCGTCCTCCGCGACCTGCCCGGCCGCGCCGCGCTGTGCTCCCCCCATGCGCCGACGGTAACCAGCGGATCGGCGTGCTGCGCGACGGGTCCCACGCGGCGGGCGCCGGGGCGCCGGGTTCCTCCCGGTGCGGGCCGTTTGGTCCCCCTGAACTGGTCGGACGTCCGCATCCGGGCGCCGGGAGCACGGGCTGGAGCGCCGTCGTCCCGGGGCCGGGAACACGGGCGGGGTGTGCGTGGTTGTGCGGGGTGCGCACCGGTTCATGACCCCCGGGCTCCACCTTCGCCGCCACGAGCGGCTCCGCGCCGTGAGGTGTCTGCCGGTGCGCACCCTCGTCCGACGGGCGGCAGCCGTGGAGGCTGCCGCCCGTCGTCGTGCTCGGGCCGCCCTCAGTACACGTAGGGCCAGCCGGCGGCGTCCCAGCCGAGCAGGTTGATGCCGAGCCGGGGAGCGCCCGAGTCGGTGTAGTAGTGGTAGAAGAGCACGTCGCCGCCGGTGTCGGCGAGCACCGCTGAGTGGCCCGGGCCGTGGATCGAGCCGTGGCCCGCGAGGACCTGCGTGCCACCGCCGCTCGTGAGCGGCGTCCCGGTGCGGTCGACGTACGGCCCGGTGATCGACGTGGAGCGCCCGACGGCGATCCGGTAGGTGCTCTGCGCGCCCCTGCAGCACGCGTCGAACGAGACGAACTGGTAGTACCAGCCGCCGCGGCGCACGATGTCGGGGGCCTCGATGCCGGCGCTGCGCGACGCGATCGCGTGCAGCGCGGTGCCGGAGCGCAGGCCCGTCGCGGGGTCGATCTCGATGAGCTTGATGCCCGACCAGAACGACCCGAGGCTCAGCCACCAGCGGCCCTGCGCGTCGGACACGAGGTCGGGGTCGATCGCGTTCCAGCCGCTCGTGCTCGTCGAGCTGATCACGAGGCCGCGGTTGGTCCAGGTCCCCGCGTCGCCGCTCGGGCTCGTCGCGAGGTAGATGCCCGACGTGCTGCTGCCGAACGTCGACGCCGAGTAGTACAGCCAGTACTGACCGTCCCGGTAGGACAGGTCGGGGGCCCACAGGTCGCCCGTCGTGTGCTGCGCGGTCCAGGGCGTGCCGTTCGGGAACGCCGCGCCGGCGGCCGTCCACGCCGTGCGGTCGCGGGAGGTCTTCAGCGGGATCCCGCGGCCGGTCGTCGCGACGAGGTAGGAGCCGTCGGGTCGCTTGACGACCGTCGGGTCGTGCGCGCCGACGTCGCCGCTGATCGCGCCCGGTCCGGGGTAGGCGGCCGGCGGCGTGCCGGTGCCGCCCGTGGGGGCCGGCGTCGGTGTCGTCGAGCCCGCGGTCCACTGCTGGTTGGTCCGGCCGTTGCACGTCCAGAGCGCGACGGGCGTGCCGGCGGTGGTGCGCGCCCCGGTCACGTCGACGCACAGGCCCGAGCGCTGGTGCACGAGCGAGCCGCTCGCGCCCCGGGCGAACGTCTGGTTGGCGCTCCCGGTGCAGGTCCAGGAGATGAGTGCGGTCCCGGCGGACGTGCCCCACTCCAGGGCGTCGAGGCAGCGCGTGCCGTCGTGCGTGCGGAGCTCGCCGGCGGGCGTCAGCGTCCAGCCCTGCCCGGTGACCCCGTTGCAGTCCCAGATCTGGATCGCGGCCCCGGCGGTCGTGCTGTTGCCGCGCACCTCGAGGCACCGGCCCGACTGCACACCCACGAGCGGCGGTGCGGCGGCCTGCGCGGCCGGGGCGAGCGTGAGCAGCGCGGCGGCGGTGAGCGCGGCGGTCGCGAGGGCGGCGACGGCGCGCCGCAGGGACGAGGTGGGGGCGGGACGCCGGTCGGTGGTCGTGCGGGGAGGGGTGCCGGGCATGAGGGGCTCCTGCTCGTCGGGGACGCGCCGCAGCGGCGTCCTGTCCGCGTCCGCGACCTCGGTGTCGCCGACGTCCGCGCTGGGCGGTGCTCGATCCCGCGAGCGCCCGGTCGCTGTGCACGTGACGGCGAACCTAGGGACTCGGGAACTTTCGGTCAACGTTGTAGACGCTCTGTGGCGGGATTCTCATGGAGCAGTGACGACCCGCACCCAGCCGGCCGCACAGGGGTACCCCTGCCGAGCAGCGACGGCCAGCGCGTTCGAGTCGGCCGTCGCGGCGCGCACCTTCTGCGCGAGGTGGTCCGGCATCCATGGTGTGGGTCTCCTTGCGGGTGGTGGTCTGGCCTGCCTGGTTGGCTGGCCGGTGAGCGCCTGTGTTCTTCGGGCCTCACCGGCAGGTGCTATCGGCCACCGCAACCCGCCGGCCCCACCCAGCCACCGCCACGGCCGACCGCGCCGACGAGCTCGCGCGCTCGCAGGGCGCACCGGTAACGCGGAACCCTTCGGAGGGCGACGCGACGCCTTTGTGCTCTATAGGCACCCTGCGTACCCGACTCGGGAGTGCGCCGAGGTCTGACCGCGCTCGGGCTGACGAGGTACCGGTCAAGTCCGCGGCGCACCTTTTTCCAATCGCGCAGGATCCTTGTCACCTTCGGGCAATCGCCGCCAGGCTGGCGATCGCCAACGAACCACGTGGCACAACTCGCAGGGGGTAGAGAATGCGCCGACGGACCATTCCACTGACCGCAGCCATCGCCGCGGTCCTCATGGCAGGAACGACAGCCGCTACCGCGGCCAGTGTCGAGACGCAGGAGGTGACGACGGCCACGGTGACCGTAGGAGGCATGGTGTTCGTGCCAGCCGCGCTCGAAGGCGATGTCACGGTGCCGCAGAGCCCGACTGAGACCTTCACGGTCTCGGCGCCTGCAGCACAGTTCGACGCAGTTCTCGAGCAGCGCGTGCGTGATGCTGGAGCCCGCATCAGGAAGACGATGAACTCGCGGACCGGGATCGGAGTCGTGCGGCCCGAGATCTCCAACACCATCTTCGGGAACTGCGGCAGCTCCTACGTCATCCTGCAGAGCACGGTCTCTCAGACCCAGGGCCAGGGCTACGTAAAGGTCGGCTTCGACCTCACCGGAGTGGTTTCAGCCAGCAACTACGACACGGACGTGCTGCTGTTCAGCACCTCGCACACTGACGGATGGACCGCCCACGTGCCCGAGTCTGGCCACCTCGGCGGGGTCACACGGTGGTCGAACGACACCCGCTTCGATATCCCGAAGACCCAGAAGTATGGCGCCACCTTCATCCGGGGCGACGTGCAAGTAACCTGGCCGAACGGTCACCCGGGGAACTGCTGGACGGGCGGACCGCGCGTCGATGGCCTCCAGCTCTACAAGAGCTGACGGAGACCGAGTAACGAAGGACGAAGGGGCGCCGCAGTGAGAACAAGCAGCACGTCAAGCAACCTCGTTGTATCGACCATCAGCGGGTCAGGCTTCACTGCGGCGCTCTACGTCCGGGACCGATTCGGGCTCCCCTTTGCCCCGGATGTACCTCCCTTGGCGCCAGCGCCGCCACGCGAGGCTTCCCCGCTTGCAGGCCGGGTCACTGCTGCAGCATGGGACGCCTGGTGGTGGGCCCTCGCCGGAGCGGATGCTGGCGCCCTCGTCGCGCCAGACGACGAGACCCTCGCCACGCTTCTCGCGCAGGTCGAGCCGGAAGCGCCGACGTGGGGCGATGCCGACGTGGACGAAGCGCAGACGACTTACCGGCCGCAGTGGCTCCCAGCTCTGCTCGGCACCAATTCAGGATCCGGCCGACACGACACCGAAGTGGTACCGGTCGCGGGCGCCTGGGTCCTGCCGTTGAGTGACCGCCGACTTCTAGTCTCGGTCAAGGCCTACAGCGATCCCGATCTCATGGACGCACTGTGGCGCGCCCGGATTGCCGCCTTGCTCGGCAACTGACGCGGCTGGACCCGACCTTCAGTTGTCATACGCGCAGCCCAAGGGTCGTCTAGTTGTGATGTCCGGGGAGGTTGGTCAGCCTCGTGACCGGCGGCCGGCCGCCGATGGCGGAGTGGGCGCGGTGGTGATTGTAGAAGCGCAGCCAGCTCGGTAGGGCGCTGTTGCGCTGCTCGGTGGAGTCGTAGAAGCGCGCGTAGGCCGACGCCGAGCGGGGGTCCATGCCGACCCCGGAGGTGGCACCCGGCGGTGCGACGCGATCGCGCGTGTGACCCCGACGGGCACGCCGCCCGCTGCCGGCGCCCCGAGGTCACCCGGGCGGGACGAGCCGTCGGGCGCCGGAGCCGACCTACCGTCGAGGTGCCGACGAGACTGGGGGACGACATGGACCTGTTCGACCTGGACCGGACCGAGCACCTGAGCCGCGAGGACGCGGCCGCGCGCCTGCGTGCGCTCGCCGACTCGCTCGCGCGGAACAACTCCGTCGAGTTCGAGCGCTCCGGCAAGCGCGTCACCGTCCGCGTGCCCGACGAGGTGGACCTGACCGTCGAGGTGGAGCTCGGTGACGACGGGAACGAGCTGGAGATCGAGCTCACCTGGTGACCGGCCGCGGCCGTCGCCGCCGCCGCGAGGAGCCGCGAGGAGCGGTGCCGGACCCGCACCGGCGACCGCCGCGGTCTCGCTGCGTGGACGCCGGGGTTGCGGGGCGCGGCCCGGTCGCGGACGGTGGAACGGACCGAAGGCGCCGGTCGGGGGTCCGCACGGACCCGCCGGACCGGCGTCCTCACCGGCAACGAGAGGAGCGCACCTGTGCTCACCCTGACCGAGAACGCCCGCAGCGCCGTCGAGGACCTCACCGTCCAGGCGGGCCTCCCCGACACCGGAGGGCTCCGCATCGCGGAGTCCACGGAGCACGAGGGCTCGCTCGAGCTCGCGCTGGTCGCGGCCCCCACCCCCGGGGACGACGTCGTGACCGCGGGCGGCGCGACCGTCTACGTCTCCGCGGAGACGACCGACGCGCTCGCGGACCAGCAGCTCGACGCCGAGGGCGCCGACGCGGCGGCCGGCTTCCGGCTCGCACCGCAGCAGTAGCACCGCACGACCGGCGCGCGCCGGTGCGGACGAGGGGTGGTGCCGGGTACGGCGCCACCCCTCGTCATGTGCGCAGGCGCGCGGCCCGACGGGGTACGCCGTCATCCTCGCGACGTACCTCACGGCGCACCCGAGCCGGTCCCTGCGGGCGTCCCGGCGCTCCGTGCGCCCGCTCCGACGTTCGGAGCACACCGGACGCGACGCACCGCACCCCCGCCTCGCCGACCTCACCCCCGCCTCGCCGACCTCACCCCGCGCGAGATCGAGGTGCTGCGCTGCGTCGCCGGCGGGTGCCCGATCGGCACGCCCGCCTGCACGAACGGGTAGGCCGCCCGGTCCTTGCTGCCCCGGACGCCCGCGAGCAACGTGGGCGACGGGGGAAGCCGCCCTCCACCGACCCGGGGAGGCCGCGATGCACCGGCTCGCAGCGAAGAACAAGTACATCGGATTCCTCTTCATGAAGATCAGCCCCGAGTACTTCGCGCTCGGGCGCAAGGGGATCCACGAGGTGTCGAAGAGCCACGCGGACAGCCTCGAGAAGTTCTCCGACCTGCTGACCCACGTGGTCACGAGCGGGCTGACCACCAAGTACGACCAGGTGACGATCGTCGAGGCCGACACCCTCGAGCAGATCCACGCCGCCGCGACCGAGTTCCGCATGGGCGCGAAGGCCCAGTACATCGAGATCGTCGACATGGTGGTCGGCATCAAGGCCCCGCCCCGCAGCCACGGCGTCCGGCTCGCGCAGGCCGAGCAGCTCGAGGCGGAGTCGACGGAGTAGCGGCGACGGACGCGTCGCGGGGACGGCGACGCTCGGCTGACGGCGACCCGGCGCCACGGCCCGCCGTCGCGCCGGCCCGACGACACGCGGCGCACGGGCACGCCGGGCGCCGGCAATCCGGTTGCCGACGGCTCCGCGTCGGTGGTTGCGTGTCGCCCGTGAGCCACCCCCAGACCGCCGATGACGCCCTCGCCGCGTTCGTGCGCCCTGACCGCTACCCGCTCTCGTCGGCGTACGACCCTGCCTGGCTCGTCGCGCTGGACATGGGCCCGAACCCGCTGTGGCTGCTCGAGGACCTGTGCCACGACCTCGACCTGCGCCCCGGGATGCGTGTGCTCGACCTCGGCTCGGGACGCGGCGCGACGTCGGTCTTCCTCGCCCGCGAGCTCGGCGTCGAGGTCGTCGCCGCGGACCTGTGGATCGACCCCGCGGAGGTCACGGCCCTGCTCGACGCGGCCGGGGTCGGTGACCGGGTCCGGGCGGTCCGCGCCGAGGCGCACGCCCTGCCGTTCGAGCCCGCGAGCTTCGACGCGGTCGTGTGCGTCGACGCGTTCGAGTACTTCGGCACGTCCGAGCACTACCTGCCGCACCTCACGCGCCTGCTCGTGCCCGGCGGCCGGCTCGGCGTCGCCACGCCCGCGCTGCGCCGCGAGGTGCGCGAGCTCGGCGCCGTCCCGCCGCACGTCGACGCGTGCGTCGGGTGGGAGGCGCTCGCGTGGCACACCCCGGGGTGGTGGCGGTTCCACTGGGAGGTGACCGGCCTGGTCACCGACGTCGTCGCGCGACTGCAGGACGGTGGCTGGGACGACTGGCTGCGGTGGCAGCGTGCGGTCGCCGCGCTGCGTCCGGCGGAGCAGGGGGCGGAGGCGGGAGCCGCGACCGCCGACCCGGTGCTGACGATGCTGGAGGCGGACGGGGGCGAGCTCGTCTCCTTCACGCTGCTGTCGGCGCGCACCCCGTCCTGACCCTCGACGTCGTCACGGGACCGACCCGGGCCCTCCCTGACGGGGCCCTCGGATCACAGGTGCCGGCTCGCGTGCGCGCTGTGGTCGGGCTCGTTCGCGAGCGCGACGTCGACGACGAGGGCGCGGTGGTCCGACAGGCCCGTGTCGAGCGCCCGGCCGAGCGCGGTGGGCTCGATGGGCCCGTCGGCGAGCACGTGGTCGAGCTGCCGGTTCGGGTTCTCGAGCGGGAAGGTGTTCGTGCTCGTCAGCGGCCGCCACCGGCTCACGCGCGCGGCCCGGTCGCCCTCGAGGTTCAGGTCGCCCATGAGCACGACGGGCCGCGGGACGCCGCGCAGGTCGCGCACCAGGTGCCGGAGCTGGCGCGAGTTCCAGCCGGGGATGAAGCTGAGGTGCGTCGAGACGACCGTCATGGCGACGGGCCGGCCGCCGTCCTGCCCGGGCACCTCGATGACCGCGGCGAGGGCGGCGCGCGGCTCGTCCTGCACCATCGACGGCATGCGCTGCCCCGGGAAGACGACCGGGACCTTGCGCGTGAGCGCCGGCAACGCCATCGCGTGCCACGACAGCACCGGGTGCCGGCTCAGCAGCGCGATGCCGTAGCTCGCGGTGTTCGGCTGGAGCTCGCCGTCCGCGGCCGACCACAGGTCCGGCGTACCGGCGAGCGTCGCGACGAACCGGTGGTCCGGCGCGCCCATCGCCTCCGCCGCGACGGCCGTCAGGTCCGCGCCGTGCGAGCGCGGCTGGTCGCGGTCGACCTCCTGCAGCGCGAGCACGTCCGCGTCGAGCCGGGCGACGGCCGCCCCGAACCGGTCGAGGTCGACCTCGCCGTCCGTGAGCGACCGTCCGTGCAGGATGTTGAAGGTCGCGAGTCGCATCGCACCGATTGTTGCCCTCGCACTGCGGGCCCGCACGCCGTCGTGTAGACCCGTGCCATGCCCATCGACGATCGCGAGGCGATGCACGACGGACTGCGGCTCGCGGCCGTGGCGCTCGGCCAGGCCGAGATCCCGTACGCCCTGTGCGGCGGCTACGCGGCGTGGGCCCGTGGCGCCCCCGAGCCCGACCACGACGCCGACTTCCTGATCCGCGAGGAGGACGTCGACGTCGCGCGCGCGGCGCTCGAGGGGGCGGGCCTCGACGTGCTGGAGCCCGCGGAGGACTGGCTGTTCAAGGCGTTCCACAAGGGCGAGCTCATCGACGTCCTGTACCGGATGACGGGCGAGCCGGTCGACGACGGCCTGTTCGAGCGGTCCGACCGCATCGAGGTGCTCGCGGTGCGCATGCCGGTGCTGAGCGCGACGGACGTGCTGTCGAGCAAGCTGCGCGTGCTCGGCGAGCACTACTGCGACTTCTCCCGGCTGCTGCCCGTCGCGCGGGCGCTGCGCGAGCAGATCGACTGGGACGTCGTGCGGCGCGAGGTCGGTGACAACCCCTACGCGCGCGCGTTCCTGTTCCTGCTCGACGACCTGCGGGTGACGCCGTCCGACGCGGTGGGCTGACACCGAGCGCCGTGCCCCACGAGATCCCGTCGGCCGGCCCCGGCGAGTCCGCCGAGAGCCCCGCCGTCCGCGTCGTGCCCATGACCACCCAGCACGCGGCCGGGGTGCTCGACGTGTTCGGCGAGGGCATGCGTGCGGGGAACGCGACCTTCGAGACGAGCGTCCCCCCGTGGGACGAGTGGGACGCCCGGCACAGCGCCGAGCACCGGTTCGTCGCGCTCGACCACGTCGACGGGGTGCGCACCGACGGGGTCCTCGGCTGGGCGGCGGTCGCCCCGGTGAGCAGTCGCGCCGCGTACTCCGGGGTCGTCGAGCTCTCGGTCTACGTGGCCGCTCGGGCGCACGGTCGCGGTGTCGGCGGTGCGCTCGTGCGCGCGGTCGTGGCGAGCACCGAGGCCGCGGGCATCTGGACCGTGCAGTCCGGGGTGCTCCGGGAGAACGGCGCCTCGCTCGCGCTGCACGAGCGGCACGGGTTCCGGGTCGTCGGCGTCCGCGAGCGCATCGGGCGGCGCGACGGCGTCTGGCGTGACGTCGTGCTGCTCGAGCGCCGCAGCCCCGTCGTGGGATGACCGCCCTCGAACTCCTCATGTGCCGCCCGCACCGGCCGATGGGGGGACGGAGGTCTGTCCACGGGGATGCGGGGGTTCGGGTGCACGCGAGCGAGGCTGAGCGGGTCGAGGCGCTGCACCGGCTGGGGGTGCTCGACTCCGGCGCGGACCGGCGCTTCGACGACGTCGTGCGGCTCGCCCGGCGCCTCTTCGAGGTCCCGACGGCGCTCGTGACGCTCGTCGACCGCACGCGCACCGTCCACAAGGCCGGCGACCCCGGTGGCGTGCTGCCCCGGGAGCAGACCTTCTGCTCGACGACGGTCGCCGAGGACCGCATGCTCGTGGTCCCCGACGCGACGCTGGACCCCCGGTTCGCGGACCTCCCGCGCGTCGCGGGCGAGGAGCACGTGCGCTTCTACGCCGGGCAGCCGCTCATGGCGCCCGGCGGGCACCGGGTCGGCGCGCTGTGCCTCGTCGACGTCCGGCCGCGCGAGTTCGGCCCGGAGCAGGAGGCGCTGCTGCGCGACCTCGCGCACTGGGTCGAGGCGCAGATGGCCGTCGAGCTGGAGCTCGAGCGCGCGTCCCAGGTCCAGGCCGGCCTCCTGCCGCGCGAGGCGCCGCACGTGCCCGGGTACGGCGTCGCCGGGGCGTGCGTCGCGGCGGGCGTGGGCGGGGACTTCTTCGACTGGTCGCCGACCCCTGCCGGGCTGACGCTGAGCATCGTGGACGTGCTCGGCACCGGCCCGGCCGCGAGCATCATGGCGGCGTCGGTGCGCGCGGTCCTGCGGGCGGCGTCCCGTCAGGCGAACGTCGCGCAGGCGCTCGGCGAGGCGGGCGCGGTGCTGCACACGGACCTGCACGCGACCGGCTTCCTCGCGACGAGCTTCCACGCGCACCTCGACCGGACCACGGGCGACCTGACCTACGCGGACGCGGGGCACGGCCTCACGCTCGTCGTTCACCCCGACGGCACGAGCACCCGGCTGCTGGCGTCGGGCCTCCCGCTCGGGGTGCTGCCCGTGCCGGAGACGGCGGAGCGCACGGTCCACCTCGCGCCCGGGGACCTGCTCGTGACCTTCAGCGACGGGCTCGTCGAGCGCTTCCGGAACAGCGCCGACTCGTTCCCCGCGGTGCGCGACGGGCTGCGCGGGGTCACGTCGGCGCAGGACGCGGTCGACGCGGTCCTGCGGCTCGCGGACGCGCAGGGGCGCGGCCGGGCGGACGACGTGACGGTGCTCGCGGTGCGACGGGACGACGCGCGGGGCTGAGGCGCGACGCGCCGCTCAGCGGCTGTGGGCCGGGCGCCGGGCGTGCGGCTCGGCGGGACTCGCAGGTCAGCGGCCTGGCTCGGGCGCGACGCGCGCGTCAGCGGCCGCGGCCGTCGCGCGGAGCCCGGAGGTCCTCCCGGGAGGCCGGGTCGGGCGCCGGCGTGGACGTCGGGGTGGGCGTCGGCGTCGCGGTGGTGACGGGTGCGGGCGGGGTGCGCGGGGCGTCGAAGTCCGGGACCGTCCGGACGGTCGCGACCACCGTCTCGGTGTCGGTGAAGACGGCGGACGTCGAGCCGGGCGCGGTGGCCGGCACGCCGAGCAGCGCCCCGGCCGTGACGAGCGCCGCGACGACGAGGCGCAGCACCCGGCCCCGGGCGTCGACGGCGTCCCCGTGGTGGGGCGGGTCGCCGGCGGGCGGGTGCGCGACCGTCGCGGGACGGGGGTCAGCCGAGGAGGAGGTCATCCTGCGCCCTCCCTCGGTGCCGCGGTGGGCGGGGGGCCCGCCGGCTGTCGAGCAGCGACTGGACCTCCATGACGGCGAGCGCGACGAGCGGCGGCACGAGCATCGCGAACCGGCCCTCGGCGGAGCGGGCCCACGCGAGCACCCACCCCCAGCCCGGGTACACGTCGAGCACCACGCCGCGGACGCGGGAGAGCGGCGTCGCGTCGGGGTCGGGCGCGGGGTTGGCGTCGCCCTTCGTCACGATGAACGGGCGCTCGACGAGCTCGCCGGTCACCGGGTCGCGCGTCGGCAGCATGCGGCCCGTCGCCTCGTCCTGGCGCAGCACCGGCAGGTAGTGCAGCGCGACGATGCGGTGCGTCACGAGCGCGTCCGAGCCCGGCGGCCAGAACGACACGACCTGACCGACCCGCAGCTGCGACGGGTCCGTGATGCGCCGCATGATGACCGCGTCGCCGGCGTCGAAGCCGCCCGCCGCGGTCCCGGACATCGAGCCGGACGTCACGATGAGCACGCGCTGGTCGTGCAGCTGGAACCACAGCGGCACGAGCAGCGACACCGCGTACGCCGTCGCGCACACCACCACGACGAGCCACGCGACCGCCGCGACGAGGCGCCCGCGCCAGCTGCGCGGCACGCGTGCGAGGTTGGCCGGCGTCCACTGCGCCCGGTGCGGGGCGGGCCCCCGCGCGGTGCGGGGCCGACCGACGGCACGCACCGCGCGGGTGACGGTGGGGAACCAGCGCGCGGCCGTCCGCGTCCGGGCGGCGCCGGGGACCCAGGAGCCGCCCGCGAGCTCCTGCGCACGGGCCGCCGACTCGACCGCCTCGAGCCCGATGGCCGGGGTGCTCGCGGTGGTGGGCCGGGCGCGCGTGCCGCCCGGAGCGGCCGCTCGCGGGAGCAGCGGCGAGAGCCCCGGCTGGCGAGCCCGCGCGTGACCCGGTGGACGCGGCCCCCGGGCGCCCGGCCGGAACGCGGGAGCGGGCGTCGGCGCGGGAGCGGACGTCGGCGCCGGGGCGGGCGCAGAGCCGGGCCCGGGACCGGGCGCCGACGTCAGCCGCGGCGTGGGGAACGACGGAGGGCCGACCCGGGGCACGCCGGAACCCCGCGACCCGCCGACGGGCTCGTCGGCGGGCGCGGTCGCTCCGAACGGCCGGGTCGTCGTGCTCACGAGTTGTTGGTCGTCTGCTCCGCGTCGAACCGCAGCGAGATCGAGCTGGACGTGTCCTGGTACTCGTTGCCCGCGTCCTGCGCGAGGTCGAGGCGCACGCACAGCGTCTCCGACTCCTGCGAGGGCAGGTCCCGGTCGCCGGGCTGCGCGAGGCTCGTCGGGTCGCCCAGCAGGCGGGTCCACCCGTCGGTCGCGAGCGCGCCCGCGCCGTCGACGTGGCCGGCGCGGGCGAGCGGCTCGGCGGCGTCCGTCCCGGCGCGCGTGCACGTGACCCCGGCGTAGAGGCGGAGCTGGAGCTGCGCGGACAGGCGCGCCTGCGTGGCCTCGGCGTCGGGCGCGTGGTCCGCGGTGCCGGAGGCGGTGTCGACGTCGCTGGCCTGGTAGCGGACCGCGTACCGGTAGCGCAGCGAGCCGCCGTTGCGGACCGTGACCTCGGCGAGCACCGCGTCCCCCGGCGCGAGCCCCCCGCTCGGCACCACGAAGTCGGGGGCCGACGCGGCGAGGTCGATCGTGCCGGTCGTGATGCCGTTGCCGGCGACCGCCTCGTTGTCGGTGAACAGGGCCGCCGTCGTCAGGGCGGTCACGCCGACCCCGGCGAGGCCGAGGATCACGACCGTCGAGACGAGCCGCCGGCGTCGGGCGGCGTCGTGGCGCTGGGGGCGGGGGTCGACCATCTCCATGAGGAGCTCGTCCATCGGTCTCGGGGTGCCTTTCATCGAGGTGGGGCCGCGCGCGGTGCGGGGTCCCGGGTGGGGGTCCGGGGGGACATCGGCAGGCCGCTCGGGCGACTTGAGCGTGTCTGCACGACTTCGTGCGGGGATCGGGCGGTCTGGGCCGTTGCGGCCGGTCCTGGGCCGGTGTGCGCCGGTTCGGCAGTCCCCCGGGCTACACGGACGCCACCGGGCGCGCGGGGCTGTGGACCTCGACGACGGCGGTCGACACTGATGTCGGCGCCGGGTCGGGGAGCTCGTCGGCGGGCAGCGCCTGGGCGTAGTGGTAGCCCTGCGCCTGGTCGACGTCGAGGCTCCGCAGCATCTCGGCGGTCGCCGCGTCCTCGACGCCCTCGGCGACGACCGTCAGCCCGAACGAGTGCGCGAGGTCGACCATCGCCTTGACGACGACGCCCGACCCGCGCCCGCTCGACGGGAGGCTCGACGCGGTCAGCCCGGTCACGAAGCGGCGGTCGATCTTGAGGTGGTCGACGGGCAGGTCGAGGAGCTGGGAGATCGACGTGTTGCCGATGCCGAAGTCGTCGATCGCGACCTGCACGCCGAGCGCGGACAGGCGCTCGAGCACCGGGACGATGCGCGACGGCTCGGTGACCAGCGCGGTCTCGGTGATCTCGACCTCGAGCAGCTCGGCCGGGACGTCGTGCTCGAGCAGCAGGTCCTCGATGAGCAGGACGACGGTGGGGGACGTGACGTCGTGCGCCGAGAGGTTGACGGCGACCGGCGTCGTGCGTCCCTGGCGCTGCCACTGTGCGAGCTGGGAGACGGCGGCCGTGAGCGCGAACCGGGTGAGCTCGTGGATGAGGCCGGACTGCTCCGCGAGGGGCACGAACAGGTCGGGCGGCAGGAGCCCGCGCGTGGGGTGGCGCCAGCGGATCAGCGCCTCGTAGCCCGCGGTGAGCCCGGTCCGCAGGTCGACCTTCGGCTGGTAGTGCAGCTCGAGCTCGGCGTGCCCGTCGGCGCCCGTGCCACCCGCGTCCGGCGCAGGCCCGCCGCGCGTCCCCGGGCGCCCGGTGCTGCGCGCGCCGAGCGCACGGTGCAGGTCGCCGAGCAGCACGAGCCGCGCGGGGGAGGAGTCGTCCTCGTCGGGCGAGTACACCGCGACGCCCAGGCGGTGCGCCTTCGCCGTGTACATCGCGACGTCGGCCATCCGCATGAGCGACGTCGCGTCGTCGGCGTGCTCGGGCAGGCACGCGACGCCGATGGACGTCTCGACGTGCAACGGCAGCTCGCCGAGCACGAACGGCGCCGCGAACACCCCGCGCACCCGCTGGGCGAGCCGCTCCGCGTCCTCGACGCTGTGCACCTCGGGCAGCAGCACCGCGAACTCGTCGCCGCCCAGGCGCGCCACGAGGTCCTCGTCGCGCAGCACGTCGCGCAGCCGGGCCGCGACCTGCTCGAGCAGCTCGTCGCCGCGGTCGTGCCCGAGCGAGTCGTTGATGTCCTTGAACCGGTCGACGTCGAGCAGCACGAGACCGACGCGGGTGCCGTCCTCGTGGGCGCGCTCGATGGACCGGCCGAGGCGGTCGGCGAGGAGCCGGCGGTTGGGCAGGCCGGTGAGGGAGTCGAGGAGCGCGAGGCGCGCGTTGTCGAGCGCGGAGCTCTGCAGCCGGCGGGACGCGGTCAGGACGGTCCGGAACAGCAGGAGCCACAGGATCACGAGGCCCGCGACGACGACGACGGTGACGGTGCGGCTCCCGTCGCGCAGCGCCGCGGTCGTCGCCGTGTGGTCGAGCACGACCTCGGCGGCACCGAGGACCTGCCCCTCGACGGTCATCGGGGTGTAGACCGACAGGACCTCGCGCTGCGTGCCGCCGAGCGCGCCGCCCCGGACGTCGGTGACGACCCGCGCGTCGGGCGTGGCCTTGCGGGTCGCGGCGTCGAGCCGGTCGCCGTCGGGGAAGCCGGTCGAGGCGCTCTCGGAGTCGTAGAGCAGGTTGCCGTCGAGCGTCCAGAGGCGCAGCGAGACGAGGCGGCCCTCGTAGCCCGCGAGCTCGTCCTCGAGGCGGGCCCGCTGGTCCGGGCCGAGCAGCGCGAGCGTGAAGGACTCCGCGTCGACCGCACGCCCCGCGTAGACCGCGACGGTCTGGGCGGCGTCGACGCCGTCGCGCAGCGCCTGGCGCTGCAGGACACCGGAGATCGTCACCACGAGGGTCGTCCCGAGCGCGAGCATGGCGAGCACGCTCACGACGGCGAAGTACCGGGTCAGGGACCAGCGGCGACGGGCGGGAGGCAGGGTGACCTCGCGGGGGCGGGACGGGGCGGCGGGGGACGCACGAGCCCCGGGGGGCGGGGCTCGTGGCACACAGTAGGGGAGCGGAAGGGACAATTGTGAGATTCTCCTCATGTGACGCGCCGTTCCCTGGACGGACGTCCGGGTTCACCCGGCGCGGCCCCGCGCTTTCACCCCGTCGGCCGCAGCCCGTGCCCGGTACCGCGGGTAGCGTCGGACGGAGGAACAGCCTCACTGCGGCCCCTGCGGCCGCGTCCATGGACGGACACCCGATGCACGAGCTCTCCCCCTGCACGGTCCGCGCGGCGGACGACGACGTGACCGTCGTCGGCTTCGTGCGCACGTTCGACGGGGACACGCTGACCGTCGGCTCCGAGGACATCGTGCGCGGGCTCGCCGCCGGTCGCGACGTGACCGTCCAGGTGCTCGACGAGGTCCGCGGCGAGTGCCTGTACGCCGGGTTCGTCTCGCGCGTCTCCGGCGACCAGGTCGACGTCGCCGACCTCGACCTCGTCGCGACCCTGCAGAAGCGCGAGGTCGCCCGCGTCCGCACGTCCGTGCCGTGCCACGGCGTCGTCACCCGACCCGCCGAGGTCTTCCTCGACGGGCTCGACGAGGCCGACCGCGCTCCGCACCCCGGCGGCGACCACGGGCTCGACTTCACCGTCCTCGACATCAGCGCGCACGGCATGCGCGTCCTCGCGCGCGACACCGTGCCCGTCGGCAGCGTGATCCGCTTCGAGTTCCCCGAGCTCGACCAGCCGTTCCTGCTCGCGGCCGTCGTCGTGCGGGTCCAGGAGTCCCGCACCGGCATGCACTACGGGTGCCGGTTCGAGGGCACGACCGCGCGCGAGGCCGACGCGCTGTTCGGCTACGTCATGCGCACCCAGGGCGCCCAGCGCCGCGAGCGCCTGCGCATCTGACGGCGTCGCGACGACGAGCCCCCGCTCCGGCCGCGGTGGTCGCCGGGCGAGCCGCGTGAGCGACCGCTCGGCGCGGTGCGCGGCCCGGACGGGCAGAGTCGGCCGCACCACGTGCCCCGGCCCGGCGCCCGACCTACAGTGACGCGGGTGCAGCCCGCCCCGCCCGACCGCTCCGCGCCGCCCGACCGCTCCGCGCCGCCGGACCAGCAGCGCCGCTGGGTCCCGGCCGACGTCGTGCGCGTCGCGGGCGTGCTCAGCGTGCTCGTGGCGCTGACGTTCGACGCTGTCGCCGTCGCGCTCATGCTGCTCGTGCTCGGCGGGCTCGTGGTCCCGCGCCTGCTGCGCGTACCGGGCGGGCTCGACGTCGCGTACGGCACCGGGCTGCTCGTCGCCGCGTGGAGCGGGATCCTCGACGTGTACGAGGCCGTCGCGTGGTGGGACCTCGCCGTGCACCTCGTCGTCACCGGGCTCGTCGCGGCCGTCGCCTACCTCGCGGTCGTGCGGCTCGGCGCGGCGCTGCACCCCGCCGACGCCACGACGCGCGCGCAGCGTGCCGGCGTCGTCCTGCTCACCGTCGGGCTCGGTCTCGCGCTCGGCGTGCTGTGGGAGATCAGCGAGTGGCTCGGCCACACGTACCTCGACGAGTCGATCTACGTGAGCGAGGCCGACACGATCGGGGACCTCGTGGCCGACGGCCTCGGGTCGGTCCTCGCGGGCGTCGTGCTGGTGCGCCGGGGCGCCGCGTCCTCGACCTCCTCGACGAGCGAGCGCCCCAGCAGCTCCGCGGCACGGTCGCCGGGCACGGCCCGGTCGAACAGGAACCCCTGACCGCTCGCGCACCCGACCTCGCGCAGCGCCTCGAGCTGACCGACCGTCTCGATGCCCTCGGCGATGACCTCGAGCCCGAGCGCGCTGCCCATCGCGATGATGGCCTTGACGAGCTCGCGGCTCTGGCTGCCCTCGAGGATCTGGCTCACGAAGGACCGGTCGATCTTGAGCGCGTCGACCGGGTAGCGGTGCACGGTCTGCAGGGACGAGTGCCCGGCCCCGAAGTCGTCGATGTGCAGGCGCAGCCCGGCGGCGTGCATCTGGTCCATGAGGTGGTGCGCGAGCTCGGGGCGCCGCATGATGACGCCCTCGGTGACCTCGAGCGTCAGGGAGGTCGCGTCGAGGCCCCAGCGGCGCAGGCACGCCAGGACGTGCTCGACGAGGCCCGCGTGCCAGAACTCGCGGTCCGAGATGTTGACGCTGACGTTGACGGGGCCCTCGTAGGTCTCGCGCCACTGCGCCACCTGCCGGCACACGTCCTCGAGGATCCAGCGCCCGAGCCGCACGACGAGCCCGGTCTCCTCCATGAGCGGCAGGAACTCACCCGGCCCGAGCAGCCCGCGCGTCGGGTGGGCCCACCGCACGAGCGCCTCGAAGCGGTGCACGTGGCCCGCCGCGAGGTCGACGATCGGCTGGTAGTGCACGGCGAACTGCTCCTCGTCGAGGGCCTGCTGGACCTCGGCCTGGAGCCGGACGTGGTGGACGGCCTCGTCGTGCATCGCGGCGTCGAAGTAGGACAGCGTGCCGGGCTCGTGCGACTTGGCGTGGTACATCGCGGTGTCCGCGTCGCGCAGCACGTCCTCTGCCCGCTCGTAGCTCACGGCCGACGACGCGATGCCGAGGCTCGCGGTGACCCACAGCGCGTGCCCGTCGATCTCGACCGGCCGCGCGAGGCTCTGCTGGATGCGGCGGGCGACGCGGGGGACCTGCTCGGGGTCGATGCTGTCGAGCAGCACCGCGAACTCGTCGCCGCCGAAGCGGGCCGCGGTGTCCTGCGGGCGCAGCACGGACCGGATGCGCTCGCTGACCGCACGCAGCAGCTGGTCGCCGACCTGGTGGCCGAGGGAGTCGTTGACGACCTTGAACCGGTCGAGGTCGAGGAACACCACGGCGAACGGCACCTGCGCCTCGACCCACCGCTCGACGCTCGTGGTGAGCCGCTCCAGGAACATCCGCCGGTTCGGCAGGCCGGTCGCGGCGTCGTACAGGGCGTTGCGGCGCAGCTCCTCCTCGAGCTGCTTGCGGTCGTCGATGTCGGTGAGCGAGCCGAGGATCGTCCGGGCCTGCCCGAGCATGCCGCGGCTCGTCACGGGCATCGCACGCGCGAGCATCCAGCGGTAGCCCTCGCGGTCCGGGCCGCGGAACCGGTACTCGATCTCGGCGTGCGGGAGCGTGCCGTCGACGACCCGGAGGAGCTCGGCGCGGAACCGCTCCCGGTCCTCCGGGTGCACGCCCTGGAACCAGAGGGCCGGCATGTCGACCTGGCCGGCGCGCTGCTCGGCGGGGAGCCCGAGGAGGTCGGAGCAGCGGTCCGAGAACGACATCTCGCCGCTCTGCGGGTCCCACTCCCACAGGCCCTCGTTCATGGCCCGGGCCAGCAGCGCGTACCGCTCCTCGGACGTGCGCAGCGTCTCGGTGAGCTGCTCCTGCTCGAACGCCGCGCACAGCAGCGCGGCCCAGTGGTTGTAGGTGTCGCGGCCCGCGGACGTGTCGATGGGGCCGACGACGGCGAGCGTGCCCCAGTCGGTGCCGTTCGCCCGGACCGGCATGAGGTAGGTGACCTCGCCGCGGCTCGCGTCCGCCGCGCCGACGAGCTCGGCGGGCGGGAACTGCTCGGCGCGCACCGCGTCGCCGACCCGCACGGAGCGCACGACACCGGAGGGGTCGTGCAGCCCCTCGACGACGAGCCGCCCGTCACGCCAGCGCGCGAGCACCCCGACGCGCACGTGCGAGCTCGCGAGCCAGCGCAGGCGACCCGGGTCGTCGGTGCCGTGCCCGAGCAGGCCCATGCCGATCTCGTACTGCTCCTGGTTCGCGCTGCGGAGCTCGTCGACGCGGCCGACGTAGAGGCTCGTCTGGATCCGCCAGAGTGCGGCGGACGCGCGGCTCCCGATGCTCTCGACGAGCCCCCGCACCGCGGAGCCCGGCCCGTCGAGTGCCCCGACCCGGTCCTGCACGTAGCGCGTGAGCGCGTCGTCGACCCGCTGGAGGACCTCGGGCCGGTGGACGTGCGCGGACAGCGGCCCGAGCACCGCGGCGACGCGGTCGTGGTCGGGGCGCTCCCCGGTCGCGACGACCTGGTCGACCACCGTCGCGAGCGCGTCGAGCGTGGCCTGCACCGCGTACCGCGCGTCGACGAGCGGTGAGCCCGCGACGAGCACCGCGTTGAGCCGCGACTCGAGGGCCTCGAGGGCCTCGGCGGGGCTGACCCGTTCGCACCGCGGGAGGTCGTCGGTCGCGGCGCACCCGCACGACGCGCGCGCGACGACCTGCGAGGGCGGCGCGTGGCCGGCCGGCTCGGGGCTGCCGCCGCGCAGCTCGTCGAGCAGGAGGCGCCCCGCGAGCGCCCCGATGCTGTCGAAGCGCTGGTTGACGGTCGTGAGCGTCGGGCTCGTGAACGCGCCGGCCTCGACGTTGTCGAAGCCGACGACGGCGAGGTCGCGCGGGACGCTCACCCCGGCGGCGACGACGGCCGGGACGAAGCCGAGCGCGTTGCGGTCGGTCGCGAACATGAGGCCGGTCGGCCGGTCGCCGGACGCAAGGAACACCGCCGCGGCCTGTGCGCCGCCGTGCTCGACGTTGTTGGCGACGGGGTAGAAGTGCGCGGGGTCGGCGACGAGCCCGAGCTCCTCGACGGCGGCGACGTACGCGTCGTACCGCTCGACCATGTCGGGCTGGGCGAGGCAGCCGACGAAGCCGATGCGGGTGTGGCCGTGCTCCGCGAGGTGGCGCACCGCGTCGCGGGTGCCCTGCGCGTTGTCGGGCATCGCGACGGGCGCGTCGAACCCCGGGATGCGGTTGCTCGTGAGCGTCACGGCCTTGCCCGCGGCGCGCACCTCCTCGAGGTACGCGCGCGGGACGGCGGCGGAGACGGAGACGACCGAGTCGACGTGGTCCCACGCGAACCGTGCCGTGAACGGCGGCGGCTCCACGGCGTCGTCGTTCATCAGCCCGGCGTCGAGGGTCTGCGCGACGACGACGCGGCGCCCGGTGCGGCCGAGCTCCCGCGTCACGCCGGCGAGCACCTCGCCGAAGTAGTCGCCCGTGGCCCACTGCGAGAGCACCAGGACGGCGTTCGGGGTGGTCACGGCTCTCCTCCGGGTCGCGGGCGCCCGCGTCGTGCCGCGGTGCAGCCGTCCCATCGGCCGGCCGGCGCAGATCCTGACGAGTCGGGCGCCGCCGACCTGCCCGGCTGGTGGACGGTCCGCCGGGTTCACCCTTCGGCGGCGTCGTGCGACCCCGTGTGGCGTACGTGACGCGACAGACACGCACGTAAACGGCCCGCATGAGGCACACTGGGTGGTGCGATGCGCGCAACCAGCGCGTCCGACGTCGTGGAGCACCGGCGGGTCTCGAGCAGTCGAAACCCCGCAGAGCCGCCGCGAGCCCCGACCTCCTCCACCGCCGGAAAGGCGCCCCCTCATGACCTTCTCTGCTCTCGGCGTGCCCGAGTCCCTCGTCTCCGCCCTCACCGCGCAGGGCATCACCGCCCCGTTCCCGATCCAGACCGCGACCCTCCCGGACACGCTCCAGGGCCGCGACGTCCTGGGCCGCGGCCGCACGGGCTCGGGCAAGACGCTCGCGTTCGCGCTGCCGATGGTCGCCCGCCTCGCGGCGTCGACCGGAGCGCGCCGCGCCGCCCGCCCCCGTGGCCTGATCCTGGCCCCGACGCGCGAGCTCGCCACGCAGATCACCGCGACGCTCGAGCCGCTGGCCCGCGCCGAGCGCCTCAGCATCACGACGATCTTCGGCGGCGTCTCCCAGAGCCGTCAGGTCAGCGCGCTCAACGGCGGCATCGACATCCTCGTCGCGTGCCCCGGTCGCCTCGAGGACCTGCTCAAGCAGCGCTGCCTCACGCTCGACGGCGTCGAGATCACCGTGCTCGACGAGGCCGACCACATGGCCGACCTCGGGTTCCTGCCGGGCGTCAAGCGGATCATGGACCAGACGCCCAAGCGCGGTCAGCGCATGCTCTTCTCGGCCACGCTGGACAACGGCGTCGACCAGCTCGTCAAGCGCTACCTGAGCAACCCCCTCACGCACTCGGTCGACTCCGCGGAGTCCCCGGTCGCGAAGATGACGCACCACGTGCTCGCCGTCCCGGACGCCGAGGCCAAGCGCCTCGTCGTGCAGGAGCTCGCCTCGGGCACCGGGCGCCGCG
This sequence comes from Cellulomonas sp. NPDC055163, assembly GCF_053607065.1. Taxonomy (NCBI): domain Bacteria; kingdom Bacillati; phylum Actinomycetota; class Actinomycetes; order Micrococcales; family Cellulomonadaceae; genus Cellulomonas; species Cellulomonas sp. NPDC055163. The sequence goes on along the minus strand of NZ_JBSGSU010000004.1, from coordinate 367,538 downwards.
TGCTGTTCATGCGCACCAAGCACCAGGCGAAGAAGCTCGCCAAGCAGCTCACGAGCGCGGGCATCCCCGCCGTCGATCTGCACGGCAACCTCAGCCAGCCGGCGCGCGAGCGCAACCTCGAGGCGTTCTCGAGCGGCTCGGTGCGCGTGCTCGTCGCGACCGACATCGCGGCGCGCGGCATCCACGTCGACGACGTCGAGCTCGTCGTGCACGTCGACCCGCCGGCCGAGCACAAGGCGTACCTGCACCGCTCCGGCCGCACCGCTCGCGCCGGGTCCGAGGGTGTCGTCGTGACCGTCATGCTCCCCGAGCAGGCCGGCGACGTCCGCACGCTGACCCGGCAGGCCAAGATCAACGTCCAGCCGCAGCCGACCCGTCCGGGCTCGCGTGTCGTCGCCGAGCTCGTCGGCGAGGTCGCCGCGCTCGTGACGCCGACGGCGGCGTCGCTCGGGATCACCCCGGCGCCGGGTCAGCCTCGTCAGTCGAGGGGGAGCGACTCGCGTCCCGCCGGTGGCGGCAACGGTCGTCGCCGTGGTGCCGGTGGTGGCGCGGGCGGCGGCGGTCGCGGTCGCGGTGCCGGTGCCTCGACGGGCGGCCAGGGTGGCGCCCCGGCGTCGGCCGGCGGCCGCAGCCAGGGTGGCGGCTCGTCGCGCGGCGGTCAGCCGGCCCGCCCGGCCCGTGCCGGTGGCGGCGCCCGTCGCGGCGGCGGCAGCACCTCGGTGTACTCGACCTCGACCGGCGGCGCGACGAGCGGCGCGGTCGCGATGTCGATGGCCGGGAACCGCCGCTCGCGCTGACGCGCACCCCCGCTCCACCTGAGGCCGCCGACACCTGGTGTCGGCGGCCTCGGTCGTGCGTGCCGACGACCGCGGCGCCTGTCCCTGGCCAGGCCGACCGGGACGCGCGCCTGCACGCCGACCGACCGGGACGCGCGCCTGCACGCCGACCCGGGTGTAGCCACGCGGCTGACCGTGCGCGAGAGTGCCGGGAGGAGACCTCGACGGTTCGCGTCGACCCCGACCTCGGCCCCGCCTCCCCGCCGGCGTCGCCGTCCTCACCCCAACCTCGACGTGGCCGCCGGGCGTTCTCTGTGTACGAGCCGTGAGGGGAGGACCGGTGCCCAGACCGTGGGAGACGCTGCTGGACCAGGTGGTGCGTGAGCGCTACCCGCGTCTGGTCGCGCACGCGACACTCGTGGCCGGAGGGTCGGCCGACGCGCAGGACCTCGTGCAGGAGGCCCTCATCTCCGCGTTCTCGGGCCGCGCCCGGTTCGCCTCCCTCCCGCAGGCCGAGGCCTACGTCCGCCGGGCGATCGTCTCGCGTGCGGTCGACGCGTCCCGCCGGCGCGGACGTGAGTCGCGGGCGCTCGAACGTGCGGGCTCCCAGTCCCTCCCAGGGGCGACCGTCGTGGAGGAGCGCGGGCCGGGCGCGGACGTGCTCCGGGCCCTGGGAACCCTGAGCCCGCGCGAGCGCGCGTGCGTCGTCCTGCGGCAGATGGAGGACCTCTCGGTGCAGGAGACCGCCGACCTGCTCCGCGTGAGCCAGGGCGCCGTCAAGCGCTACACCGCCGACGGGCTCGCGCGCCTCGGCGCCGCCCTCGGCACGACCACCGCACCGACCGTCACGGCGACGGTCACGCTCGTGCCGGAGAAGGAGGCGCACCATGAGCGGTGACCTGGACGACCTGCTGGCCCGCACCGAGGACGCCCTCGCCCGCGCGGTCGAGGAGCCCGAGGCCGCGGTGCTCGCACGCGTGCGCGGTGCCGTGCGCCGGCGCCGGGCGGTACGGCACGCGGGTGAGACGTTCCTGGGCGTCGCGGCCGTCGCCGTCGTCGGCACGACCGTGTGGTTCGGGATCGACCGCGACGCGCCGGCGCCTGCCGTGACGTCCGTGCCGAGCCCGTCGGTTTCGAGCTCCCCGAGCCCGACGCCCACCCCCGCGCCGACGCTCGCGCCGACCCCCGCCGCCGAGGTCCCCGCTCCCGACGCGGGTCCCGTGACCCGTGCGGAGCAGATCGACGACGCGACCGTGGTCGCGCGGATCGCGGCGCCGAGGACGGGCGAGGTGTGGACCGGGGTCGTCCCCGCCCCGCCCGACGTCCAGGCGATGCTGTCGCCCGATCCGTTCACGTGGACCGTCTACCACGTGGGCCACCGCGGCGACGCGCAGATCTACTCGGCGGTCGACCTGTCGATGATGGAGCACGGCGGGGCGATGGTCGTCGCCGTCTTCGAGGTCGACGCGGCCGGCGCGCGGACGGTCTCCTGCCCGAGCGCGCGCGCCGGCGACCCGTGCGCCGAGCGGATGGAGCTGGGGTGGAGCACGCACGACCCGGAGACGTTCTACGACTCGCTCACGCTGCCGCAGCACCTCGCGCTCCCCGGAGGCTGGACGCTGACGACCACGCACTCCCTCGCGCGCGCGAGCGCCCCGTGGCAGGTGTTCGGCACACGCGACGCGTTCCTCGACGGCGCGCCGCCGGTGCGGGTCCTGCGTGACCTCGGTGCGCTCCAGGTCGTCGAGGTGACGCGTCCGGACGGGCCGCCCGGCTTCACGAACCTGTCGTACGGCGTGCAGACGCCGCTCGGGTCGGTGTTCGTGCTCGACCCCGCGGACGCGCCGGGAGGTGACCACGCCGCGATCACCTGGGACGACGGCACGACGCCCCCGCCGGCGCCGCGCCCCGGGACGCCGCACACGATCGGCGCCCTCTCGCACCTGTGCACGGGCGGGTCGTTCTCAGTCGAGGACCAGCACGACCCGGCCGGGTGGCGTCCGGCCGGCCGGACGCCGGACGGCGTGCGCGTGCATCTGCCGGTCGAGGGGGGCAACGACGTGTCGCGGCTCGTGCGGGACTGGCAGGAGGAGTGGTCCACGAACGTCGACGAGACCACCTACGAGTGGCTCACCGGCGCCGCAGCCGGCTACCCCTACGCGACCGACGAGGCGTTCCTGGCGTCCCGCGCCCTGTACGCGGTGGAGGCCCCGGGCGGGCAGTGGCAGCTCCGGCTGCGGACGGACGCGGCGAGCGTCGTGTACGAGTGCGGCTGACGGTCCGGACGCCGGGAGTGCGACGCACCCCCGGCGCAGTACGCGATGCGCCCGTGCCGGTCGTGGAGCTCCCCGGTCGGGCGGTCCGGGTCCAGGAGCGCGAGCCGTCCGCACGCCGGCCTCGGCCGCCCGGGTCGCGCCCCTCCCCGCGACCGCCCTACCGGAACGCCGAGGGCGGAGCGCCGACGTCCGCGAGCGGGCGGTGCGAGCGGGCCCGGCGGCGCGCCCCGACGACGAGTGCGACGACGAGGGCCACGGCCGCGACAGCGAGCATGACGAGCGTGCGCGTGCTGCTCCCCGGGGTCTCGCCGTCGACCCACAGCCACGCGACGCCGAGCGGCAGCAGCCCGGCGATCGCCCAGGCGAGACGCTCGCCGGCGCCGGGCGGGCGCAGCGGCACCGCCGGGTCGGCGGTGCGCCGGCGGCGGGCGTCGAGGTCGACGAGGCCCGGGGCGGCGGAGCGGTCGACCGGGACGCGGGCGAGCGCCTCACGCAGCAGGACGGAGTCCGGCTGGCGCAGGGCGATCTCGACGCGCCGGCCGTCCGGGTCGCGCGTCAGCAGCACGTGCGCGTCGCCCACGCGCTCGCGGAGCCCCGAGGGCCGGTCGCCCTCGACGTCCAGGCGGCCCGGGGACTGCGCGAACCCGCCGCGCCCGGTCAGGTGGGGGACGCCGTCGCTCACGACGACGTGCACGCGGCGGAACCGCTGCGGGTAGGGGTCGTCGCCGCGCACCCACCCGTCGAAGCGCCTCCACTCCCCGGCGTCGAGCCGGCGGCGGACGTACCGCCGGTGCAGCGCGAGCACGACGAGCCCGAGGGCGAGGCCGACGAGCTGCCAGGCGATGTCCCCGAGCGTGCCGTCCACGTCAGGCGGTCTTCGGGCGGGTCACGACGAGCAGCGCGCGGGCGAGCGCGAGGCGGGGGACGTCGCGCTCGTCGCCGGCGGTCCCGCCGAGGACGGCGCTCTGCTCGGCGTCGACCTGGACGGCGCACAGCATCCGGACGGCCGCGCGGGGGTCGAGCACGAGCTCGCGTCCGGCGCTGTCGATCGCGCGCTGCACGATCGGCACGAGCGACGCCTCGAAGCGGTCCTCGTAGGCGAGGTAGTCGGCGGCGACGGCGGGGTCGCGCATCGCGAGCAGCAGGAACTCGCTGGAGACGAGCGTCCACGTCCGGTTGTCGAACGGGCCGACGAGGAACTCCAGGATGAGGTCGCCGATGACGTTCTCGTCGAGGTCGCCCGTGAGGTCGACGGTCGGCAGCAGGGCGTCGACCCGCTCGTCGAGCGCTGTGAGCCGGAGGCTGTGCTCACGCTCCATGAGCGCGAAGAACAGCTCCTCCTTGGTGGTGAAGTTCGAGTAGAACGCGCCGCGGGTGAAGCCGGCGCGCTCGCAGACCTGCTCGATGCTCGCGGCGTGGACGCCGTTCTCGGCGAAGACCTCGTAGGCCGCGTCGAGCAGGCGCTCCCGCGTGCGGCCGCGACGCGGGGTCCCGGAGGTGGCGACGACGGGTCGCTCGGGCGTGCTGGTGGCCACGGCACCTCCTTCTGGCTGGACCCTAACGAACCGCGACGGGTGGTCCTGCCGGGTCGGCGGGTGATCCGGTCGGTGATGCACCACTGTATCGGATACGCTCCTGTATCGGATACAGTGGCGTATCGCGCGACCTGACACCTCGTCACCACCACGCCGACCCAGCCGACAGGCTGCCTTCCCCGGAGGCCCTCGTGTCCTCGTACCTGTACCGGCTCGGACGGGACGTCTACCGCGCCCGCCGCCGGGTCGCCGCCCTGTGGCTCGTGATCGTCCTGCTCGCCGGAGCCGGCGCCGCCCTGTTCAACCAGGGCACCGACAACACCTTCTCGATTCCCGGGACCGAGGCCGGCGAGGCGCTCGACCAGCTCAGCCGCACCTTCCCCCAGGTCAGCGGCACCTCCGCGCGCTACGTCGTGGTCGCCCCCGAGGGGTCGGACGTCGACGACCCCGCCGTCGCGCAGCCCGTCGGCGACGCGGTCGAGGTGCTCGGGGACGTCGACGGCGTCGCTGCGGTCGCCGACCCCTACGGGACCGACGTCACCGGCTCGGTGTCCGACGACCGCCGGGCGCTCGTGCTCGTGGTGCAGATGGACGGGTCGAGCGAGTCCGTCTCCGCGGGCACGCTGACCGCGCTCGAGGACGTCGAGACGGCACTCGCGGACGCGCTGCCCCCCGGCTCCGAGGCGGCGCTCGGCGGCGAGCTGTTCGCGGGCGGCGTGCCGCACGCGTCGCTCACCGAGGCGCTCGGCGTGATCGTCGCGCTCGTCGTGCTCGTGCTCACCTTCGGGTCGTTCCTCGCCGCCGGGATGCCGCTGCTGACCGCGCTGCTCGGCGTCGCGCTCTCGATGGCCGGCATCTACCTCGCGACGATCGTCGCGCCCATCTCCTCGACCACCCCGCTGCTCGCGCTCATGCTCGGGCTCGCCGTCGGGATCGACTACGCGCTGTTCATCATCTCGCGGCACCAGGGCCAGCTGAAGGCCGGGATGGACCCCGAGGAGTCCGCGGCGCGCGCGCTCGCGACCGCCGGGTCCGCCGTCGTGTTCGCGGGGCTGACCGTGATGATCGCGCTCGTCGGGCTCGCGGTCGCGCGCATCCCGTTCCTCACGACCATGGGCGTCGCCGCGGCGTGCGCGGTCGGCGTCGCGGTCGTCATCGCACTGACCCTGACGCCCGCGCTGCTCGGTTTCGCGGGGGAGCGGCTGCGGCCGGGACACCGGGCCGAGCGCCGCGCCGCCGGGCGTGCGGAGCGGGCGGAGCAGCGCGACCGGCGGGCGGCAGGCAGTGGACCCGCGGCAGCCGACGACGCGGCCGGGGCCCACGCGTCCGCCCTCGTCGGGGCCGGGGCTCACGCGTCCGCCCCGGGCGCGGCCGGCGTTCACGCGTCCGACCCCGTCGCCGCGCCCGTGGCCGAGAACCGCTTCTTCGCCGGCTGGGTGCGCGCCGTGACGCGCCTCCCGGCCCTCACCGTCGTGCTCGTCGTGCTCGGGCTCGGCGCGCTCGCAGTGCCCGCGCTCGACCTGCGCCTCGCGCTGCCCGACGCCGGGTCGGAGCCCGAGGGCACCCCGGCGCGCGAGACGTACGACCTGCTGACCGAGCACTTCGGGCCCGGGCACAACGGCCCGCTCATCGTCACCGGCACCATCGTCGGGTCGACCGACCCGCTCGGGCTCATGGCGGACCTCAAGGCCGAGCTCGAGGGGATGGACGGCGTCGCCGCGGTCCCGCTCGCGACGCCCAACCAGAACGCCGACACCGGCATCATCCAGGTCATCCCCGAGGGCGGCCCGGACTCCGACGAGACCAAGGCGCTCGTGCAGGAGATCCGCGACGCGCACGACGACCTCCAGGAGCGCTACGGCGTCGACCTCGCCGTCACCGGTGTCACCGCGGTCGGGATCGACATCTCCGCGCGGCTCGGTGCGGCGCTCGTGCCGTTCGGGCTCCTCGTGGTCGGGCTCTCGTTCGTGCTGCTCACGATGGTGTTCCGGTCGCTGTGGGTGCCGCTCAAGGCGACCCTCGGGTACCTGCTCTCGGTCGGGGCGTCGTTCGGTGTCGTCGCGCTCGTGTTCGAGCACGGCGTCGGGGCGGACCTGCTGGGCGTCGGCCGGCTCGGGCCCGTCATCAGCTTCATGCCGATCGTGCTCATGGGCGTGCTGTTCGGGCTCGCCATGGACTACGAGGTGTTCCTCGTCTCCCGGATGCGCGAGGACTACGTGCACGGGGGTGACGCGCGCGCGGCGGTGCGGTCCGGGTTCGTCGCCTCCGCCGTGGTCGTCACCGCCGCCGCGGTCATCATGTTCTCGGTCTTCGCGGCGTTCGTGCCCGAGGGTGACGTCAACATCAAGCCCATCGCGCTCGGCCTCGCGGTCGGGGTGCTCGTCGACGCGTTCGTCGTGCGCATGACGCTCGTGCCCGCCGTCCTGCACCTGCTCGGCGACCGCGCCTGGCACATGCCGCACTGGCTCGACCGCCTGCTGCCGTCGTTCGACGTCGAGGGCGAGGGGCTGACGCGGGAGATCGCGCTCGCGGACTGGCCCGAGCCCGGCGCGACCGACGCCGTCGCCGCGCACGGCCTGCGCCTCGACGCCCCCGACGGCACGCCGATCTACGCCGGCGTCGACCTGCGCGTCCCGCAGGACGGGCTGCTCGTGGTGCACGGACCGCACCGCAGCGGCCGCACCGCGCTGCTGCTGACGCTCGCCGGCCGCGCGCACGCCGACGCCGGCGTCCTCAAGGTCGACGGGCTCGTCGCACCCGAGCGCGCCGCGACGATCCGCGGCCGCGTCGCCGTCGCGTCGCTCGCCCGGGCCACCGACCCCGTCGGCGAGCTGCGTGAGGCGTTCGCGTCGCGTGCGGTCGTCGTGGTGGTCGACGACCTCGACGCCGTCGGTGACCCCGTGCTGCGCCGCGAGGTGCGCGCGTGCGTCGAGGAGGCGCTGCGCCGCGCACGGGTCGACGGCCGCCGCCTCACCCTCGTCGTCAGCTGCCTCGACCCCGCCGACCTCGACGGTCTGCTCCCCGAGACGCCGGGCGGCCTCGTCGCCGTGCGCGTCGCCGCCGCTCCCGACCTCGTGAAGGTGCGTTGATCCGCATGGCACTCACTTCTCCCACGCTGCTGCGCCCCGAGCGTGCCCGGACGCCGGGCCGCGCGACCTGGGTCTCGGTGCTCGGGCTCGTCCTCGTGCCGCTCGTCGTCGGCGGCCTGCTCACCTGGGCGCTGTGGAAGCCCACCGAGCGGCTCGACCGCATGCAGGCCGCGATCGTCAACCTGGACCAGGCCGTCGAGGTCGACGGGCAGACCGTCCCGCTCGGGCGCCAGCTCGCGTCGGCGCTCGTGACCGCCGACGGCGCGTCCGGCGAGGACGACACCGCGGACGGCGAGGTCGCCGCCGACGGGAACGCGGCGGGCGACGCGGCGGCGTCCGGCGACGGGACCGACGCGACGGGCGTCGCGAACGTCTCCGGGTCCGACTCGTCGGGCAACTTCACGTGGGTCCTGACCGACGCCGACGACGCCGAGGAGGGCCTCGCCGACGGCACCTACGCCACCGTCGTGACGATCCCGGAGGACTTCTCCGCCGCCGCCACGTCGTTCGGCGGCGCGCCCGGCGAGGCCGTGCAGGCGCGCATCGACATCGCGACGAGCGAGCGCTCGCGGCTCGTCGACGCAGCCGTCGCGCAGGCCGTCACCACCACGGCCGTCGGGCTGCTCAACGGCCAGCTCACGACGACGTACCTCGACAACGTGCTCGTCGGCTTCACGACGCTGCACGACTCGCTCGGGGAGGCCGCGTCCGGCGCCGACCAGCTCGCGTCCGGTGCCGGGCAGCTCGGCACGGGCGCGACGCAGGTCGCCGACGGCACGACCGCGCTCGCCGACGGCGTCGGGGCGCTCGGGGCGGGTGCGGACCGGCTCGCGGGCGGGATCGGGACGCTCGGCACCGGCGCAGGTCAGCTCGCCGGGGGAGTCGGGCAGCTCGCCACGGGGGCCGGGGACCTGTCCAGCGGGCTGTCGCGGCTCGCGCAGGAGACCCGGGCGTCGGCGCAGGCCGCGGCTGCGTCGGCACCGCAGGTCGCGCAGCTCACGGCGGGGGCCGACGCGCTGGCGGCCGGGATCGGTGGGCCGGGTGGGCTCGCCGAAGGGGTCTCGGGGCTCAGTGCCGGGACCACCGCGCTCCGCGGCGGTGCGACGACGCTCTTCACGAACCTGCGCGACCTCGCCGCCGGGTGCGCGGCCGACGTGCCCGGGACGTGCGACGCACTCCTGGCCGTCACGCAGGCCGAGGTGGACGGAGCCGCCACGGGACCGTCCGGGGCCCCCACGCTGGTCTCCGGCATCGACAGCCTCGGCGTCGGTGCCGCGAGGCTCGACGCCGCCGTGTCGAGCGGCGTGAACGGCGCCCCGCCCCTCACCACCAGCACCACCCAGCTCGCCGCCGGCGTGCGGGGCCTCGCCGGCGGTGTCACCGCGTCCGCGTCGGGCCTCGGGACGCTCGCCGACTACCTCGACCAGTCCGCCCAGGGTGCGGCACAGCTCGCGTCGGGCGCCCGCACGGCCGCCGGCGGTGCCCGTGACCTCGCCGCAGGAGCCCGGACCGCGGCGGGCGGTGCGCGCGCGCTCGCCTCCGGTGCCGACGACGCGGCGTCGGGCGCCGGTGACCTCGCGTCGGGTGCCGGCCAGATCGCGTCGGGCGCGACCGAGCTCTCCTCGGGCGCAGGCGAGCTCGCGTCGGGCCTCGGGCAGGCAGGCGAGCAGGTGCCGTCGTACACCGACGAGGAGGCGTCGTCGCTCGCGGACGTCGTCGCCACGCCCGTCGCGGCCCGGTCCGACGACGGGGCGCTGTTCGGGGACACGAGCGTGCCGTGGCTCGCGGCGCTCGCGCTGTGGCTCGGGGGGCTCGCGACGTTCGTCGTGCTCGCCGCCGTGCCGCACCGCTCGCTCGGCTCGACGCGCTCGTCGGTCCGCCTCGCGCTCGGCGCGTTCGCCCCGGGCGCGCTCGTCGGCGCCGTCCAGGGCCTCGCCGTCGGCGGCATCATGGCGTTCGCGCTCGACCTCTCGCCGAGCGGCTGGGCGACCTTCTTCGCGGTCGCGGTGCTCGCGGGCGTCGCGTTCGCCGCGGTCAACCAGGGCCTCGTCGCGGTGCTCGGCGGGGTCGGGCGGTTCGTCGCCGTCGTGATCGCGGTCGTCGGGCTCGCGGGCGCGGTCGTCTCGACGGTCCCGCCGCTCGTCGAGCACCTGTTCACCGCGCTGCCGCTCTCCGCGGCGCTCGGTGGGCTGCAGGGCGTGGTGACGGGTCAGGGCGGCGCGGGCGGCGCGATCGCGGCGCTGCTCGTGTGGACGCTCGTCGGGCTCGGGGCGTCGACCGCCGCGGTCGCGCGGCGGCGGGTGGTCCCGGCCGGCCAGCTCGCGCGGTGGGTGCAGGCGGCGTGACGTGCCGCGGTGCCGTGCCGCCCGCCCGCGGACGTCGAGGTCGACGGTGCAGGCCGCAGCGCCACCTGGCAGCGGCTCGCTCGCACCTGACGAGCCCGGAGGCGCCCGGGCGACGAGCGCCGACCTGCGCCGCGACCCCGGCGGACGAGACGGCGACCGGGCCCGGCGACCGTCCCGCGTAACCTGTCGACCGACAGGAACGGGCGAGCCGAGGAGTAGGCGTGGACAGCGCGCTGGAACCGATCTACGCGCAGGTGCTGCGCCGCAACCCCGGGGAGGCCGAGTTCCACCAGGCCGTCCGCGAGGTCTTCGACACCCTCGGACCCGTGGTCCGCGCGCACCCGCAGTACGCCGAAGGGGCCGTGCTCGAGCGGCTCTGCGAGCCCGAGCGGCAGATCATCTTCCGGGTGCCGTGGGTCGACGACGCCGGGCGGGTGCAGATCAACCGCGGGTTCCGCGTCGAGTACTCCTCGGCGCTCGGGCCGTACAAGGGCGGGCTGCGGTTCCACCCGTCGGTGTACCTCGGGATCGTCAAGTTCCTCGGCTTCGAGCAGATCTTCAAGAACGCCCTCAGCGGCATGCCGATCGGCGGCGGCAAGGGTGGCGCCGACTTCGACCCCCGCGGGCGCTCCGACGGCGAGGTCATGCGGTTCTGCCAGTCGTTCATGACGGAGCTGTACCGCCACATCGGCGAGCACACCGACGTGCCCGCGGGCGACATCGGCGTCGGCGCCCGTGAGATCGGCTACCTCTTCGGCCAGTACAAGAGGATCACCAACCGCTACGAGTCGGGCGTGCTCACCGGCAAGGGCCTCACGTGGGGCGGCTCGCTCGTGCGCACCGAGGCCACCGGGTACGGGACGGTGCTGTTCGCCGAGCAGATGCTCGCGACCCGTGGTGCCGCCCTCGACGGGCTGCGGGTGTCGGTGTCCGGCGCGGGCAACGTCGCGACCTACGCGATCCAGAAGGCGCAAGCGCTCGGCGCACGCGTCGTGACGTTCTCCGACTCCTCGGGCTACGTCGTCGACGAGGCCGGCGTCGACCTGGACCTGCTCCGCGAGGTCAAGGAGGTCGAGCGGGGTCGCGCCGCGGACTACGTGGCCCGCCGCCCGGGGGCGCGGCTCGTCGAGGGCGGCAGCGTCTGGGACGTCCCGGTCGACGTCGCGCTGCCGTGCGCGACGCAGAACGAGCTCACCGCCGACGACGCGCGCACCCTGCTGACCCACGGGGTCCGGGCCGTCGCCGAGGGGGCCAACATGCCGACGACGCCCGACGCGGTGCAGCTCCTGCAGGACGCGGGCGTGCTGTTCGGCCCCGGAAAGGCCGCCAACGCGGGCGGGGTCGCGACGTCGGCCCTCGAGATGCAGCAGAACGCGTCGCGCGACTCGTGGACGTTCCCGCACACCGAGGAGCGCCTCGCCGAGATCATGGTCGGCATCCACGACCGCTGCGCGCAGACCGCCGAGGAGTTCGGGGCGCCCGGGAACTACGTGCTGGGCGCCAACATCGCCGGGTTCCGCCGGGTCGCCGACGCGATGCTGGCGCTCGGGGTGATCTGACCCCGCACGCGTCGCGGGCGGCTGCGGCGACCCGTGGACGCGTCGACCGTGCACGTCGGCCGGTGGGCTGCCGCCCGGCCCGACCCGTCGGTATGGTCGAGGGGTCAGGTGATCGTGGTCGCGTCATTGGGGGGCGATCGTGCGGACCAACCGGCGCACGGGTGCGTCCGGTGGCTGAGGTCGGGCGCCCGTCCACGACGGAGGACCTGCTCGGCTTCTGCATCGCTGCCGCGGACACGCCGATCACCATCGCGGACGCCCTCGGGGCGGACCACCCGCTCGTCTACGTCAACCGTGCGTTCGAGGTCATGACCGGCTACGCGACGCAGGACGTCCTCGGGCGCAACGCCCGGTTCCTGCAGGGCCCCGCGACCGACCGCGCCGCGGTGCACGCGATGGGCGCGGGCCTGCGTTCCGGGCGGTTCACGCGCGTGCGGCTGCTCAACTACCGCGCGGACGGGACGTCGTTCTGGAACGACGTCCACATCTCCGTCGCCCGCGACGGCACCGGCACGGTCACGCACTTCCTGGGCGTCCAGCACGACGTGACCCCCGAGGTCGAGGCGCAGACCCGTGCCGTCCGGGCGATGACGCGCGACCCCCTGACCGGCCTGCTCAACCGGGCGGCGTTCGACGACGCGCTGCGCCGGGTGCTCGAGCGCGCGGCGGTGACCGGCACGCGGGCGGCGGTGCTGTTCCTCGACATCGACGCGTTCAAGGGTGTCAACGACCTGCACGGTCACCTCGTCGGTGACGCGTACCTCACGCACGCCGCCCGCTGCCTGCAGTCCCGGCTGCGGGAGGAGGACGTCGTCGGGCGACTCGGGGGCGACGAGTTCGTCGCCGTCCTCGCGGGCGTGCCGGGCGACCCGGTCCACGCCGTCGACCGGGTCGTCGCCGACCTCGACGCGGTGCTGCGCGAGCCGTTCACCGTCGACGACGCCGTGCACCGGATGACGGTGAGCATCGGTGCGGCGGTCTTCCCCCGCGACGGGTCGACCGCGCGCGACCTCGTCCGGCACGCCGACGCGGCGATGTACCGGCGCAAGCGGGAGCGGGCCGTGGGGCGCACGTGAGGGCTGCTCACGGCCCCGCGTGCCCGGGCACAGATCGTGGCGGTGTGGTGTTGTGCAGGTCGACGGGTGAACCCCGCGACGACGAGGAGGGCGCATGACGAGCACGCCGACCGACGGCACGAGCCGCTACGAGGTCAGCAGGAGCGACGACGAGTGGCAGCTGCTGCTCCAGCCGCAGGAGTTCGCGGTGCTGCGCCGCGCCGGGACCGAGCGCCCCTGGACGGGTGAGCTGCTCGACGAGAAGCGCGAGGGCGTCTACCGCTGCCGGGGCTGCGGCCAGGAGCTGTTCCGCTCCGACACCAAGTTCGACTCGCACTGCGGGTGGCCGAGCTTCTTCTCGCCGCTCGCGGGCGACAAGGTCGAGCTGATCACCGACCGCACGCTCGGGATGGTGCGCACCGAGGTCCGCTGCTCCCGGTGCGGCTCGCACCTGGGGCACGTGTTCGACGACGCGCCGCAGACCCCGACGGGCGACCGGTTCTGCATGAACTCGGTCAGCCTGACGTTCGAGCCGGCGGCCCCGGAGGCTCAGGCCTGACGACCGCCGACGACGGCTCCCCGCACCGCGCGGGGGGGCGTCGTCGCGTCCCGGTGCGCGCCGGTCCGCTACCCGCGCGGTGCCGGTCGGCCGGCGGCGGCGCCCGCGTCGTCCGCGCCCGCCCGCCCGTCCGCCGCCACCGGGAGCGGCTCGCCCGCGGGACCGTCGTGCGACGGGTCGTCGACGAGCGCGCCGCCGAGCGCCTCGGCGTGCCACTCGTCGAGCCGCCACCGCCCCGGCGCCCCGGAGAGCAGGACGGCGCCCGTGTTCGAGAGCGGGTGCTCGGCCGCGAGCCCGACCGTGACGTCCTCGCACCGGGCCCCGGCCCACGCGCGGATCATGGCGCCGTGGCTCACGAGGACGGCGACGCCGGACGCGGCCGCGGCCTCCTCGACGACACGGTCGAACCGGCTCAGCGTCGCCGCCCCGGACTCCCCGCCGGGCAGCCGGGGGGTCAGGTCCCCGGCGGCCCACCGCAGGATCGTGTCGACGTAGAGCCGGATGGACGGCAGGTCGTCCGCCATCTCGAGCGACCCCGCGGAGATCTCACGCAGCCCCGGGCGGACGTGCGCGTCGAGCCCGAGCGCCTGGGCGAGCGGCGCCGCGGTCTGCTGGGTCCGCACGAGGTCCGAGACGTAGACCGCGTCGATCCCGGCGCCCGCGAGCGCCGCGGGCAGCGCCCGGGCCTGGCGCCGGCCGAGCGGGGTGAGGTCCGCGCCGGGCACCGCGGTGTCGAGCTTGCGGCCGACGTTCGAGGACGTCTGGCCGTGTCGGACGAGGAGGAGGCGCATGCCCCCATCTTCCCCGTGACCGGCGCGCCGCTCGCCCGGGACCGGCGCGCGCCCGGGTGGCGACGGTCGCGACACGTCCTCCCGGGGGACGACACGCCGTCCGCGCGCGCGAGGGGGCGTCACGCGTTCGGGGAGCGGGTTCAGAGAGGGCCCGCGGATGCCGATAATGGTTCACGTGGACGAGGCCCTGATCGTGCGACGGTGGCGCCGGTACGGCGCCGACCGCCTGTACGTCACGGGCGAGTCCGGGGCGAGGCTCGGCTGCGTCGACCTGCAGTCGGGCGAGGTCATCGTCGACCTGCCCGCGGCGGAGGCCGGTGTGCGCCGCGCGGCGCAGGCGTACCTGCGGGCGGACGTCACCGAGCTCGTGCTGCCGCTCACGCTCGAGAAGCGGCTCGGCACGCTGGACGCGCTCGACGGCCCCCCGGCCGACGAGTCCGGCAGCGCGGCGGAGAACGCGCGGCGCGAGCGTGGCGGGTCGGTCCGCACGCGCCTCGACCGGCTCACGCAGGAGGGCTGGCAGGTCGTGCACGGCGTGCCGCTGGGACGGCAGGGCACGGTCGTGGACCACCTGCTGCTCGGGCCGGGTGGCATCTTCACGGTGACCGAGCGCGCGCACCCCGGTGGGCGCGTGCGCGTCGAGGGCCGCTCGATCGAGCTCGACGGGCGCCCGGTGCCGTACCTGCGCGACGCCCGGCTCGAGGCCGCGCGGGTCCAGGCGCTGCTGCGCTCCGCGGTCGGGTCGCAGCTGCGCGTCCGGGGGGTCCTCGTGCTGCAGGGCCTCCTCGACCTGCGCCCGGACGAGACGCCCGACGAGCCGCTCGTGGTCGCCCGGCACGACGTGCCCGGCGTCTTCCGCGGCCTGCCCGAGCGCCTCGTGGCGCCCCGGATCGACGCGGTCGCGGCGATCGCCCGTCAGCGCACCACCTGGCAGCGCTGACCCACCGTCCCCGGACGCCGCCGCGCCGCGTTCGGTCGCAGGCACGCCGCCTCGCGTCCGCTCGCGCGCACGCCGCCCCCGCCCGATCGTGGACACGCGCACCCCGTCCGCTCGCACGCACGCCGCACCGCGTCGGGTCGTGCGCACGCCGCACCGCGTCGGGCCGTGCGCACGCCGCACCGCGTCGGGTCGTGCGCGGGGGCGGGCGCGCGCCTCAGTCCGTGCGGCGGCGGGCCGCGGTCTCCAGGTCGGCGTTGAGCCGTGCGAGCTGGTCGGCGAGGTGGCCGATCTCGTCGTCCGTCCACGCACCCAGGGCGGCCCCGAGGAACTGCCGCCGCGCGACCGTGGCGCCCTCGACGCGGCGCAGCCCCTCGGGCGTGAGCCGGATGAGCTGGCCGCGCGAGTCCTCGGGGTCGGGACGCCGCTCCACGAGCGCAAGCTCCTCGAGCCGGGCGAGCTGCCGCGACATCGTGCCCTTGCCCACGCCGATGTGCGCGGCGATCTCGCGGGCCCGAACGTCGGGGTTCTGGGCGATGTGCGCGAGCAGCGGGTACGCGGCGGGCTCCAGGTCGGGGTGGACCCGCGCCGCCATGCGCGTCGAGCTCGCGCGGGCACGCCGCAGCAGGAGGCCGAGCTCGTGCTCGACGTGCTGCAGCGCGTCGCCGCTGGTCCCGCCGGGGGTCGGTGCCGAGGTGCTCACGGGACCATCCTGACGGACGCCGCAGCGCCCGGCGCGGCCCGTCCGCCCGGGCGACGGCGAGGGCCGGCCGCGGGCACCTGCCCACGACCGGCCCTGGGAGACGTCACGCGCCCGAGCGCACCGTCTCGCGGGCGTCGCCCGCGTCCGAGGCGTCGGCCGCACGGTCCGCGTCAGCCGCACGGTCCGCGTCGTGCGCACCACGTGCGCCGTCCGCCGCGACCGTGCCGGGCGCGTCCGCCGTGGTCCGTGCCGCGAGGTCCTGCCCGGGCTCGGTCGACGCCGTGCCCGCGGCGTCCTCGGCGCCGGCCTGCTGCGCGGCGAGCTGCTCGAGGCCCGACCGCCGGCCCAGCGGCACCTCCTGGAGCAGGAGCACCGCGACGAGCGCGACGACGGCGAGCGGCACGCAGTACAGGAACAGGTCCGCGACGGAGTCGCCGTAGGACGACTCGACGACGGTGCGGACCGGCCCGGGCAGGGTGCCGACGTCGGGCACCGCGCTCGTGCCGCCCGCGAGCGCGCTCGTGTCGATGCCGAGGGCCGCGAGCCCGTCCGAGATGCGGGTCGTGACGTGGTTCGCGAGCACCGCGCCGAGCGCCGAGACACCGACCGTGCCGCCGAGCGTGCGGAAGAACGCGACGGTGGACGTGCCCGAGCCGACCTCGCGGACGTCGAGCGTGTTCTGCGCGGCGAGCACGAGGTTCTGCATGAGCAGGCCGACCCCCGCGCCGAGCAGGAACATCCAGGCGCTCACGGCGACGAAGCTCGTGTCGTAGTGGATGGTCCCCATGAGGGCCAGTCCCGCGCCGAGCACGACGGCACCGACGGTCATGATCGTCTTGTAGCGGCCCGTGCGGGTCACGAGGCGCCCGCCGACGGTCGAGGTGACGAGCTGCCCGACGATCATCGGGATGGTGAGCAGGCCCGACTCGGTGGGCGTGCGGCCGCGGGCGACCTGCATGTACTGGCTGAGGAACACGGAGGTGCCGAACAGCGCGACGCCGACGGCGACGCTCGCGATCACGGCGAGGACGAGCGTGCGGTTGCGGAACAGGTGCAGCGGGATGATCGGCTCCGCGGCGCGCTGCTCGACGAGGACGGCGCCGACGAGCGCGACGACCGAGCCGCCGACCATCGCGGCGGTCTGCCAGGACAGCCAGTCGAAGTTCTGCCCGGCGAAGGTGACCCACAGGAGCAGCCCGGCGATGCCGGCGGAGATGAGCGCGGCACCCGCGTAGTCGATGGTCACGACGCGTCGCGGTCGCCGGGGCAGGTGCAGCGTGCGCTGGAGCACGACGATCGCGGCCACGGCGAACGGGAGCCCGACGAAGAAGTTCCAGCGCCAGCCGACCGAGTCGGTCAGCGCGCCACCGAGGAGCGGGCCACCGATCATCGCGACGCCCATGACACCGCCCATGAGGCCCATGTACTTGCCGCGCTCGCGCGGGGACAGGATGTCGGCGATGAGGACGGTGCCGAGCGCCATGAGGCCACCGGCGCCGATGCCCTGGAGGGCGCGCATCGCGATGAGCGTCTCGACGTTCTGCGAGAGCCCGGCGAGGGCCGAGGCGACGACGGAGACCACGAGCGCGAGCTGCACGAGGAGCTTGCGGTCGACGAGGTCGGCGAGCTTGCCCCAGATGGGCGTCGAGATCGTGGTGGTCAGCAGGGTCGCGACGACGACCCAGGTGAACGACGACTGGGTGCCGGACAGGTCGCTGATGATCCGGGGGAGGGAGGACGAGACGACGCTCGTCGCGAGGATCGAGACGAACATGCCGAGGAGGATCCCGGACAGCGCCTCCAGCACCTCGCGGCGGTTCATGGGTGCGGCGGCGGGGGCGCCGGCCGGTGCGGTGGCGGTCGCGGTGCGCTGTTCGTCGGGGGCGGGGCGGGGGGTCTGCGGCGGTGTGCTCATGCGTGGATCTGCTCTCGGGTGAGGGGTGCTGTGGCGGGTTCGGTGGCGGCTGCCGGGGCGGCGGGCGGGGTGGTGCCGGGCCGGGTGGTGACGTGGTGGGCCGGGGGGAGCGACTGGATCGCGGCGGTGATCTTCTGGACCTGGTCGGCGGCTGCGGTGAGCTCGTCGGGCGTCCAGCCGGCGAAGGCCTCGCCGGCCCGCTGCTCGAGGTGGGCGCGGCTGCGGGCGGCGAGCTCGGCACCGCGCACGGTCAGGGCGACGGTGCGCACGCGCCGGTCGGCGCCGGGTCCGTCGGGCGCGGTCCGGTGGACGAGGCCCGCGTCGACGAGCGCGCTGACCTGACGGCTCACGACCGAGATGTCGACGCGCAGCCGCTCGGCGAGGTCGCCGACGGGCAGCGGGCCCAGCCGGCTGAGGAGGCGCACCAGGGTGAGCCCGGCGCGGGGGCAGTCGAGCTCGCGGGCGAGCAGGGCGCCGGTCTCGCGCTGGGCGCGGGCGAGGTCCTCGATCGCGGTCAGCAGCGTGCGGGACGAGCTCGTGGTCACGGTGACGGCCTCCTTAGTTGCCGGAAGCAACTTTAACACGAAGGTTGTCTCTGGCAACGATCTGCGGGCGTGCGCTCGCTCACACGGGCCGCGGAGGCAAGCGGTTCGACGACGAACCAGGTCGCGCGCGGTTTCGCCACCTGCGCACGGACCTCTCGCCAGGCCACTCGAAAGTTGCGATCTTGTTTCGCCTGGTCAGGATGTGAACGTCCACATCCGTCTGGGTGAACGAGCGAGCGCGGCGCCGCGTGGCCGGGTGATGTGACGCCGGTCTTGACCCATCTTCACCCGTCACCTAGGGTCCACATATCGACACCGATGTCGATAGTTTCGGAACACCGGACAGCGCTGTCCGGTGGGAAGGGGGCCGTGCGTGACCGTCCACGACCCTGTCGTCACCGGCTCCGCAGGAGGCTCCGCGGGCCCGCTCACCGGCACCGGCAGCACCGGCTCGGCGGCCGCCCTCGCGACCGTCACCGCCCCGCCGGTGACCCGCGGGACCCGGCCCGCCCGGCGCGGCTGGCGCCGAGCGGTGCGTCGTGACTGGCAGCTGTACTCGCTCGTCGTGCTCCCGCTGCTGTTCTTCCTCGTGTTCCGGTACGTGCCGATGCTCGGCAACGTCATCGCGTTCCGGCGGTTCCGTCCCGGCGGCAGCATCTTCGGCGACGAGTGGGTCGGGCTGCGCTACGTCGAGCTCTTCATCAACGACCCCACGTTCTGGAAGGTCTTCCAGAACACCCTGGTCCTCGGCGCACTCAGCCTCGCGATCGCGTTCCCGCTCCCCATCGTGCTCGCGCTCCTGCTCAACGAGCTGCGGTCCCCGCGGTTCAAGCGGCTCGTGCAGACCGTCTCCTACCTCCCGCACTTCATGTCGGTCGTCATCGTCGTCGGCATGGTGTTCCAGCTCCTCTCGCTGCGCGGCACCGTCAACCAGCTCATCGGCCTCGTCGGCGGCTCGCCCGTCAACTTCGTGCAGGAGGCCGAGTGGTTCCGGGCCGTGTACATCGGCTCCGAGGTGTGGCAGACCGTCGGCTGGGGCACGATCCTCTACCTCGCCGCGCTCACGACCGTCGACCAGAACCTCTACGAGGCCGCGCGCATCGACGGCGCCAACCGCTGGAAGCAGACGTGGCACGTCACGCTCCCCGGCATCCGCCCGACGATGGTCACGCTGCTCATCCTCAACATCGGCACGTTCATGGCGGTCGGCTTCGAGAAGATCCTGCTGCTCTACAACCCCCTCGTGTACTCGACGGCCGACGTCATCTCGACGTACCTGTTCCGCGTCGGCATCTCGTCGAGCAACTTCAGCTACGCGACCGCGATCGGCCTGTTCGAGTCGCTCATCGGGCTCACGCTCATCCTGTCCGCCAACGCGATCTCACGCCGCACCGTGGGGACGAGCCTGTGGTGACCACCGACCCGGCCGCCCTCGACCGGCGCCTGCGGGCCGCCCCGCACCCGACCGGCCTGAAGGACAGCCGCTCCTACCGTGCGTTCCGGGCCGCCAACGCGACGCTGCTCGTGCTCGTGATGGTCGTGATGCTCTACCCGTTCGTGAACATCGTCGCGCAGTCGTTCAGCGGCGAGGCGTACATCAACGCGGGCCAGGTCAACGTCGTCCCGCGCGGGTTCAACCTCGACACCTACCAGCTCGTGATGTCCGACCGGATGTTCTGGGTCAACTACCGGAACACCGTGGTCTACACCGTCGTCGCGACCGCGATCTCGATCGTGCTGACCACGACGTTCGCGTACGCGATCTCCAAGCGCGCGCTGCGCGGGCGGAACGTCTTCATCGCCGTCGCCGTGTTCACGATGTTCTTCAACGGCGGGCTGATCCCGAACTACGTGCTCGTCAACGCGCTCGGCTTCACGAACACCCTCTGGGCGATCGTCGTCCCGAACGCCATCAGCGTGTTCAACCTGCTCGTCATGAAGTCGTTCTTCGAGAACCTCCCGACGGAGCTCGAGGAGGCCGCCGCGATCGACGGGCTCAGCACCTACGGGACGCTCCTGCGCATCGTGCTCCCGCTGAGCAAGGCGGTCATCGCGACGATGGTGCTGTTCTACGCGGTGTTCTTCTGGAACTCGTGGTTCTCCGCGTTCCTGTACCTCGACCGCGCCGAGATGTTCCCCGTGACCATGTACCTCCGGAACCTCATCGCGGGTGCGACGACCGCGACCTCCGTGGGCGGCGGCTCGTCCGAGAACGTCACGCAGATCGCCTCCAACATCCAGTCCGTGACGATGGTGCTCACCGTGCTGCCCATCGTCCTGCTCTACCCGTTCGTCCAGAAGTACTTCGTGTCGGGCGTGATGCTCGGCGCGGTCAAGCAGTGACGCGTCCCGAACCCCACCCCGCACCGGCCGACGGCGGCCGACGACGGAAGGAACGACGATGACCACGAGGCGCACGCGCCTGATCACCGGGCTGACCGTGGGCGTGCTCGCCCTCGGCCTCGGTGCCTGCTCGAGCGGCGGCGACGACGAGGGCGACGAGGGCACGACCGCCGACTCGGCCGCGCTCGACGGCAAGCGGGTCGGCGCGATGGACGACTTCGGGGTCGGTGACACCTTCGTCGCGACGGAGCCCATCGAGCTGTCGCTGATGTACCGCGACCACCCCAACTACCCGATCCAGGAGGACTGGCTCTTCTTCACGACCCTGGCGGAGAAGAACAAGGTCTCGTTCGAGACGGTCGTCGCGCCGCTGAGCGACTGGGAGCAGCGCCGCAGCCTGCTCATCGGCGCGGGCGACGCGCCGTCGATCATCCCCGTGACCTACCCCGGCCAGGAGGCCCCGTTCGTGGCCTCGGGCGCGATCCTGCCCGTCAGCGACTACGTCGACCTCATGCCGAACTTCCAGGCGAAGGTCGAGGAGTGGGAGCTCGAGCCGTACCTCGACCAGCTCCGCCAGGAGGACGGCAAGTACTACCTGCTGCCCGGCCTGCTCGAGGCCCCGCGCCCCGACTACACGATCGGCATCCGCACCGACGTGTTCGAGGCGGCGGGCGCCGAGACCGAGCCCGAGACGTGGGAGGACCTCGCGGAGTCGTTCGCGAAGGTCAAGGCCGCGAACCCGTCGCAGTACCCGTTCTCGGACCGCTGGAGCAACCCGACGTCCCTCGGTGCCTTCCTCAACGTCGCCGCGCCGAGCTTCGGCACGATCGGCGGCTGGGGCTACGTCTCGGGCGTGCAGTGGGACTCGGGCGCCGAGGAGTTCGTCTACGCCGGCGCGACCGACGAGTACCGCGACCTGGTCGAGTACGTCCACGGGCTCGTCGAGGACGGACTCATGGACCCCGAGAGCCTCACGCAGGAGGACGCCGCGGCCGAGCAGAAGCTCGTGTCCGGCCAGTCGTCCGCGATGAGCACGAACCGCCAGGAGATGCTGCGCCACCGCGCGACGTTCGCCGAGCAGGGCAGCACCGGCGCGCAGTTCGAGAAGATCCGCGTCCCGTCCGGCCCGGCCGGCGACCTCACCGCGGGGACGCGGCTCGAGAGCGGGATCATGCTCTCGTCGAGCGTGGCCGACGAGGAGACGTTCGTCGCGACGCTGCAGCTCATCGACTGGCTGTACTACTCCGACGAGGGACTCGAGTTCGCGAAGTGGGGCGTCGAGGGCGAGACGTACGAGAAGGCCGACGACGGCACCCGCACCCTCGCGAGCGACATCACCTACCTGGGCCTCAACCCGGGCGCGCCGAAGCAGCTCAACGTCGACTACGGCTTCAACAACGGCGTGTTCCTGCTCGCGCAGGGCTCCACGACCGACCTCGTCTACTCGATGCTCGACGAGGAGGAGCTCGCCTGGCAGGAGGAGATGGCGACCAAGGAGGCCGTCCCGGTCGCCCCGCCGTACCCGCTCGACGAGATCGAGCGCGAGCAGGTCAGCCTCTACCAGACGGCCCTGACCGACTACGTCGAGGCGAGCACGCTGCAGTTCATCCTCGGTGACCGCCCGCTGAGCGAGTGGGACGCGTACGTCGCCGAGCTCGAGGGCATGAACCTCACGGCGTTCATGGACGCCGTCAACGGCGCCCACCAGCGCTACGAGGAGGCGAACGGCTGAGCGCCACCCCCGGCGGGCCGGGCGGTCGCTGAGCCGTCCTCCCGCTGAGCCTGCAGGTACCCCCGAACGCCGCCGTCCGGTCGCGCGCCCCCCTCGCCCGCGACCGGACGGTGGCATGTCCACCCCCGAAGGAGACCCCGTGAGCACCCCGCGCGTCACCGTCCCCGCCGAGCCCCTCGGACCGCTCGGCGACGCCTGGCGCACGTGCGTGGGCACCGGCCGGCTCAACCTCGCCCTGCGCCAGGACCACCAGGAGTCGCTCGCGCTGGTGCAGCGCGAGATCGGGTTCCGGCACGTGCGCGGGCACGGGCTGCTGAGCGACGACCTCGGGGTGCACCGGCCCTACGAGGTCGACGGCGTCCGGCACGTGCGGCACGCGTTCACGTACCTCGACCAGGTCGTCGACGCGTGGCTGCGCCTCGGCACCCGGCCGTTCCTCGAGCTCGGGTTCATGCCGTCGGGCCTCGCGTCGGGCGACCAGACGGTGTTCTGGTGGAAGGGCAACGTCACGCCCCCGCGGTCCTACGACGAGTGGGCGGCGCTCGTGCGCGCGACGCTGCGGCACCTCGTGGACCGGTACGGGATCGAGGAGGTGCGCACCTGGCCGGTCGAGGTCTGGAACGAGCCGAACCTCACGGTCTTCTGGCAGGGCGCCGACCGGGGCGAGTACCTGCGGCTCTACGAGGTCACGGCCCGGGCCGTCAAGGACGTCGACGCGTCGCTGCTGGTCGGTGGGCCGGCGATCTCCCCGGGGTCCGACGAGTGGTGGGCGCCCTTCGCCGACTTCGTCACCGCACGCGACGTGCCCGTCGACTTCGTGAGCCGGCACGCCTACGGCTCCGGCCCCGCGCAGCACGTGCCGTTCGGCACCTACCAGACGCTCACGCACCCGCAGGCGCTCCTCGACCAGCTCGCCGCGCCGCGCCGGCACCTCGCGGGCACGGCGCTCGCGGACCTGCCCGTGCACATCACCGAGCTCAACACGTCCTACCGGCCGGACAACCCCGTCCACGACACCGCGTACAACGCGGCCTACCTCGCGCCGGTGCTCGCGGGCGGCGGCGAGCACGCCGACTCGTTCTCCTACTGGACGTTCAGCGACGTGTTCGAGGAGGAGAACATCCCCACCGCGCTGTTCCACGGCGGCTTCGGGCTGCTGACGCACCGGCAGGTCCGCAAGCCGACGTTCCACCTCTACGCGTTCCTCGCACGCATGGGCGCGCACGTGCTCGCGCGCGGCGACGACCACCTCGTGTGCCGGGACGACGACGGGAGGGTCACGGTGCTCGCGTGGCAGCCGGTGGGCGGCACCGACGCCGGTGACGGCGGGGACGGCCCCGGGCACGTCGTGCGGCTGTCGGTCCCGGTCGCCGCGGCGGACGGCCCGGCGTTCGTCGTGCAGCGCTCGGTCGACACGGAACGCGGGAACGCCTGGGCGGCGTGGCGTGAGCTCGGGCGGCCCGCGGACCCCACGGAGCGCCAGCTCGGGCTGCTGCACGACTGCGCGGAGCCGGCCGTGGACCACCGGCCCGCGACCGTCCGCGACGGGCGGGTCGACCTCGAGGTCCCGCTCGGCCGGCACGGCATCGCGCTCGTCGAGGTGCTCCCGGTGCGCGACGAGACACCGCCCTGGGTCGACGACCGGCGCCTGCTCGGCGCCGTGCCCGGCGACGTCCGCGGACCGGGCGCGGGCGGGGCCGGGAGCGGTGCGCCCGGCGCCGCGGCCGCGCAGGAGCGAGGATGACTCAGGTGACGGCCCGTGAGCAGCCCGGCGAGATCGGGACCGGCGTGCTCGCGCGGGCCTCCGCGACGGCGTACTGGTACCTCGTCGTCGAGGCCCTGCTCCTGCTGACCGCCGCCCCCGGGCTGCTCGTCCTGCCGCTCCTCGCCCGTGACGCGAGCAACGTCCCGCTCGTCGCGCTCGCGCTCGTGCCGCTCGGCCCGGCGCTGTCCGCGGCCCTGTTCGCCCTGCGCGCCTACCGCCGCGACCCGGACCTGCGTCCCGCGGCGCACTTCTGGCGCGGGTACCGGCTCAACTGGCTCGACGTGCTGCGGCTCTGGGTCCCGTTCCTCGTCGTCATGGCGGTGCTCGCGACCAACCTCACGCACCTCGGCACGGTCCCCGCCGGGCCGGTGCTCGCGCCGCTGCTGGGCGTGCTGACCCTCGGGCTGGCCCTGTGGTGCGCCCACATGCTCGTGCTCGTCTCGCTGTTCTCGTTCCGCACGCGCGACGCCGCACGCCTCGCCGGGTACTTCCTCGCGCGACGGCCCGGCGTGACGCTCGGCGCCGCGTCGCTCGGGGTGCTCGCGACGGGGATCGTCCTGCTCGCGTCCGACTGGGTGCTCGCGCTGCTCGCGTCGGTGCTCGTCGGGCTGCTCCTGCGCAACGCCGGCCCGATGGTCGCGGACGTCGAGGGACGGTTCACCGCCGGGGCGTGAGGGGGCGGCGGCCCCGGCTCAGGTCGAGAGGCTGTCCACGCGGTCGTGCACCACGACCGCGCCGGGGCCGTGCGCCTTCGCCTCGTACATCGCCGAGTCGGCGGCGTGCAGCAGCTCGTCGGGTGACGCGTCCGGGCCGGGCCGGACGACGACGACGCCGATGCTCGCGGTCACCGCCAGCGGCGTGCCCGCGACCTGCAGCGGCTCGCCGAACGCCCGCGCGAGCCGCTCGGTGAGCGCCCGGACGGCACGGGCGCGCGGCTCGGGCTCGGGCGGGACGTCCTCGCAGAGCAGCACGAACTCGTCCCCGGCGAGCCGCGCGAGGGTGTCGGCCGTGCGGGCCGTGGCGACGAGGCGCCGGGAGACCTCCACGAGGACGGCGTCGCCGCCGGCGTGGCCCAGGGTGTCGTTCACGCCCTTGAACCCGTCGAGGTCGAGGAACGCGACGGCGAGGGCCTTGCGGGTGCGCTGCGACGCGGCGACGGCGTGGGTCATGCGGTCGAACAGCAGGCTCCGGTTGGGCAGGTCGGTGAGCTGGTCGTGCAGCGCCCGGTGCTCGATCTCCCGCCGCGCCGCACGCGCCTCGTCGCGGTCGTGGGCCATGACGAGGTAGGACACGGCGACGTCGGCGAGCAGCCGCGCCGCCTCGACCTCGCGCTCGTCCCACGGCCCGGCGGTGCGCCGGTAGATGTCGAGGGTCCCCCAGGCGACGTCACGGCTGAGGAGCGGCACGGCGACGACCGCCTCGACCTCGACCGCGAGGGCGGCCGTGACGAACGGCCCCCACACGTCGCGCATGCGCCTGAGGTCCTCGACGACGACGACGCCCTGCGTCATGACCGCGTCGTGGCACGGTCCGAGCTGCAACGCCTCCTGCACGGCCTCGGCCGGCGCGACGCGCCCCTCGACGGCGACGAACCGGAGGGTGTCCCGGCGCCCGTCACGGGCCTCGACCTCCATGACCCCGACGGTGTCGACGGGGATCCCGCGTGCCGCGGCCACGCACAGCTCACGCAGCATGTCCCCGGAGCCCGCGCCGAGCGTCGCGACCGCGGAGAGCCGCGCCACGGCCTGCACGAGCCCTCGGTCCTCCGGCATGGTCCCCCGCACGCCCTGCGCCCCGCGCGGCTGCGGTCCACCCGCGCGCACGACCACGGTACGGCTCGGCGGGGGGCTGTGACGAGGCGACCGCGCCGGGTGGGGGAGCACGAGCTCAGTAGATCCGGCGACCCCGCGCGTCGGGCACGCCGGACTTCCGGAAGAAGTACGTCGTGAGCTGGTCGCGCCACTCCCGGGCGCTGCGGAGCTGCTCGTCGAGCCGCTCGGTGACGCGTGCGTGGACGTCGCCCGGCACCCGGCCGGCGAGGGACGCCCACGTCGCGACCATCTCCTCGACGCGCTCGACCCCCGCGAAGTGCGTGTCGTAGACGTGCTGCACGACGGTGCTGCCGCTGTGCAGCACGTGGCTGTACGGGACGTGGTGGAAGAACAGCAGCAGCTCGTCGGGGCACGTCGCGACGTCCTCGTACACGTCGCGCCACGGCGCCGGGTACTGGCCGGTGAAGCCCGTGCCCGTCGCGCGCGTGCGGTCGACGCCGATCCCGTCGCGGTCGGCGAAGTGGTACGTGCCCCACGGCGAGTACTCGTACCCGTCGACCGCGGGGCCGTAGTGGTGCCCGGGCTGCACCATGAACCCGACGCCGAGCGGCGCGGTGCAGTCCTCGTAGGTGCGCCACGAGCCGTCGAGGACCGCGTGGATCCCGGCGCGGACCTCCGGGTCGGCGCCGAACGTGAGCCCGGCCCACTCGTCGAGGACCGTCCCGGGAGCCAGCGTCGGGTCCCACGCGAGGCGACCGAACGCGTACAGGTTCGCCTGCGCGAGCGGGTGCCCGGTCCAGAACGGGTCGTCGCCGACGTTCGACACGGCGACGAGCGCGCCCGGGCGCCCGCCGGGACCGTCGCCGGTCGCGACGTCGGCCACCGTCGCGCCCTCGCCCCACGGCCGGAAGTCCAGGATCTCGCGCCACCACGGCGCCAGGTAGCACGCGTGCCGCTGCTGGCCCGTGTACTCCTGCGTCACCTGCAGCTCGACCGCGAGCCGGGTCCGCGGCATCGCGGCGATCACGGGGGAGACGGCCTCGCGCGTCTGGAAGTCGAGCGGCCCGTGCTTGACCTGCAGCACCACGTTCTCGTCGAACCGGCCGTCGAGCGGCGCGAAGTGGTCGTGCGCGGCGCGGGCCCGGTCCGTCGAGCGGTCGCGCCAGTCCTGGTGGTGGTCGTACACGAACGCGCGCCAGAACACCGTCCCGCCGAACGGCGCGAGGGCCCGCGCCAGCACGTTCGCACCGTCGGCGTGGTCCCTCCCGTACGCGAACGGCCCCGGCTGCCCCTCGGAGTCGGCCTTGACGACGTACCCGCCGAAGTCGGGGACCGCGCGGAACACCGCAGCGGTCGCGTCGGCCCACCAGCGCTGCACGCCCGGGTCGAGCGGGTCGGCCGTCGCCAGTCCGCCGACCGTCATCGGCGCCGCGAACGACACGGAGAGGTGCACCCGGATGCCGTGCGGCCGGAACACCGCGGCCAGGCGCGCGACGTCGGGCAGGCCGTCGGTGAGCAGCCGGGCCTCGCGCGCGTGCACGTTGACGTTGTTGAGCCCGACGCGGTTGACCCCGATCGAGCCGAGCAGCCGGGCGTACCCCTCGGCGCGGGACAGGTCCGTGCGGAGCGCGCCGCGGTCGTAGAAGATCGACCCGCCCGCGTACCCGCGCTCGACCTGGCCCATGACGTCGTGCACGTCGACGTTGTCCCAGTGGTCGAGCATGCGGACCGCCTGGGCCGGGGTGTGGACCTCGTCGACCGGGGGGTGGTCCACGCGTCCCGGGTGGGCCGCGGCGTCGCGGGCGACGTGGTGCAGCCCGTGGAGCAGGCCCGTGCCCGACGACGCGACGACGACGGTCACGCCGGCGTCCCGCACGAGGCGGAAGGACTCGGGGGTCAGGTCGCCGGGGTCGTCGAGCACGCGCCGGACGAGGGCGGACCAGGGGCGGTCGGCGGCGGCCGTTCGGGCATCCGTGGTCTCGCCGGGGCGCGGCCCGGGGCCGGCGGACGTCGTCGCGAGCACGAGCCGCACGTCCGCCCCCGGGTCGCCGCCGGTTCGGGTCGAGAGCCGGCCGCCGTGCGCCGCCGTCGCGCGGCGCAGCTCGGCCTCGACGGTCGGCAGGACCGGGTCGGCGGCGGGCTCGCCCTCCCCGGTCAGCAGCAGCACGTGGCCGGCGCCGAGCGGGGCGAGCGCGGCGTCGGGCAGCCAGGCCGGGTGCACGGGGGCGGCCGGCCCGGCGGGCGCGGCGGCGGGTCCGGTCGTGGGGGCGCTCATCGGGCGTCGACCGTGCGCGCGCGGCCGACGCAGAAACCGATATCGAGCAGCCGGTGGCCCGGGAGCGTGACGAGCGGCCCGGCCGCGCCGGTCGTGGGTCCGAGGGTCATGCGGTGCGTCTCCGATCCCGCCCGGCGCCGTCGCCGGGCGCGTGGCCCGCACCGACCCTAGGCAGCGAGCGCGAGGCCGGGCAACACGCGAGCGCGAGGCCGGGCAGCACGCGGGCGCGAGGCCGGGCAGCACGCGGGCGCGAGGCCGGGCAGCACGCGGGCGCGAGGCCGGGCAACACGCGAGCGCGAGGCCGGGCGACGCGAGCGCGCCCGCCGGCTGCGGTTGCTTCGGCCAGCGGTGGCCCGTGCCGTTGGTCGTCGACGGCGTCAGCGGCGACTCCTCGCGGGGCGCCTGACCGCGCAGGAGATCGGGGGGATCAGCGGATGAGGCGGACGCGCTGCTCGGCTGACCAGGCCTGGTCCGCTGTCAGCACGGTGGCGTCCAGGCGGTCGCCCAGTGCCAGGCAGAACCGGTCGCCGAGCGACAGTCCGGACCCCCGCGCCCACCGGGTGGCAGCGCGTTCGGCGTCGGCTGTCGTCCCGTCGTGGACGGCGAGCCCGTAGCTGGAGAGGAGGGCGGTGGCAACAGGCCAGTCCCCGCCGGCGGCCCGGACCTTCTGCGCGACCTCGGACCAGTTCACCGTCGAGCACGCCGCGCCGTCGGCGAGCGCCTGCTCGGTGATGTCGGCCCCGGGCTCTCCGCCGAGGTACGCGAGGATCGCCGAGGCGTCGAGGACCGTCGTCATGCGAGGTCCTCCTGCCCGGCGGCGGCGCGACGCTCGGCGAGCAGGCCTCCGACGAGGTCCGCTCCGGCGAGCTGACCGCGCAGGTGGTCGCGAGCCTGCGCTCGCGTCATGACGACCAGTCCGCCCGGGGTCTCGAGCAGGATCAGGGGAACCCCGGCGTCGAGGCCTGCGTGGGCGCGGACCTCGGCGGGAACCACGAGCCGCCCGCGGTCTCCCATCGTGACGGCGTATGTCCCACTCATCCATGCACCGTACCACTGCGCACTTCCCGGTGGGAGCCGGGTCGTCGCGCGACCCCGCCTCACCGCCCGACCGCGTACCCCTGCATCCCGCGCGGGTTCGCCGCCGCGCGGAGCATCCCGTCGGCGCGCACACCCGTCGCGCTGAGCCGCCCGAGCGACCACGGTCCGGCGTCCTGCACCGCGTGCCCGCGACGTGCGAGGTCCGCGAGCGTGCCCGCACCCAGGCGCGACTCGGCGACGAGCCCGCGGGGCACCTGCTCGCGCGGGTAGAACGACGACGGGACGTGCGTCGAGTGCCACGCGGGCGCGTCGACGGCCTCCTGCAGGTTGCGCCCGTGCAGCAGGTGGCGGATCAGGAACGGCACCGGCCACTGGTCCTGCTGGTCGCCGCCCGGCGTGCCGAACGCGAGGTACGGGGCGCCGTCGCGCAGCACGAGGCCCGGACTGAGGGTGGTCCGCGGTCGGCGGCCCGGCACCAGCGAGCTCGGCAGCCCCGACTCGAGCCAGAACATCTGCGCGCGCGTCGGCAGCGCGAAGCCGAGGCCGGGGACCACCGGGGAGCTCTGCAACCAGCCGCCGCTCGGTGTCGCGGAGACGAGGTTGCCCCAGCGGTCGACGACGTCGACGTGGCACGTGTCGCCGCGCGTGAGGCCGTCGGGGCGCACGGTCGGCTCGCCGATGCCCGGGACGGGCCCGGTGCCGAGGGTGCCGGCCGACGACGCGCGGGACCCGGTGGCCGCGGCGCCCGGCCCCGCCGACAGGAACGCGGGCAGGCGCGGCGCCCGGCCGTCGGGCGACCCCGGGTGCAGCCCGTCCGACGCGTCCCGCCCGACGAGCGCCGCCCGCTGCTCGGCGTACCCGCGCGAGAGCAGCGCCGCGAGCGGCACGTCGGCGCCGGGCGCGTCGCCGTACCAGGCCTCGCGGTCGGCGAACGCGAGCTTGGCGACCTCGGTCACCGCGTGCACGAGCTCGGGGCCCTCGCCGAGCTCGCCGACGCCGAGCGCGTCGAGCACCGTGAGCTGCTGCAGGAGAACCGGCCCCTGCCCCCACGCGCCGGTCTTGTGCACCTCGTAGCCGCCGAACGGCACCGCGACGCTCGGCTCCTCGGTCGCGCGCCACCCCGCGAGGTCGTCGCCGCTCAGCACGCCCGTGTGCGCGCTGCCCGAGGAGTCCATGACCGCCGTGCCCCGCACGTAGGCGTCGATGCGCTCCGCGACGAAGCCCTCGTAGAACGCCCGCCGGGCGGCCTCGATCTGCGCCTCGCGGTCCGGGCCCGCGGCGGCCGCCTCCGCGAGCAGGCGCTCGAACGTGTCGGCGAGCTCAGGGTTCGTGAACCGGGCCCCGGCCTCGGGCGGCGCGCCGTGCGGCAGGTACACCGCGGCCGACGTCGGCCAGTGCTCCGCGAACATCCCGGCGACGCTCGTGATCGTCGCGACGGCCTGCGGGATCAGCGGGTAGCCGTGGCGCGCGTACCCGATCGCCGGACCCAGGACGTCCGCGAGCGGCAGGGTGCCGTACCGCGCGAGCAGGTCCAGCCACGCCCCGAACGCCCCCGGGACGACGGCCGCGAGGTGCCCGGTGCCTGGCACGAGGTCGAGCCCGAGGCCCGCGTAGTGGTCGAGGGTCGCGGCCGCCGGCGCGGTGCCCTGGCCGCAGATCACGAACGTGTGGCCGTCCGCCGCGCGGTGGCCCATCAGCGGCGCGTCGCCGCCGGGGCCGTTGAGGTGCGGCTCGACCACGCCGAGCGTGAAGCCCGCGGCGGCAGCGGCGTCGAACGCGTTGCCGCCCGCCTCGAGGACCGACATCCCGACCGCGCTCGCGAGCCAGTGCGTCGAGGCGACCATGCCGTGCGTGCCGAGCAGCTCCGGGCGGGTGGTGAACGTGCCAGTGGCCATGCCCAGCATCGTGCCCGACGGGGTCCGGGAGCGCCGGTCGGCTGGGCCCTCGTGCCCGGCGGCGGCGTCCGCGCGCCGCAGGTGCGTGGCAGGGCCGCTCAGGTCGGCGCGAGCGGACGGTGTGCGGACCGGGGTGCCCCCAGGGCGTTGTCAGCCCGTCGACGCGACGGGGCCGGCCGGGCACACGGTGCGCGTGCTCCGGCCGGCCCGGGCGTGCTGCCGCGGGACGGTCAGCGGCCCAGCCCCGCGCGGTCGACGCGGCGGTGGAACCGCATCCCGGCGAGCCCGCCGACCACGGCGCCGGCGAGGCTCGCCACGGCCACGAGCAGGATCACGACGATGCCGCCCGTCGTGAGGTCGCCCTCGTTGAGCGGGATGCGCGGGAAGCTGTCGAGGCGCGCGAGCACGTTGAACTGCTCACCGGCGATGGCCGTGAGGATCGCGACGACGATCGCGATGACGACCGCCCACAGCCAGACCGCGAGGCCCTGCTTGGCGCCGTTGAACCGCGCCATGCGGCCCGCGACGTACCCGCCGCAGTAGTACGCGAGGAACAGGACCACCAGCAGGGCGATGCTCCCCGCGGCGCCGACCGTGCCGATCTCGCTGGCCGCCTGGTCCGCGGCCTCGCCCACGTCGGTGTTCGTCGCGACGCCCACGGCCGTCCCGGCGCCCGCGACGAGCGCCGTCAGCAGCACCGCGGTCCCCGTCGCGGTGAGCCAGCCGAAGAACGCCGAGCCGATCTTGATCCCGCCGAACTCCTCCTTCTCGCGGGCCACGACGCTCTGCCGGTCGACTCCGAGGTCGCGGGCGGAGACGGTGACCGGCTCCGGCTCGGGCACGTCGGCGGGGTCGGCCACGGACGGGCGGTGGTCCGGGTGGTCGCGGTCCGTCGGGTCGAGCACCGCGGTGCGGTCGTCGGCGGTGCGGGGGTCGAGGTGCTCGCCGTGGCTCGTCGCCCCGGCGGGGACGTCGGTCGAGACCGGTCGCTCGGGGTCGGCGTGGCGGTGGTGCGTGGGCTCGGTCTCGTGGGGCGTGCTCATCGGGCTCTCCTTCGGCGGTCGAACCTGGGCGTGCGTCCGCTGCCGTCCGGTCGGCGACGCCGGCTCAGGGGGTGAGCGCGTCGGCGAGCTCGCCGTGACCGGCCCGGCGCGCGGCGCCGGCGGCAGTGAGGCCATCGAAGCCGATCCAGCCCGGGTCCGCCCCTCGAGCGAGCAGGAGGTCGACGCACTCGCGCCGGCCGCCGTGCGCGGCGCACCACAGCGCCGTCGTCAGGTCGTCGGCGTCGGGGGCGGGTTCGGCGTCGAGCAGCGCCTCGACCCGCTCGACGATCCCGAGGCCCGCCGCCTGCCAGAGGTTCGTGGTCGCACCCGCGTGGAACAGGTGCTCCGCGGCGCGCCACTGCCCGAACGCGACGGCGTCGGCGAGCGGCGTGCCCGAGCCGTCGCCGATCACGGAGCCGGGCGCCTCGAGGTCCGCACCGGCCCGGACGAGCGCCTCGACGGCCTCGACGTCGTCGCAGCTCGCGGCCCAGTGCAGCGGGGTCTCCGCGTGGGGCCCGGTGAACGGCGCGTCGGGGTCGGCGCCGGCGGCGACGAGCACCTCGATGGTGCGCCCGACGGCCAGGAGGTGCCCGGGGTGGTCGGTCGCGACGTGCAGCAGCGTGCACGTCGGCAGGTCCTCGACGGTCGCGTCCGGCTGGGCGTCGTCGCGCGTGATCCGGGCGGCGGCGAGGCCCGGGTTCGCGTCGAGCAGGCCATGCAGGCGCTCGACGTCACCGGTGCGGATCGCGTCGGCGGCCTCCCGCACGAGCGGGTCGTCGGCGGCCAACGTCAGGGTTGCGTCCACGGGTGGCTCCTTCGCCGAGACCTCCACGGTGCACCCGGCCCGGCGGTGTGTCCAGGGGCGGCTCAGGTCACGCGCGAACCCGTCGCGCACGCGCGGATCGCCGGCCTGGGGACGCAGATCGCTAGCGTGGGCACATGACCGAACGGATCAGCCCTCGGCAGGTGGCGGAGGCGCACGGGCTCGCCGACTGGCGGGTCGTGTGGGGCGGGGCGTGGGCGTGCGCGCACTTCCGGACGCCGTCGTTCTCCGTCGCGGCCGCGCTCGTCCAGGCGATCAGCGGCGCGGCGACGACCGCGCACCGCCACCCGGACGTCGACCTGCGGCCCGAGGGCGTGACCGTCCGGCTGCGCGGCGACGGGCCCGAGGGGTTCCGCACCCGGGATCTCGACCTCGCCCGGACGATCTCCGCCGCGGCGCGCGCCCTCGACGCGCACGCCGACCCGTCCGCCGTGCAGCACGTGCAGTTCGCGGTCGACGCGCTCGGCACCGCGCAGGTGCGGCCCTTCTGGCGCGCGGTGCTCGGCTACGACGAGCTCGGCGACGAGGACCTCGTCGACCCGCTGCGCCGCGGGCCGTCGGTGTGGTTCCAGCCCATGGACGCCCCGCGGCCGCAGCGCAACCGGCTGCACGTCGACGTGTACCTGCCGGTCGACCAGGTCGAGGCCCGCATCGAGGCCGCGGTGGCCGCCGGTGGCGCGGTCGTGAGCGATGCCCACGCGCCGGCGTGGTGGACGCTCGCCGACCCCGAGGGCAACGAGGTCGACCTCGCGGTCTGGATCCCGTAGGCCGGCCCGGGAGAGGGCTCGTGCACGAGATCAGCCGGGCCGACGCCCGACGCATCGCCGTCCGCGCGCAGCTCCTGGCCGCGGACCGGCCGACCGGCGTCCTCGACGTGCTCCGGCACCTGACCGTCCTGCAGCCCGACCCGACGAACCATGTCGCGCCGAGCGCGGACCTCGTGCTGTGGAGCCGGCTCGGCGCCCGCTACGCGCCGCAGGAGCTGCGAGACCTCGTCGACCAGCAGCGCGTCGTCGAGCTGCGCGGCTTCCTGCGACCCGCGGAGGACGTCGCGCTGTTCCGCGCCGACATGGACGCGTGGCCCGGCGCCGGTGACGTACCGGCCTGGCGCGAGGAGGTGCACGCGTGGCTGCGGGCGAACGCGGCGTGCCACCAGGACGTGCTCGAGCGGCTGCGCGGCGACGGCCCGCTGCCCGCGAGCGCCCTGCCGGACTCGTGCGTGCGGCCGTGGCGGTCGAGCGGGTGGAACGACCACCGGAACGTGCGGATGCTGCTGGACGTGCTCGTCGCGCGCGGCGAGGTCGCGGTCGCCGGGACGGCCGGGCGCGAGAAGCTGTGGGACCTCGCTCCGCGGGTGTACCCGGATGTCGAGGCGATCCCGTCGGCGCAGGCCCGTCGCGTGCGCGACGACCGTCGCCTGGGGGCGCTCGGGATCGCACGGGCGCGGGCCACCGCGCGGCCCGACGAGCCGGACGACGTGGGCGACGCGGGGGAGCCTGCCGTCGTCGAGGGGGTGCGCGGGACGTGGCGTGTCGACCCCGCCGCGCTCGGGCAGCCGTTCACGGGGCGGGCAGCGCTGCTGTCGCCGCTCGACCGCCTCCTGCTCGACCGCCGGCGCATGACGGACCTGTTCGCGTTCGACTACCAGCTCGAGATGTACAAGCCCGCGGCGCGCCGGCGCTGGGGGTACTGGGCGCTCCCGGTGCTGGTCGGGGACCGGCTGGTCGGCAAGCTCGACGCGACAGCGGACCCGCGCGCCGGTGTGCTGCGCGTGAACGCGCTGCACCGGGACGTCCCGTTCACCGCGGCGATGTCGGCGGCGGTCGCCCGCGAGGTCGAGGGCCTGGCGGAGTGGCTCGAGCTCGACCTCGTGCTGCCGGACTGAGCGTCGCGCCTACGACTCCGACCAGGCGCCGAGCTCGTTGCCGGACGGGTCGAGGAAGTGGAACCGCCGCCCGCCGGGGAACGCGTAGGGACCTTCGACGACCGTGC
This sequence comes from Cellulomonas sp. NPDC055163, assembly GCF_053607065.1. Classification (NCBI taxonomy): domain Bacteria; kingdom Bacillati; phylum Actinomycetota; class Actinomycetes; order Micrococcales; family Cellulomonadaceae; genus Cellulomonas; species Cellulomonas sp. NPDC055163. The sequence goes on along the minus strand of NZ_JBSGSU010000004.1, from coordinate 332,775 downwards.
CGCCGGCGCGGGTGACCGCGTCGAGGGTCGCGTCGAGGTCCGCGGAGTACAGCAGGACGAACGGGCCGCCGCGGGTGACGGCCGCCGACTCGGCGAGCGTGAGCCCGCCGGCCTCGTCGGAGCCGTCCTCGGCCGCGGTGCGGATGCCCGCGTACCCGTCGCCGTACGCGGTGAACTGCCAGCCGAACGCCGCAGCGTAGAACGCGCGTGCCGCGGCGAGGTCGGTCGCCGGGAGCTCGACGTAGTCGATCGAGTTATGGATGCGGTGCGTGTGCGTGGCCATGGCTCATCGTCGCGCCGACCACCGACACGGACGTCGCATCGCGTTGTGGACAGGCGTACGCAACGATGCGTACGCTCGTCCGCATGACCGCAGAGACGTCGCAGGGCCCGGACGACACCCGCACGATGCGCGAGCGCATGCTCGCCGGCGACCTGTACCTCGCCGACGACCCCGAGCTCGCCGAGGCGAACGCCGCCGCGCTCGACCTCATGGCCGCGTACAACGCCACGACCGTGCGGCAGGGTCCGCTGCGCCGGGCGCTCCTCGAGCAGCTGCTCGGGGCCGTCGGCGAGGGCACCGAGATCCGCCCGCCGTTCCTCGTCGACTACGGCTCGCAGATCCGCGTCGGAGCCCGCTGCTTCGCCAACTACGGCCTCGTCGCGCTGGACGTCGCGACGATCACGATCGGCGACGACGTGCAGATCGGCCCGAACGTCCAGCTCCTCACGCCCACGCACCCGGTCGAGCCCGGACCGCGGCGCGACAAGTGGGAGGCCGCGAAGCCCATCGTGATCGGCGACAACGTCTGGCTCGGCGGCGGCGTCGTCGTCCTGCCCGGCGTGACCATCGGGGAGAACACCGTGGTCGGCGCCGGCTCGGTCGTGACCCGCGACCTGCCCGCGAACGTCGTCGCGGTCGGCAACCCGGCGCGGGTCGTGCGCACGATCGCGGACGACGCCGCTGCGGGCACGGCGGGCGCTGGGGGCGCAGCGGGCGCTGCGGGAACGGCCGGCACGGCGGGCTCGGAGGGCACAGCGCGCGCGTCGGGCACCTCCGGCGCTGCATGAGCGAGCCCTCGGCGCCCGAGGCCGCAGCCCCCGAGCCCTCGGCGCCCGAGGCCGCAGCCCCCGAGCCCTCGGCGCCCGATCCGTCGGCCCCCGAGCCACCGACCCCCGAGCCCACGCCGCCCCGCCGCGCGCGCCGGCACGACCCGGGCCGCCGCGACCGGCTCGTCGCCGTGGCGCTCGACGTGCTCGCCGAGCACGGGGTCGCCGGCACGACGCACCGCGCGGTCGCGCAGGCCGCCGACGTCCCGCTCGGCTCGACGACGTACCACTTCGCGTCGATCGACGAGCTCCTCGCGGCGGCGTTCCGGCGGCACGCGGACGACGTCGCAGGGGCGCTCGAGCGGCGCCTCGGCACCGCACGGGACGCGGGCGCGGCCCTCGACGCGCTCGCGGACCACCTCGCGCACGACCTGCTCGCGCCCGGCCGCGGGCTCGTGCTCTCGATCGAGCTCTACGTCGTCGCCGCGCGACGCCCGGTGCTGCGCGCGGTCACCCAGGAGTGGATGCTGCGCAGCCGGCGCGCGCTCGAGCGGCACTTCGACCCGGTCACCGCGCGCGAGCTCGACGCGCTGGTCGAGGGGCTCGTGCTGCACAGCGCCCTCTCGACGGACCCGATGACTCCGGGCGAGCTCCGGCACGCGCTGCGCAGGATGGCCCGGTAGGGAGCGGGCTCACGCGACCCGGGCGTCCCAGTCGATGCGGTGGTCGTACATCCAGGCGGTGCTCCGGTCGGTCACGACGTGCCGGAAGACGAGCGGCAGGACGAGGTCCTGCACGCGCCTGCCGAGCGGCCCGGCGATCTTCGCGCTGCCGCTGCGCGCACCGGCGGCGACGACCCTCTCGACGCGGGGGCGGCGGGCTGACCGACGGAGACGTCACACGCCGCCGGCGAACCCCAGCTGACGCCACGCCTCGTACGACGCGACCGCCGCGGACGTCGAGAGGTTGAGCGACCGGCGCCCCGCGAGCATCGGGATGCGCAGCCGGTCGGTCACGCGGGGGTGCACCAGGACCTCGTCGGGCAGCCCGGTGGGCTCGGGGCCGAACAGCAGCACGTCGTCCTCGCGGTACCCGACCGCCGTGTAGCCGGTCGTCGCCTGCGTCGTGAACGCGAACACCCGCGAGCCCGGCAGCGCGTCGAGGCACGTGTCGAGGTCCGGGTGCACGACGACGTGCGCCAGGTCGTGGTAGTCGAGGCCTGCCCGGCGCAGCCTGGGCTCGCTCAGGTCGAAGCCGAGCGGCTCGACGAGGTGCAGCGTCGCCCCGGTCGCGGAGACCAGCCGGATCGTGCTGCCGGTGTTGCCGGGGATGCGGGGCTCGAAGAAGACGACGTGCAGCACCCGGCGATCCTCCCACCCCGGCGCACCGTGCTCAGCCGCGCGGGCAGGCCTCGAACACGTGCGCGCGCGACGAGGGCGTCGTGAGGTCGTGGTCGCGCAGGACCGTCGAGAAGGGCGTCTGCGGGTCGGCGCACACCTCGGCGAACGTGCCGCGCAGGTCGTCGGCGTACTCGACGTCGATGACCTGGTCGCCGTACACGTCGGTGTAGGCGCCGCACTCGTCCCAGCGGTGGCACTCCTCCGCGACCGCGAAGTCGAAGCCGACCTCGTCGTGCCCGCGCCGGGTCAGGTCGGCGGCGTTCTTCTGCCCGACGGCGAGCCCGAGCCCGTGCGCCGCCGCGACGTACCGGGTGGCGGCCGCGAGCGCGTCGTCGGCCGTGAGCAGCCCGCCGGACCGCGTGTACGAGTCGAGGTTGTCGAGCTCGACGGCGTCGAAGCCCGCGTCGGCGCACCGCTGCAGGGACACCCCGATCACGTCCGCGAGCCGTGCCCGCTTCTCGTCGGTCGACGTGTCGAGCAGCACCTCGTCGGGCCAGCCCGGGTCGGCGACGACGCGGCCGGCGGCGTCGCGCAGCACGAGGTCCGGGTGCTCGCGCAGCCACGTGGTGCGCTCGTCGGGCTGGGTCTGGAAGCCGTTGACGTAGCAGATCGAGTACGCGCCGGGCGCGGGCTCCGACGTGCTGTCGCGCACGACGCCCCCGACCCCCGCGGGCAGGGCGTACGCGCCGCCGAGCTGGTAGTCGACGACGATCCCGCCGAGGCCGGTCGGGGCGACGGGCGGGGCCGACGGCGTGGGGGTGGGCCGAGGTGCGCTCGTGGGGCTCGCGGACGTGGGTGCGGTCGACGGCGCGGGGGTCGCCGAGGGTGTCGCGGACGCGCTCGGGGCGGGCGTGGCCGTGGCCGTGGAACCCGGGGAGGGGACGGCGGTCGCGTCCGGCGCGGGCGCCACGGTGGTCGGGGAGGGGGCCGCCGGGCGGGCCTCCACGGGTCCGGCCTTGCACCCCGCGCACAGCGCCGCGAGGGCGACGAGGGCGATCGTGAAGGTCCGGCGGCGGGTCGTGGGCATGCTGTGCGTCTCCTGGCGTCGTCCGCCCCCCGACGAAGCCGTGACCATATCGTGATCTCGGCCGACCGGGTCAAGCCCCGATCCGGGTGACGCCGGACGGCGCCTAGGCTGGTCGTGACCGACCCTGCGAGAGGACGCCACCGATGCCGACCGAGCCCCACCGCCCCTTCACCGCCGCCGAGGACCGTTACGAGGCGATGACGTACCGCCGGGCGGGGCGCAGCGGGCTCGCGCTCCCGGCGCTGTCGCTCGGCCTGTGGCACAACTTCGGCGGGACGACGTCGGGGGACACCCAGCGCGCGATCCTGCGCCGCGCGTTCGACCTCGGCATCACGCACTTCGACCTCGCCAACAACTACGGCCCGCCGTACGGCTCGGCCGAGGAGAACTTCGGGCGCGTCCTCGGCAGCGACCTGCGGCCCTACCGCGACGAGCTCGTGATCTCCTCGAAGGCGGGCTACGACATGTGGCCCGGCCCGTACGGCGACGGCGGCTCGCGCAAGTACCTGCTCGCGTCGCTCGACCAGTCGCTGCGCCGCATCGGGGTCGACTACGTCGACGTCTTCTACTCGCACCGCCCCGACCCGAGCGTCCCGGTCGAGGAGACGATGGGTGCGCTGCACACGGCCGTGACCAGCGGCAAGGCGCTGTACGCGGGCATCTCGAACTACTCCCCGGCGCAGACCCGCGACGCGCAGCGCGTGCTCGCCGAGCTCGGGACGCCGCTGCTCCTCCACCAGCCGAGCTACTCGATGTTCAACCGGCACGTCGAGCAGGTCGGCGACGGCCAGGACGAGACGCTGCTCGACGCGGTCGGCGACCTCGGCATCGGCATGATCGTCTTCTCCCCGCTCGCGCAGGGCCTGCTGACCGACCGCTACCTCTCCGGTGAGGTCCCCGGCGACTCGCGTGCGGCGCAGAGCCGGTTCCTCCAGCCCGAGCGGATCAGCGAGACGTACCTGGCGCGGGCGCGGGCGCTGAACGAGATCGCGGCGGCGCGCGGCCAGAGCCTCGCGCAGCTCGCGCTCGCCTGGGTCCTGCGCGACGAGCGGGTCACCTCGGCGCTCATCGGGGCGTCGAGCGTCGCGCAGCTCGAGAACAACGTCGCCGCGCTCGACGCACCCGCGCTGACCGGCGACGAGCTCGCCGCGATCGAGCAGCACGCCGTCGACGGGACCGCGCGGTGACGCTCGACGCGCGTGGAGCCGGCGACGTGGGCACCGAGGTCGCCGCGGGGTCCGACGTCGACGGGGCCGCCGTGCACCGCAGCGAGCGCACGCTCGGCGTCGACGGGCGGCCCGTCGGCTACACCGTGTGGGGGCGGCCCGGCGACGCGCCCCCCGTGCTCCTGCTGCACGGCGTGACCGACTCGGCGGAGACCTGGGACCCGGTCGCGCGCCTGCTCGCCGCCGAGCGGCTCGTCGTCGGGGTCGACGCGCGCGGGCACGGCCGGACCCCGCTCGGCGAGGGGCCGTTCACGATCGCGTCGCTCGCGGCCGACGCCGCCGCCGTCCTGCGGCACGTCGCCGACGGTCCCGCGCTCGTCGTCGGCCACTCGATGGGCGGTCTCGTGGCGACCGAGCTCACGCTCACCGAGCCCGGCCTCATCGCGGGGCTCGTGCTCGAGGACCCGGCCTGGGACACCGGTGGCGTCGCGACGCCCGACGGGGTGCCGCCGTTCCTCGCACCGTTCCTGCTGTCCTTCGCGGGCGTCGACGCCGAGACGCTCGAGGCCCGCTCGCGCGCGACGCAGGGGGACTTCGCCGACGACGAGCACGGCCCGTGGGCCCGCTCGAAGGCGCAGCTCGACCAGCGGCTCGTGCACGTCCCGCACGTGTGGGACGGCCGGGAGTGGGTCGGGGCGCTCGCGGAGGTGCGGGTGCCCGTGACCCTCGTGACCGGCGACGTCGGCCGCGGGGCGCTCGTGGGGTCCACCCACGTCGAGCGCGCACGCACGGCCCTCGGCGAGGGGCTCACGCACGTCGCGGTCCCCGGTGTCGGGCACAGCGTGCGGCGCGAGGGGCGCGAGGCGTTCCTGGCCGCGGTCGAGGGTGCGCTCGGGCGGGTCTGACGGACGGGCCCCGTCTCAGCCGAAGACGAGCCAGTTGACGTCGACGAACTCCCGGCCCGAGCCGGTCGCGAACGTCAGGTAGACGTCGTGCGTGCCCGTGGTCGGCGTGATCGCCGCCGGCACGGTCCGCCACGACTGCCAGCCGCCCGTACGGCCGACCGCGAACGCGCCGACCGGGGTGCTCGTGCGGCTGTCGAGCCGCACCTCGACCACCCCGCCGACCGACGCCGCCGCGCCGGACGCGACGCGCGCTCGCAGCGTGCTCAGCCCGTTGCGCCCGAAGTTCACGTCGTCGAAGCGCACCCAGTCGCCGTCACCCGCGTGCCCGACGTGCTTCCCGCCGCCCGAGTCCGACGTCGGGGAGACCGCCGTGCCGTGCTGCGCGGTGCGGTGCTCCGCCTGGATCGCGCCCACCGGAGCCTCGCCGCCCGGGCTCGGCGCCGACGGCGGTGCCGGCTCCCCGCCCGCGACGGGCCCGGTCGCGACCGACGAGCCGAACGGCTGCAGCGTCATCGTGACCGACGTGGGGGTCGGCTCGTCGATGCTCGGGTTGAACTCGGCGACGTCGTCGAACGCGAAGCCGTACGCGCGCCCGTTCGTCGACTGGTCGTGCATGACCTTCGCGTACAGGTCGGACGACTCGCGCTGGTAGAACGCCTTCGCGTCGAACGTCGCCTGGCGGTCCGAGCCGGGGCGGTCCGGCGTCGAGAGCGTCCCGCGGTGGAAGCCGGCGCAGATCCGGGCGCCGACGGCGAGGATCGCGTCCTGGTCGGGCTGCCCGGCCGGCTGGACCGCGCCGTGGCAGCCGAAGATCTCCGGCGTCGTCGGACGGCCGACGGTGCCGATCGTCCGGCCGCCCTCGCCGCGGAACGTGAAGACGCCGTTCGCGACCTTGCCGGTGAAGACGCCGAGCGCGGTGTCGACCGTGAGGGTGTGGGTCGCGTAGTACGCGAAGACCCCGTCGACGTAGGAGTCGAAGAACGCGCCGTCGAACACCGGCGCGGTGCTGTCGATCCCGTGGATCGGGGCGAGCACGCGCAGCGGCAGCCCGTCGGACTCGCGCACGTCGACGAGCTCCGCCCAGTCGCCGCCGAGCGCGGTGACGGCGTCGAAGACCTTCCGCCGGCCGTCCTCGACGAGCGTGCCCTCGGTGCGCGTGACGGGGACGGGCGTGGTGTCCGGCGGGGGCGCGCTCGGGTCCACGGGGACGGCGTTGTCGACCGGCGGCGGGGGCGGCGGCGGGGTCAGCGCCTTGACCGTGATCGAGATCGGCACGCTGAACATGTCGACCATCGTCGTGTTGATGTTGATCGCGGTGCCGTTGCGGGCGAACTCCGCCCAGTCGAACAGCACGTCGTGGTTCGGGTCGTCGCTGTTCCAGGCGGCGGGCTCGACCAGGCCGCCGGGGGAGAGCTGGAACGTCAGGTGCTCGCCGAACGCGACGTAGATGCGGCCGCCCGTGAGGTTTGCGGGGAGCGACAGCCGCACGCTCCCCCCGTCGGCCGGGCCCGGGATCGACACGTCCGGCGCCGTCGGGTTCTCGGTGCCGTTCGCGACCGAGGCCGGCAGGTCGAACGCGTGCCAGTCGCCGGACCCGTCGACGTACCCCTGCGCACCCGTCGACTGGCTGCGCGCCATCACGTAGAGGAACGTCTCCTCGGGGCGGCCCGAGGTGTTCGTCACGGTGAACGGCAGGTCCGACGAGGCCGCGCGCGCGGGCATCATCGCCGCGAGGCCGGTGAGGCCCGCGAGCGCCAGGACGGCGGCGGCGGTCACCCCCGCGACGATCTTCCGGGTGCGTGGCGAGACGCGGAGCATCGATTCCCCCTGCGGTGGTGCGTGGTCCCGGCGAGGGCCGTGCGCGCGACGCGATCGTGCGCGCGGCTGGTGCCCGGGCCGGTCGACGGCCCACGGGACGGCCCCGGGGAGCTGCACCCGAGAAGCCGTCATCCAGGACGGCACGACCGTACCGGGCCGGGGCGGCGAGCTTCCGCGCTTCGCGGGTGATCGCCCGAATGTGACGAACGCCCGGTGCGCCCGGGGGTGCAGGTCAGCCCAGCAGGGCCGTGACGACGAGCAGGACGGGCACCGCGAGGACCGTGGTGAGAAGCCCGGCGTCGCGCGCGAGCGGCTGCTGCCGGCCGTACTGGATCGCGTACACGAGCACGTTCTGCGCGGTCGGCAGCGCCGCCATCGCGGTCACGGCCAGCAGCGCCGTACCCCGGAGCCCGAGCGCCGCGCCGATGCCGCCCGCGAGCAGCGGGTGCACGAGCGAGCGCAGCAGGACCACGAGCACGAGCTCGCGCCGCACCGGCCGGGAGTCGACCGTGCGGGGGACCGCGAGCGACATCCCGAACGTGAGGAGCGCGAGCGGGGCGGCGGCGGCGCCGATGATCGCGAACGGCCCGAGCAGCACCTCAGGCGGGGTCCACGGCAGCGCCGCGACGAGCAGACCCGTGAGCGCGCCCACGATGATCGGGTTGCGCACGGTCCGGAGCAGGACGGCGCGCAGGGCGACGGCGCCACGACGCGGGCCCCGGGCGACCGGGTCGGGGCCGGGCTCGTGCGGCTCGCGGGCGTCGAGCACCGCGAACGCGACCGGCGCGAGCACGAGCAGCTGGTACAGCAGCGACGGCACGACCGCGACCGCGTCCCCCAGCAGGTACACCGCGAGCGGCAGCCCGAGGTTCCCGGCGTTGACGTAGGAGGACGCGAGGGTCGCGACCGTGACGTCCGCGGCGGGCCGGTGCCACAGGCCGCGCAGCACCGCGACCGCGATCAGCACGACCGTCGTGGTGCTCAGCGCCGTGACGAGCGCGGCCCGCGAGAGCAGCAGGTGCAGGTCGGCGTGCGCGACCGTCACGAGCAGCAGGCACGGCGTCGCGACGGCGAACACGACGCGCGCGAGCACCGCCGGGGCGGCCGGGCCGAGCGTGCCCCGGCGCCCGAGGACCCAGCCGAGCGCGACGATCGCGCCCATCGTGCCGAGCGCCGTGACGATCGCGCCCATGCGGTCAGCCGTGCAGCGCCGCGAGCAGCCCCGGACCGTACTTGTCGCGCTTGGTCACGCCGACCCCGCTCACGGTCCCGAGCGCGTCGAGGTCCGCGGGCGGGCTCGTCGCGATCTCGCGGAGCGTCGCGTCGTGGAACACGACGTACGCGGGGACGCCCTGCTCCTTGGCGGTCGCGGCGCGCCACGCACGCAGCTTCTCGAAGACCGCGGCGGCGCTCTGGTCGAGCTGTGCGGCGGCGGCGGTCGAGGCGGTGCGGCGGGAGGACCGGGCGGCGCGCGCGGCCTTGGGCGCCTCGCGCCGGAGCCGCACCGGCCGGGCGCCCGTGAGCACCTCGGCGCTCGCGGGCGTGAGGCGCAGCGTCCCGTACCCGTCGGAGTCGACGCCGAGGACCCCCTGGGCGAGGAGCTGGCGGACGACGCCGCGCCACTCGGTGTCCGAGAGGTCGGTGCCGAGGCCGAAGGTGCTGAGCGACGCGTGCCCGAGCTGCGTCACGCGCGGGGTGCTCTTGCCGAGCAGGATGTCGACGAGGTGCCCGGCGCCGTACCGCTGCCCGCGCTCGCGCTCGAGCCGGACGACCGTCGAGAGCAGCTTCTGCGCGGGCACCGTGCCGTCCCACGACTCGGGCGGCGTCAGGCACGTGTCGCAGTTGCCGCACGCGGTGCTCTCCTGGCCGAAGTAGGCGAGGAGCTGCACGCGCCGGCACTCGACGGTCTCGCACAGCGCGAGCATCGCGTCGAGGTGCGCCCCGAGCCGGCGGCGGTGCGCGGCGTCGCCCTCGGACGTGTCGATCATGCGCCGCTGCTGCACCACGTCCTGCAGGCCGTACGCGAGCCACGCGGTCGACGGCAGCCCGTCACGGCCCGCGCGCCCGGTCTCCTGGTAGTAGCCCTCGACGGACTTGGGCAGGTCGAGGTGCGCGACGAACCGCACGTCCGGCTTGTCGATGCCCATCCCGAACGCGATCGTCGCGACCATGACGAGGCCGTCCTCGCGCAGGAACCGCGCCTGGTTGGCGGCGCGCACCCGCGAGTCGAGCCCTGCGTGGTACGGCAGCGCCGGGATGCCGTGGTCGACGAGGTGCTGCGCGGTCTGCTCGACCGACGCGCGCGAGAGGCAGTACACGATCCCGGCGTCGCCGGCGTGCTCGGTGCGCAGCAGGTCGAGGAGCTGGGCCCGCGGGTTGTCCTTGGCGACGATCCGGTACTGGATGTTCGGGCGGTCGAAGCTCGCGACGAAGTGCCGGGCCTCGGTGAGCTGGAGGCGCTGGGCGATCTCGGCGTGCGTCGTCTCCGTCGCCGTCGCGGTGAGCGCGATCCGGGGGACGTCGGGCCAGCGCTCGTGCAGGACCGAGAGCTGGAGGTAGTCGGGGCGGAAGTCGTGGCCCCACTGCGACACGCAGTGCGCCTCGTCGATCGCGAACAGCGCGAGGTCGGCGCGGCCGAGGAGCTCGAGCGTGTCCGGGACGCGCAGGCGCTCGGGGGCCAGGTACAGCAGGTCGAGCTCGCCGTCGAGCAGCTCGCGCTCGACCCGGCGCCGCGCCGCGACGTCCTGCGTCGAGTTGAGGAAGTCGGCCCGGACCCCGGCGGCGGCCAGCGCGTCGACCTGGTCCTGCATGAGCGCGATGAGCGGGGAGATCACGACGCCGGTGCCCGGGCGCACGAGCGCCGGCACCTGGTAGCACAGGGACTTGCCGCCGCCCGTGGGCATGAGCACGAGCGCGTCGCCGCCGCCGACGACGGTCTCGATGATCTCGGCCTGGTCGCCGCGGAAGCTGTCGTACCCGAAGACGGTGCTCAGCACCTCGGCCGGGGTCGGCGCCGGGCCGGCGGGACGCGCGGGGCGGGGTGCGGCGGTCCCGGGCTCCGCGGACGGCGCCGCGGCTGCCCGGGACCCCGCGGACGGGGGCGCCGACGTGCTGCGCGCCCCGGCCTGCGGCCGCGTGGCCGGCGCCGACCGGCTGCGCGTCGCGGCGAGGTGGGCGTCGTCCGGCGGCCCGGCGTCGTACTCCGGGTCGAACGGGGGGACGTCGTCGTACGCCGGGTCGTACGGCGGGACGTCGTCGTACGTGGCGGGGCCCGGGTTCACGGGGACCACCCTACGAGCCGCGGGCGACACCGCGGCGTGCGTCCCCAGCCTGGCCCCGCCGCGCACGAGCCGTCAGGCGTCGCGCACCGGGAACAGGCCCTCGTCGCGGATCCGGTCGTTGAGCAGGCCCAGGTACTGCTCCTCGTCGAAGTCGAGGGGCACCTCCTGGTCGAGCCAGCTCGACAGGTGGATGGCGTTCGCGAGCCGGACCCCGTGCAGCCCGTCGGCCCCGGGCGCGACGAGCGGCGTGCCGTCGAGGACGTTCCGCGCGAAGTTCTCGAGCACGTCGGCGTGCTGCTGACCGAACGGCGACTCGAGCTCGATGACCTCCTGCGTGTACAGGGTGTCGAGGTCGACCTCGCCGGTGAACAGCCGCATGACGTCGGCCATGTCCATGCCGGCGCTGAGCTCGGCCTCGGGCTTGTGCAGGCGGGTCACCACGGCGCGCTTGCTGTCCTCGACGACGATCTTGCCCTGGTCGCCGAGGATCTCGAACCGGTCGGTACCGGCGATGTCGTACGTGCAGGTCACGAACGTGCCGGTCACCCCGTCGCCGTAGTCGACGAGCGCGGTGACCTCGTTCTCGACGGCGATGTCCCGGTTCACGCCGTAGCCGAGCTTGGAGTAGACCTTCTGCGGGACGCCGCAGATCCACTGCCACAGGTCGAGCTGGTGCGGCGCCTGGTTGACGAGCACGCCGCCGCCCTCGCCGCCCCACGTCGCGCGCCACGCGCTCGAGTCGTAGTAGCCCTGCGGGCGCCACCACGTCGTGATCGTCCAGCCGCTGCGGAGCACCTTCCCGATCTCGCCGCCCTCGACGATCTCCTTGAGGCGCTGGTAGAGCGGGTTCATGCGCTGGTTGAACATGATGCCGAAGGTCAGCTCGGGCCGGGTCGCCGCGAAGTCGACGAGCTCGTTCGCCTGGCGGGTGTAGACACCGACGGGCTTCTCGACGAGTGCGTGGATGCCCGCGTCGAGTGCCGCGATCCCGATCTCCGGGTGCAGGTAGTGCGGCACGGTCGTGACGACGGCGCCGACGTCGCCGGACGCCAGCAGCGCGGCGTAGTCGTCGTGCACGGCGACGCCCGGGTAGGCCTCCCGTGCGGCGTCGCGCTTCGCGGGGTCCGTGTCGCAGATCGCGCCGAGCGTCATGTGCGGGACGCGGCCCTCGCGGATCAGCCGGGCGTACATGCCGCCCTGCTGGCCCAGGCCGATGATGCCGAGCCGGACCGTGGTGTCGGCCATGTCTGCTCCTTCGCGTGCGTTCTCGGGGTCGGGTACCCACCCATCCACGCAGCGTCCGCGGCGGCGGTGCAAGCGGTTGCCGCCAGTTGTCGACCGCGCCCCGCACCCGGGACCCGGAGCGACCGCGGCAACTCCCGGCAATCGGTTGCCGCCCGTGCGGCGCCGTCCCTAGCGTGGCGAGCAGCCCTTCCGTCGCCGGCTGCCGGCGTACGGTCCCGTCCACCCCCTGGAGGTCCGCATGTGGGTCCTGTCCGGTTTCGCCGACGAGATCGACCCCGACCCCGAGGTGCAGTGCCAGGTCCTCGACAGCCTGGGCATCCGCTTCGTGGAGCTCCGCAGCGCCTGGGACGTCAACGTCCTGGACCTGACCGACGCGCAGGTCGCCGAGGTCAAGGGGATCCTCGACGCGCACGGCATCGGCGTCTCCTCGATCGGCTCGCCGCTCGGCAAGGTCAACGTCACCGACGACTTCGACGCGCACCTGCGCCGCACGGACCGCGCGGTCGAGGTCGCCCGGGCGCTCGGGGCCCCGTACATCCGGGTGTTCTCGTTCTTCCTCACCGCGGACCAGCGCCCCGAGGACCACCGCGACGAGGTCGTGCGGCGGATGGGCGCGATGGCCGAGCGGGCCGCTGCGGGCGGGGTCGTGCTGCTGCACGAGAACGAGAAGGAGATCTTCGGGGACGTGCCCGAGCGCGTGCACGACCTGGTGACGGCCGTCGGCTCCCCGGCGCTGCGCCTCGCGTGGGACGCCGCCAACTACGTGCAGTGCGGCGTCGTCCCGTTCCCCGAGGCGTACGCGCTGCTGCGCCCCTACACCGACTACGTCCAGATCAAGGACGCGGTCCTGGCGACGGGCGAGGTCGTCCCGGCCGGCGAGGGCGACGGCCGCCTGCGCGACACGGTCCGCGCGCTGGCCGACGACGGGTACGAGGGCTTCGTGTCCATGGAGCCGCACCTGTCCTCCGCGCACCACCTCGGCGGGTTCTCGGGCCCGGAGAACTTCGTCCGCGCGACGAAGGCCTTCACCGCGATCCTCGACGCCGAGGGGGTGCCGTACCGGTGAGCCGGCTGCGCTTCGCCGTCGTCGGGTGCGGGGTCATCGCCCCCACGCACGTCCGTGCCCTGCTCGAGCTCGCGGACCGCGTCGAGCTCGTCGCCTGCTCGGACGTGCTCCCGGAGCGGGCCCGCGCGCTCGCGGACGAGTTCGGGCTCGAGGCGAGGCCCTACGAGGACGTCCTCGCCGACCCGACGATCGACGCGGTGTCCGTCTGCACGCCGAGCGGCCGGCACGCCGAGGTGGGGGTGCCGGCGCTGCTGGCCGGCAAGCACGTCGTCGTCGAGAAGCCGATGGACGTCTCGGTCGAGGCGTGCGACCGGCTGCTCGCGGCCCAGGCGACCTCGGGCACGGCGCTCGCGGTGATCTCCCAGCACCGGTTCGACCCGGCGTCCCGGGCGGTCAAGGCCGCGGTCGACGCCGGCGAGCTGGGCCGGGTGGTGCTGGCCGAGGCGCGCGTGCCCTGGTACCGCACGCAGGAGTACTACGACTCGGGCGACTGGCGCGGGACCTGGGCGCTCGACGGCGGCGGGGCGCTCATCAACCAGGGCGTGCACACGCTCGACCTGCTGCGCTGGACGTGCGGGCCGGTCCGGACGGTGTACGCCCAGGCGCGCACCGCCGCGCACGAGCGCATCGAGGTCGAGGACGTCGTGTGCGCGACCGTCACGTTCGCGAACGGCGCCGTCGGCTCCGTCGTCGCGTCGACCGCCGCCTACCCCGGGTTCCCCGCCCGGCTGGCCGTGCACGGCACCCGCGGCGGGGCCGTGATCGAGGGCGACCGGCTCGCCGTGCTCTCGACCGTCGACGGCGTCGCACGGGGTGGCGAGGCGGTGAACGCGCACGCCGTCCAGGTCGCGACCGGGGGGACCCGGGCGGCCACGCGGGCGGTCGACGAGTCCGCCCGGGCGGTGGCCGCCGAGCTCCGCGCCGACGACACCCCCGAGCCGGCCGACACGTGGGGGCGGGCGCACCGGGCCCAGCTCCTCGACCTCGTGGACGCCGTCGAGCAGGGCCGCCCGCCGCTCGTCGACGGGCTCGAGGGCCGCAACGCCGTCGAGCTCGTCCGCGCGATCTACGACTCCGCCCGCAGGGGGGAGCCGATCACGCTCTGACCGCCCGCGCACGTTCCGCGGCCGGCACCCGGCCCCGGGTGCCACCACCGTCCCGTCCCACCCCTTCGCGAGGAGCACCCCATGGCGACCATCGGCGTCCAGGCCAGCACCATCAAGAGCGCGTTCAGCGAGCTCGGCACCTACGAGACGCTGCGGCGCGTGCGTGACCTCGGCTACCGCGCCGTCGAGATCTCCCAGGTCGCGATGACCCCCGAGAACGTCGCCGAGATGCGGCGCGCGCAGGACGAGCTGGGCGTGCGCATCGCCGCGCTCTCGGCGAGCCTCACCCCGCAGACGCCCGGCGCCGAGTCGCTGACGACGTCGTTCGACAAGATCGTCGAGGACTGCCGGACGCTCGGCACCACGATGGTCCGGATCGGGATGCTGCCGCTCGAGGCGGCGGGGTCGCTGGGGCAGGTCACGGACTTCGCCGGGCGTGCGGACGAGGTCGCGGCGCAGCTCGCCGCGGAGGGCGTCGACCTCTACTACCACAACCACCACATCGAGTTCGCGAAGCTCGACGGACGCCTCATGCTCGACGTCATCGCCGACACGGCCCCCCGGCTCGGCATGGAGATCGACGTGCACTGGGTGCACCGCGGCGGGCAGGACCCGGTCGCGACGCTCGCGCAGCACGCGGGCCGGGTGCGGCTCGTGCACCTGAAGGACTACCGGATCGGCCTCCTGCCGCCGGCCGCCGCGGAGCACCTGGCGGCGGGCGACGTCGCCGGCTTCATGCGCGAGTTCCGGGACGTCGTGCAGTTCGCCGAGGTCGGCCAGGGGACGCTGCAGTGGCGGCCCATCGTCGACCAGGCGCTCGCGAGCGGTGCGGAGTACCTGTTCGTCGAGCAGGACGACACCTACGGGCGGGACCCGTTCGAGTCGCTCGCGATGTCGCGGGACCACCTCGTGTCGCTGGGGTACGCGCACCTGTTCTGACGGGTGGCACGAGGGGCGCGCACCCCGGCCCGCGAGCGGCGGCTCGGAAAGCGCTTGCCACGGCGCGGCGTCGCATGCCAGGATCGGCGCGACACCGCACCGCCGCGGTGCGCCCGACCCGCGAAGAGGATGGCAACGATGCCGGCAGTCGCACTCGTCACCGGCGGCAACCGGGGCATCGGCCTCGGCATCAGCCGCCGACTCGTCGAGGACGGGTTCGCCGTCTCGATCCTCGCGACGCGCGAGGAGCCGGCCGACGTGCTCACGGAGCTGCGCGACCTCGCCGGCGACGGCGACCGCGTGCGGTACGTGCGCGGCTCCGTGGCCGACCTCGACGACCACGCGCGCTACCTCGACGACGCCGTGGACGCGTGGGGGCGGCTCGACGTGCTGGTCAACAACGCGGGCGTCGCGCCGAGCGTGCGGGCGGACCTCCTCGAGGCGGGCGCCGAGAGCTTCGACCGGGTGCTCGGGATCAACCTGCGCGGGCCCTACTTCCTCACGCAGGCGTTCGCGAACCGGGTGATCGGGCTGCGCGGCGACCTGGACCACCTGCCGGAGCCGCCCGAGGGCCCCGTCGCGACCGTTGTCAACGTCTCGTCGATCTCCGCGACGACCGTCTCGACCGCGCGCGGCGAGTACTGCGTCTCCAAGGCCGGCGTCGCGATGGCGACCCAGCTCTTCGCCGTGCGGCTCGCGCCCGAGGGGATCGTCGTCCACGAGGTCCGGCCCGGCGTGGTCGCGACCGACATGACCGCGGGCGTCGCCGGGAAGTACGACGCGCTCATCGCCGAGGGGCTCGCGCCGGTCAACCGCTGGGGCCGCCCGGCCGACGTCGCCGGCGCCGTCTCGCTGCTCGTGTCGGGGCAGACCCCGTACTCGACCGGCGAGGTCTTCCACGTCGACGGCGGCCTGCACATCCCCACGCTCTGACGCCCCCGCTCCCACCCCAGCCGGAGGACCCCGCGATGACCAGCCACGAGCCGCACGAGCTCACGATCGACGGGCGCGCGGTGCCGGTCGTGACCGCCAACACCGTCGTCGTCGGCACGGGGTCCGCGGGCTTCTGCGCCGCGGACCGGCTCTGGGAGTTCGGGCAGACCGACGTCGTCATGGTCGCCGACAAGATCGGCGCCGGGGCGTCGCGCAACGCCGGCTCCGACAAGCAGACGTACTACAAGATGACGCTCTCCGGCGGCGACCCCGACTCGGTCCGGGAGATGGCCCAGACCCTGTTCTCGGGCGGGGCGATGGACGGCGACAACGCGCTCGCCGAGGCCGCGCTCTCCGCGCGGGCGTTCCTGCGCCTGTGCGAGCTCGGGGTGCCGTTCCCGCAGAACCGGTTCGGGGAGTTCATCGGCTACAAGACCGACCACGACCCGCGCCGCCGGGCCACGTCCGTCGGGCCGTACACGTCGCGGAGCATGGTCGAGCAGCTCGAGAAGAAGGTCGCGCGCAACGGCACCCGCATCTACGACGAGTGCCGCGTCGTCGACCTCGTGGTGCGCGACGGCGAGGTCGCCGGGCTGCTCGTGCTGCGCACCGACGTCCCGCACGACGGCGAGCAGAGCCCGTTCCTGCTGTTCCGCTGCACCAACCTCGTGTACGCGACGGGCGGCCCGGCCGGCATCTACGCGACCCGCGTGTTCCCGCACGGTCAGTGGGGGGCGTCCGGTGCGGCGTACCGCGCGGGCGTGCACGGCAAGAACGTCACCGAGTGGCAGTTCGGGCTCGCGTCGACGCACCCGCGCTGGAACGTCTCCGGCACGTACATGCAGGTCCTGCCGCGCTTCGTCTCGACGGACCAGGACGGGAACGACGAGCGCGAGTTCCTGTCCGAGTCGGTCCCCGACTACGGCCGCCAGCTCTCGCTGATCTTCCTCAAGGGCTACCAGTGGCCGTTCGACGTGCGGAAGGCCCGCGACGGGTCCTCGCTCATCGACCTCCTCGTGTACCGGGAGACCGTGCTGCGCGGGCGGCGTGTGTTCCTCGACTTCCGCCGCAACCCGGTGCGCGACGAGCTCGACGCGTCGGCCCTGTCGCCCGAGGCCCACGACTACCTCGAGCGCGCGGGCGTCCTGTTCGGCACCCCCGTCGAGCGGCTGCAGCGCATGAACCGGCCCGCCTACGACTTCTACCTGCAGAAGAACCCGTACGTGGACCTCGCGACCGAGCTGCTCGAGGTCGACGTGTGCGCGCAGCACAACAACGGCGGCCTCGTGGTCGACGCGTGGTGGCAGTCGAACGTCCGCGGGTTCTTCCCCGTCGGCGAGGCGGGCGGGGCGCACGGCGTCTACCGGCCCGGGGGAGCGGCCCTCAACAGCGGGCAGGTCGGGGCGACGCGCGCGGCGCAGTGGATCGCGGTGCAGCGGACCTCCGCGCCCCTGGGCGACGACGACTTCGCCGCCGTCGCCGGACCGGTGCTGGGGGCGGCCCACGGGCTGGTCGAGCGGGCGACCGCCCGTGCGGCGGCCGGCGTGCCCGACAACACCGGCGACCTGCTCACGGCGGTCGGCGAGCTCATGAGCGCCAAGGCCGGGCCGGTGCGCTCGCGCGAGTCGATCCACGAGGCCCTCGACCAGGTCCGCGCCTGGCTCGCCGACTACGAGGCGACGGTCGCCGCCGACGGCGGGTCGCGCCGCGCGGTCAACCGCACCTTCCTGGTCCGCGACATCCTCACGACCGCGTCGGTGTACCTCGCGGCGATGGCCGACTACGTCGAGCACGGCGGCCGGTCGCGCGGGTCCGTCCTCTACACCGACCCCGAGGGCGCGCTGCCGCAGGTCGGCTTCGGGGACGACGCCGCGCGCGAGCTCGAGCTCCCCGAGATCTTCCGGTTCGCGCTCGACGGCGGCGCGCTCGACGGCGAGGTGCAGGAGGTCGCCTGGTCCCCGGCGGTGCCCGACGCGTCACCGGCGGCGGCCGCCCCGGCGGCGGTCCGGCCCGAGGACGGCGTGGTGGTCGACGGCTCCGGCAAGGTCACGTTCGCGTGGCGGCCCGTGCGGCCCATCCCGGAGGACGACGACTTCTTCGAGAACGTGTGGCGCGAGTACCGGGAGCACCGGAACGTCGTGTGACCGCAAGACGGGTACGCCTGGCTTGCGGAGGGCATGGCAAGAGATGATCCTCGTTGGGCCTATCGCGCCGAGAGTCGTTTTGGCCGAGGCTGCGGCTCATTAACACCTCAAGACGCGCAACAATTACACCGTCTGATTGTCCAACGTCGTCGGGCGTGCAAAGCCTCGCTGCGAATCGCGAAGTCGACTGATCGCTTTAGCCATGTTGGGCTCGCGCAGTTCGCTGTATTTGAGTTCGAGGATCTCGATTGCGTCGTCGAGTCCCCGGCCATCGTCGAGCAACTCAGCGATCGCCAAGGCCACGTCGGCGCGGATTACGTAGGAGTATGGGTCGTTGGCGAACTTGCGCATTGCCTCTAGCGCTTTGGACTCTGCACGGAGAAGAAGTGCGTGACGATCTTCGCGCATGATTCCCGGAGTTTTTACCGCGCGCTGCATCAGAAGTCGGACCGAATACCGTGCTAGCGGAGGGTCTAGACGAACCGCGTCGACGGCCTCGCGAATCTCTCGCTCAGCGAGATCGAGCTCGCCCATGTGCAAGTACTGTGCAATCAGTCTGTGGCGCGGGATGCGCTCGCCCGGCACCAGCGCAACTAGTTGGCGATAAAGTTCGACCTGCTTGTCATCGGAAGTCAGGCTGCCGATCCCATACTCGCGGTCGCACAGCTCCCTGGCCAGCCGCAACTCCAAAAAGACAGTCGGATTGAGGCCATCGAGCACTTGACGGAATAGATTGTATCTTTCGTCCTGATCGGCAAACTTGTAGTTGGCTATCGTCTGCGCGATCACGCGATGCCGGGTAGAAAGACCGAAGATGCCCTCAGTGGGTCTAATGTCGAACTCGTCAACGACTCCTTCTAGTAGTTGGAGAAGGGCTTGAACGGTGCCCGCTTCGACGCCGAGTAGCCGTAGCACGAGCTGGCGGTGCACCTGGGCGCCGGTTGCCTCCAAGGCCGCTACAAGGCGGTACACATTCTGATTATCTTCCGACAACTCGGCATACTCGCGCAGAAGAATTCCATCGAGCGATTCGGACGCAAACACATTCTTCAAGCACACATACATGTCTGCCGCGCATCGGCGACGGAGAAGTGTGTAGCGTTCGGATCGCGTCGCGAGGGCGAAGGCCGGCGCTATCATATTTCGCAACTGTGGCTGGCGGTCCACGAGGTTGAGCAGATCGTTTAAGTCAGCAGGTGTTAGGCGGGAAAGTACGAAGTCTTCACCGTGGGTGAAGAATATTGGAGACTTTGTCCTCGGCCGCCACTGTGTCGACCCGGCAGTGACAACGATGAGTAGCGCACAATCAGGAATCTGTGACAGATGCGTGAGCAACTGGTTTAGTTGGCTTAGGATCGGCGTGCAATCGTCGACCAAGAGAATCCCGTACAGGCCTGACGCGCGCAACTGCGCCTCGACGGATAGCCACTCGCTGCGCAGGAAGGGAAAGTTCGGATCGTGTTCCCAGCATGAGTAACCGAGATCTTGCATTTGCGTAAGGACTCGACGCGCCAGCGTTGTCTTACCGACGCCGCCTGTGCCGGTGATTGTCACTACAAGGCGATTGCGGTGGGAAAATGCCTGCACGATAGTAGGCTCGATCTCTCGCTGAAACGTCAGTCCGTCCGCGATGTCGGCGTACGTGGCAGGCGCGCCGTTGAACAACCGTGTTGCGTTCGAAGAAAGCGTTCGCGCATGCTCGATCGACGTCGTCTTCGACGTCAATGCGCCCTGCAATCTGATCCCAGGTCCCGGGGCGGCAAGCGGGGACGGGACATGGACTTGGGCAAGTTCATCCATAAAGGCGTCAAGGCTACCGAACGCGATGGCGTAGCCTTTGCGTTCAAGAAGGGTGGCTCGTTCTTCGTCCTCCTCGTAAATTACGGCATATAGGCGTCCAGGCGCATGGCGTTCGCGATGAAGTCGTGCAGCTTCGTCCATGTATTTCTTTATGTGCGGATCGCGAAGCGAGCTGCCGATCACTACCAGATCTCTTGTCTGTAGGTCGAGATCCAAGCGCTTGAAAAGCACTTCTCTGTAAGACGAGTACTCATCGTAGTCGCCTTCGGTTAAGACGATTCGGGCGTGTTGGCCGTCGACAGTATCCTGCGAGAGGCATCCGTGAATCTTGTAGTACGGCGTAGCGTCCGGATTTCGCTCTGAGATGTTGTAGTCGAAATTGGATCTGCTGACGGCAAGGGCGCGTCCAGCTCTTTCGTACGACCTCTCAACAAGGTAGTCGTAGTTTGTTCCGTAGAGGGCAGCCCAGTCGTATTCCGGGAGCGACAATATTCCGCCCGTTGGCTGCAAATCAGCCAGTACGGAGCGAAGTGCCGAGATCAATTCGGCGCGGCCGCGGCGAAGTTCGAGGACGCTCGCGACATCCGCGAGGTCCCCCGCGAGTCCACTCTCAGGACTAAGGAGTGCAACTAGGCGCTGTCCGAGTACGCTGCCCGCCGGACCGCCGCTCTTGACCGCAGCGCCAGCACCCAAGAAGAGCACCGTTCGTGCGGGGGTTAGGTTGCGAACCAGGTCCGGAAGTGTCAGCACGGCAGTCCCCTGTCATCACACGCATGTGGCGTATGGCAAGTGTCGCGCTTAGTAACGGCACAATCCAGGTTGAAGTCGGACGAACTATGCCAGAGGGTAGATTTCACCCACTCGGTTGCCATCGCTCGGCGAGCTGCAGTGGCGGTTCGCGTATCACGCGTCGGTCAGGAACCGCTCCGCCTCGGCGACGAGCGACGCCGCGAGCTCCGACATGAGCGCCTGGCACGTCGCCCACGCGCGGTCCTCGCCCAGCGCGTCACCGGCGGCGTGCGCGGCGAGCCCGGAGCGGAAGGCGCGGAAGACGGGTCCCTTGGGGTCGCCGAGCAGGAGAGGTGCGGTGAGCACGA
The DNA here is from genome assembly GCF_053607065.1 of Cellulomonas sp. NPDC055163. Classification (NCBI taxonomy): domain Bacteria; kingdom Bacillati; phylum Actinomycetota; class Actinomycetes; order Micrococcales; family Cellulomonadaceae; genus Cellulomonas; species Cellulomonas sp. NPDC055163. The sequence goes on along the minus strand of NZ_JBSGSU010000004.1, from coordinate 311,798 downwards.
AGCGCTTGGCCCACGCGTCGCCGTACTGGCGTCGGATGCCGGCGAACGTGGGCGCGAACTCCGGGTGGGTGTTGACGTCCATGCGCTCCGGATCGGCATCCCACGAGCGGTCCTGAGCCGCCGACAGGGCGATTTCCCCGCGTCGCCGGGGGCTCACGGCACGAGCCGCGGTCGCGAGTCGTCGCCGAGTCGTCGCGTGGGGGCCGGCCTGGCTCGTCCGCGTCGCCGAGCCGGTCAGGCGGTCTCTCCGGCCCCGACGTGCGCGCGGCTCACGTACGCCCACGCCGTCGCGCCGGACCCGAGCGTGACGGGGACGCGGACGTAGTCGTCCACCTCGTAGGTGTCCGCGGCGGCGAGCTCGCCGGGCGTGAGGAGCAGGAGGCTGCCGGCGACGACGTCGGCGTCCCGGCCCGTCGGCACGAGCGCCGGGTGGTGCGCCAGGCCGCTCGTGCGGACGACCTCGGCGTCGTGGATCTCGACGAGCTCGGTGCGGTACCCCGGGAGCGCGTCGGCGGTCATGGCGAGCTGGCGCCCGAACGTCGCGCGCTGGACCCGCGGGTCCTGCAGGGTGCCGTACGAGAAGAGGTGCTCCGTCATGGCGCCATCGTGCCCGAGCCGGCGACCGGGGCACGAGGCGGGCGCAGCGCGCGGTGCGGCCACGCGCCTCGTCGCCGGGCGCGGCCGGACCGGGCGGCGGGGCGGCAGCGACGAGCGTTCCGGGCCGGCGTGCTCCGAACGGGTGGCGGGCGGGCGCGGTGCGGGGTGAACTCGGGGCGATCCCGGCGCGCGAAAACAGGACGGAACGGGACGTCCGGGGCGGCCGATGCGGACCGGCGGTTGCCGCCCCGTCGGGCCCTCCGGACCATGGCAGGCGGCGCGGTGCTGCGCCCCACCACCACACCGTGCCGACCGAAAGGCCCACCATGGCCACGCCCGACGCCGCGCTCCAGCAGATCCTCGAGCTCGACGGCGCCCTCGCGATCGCCCTCGTCGACCTCGGGAGCGGGATGGCGCTCGCGCAGCAGTCGAAGGTCCCGTTCGACCTCGAGCTCGCTGCCGCCGTGAACACCGAGGTCATCCGCGCCAAGATGCGCGCGATCGAGAGCCTCGGCCTCGGCGAGACGATCGAGGACATCCTCATCACGCTCGGCACCCAGTACCACCTCATCCGGCTCTCGGCGCGGGCCGACCTGGCCGGCGTCTTCTCCTACCTCGTCCTCGACCGCAGTCGCTCGAACCTCGCGCTCGCACGCCGTGCGCTCAAGGGGCTCGAGGACCAGCTCGACATCTGAGCCCCGGGCACCCCGACATGCCCGACCAGCTCGCCGACGTCCTCGACCGCCTGCAGGCGGTCGCGGACGTCGAGCACGTCCTGGCCCTCGACACGGTCGACCGGGTCGTCCTCGCCGACGGGTCCGCCTCCGACGCGCAGGTCTCGGCGGCGCGCGCGGTCGCCGCGACGCTGGCGTTCCTCGACACGGCGGGCGAGTCGGTCGTGCGGTCCGTCGTCGAGACGGCCGACGCGGCCTACTACGCGGTGCACGACCCGGCGGGGTTCGTCGTGGTCCTCGTCGGGCCGTCGGCGTGGAACGTGGCCCTGGTCCGGCGCTCGGCGGACGCCGTGCTCCGGGACGTCGACGCGGCGGCACTGGTCGGCCCGCTGCGCGAGGAGCGCCGGGCGCCGTCGCCCGCGGGGTCGGACACCCGGACGCCGGCGCGCGGGACGTTCGCCGAGGTCCGCCGTGCGTCGATCCGCACGACGGGCACGGGCGCCTGACGCCGGAGCGAGCGGTTCCCCGGCGGGCCGCCACCGGGGCTCGCGCGTCCGGGCCGCCCGCGTCGCCCGGGTGGTCCTGAGCTGGACGGCTCGGTCCGGGAACGGCGCGGTCCGGGAACGGCTCGGTCCGGGAGTGGCTGGGTCCTGGACTGCTCGGCCCTCCGCGGCTCAGTCCTCGGGCGGCAGCGGCGGGCCGACCACGGTGATGCCGAACTCCGGCGCCGCGGCGAGCCACGCCCCGGCCTGCTGCGGGACCGACTGCTCGTCCGGCCGCGGCGGGCGGCGGTCGAGGGCGGGGGTGCCGACGGCGTCGTACAGGTCGAGCAGGCCGTCGGGCACCGTGAGCGCGAGGAACCGGGCCGGCCGGTCGCCGGTGACCCGGAAGGCGTGCGGCACGCCGGCGGGCAGCCAGACGAGGTCGCCGGCCGCGAGCCGCGCGACGTGCTCGCCGACCCGGTAGGTGAGCGTGCCGTCGAGCACGTAGAAGCACTCGGCCTCGCGGCTGTGCACGTGCAGCGGCATGGCCGCCCCGGGGAGCTGCGTCGTCACGGCGAGCCCGAGCGCCCCGCCCGTCTCGGCGGCCGTGAGCAGCCGCTCGAAGAGGCCACCGACGGCCCAGGTCGCGTGCGTCTCGGCGGCCCGGCGGACGACGGCGCCGGCGGGGACCTCGGTGACTGCGGACATGACGGCTCCGTCCTCCGGTCGCAATTCACCGGAACGTGTTTCGGATCAATGTTGCTACCGTAGGACCCGTGACGGTCCCCGACAAGACCCGCAGCTACCGCAGCCCGGCACGGGAGGCGCAGCGCGAACGCACCCGCGAGGCGGTCCTGTCCGCCGCCGAGCGGCTGTTCCTCGCCCGCGGGTACGGCGGCACGACGGCGCGGGCCATCGCCGACGAGGCCGGCGTCGCGCTCGACACCGTCTACGCCGCGGTCGGGAAGAAGCCCGACGTGATGCTCGCGCTGCTCGAGCGCGCGATCTCCGGGACGACCGACGCCGTGCCCGCCGCCGAGCGTGACTACGTCCGCGAGGTCCGCGAGGCGACCGGCGCCGAGGCGAAGATCCGCCGCTACGCCCGCGCTCTCACCGAGCTCCAGCCGAGGCTCGCGCCGCTCGTCGAGGTGCTGCGCCAGGCCGCCGTGACCGACCCGTCGTGCGCGGCCGCGTGGCAGCGGGTCGCCGACCGGCGGGCCGGCAACATGCGGCTGTTCGTCGCCGACCTGCGCGCCACCGGCGAGCTCCGCCCGGACCTGTCCGACGACGACGCCGCCGACCTCGTGTGGTCGACGAACGCCCCCGAGTACTACGGGCTGCTCGCCTCGCGGGGGTGGTCGGCGCAGCGGTACGGCGACCTGCTCGTCGACGTGTGGACGCGCACGCTGCTCACGCGACGCTGACGGAGCCCGCGGGACGGAACGCCGCCCGGTGACCCCGCGGGCTCACGCCGGACCGTGCCCGGACGCGCCGGCGGACCGCCGAACCCGCAGCGCAGAGCCACCCGGTCGAGGCCGGTCCCAGGGCCGCTCGGCCGCGCCGCCCGTCAGAGGTGCGGCAGCACGTGCCGGGCGTAGCGGTCGGCCAGCGTCGCGACGGTCTCGTCGCCCGGGGCGTCCCAGATCTCCTGCCGGAAGATCTCGACCTCGACGTCCCCGGTGTACCCGGCGGCGGCGACCCAGCGCGTGATCGTCGCGAAGTCGACGTAGCCGTCACCGACGTGGCCGCGCGAGAGCAGTGCGTCGGCGGCGAGCGGGAGGACCCAGTCGCACACCTGGTAGCCCGCGAGCCGGCCCTCGGCGCCCGCGCGGGCGATCTGCCGCTCGAGGTCCGGGTCCCACCACACGTGGTACGTGTCGACGACGACCCCGACCGTCTCGGCCGGGAACGGCTCCGCGAGGTCGAGCGCCTGGCCGAGCGTCGAGATCACGGCGCGGTCCGCCGCGAAGATCGGGTGCAGCGGCTCGAGGACGATCCGCACGCCGTGCTCGGCCGCGAACGGCACGAGGTCGGCGATGCGGTCGGCCACGCGGGCGCGGGTCGCGACGAGGTCGCGCGCGGGGTCCGTCCCGTCGGGCGTCGTAGCCGGGGTGCCCGACGACGCGCCGGAAGGTGCCGCGGAGGTGCCCGACGGCGCGCCGGTGGGTGCCGCGGAGGCGCTCGACGGCGCGCCGGTGGGTGCCGCGGAGGCCGGGTGGGACGTCGGACCCGGCGGCGTTCCCGGGTACGGCAGCGCCGGGCCGCCGGGGGCCGACGCGGCACCGAGCCCGCCGACGACGAACACGAGCTCACGCGTCCCGAGCGTCGCCGCCTCGACGACCGCGGCCCGGTTGTCCGCGAGCGCCGCCGCGATCCCGGCGTCGTCGGACGCGGTGAGGAAGCCCCCGCGGCACAGCGACGAGACGCGCAGGCCGGCGTCGGCGACGATCTTCGCGGCGAGCGGCGCGCCGACCTCCTGCACGCGGTCACGCCACAGCCCGACGGCGGGCAGCCCGGCGCGGGCGGCGCCCTCGACGGCCTCGCGCAGGTCCCACGCCTTGGTCGTCGCGGTGTTGAGGGACAGCCGCGCGAGGTCGGGGGACCCGGTGCTCACAGCGTGATCTCGGGGATCTCGAGCCGGCGACCCTCGGCCGAGGACTGCAGCCCGAGCTCGGCGAGCTGCACGCCGCGCGCGGCCGAGAGCAGCCCGAAGCGGTGCTCGCGCCCGGCGACGACGTCGCGCAGGAACTCCTCCCACTGCAGCTTGAAACCGTTGTCCAGGTCCGCGTTCGCGGGGACCTCGAGCCACTGGTCCCGGTAGGACTCGGTGACGGGCAGGTCCGGGTTCCAGACGGGCTTGGGGGTGTGCGCGCGCTGCTGGGCGACGCAGCGGTTGAGCCCCGCGACGGCCGAGCCCTCGGTGCCGTCGACCTGGAACTCCACGAGCTCGTCGCGGTACACGCGCACGGCCCAGGAGGAGTTGATCTGCGCGACGATCTCCTCGCCCGCCGGGCCCTCGACCTCGAAGATCCCGTAGGCGGCGTCGTCGGCGGTGGCCTGGTAGGGCCGGCCCTTCTCGTCCCAGCGGGTCGGGATGTGCGTGACTGTCCTCGCGGTGACCGCCGTGACGGAGCCGAGCAGGCCCTCGAGGACGTAGTTCCAGTGGCAGAACATGTCGGTGGTCATGCCACCGCCGTCCTCCTTGCGGTAGTTCCAGCTCGGGCGCTGCGCGGGCTGGTGCTCGCCCTCGAAGACCCAGTAGCCGAACTCGCCGCGCAGCGACAGGATCCGCCCGAAGAAGCCCTCGTCGACGAGCCGGCGCAGCTTCACGAGGCCCGGAAGGTACAGCTTGTCGTGGACGACGCCCGCGGTGACGCCCGCGTCCCGGGCCACGCGCGCGAGCTCGACGGCCTCGGTGAGCGTCTCGGCGGTCGGCTTCTCGGTGAAGATGTGCTTGCCCTGCTTCATCGCCGCGGTCAGGGCGGTGTACCGGCGCGACGTCACCTGGGCGTCGAAGTAGATGTCGATCGTCGGGTCGGCGAGCAGCGTGTCGACGTCGGTGCTCCACTCGGCGACGCCGTGGCGCTCCGCGAGCTCGCGGACCTTGCCCTCGTTGCGCCCGACGAGCACGGGCTCGACCTGCACGACCGACCCGTCGTCGCACGCGACGCCGCCCGCGTCGCGGATCGCGAGGATCGAGCGGACGAGGTGCTGCCGGTAGCCCATGCGACCGGTGATGCCGTTCATCGCGATGCGGAGCGTGCGGGACGTCATTGTCTCTCCGAGTGGGGTAGGCGCGGGAATGCGCTTTCCACGATAGGCCGGACGGAACGCCGTCGTCAAGGCTGGCCCGCCGCGTGCCGAGACGGGCTCGGCGCGCGCCCGGGACGCGCTCTGCGCATGCGTGGGACGCGCTCTGCGCATGCGTGGGACGCGCCGGGGCCTGCCCGACGCGCCCTGGACGTACCCGGGTGCCCGCCCGGCGTCAGGCCTCGCGCACGTCCGTGAGCAGCTCGCGCACCGCCGCGCGCACGGCGGCGCGCATCTCGGGGGAGTCGCCGACCTCGGCCGGGAACACCGCACGGAGGTCGAGCATCCGGTCGGCGAGCCCGTCCTCCGGGCCGGCGGCGGCCCCGCGCAGCACGTCGGCGAGCGGGTCGTCGAGGGGCAGGGCGTCGCCGGTCACGGAGGTGCCGCGCCGCACGAACACGACCCACGCCGCGACCGCCCGGGCAACGGCGTGCGGGACCGCCCCGGCGGCGAGCCGGTCCGCGGCCGTCGCCAGGAGCCGGAACGGCAGCTTCTGCGAGCCGTCCATCGCGACCTGGATCGTCGTGTGGCCGGTGTTCGGGTTCGCGAACCGCTCGAGCACCGAGTCGCGGTACGCGTGCAGGTCGAGGCCGTCGGGCGGCGTCAGCGTCGGCAGCACGTCCTCGTCGATCAGCGCACGCGCGACCTGCTCGAGGGCCGGGTCCTGGACCGCCTCCGCGATGGTCCGGTGACCGTGCAGCGCCCCGAGGTACGCGAGCGTCGAGTGCGTCGCGTTGAGGACCCGGAGCTTCGCGCGCTCGTACGGCGCGACATCGTGGGTCAGCGTCGCGCCCGCGCGCTCCCAGGCCGGGCGCGGGCCCGCGAAGTCGTCCTCGATCACCCACTGGGTGAAGGGCTCGCCGACGACGAGGCCCTCGTCACGCAGGCCCAGGATGCTCCGGGCCTCCGCGCGGTGCTCCTCGGTGGTCGCCGGGACGATCCGGTCCACCATCGTCCCGGGGAAGCGCACCGACTCCTCGACCCACGCGCGCAGCGCCTCCGCGCCGGGGACCGCGTCGAGCAGCCCGGTCACGATCCGCCGGACCTGCGCGCCGTTGTCGACCATGTTGTCGCAGCACACGACCGTGACGGGGGCGCCCGACGTCGCGTGCCGGCGCGCGAGCCCGCGCACGAGCAGGCCCGTCGACGTCGCGGCCGGGCGCGCGTCCGTCGCCCCCGCGCCCGGGGCGCCGAGCTCGGCCGCGAGCGCCGTGAGGTCCGCCTGCGTGCCGGCGTCGTCGAGGTCCGGGCCGCCGCCCGGTGCGCGGCGGTAGCCCTTCTCGGTCACGGTCAACGACACGACGTGCGTCGTCGGTGCGGCGAGGCGGTCGAGCACCTCGGGGGTCTGCGTGCCGGGGAACGCGACGCCGCGCAGGGAGCCGATCACCCGCAACGAGGTCGTGTCGCGGCCCTTCGTCAGCACGCCGTAGAGACCGTCCTGCGGAGCGAGCTGCTCGGCGACGCGCGGGCTGCGCTGCGTGACGCCGAGGATGCCCCAGCGCGTGTCCGCGGTCGCGGCGGCGGCGTCCTCGGTGTGCACGGCCTGGTGCGCCCGGTGGAACGCGCCGAGCCCGAGGTGCACGATCCCGACCTCGACCTCGCGCGGGTCGACCGCGGGCGGGGTCCACGTCGTCGCGGCGGCGCGCGGTGCACCGGGGTGCGACGCGGCGGCGCGCGACGCGGCGGCGCGCGACGCGGCGGTGTCGAGGGTCGCGAGCGAGAGGCGCGGGGCGCCGGCGGCCGCGTCGGCGGGTGTCACGTCGGTCGGGGTGGTCGTCACGGGGCGCCTCCGGGGGCGGTGTCGGTCGAGCCGCGGACGACGAGCTCGACGGCGAGCCGGTGCCCGGGCGTGTCGGCGTCAGGTCCGGCGCCGGCGTCACAGCCGGTGTCGGTGCCGCGAGTGCCGGTGCCGTGGGCGTCGGTGCCGCCGCCCCGGCCGTCGGGGTCCGTCGCGCGCCGCCCTCCGGCGGACCCCGACCGCGCCGCTGCGACGCCGGAGCGGTCCGCGTCGGCGAACGTGCCGAGCCCGAGCAGGGTGTCGACCGCAGCCCGGCCGAGGCGTCCGAACGGCACGGCCACGGTCGTGAGCGCGGGCGAGACGAGCGTCGCGGCGGGCACGTCGTCGTACCCGACGACCGAGACCCCACTGGGCACCGCGGTGCCGCGCGAGCGCAGCCGGTCGAGGATCCCGAGCGCCATGAGGTCGTTGTGCGCCAGCACCGCGGTCGCCCGCGAGGCCGCCACGAGGTCCGCCGCGGCGACGCCGCCCGCGAACACGGGGGCGAAGTGGCCGAGGTCCACGACCTCGAGGCCGGGGAGCTGCTCGGCCGCGCGGAGCAGGCCCGCGTGGCGCTCACGGTCCGACCACGAGTCGGCGGGGCCGCCCGCCCACGCGACGCGGCGGTGGCCCAGGGCGTGCACGTGGGCGGCGGCCTGGCGCACCCCGTCGACGTTGTCCACCACGACCGACGCGACGCCGGGCGCCTCGCGGTTGACGAGCACGACGGAGCGCCCCGCACTGAGCCGGGTCAGGGCGGTCTCGCTCATGCGCGGCGCGCACAGGATCACGCCGTCCGCCTGCGCACCGAGCTGCGTCACGAGCTCGGTCTCGAGGTGCGGGTCCTCCTCGGAGTCCGCGACGAACACCGCGTAGCCCGCGGCACGCGCACGTGACTGCACGGCCTTGGCGACCGCCGCGAAGAACGGGTTCTCGAGGTCGGGGACGACGAGGCACAGGTTGCCGGTACGCCCGGTGATGAGCTCGCGCGCCGCGCGGTTGGGCCGGTAGCCGAGCTCGCGTGCGGCGCGGTGCACCTGCGCGCGGCGGTCGGTCGAGGTGGAACCCGTGGCGGCGAGCGCCCGCGAGGCCGTCGCGGGGGAGACGCCCGCGGCCCGCGCGACGTCGCGCAGCGTCACCGGTGGCGTCATGGATGCGATTGCACCACGGGCGGGTGCTCGGGTGCAACGACCGTCTCGTGGTGGTGCCCCCGCACGACGTCCGGAGCGCCGACCGGGCGTGCGCGGGAGCGGGAGCCGGAACCACCTGTGCTCGCCACCAGCGCGAGCGCGGCCGTCAGCCACGTGTTCTCGGTGCGTTGTCGCGCACGCCTGCTGCCGCTAGGGTCGATGCAAACGATTGCAGAGTGGTGCAGCGCGAGTCACCGAGGACCGCCCGCACGCCCGGCACAGGGAGAGACCGTGACCCCCGAGACCCCCGCCCGGCCCACGAGCGGCTGGACCCTGCACCCCGACCGCGCCCTGCCCGCGGACCCCGCGACCCGGGCGCTCGCCCGCGAGATCCTGGCCTCGACCGTCGACCTGCCGATCGTGTCCATGCACGGCCACGTCGACGCCGCCCTGCTGAACGCGGACGAGCCGTTCGGCAACCCCGCGGAGCTGTTCGTCGTCCCCGACCACTACCTCGTGCGGATGCTCGTCTCGCAGGGCGTCCCGCACGACGCGCTCGGCGTCCCGCGCCGCGACGGCCGCCCGGTCGAGAGCGACCCGCGCGCGATCTGGCGCACGTTCGCGTCGCACTGGCACCTGTACCGCGGCACCCCGACCCGGTTCTGGCTCGAGCACGTGCTCGCGGGGGTCCTCGGGCTGACCGAGCGCCCGTCCGCGGAGTCGGCCGACCGCCTGTACGACGCGATCAGCGAGCGTCTCGCCGAGCCCGGGATGCGCCCGCTCGCGCTCGTCGACCAGTTCCGCATCGAGGTCCTCGCGACCACGGACCCGGCGACCGCGACCCTCGCGGACCACGCGGCGCTCGCGGACCGCGGCTGGGGCGGGCGCATCGTCCCGACGTTCCGCCCCGACGCCCTGCTGCACCTCGACCGCCCGGCATGGCGCACCGATCTGGACCTCCTCTCCGAGCGCTCCGGCACCGACGCCACGACCTACACCGGCTACCTGCGCGCGCTCGAGCAGCGCCGGGCGGCGTTCGTCGCGGCCGGCGCGCGCGCCACCGACCACGGGCACCTGCGCGGCGACACCTCGCCGCTGCCCCTCGCCGACGCGGAGCGGATCTTCGCCGCCGCGGTGCGCGGCGAGGCCGAGGCACCCGAGGCCGAGGCGTTCAGCGGGCACATGCTGTTCGAGATGGCGCGGATGTCCGCCGAGGACGGCCTCGTCATGCAGCTCCACCCCGGCGTCCTGCGCGACCACGACCCCGCCGTCCTCGCCGCGCGCGGGCCGGACGTCGGCTACGACATCCCGGTGCCCACGGAGTTCACGCACGCGCTGCGCCCGCTGCTCACCGCGTTCGGGCACCACCCCGGGCTGCGGCTCATCGTGTTCACGGTCGACGAGGACACGTACTCGCGCGAGCTCGCGCCGCTCGCCGGCGTGTACCCGGCGATGCGGCTCGGGGCGCCGTGGTGGTTCCTCGACACCCCCGACGGCATGCGCCGGTTCCGCGAGGCCGTCACGGACAGTGCGGGGTTCTACAACACCACCGGGTTCGTCGACGACACGCGCGCCTTCTTCTCGATCCCCGCGCGCCACGACCTCGCGCGCCGCATCGACGCCGGCCACCTCGCGCGCCTCGTCGCCGAGCACCGGCTCGACCTGGACGAGGCCGTCGAGACCGCCGTCGACCTCGCGTACCGCCTCCCGCTCGCGTCCTACCCGGAGCCCGGGGCCGTCGCCGCGGGCGCCTGACGAGGGCGCGCCGGAGCCCTCGATCGGGGGAGTAGACCCCCGAGCCCACGGACGGCTACCGTGCGGCCACGGCGCGCCCCCGCACGTGGCGCCCGGTGGCACGTCGACGGCCGCAGCGCCGCCGACCGGCCTCCCCGGCGACGACGTGCACCGCGCCGGCAACCCGTGTCTGCACGGCCGGTGACCTCGGCGTGCCCTGCCGCCGCCCCGGCGCAGGCGCCCGCGGCTCCGGTGAGCCCAAGGAGTGGGGATGGACAACCTCGAGGGTCGTCGCGCGCTGGTCACCGGCGGCGCGGCCGGCATCGGGAAGGCGATCGCGATCGCGCTCGCCCGGGCCGGCGCCGACGTCGCGGTCACGCACCTCGCGCACGACCCCGCGCCCGTCGTCGAGACGATCGAGGGCCTCGGCCGCACGAGCGAGTCGTTCCAGCTCGACGCGCGGCACAGCTGGGACGTCGACCACGTCGTCGCGAAGGCCGCGGAGTCCCTCGGCGGCGGCATCGACATCCTCGTGAACAACGCGGGCGGGCTCGTCGACCGGCAGCTCGTGCACCAGATGGACGACCAGCACTGGCACCAGGTCCTCGACCTGAACGTGTCCAGCGCGTTCTACGCGACGCGCGCGGTGCTGCCGTTCATGCCCGACGGCGGCCGCGTCGTCATGATCAGCTCGCTCGCGGCGCAGGACGGCGGCGGCACCGGCGCGGTGGCGTACGCGACCGCGAAGGCCGCGATGGACGGGTTCACGCGCGGGCTCGCCCGCGAGCTGGGCCCGCGCCAGATCACCGTCAACGCGATCGCCCCCGGGTTCATCACCGCGACCCCGTTCCACGCGACGCACACGCCCGAGCCCGCGCAGCGCGCGGCGGTCGCGTCGACGGCCGTCAAGCGTGCGGGGGTGCCCGACGACGTCGCCGCGGCGGTCGTCTACCTCGCGTCCGAGGCCGCGGGGTTCATCACCGGGGCGATCCTCGACGTGAACGGCGGCGCGCACTTCCGCTGACGTCGGCACCACGCACGAGGCGACACAGGCGTGCCACCCCGGGCCGGCGCCCGGACTGCGGCGAGCCCGCCCGCCGCGGGCCGTGCGCCGGTGCGGCCCGGCGGCGGGCTCGGCCGCGGTCAGGCGCGCGGCTGGTTGAACCGGAGCATGTTCCCCGAGGGGTCGCGGAACGCGCAGTCGCGCACCCCGTACGGCTGGTCGAACGGCTCCTGGAGGACCTCGGCGCCCGCCGCACGGATCCGCTCGAACGTCGCGTCCACGTCGTCGGTGCGGAAGATGACGCCGCGGAGCATGCCCTTGGCGAGCAGCTCGGCGGCGGCCTGCTTGTCGGCGGCCGAGGCGTTGGGGTCGGCGAGCGCCGGCTCGAGCACGATGTCCACGTCGGGCAGCGACGGCGAGCCGACGGTGATCCAGCGCATGTTCTCGAAGCCCACGTCGTTGCGGACCTCGAGCCCGAGGACGTCACGGTAGAACACGAGCGCCTTGTCGAAGTCGTCGACGGCGATGAAGCACGAGGCGAGGGAGATGTCCATGCGCCTCACGTTAGGGGCGGCGGTGCGGGGCGCGCTTCTCCGTTCCTGACCGGTCGCGTGGCGACCTTCGCGACGCACGCCGGGATCGCCGCGTCGTCGTGCACCCGGGCCCGGTACGCGCTCGGGCTCATCCCGACGAGCTCGGTGAACCGCGAGCTGAACGAGCCGAGCGACGTGCAGCCGACCGCCATGCAGACTTCGGTCACCGAGAGGTCGCCGCGCCGCAGCAGCGCCTTCGCGCGCTCGATCCGGCGCGTCATCAGGTAGCTGTACGGCGTCTCGCCGTAGGCCTCGCGGAAGCTCCGCGAGAAGTGCCCGGCCGACATGAGCGCGACCCGGGCGAGCGCGGGGACGTCGAGCGGCTGCGCGTAGTCGCGGTCCATCGTGTCGCGCGCGCGGCGCAGCCGGACGAGGTCCTCGATCAGCACGGCCCCAGCGTGCCACAGCGGTGCGCGCTCACTTCCGGGCGTGCCGGGGGTCTTCCCGTGTGGGCCCGCGTCGCTAGCGTGGGCTCACCACCCACCCTGCCGCCAGCCGGTCAGCCCTCACCGACGGAGACCTCCCCCTCATGGCCACGAGCACCGAGACCGAGCCGTCCACGACCGAGCCGTCCACGCAGCCGGGCGCGGGTCACGTCGCCGACTCGCACGACCTCATCCGCGTGCACGGCGCGCGCGAGAACAACCTCAAGGACGTCAGCGTCGAGCTCCCGAAGCGCCGCCTCACGGTCTTCACGGGCGTGTCCGGCTCGGGCAAGAGCTCGCTCGTGTTCGGCACGATCGCCGCCGAGTCGCAGCGCATGATCAACGAGACCTACAGCGCGTTCGTGCAGGGCTTCATGCCGACGCTCGCGCGCCCGGACGTGGACGTCCTCGAGGGCCTGACGACGGCGATCATCGTCGACCAGGAGCGCATGGGCGCCAACCCCCGCTCGACGGTCGGCACCGCGACCGACGCCAACGCGATGCTGCGGATCGTGTTCAGCCGCCTCGGGCAGCCGCACGTGGGCTCGTCGCAGGCGTTCTCGTTCAACGTCGCCTCGGTCAGCGGGGCCGGGGCGGTCACGTACGAGAAGGGCGGCACGACCACCAAGGAGCGCCGCGAGTTCAGCATCACGGGCGGCATGTGCCCGCGCTGCGAGGGCATCGGCAAGGTCACCGACTTCGACCTCACGGCGCTGTTCGACGCGTCGAAGTCGCTCAACGAGGGTGCGCTCACGATCCCGGGGTACAGCGTCGACGGCTGGTACGGGCGGATCTTCAGCCAGTCGGGCTTCTTCGACGCGGACAAGCCGCTCGGCCGGTTCACGAAGGCCGAGCTGCACGACCTGCTCTACAAGGAGCCGGTCAAGATCAAGGTCGACAACATCAACCTCACCTACGAGGGCGTGATCCCGAAGATCCAGAAGTCGCTGCTCGCGAAGGACAAGGACGCGATGCAGCCGCACATCCGGGCGTTCGTGGACCGCGCGGTCACGTTCACGACGTGCCCCGACTGCGACGGCACGAGGCTCAACGAGGGCGCGCGCTCCTCGAAGATCGGCGGGGTCAGCATCGCCGACGCGTGCGCGATGCAGATCAGCGACCTCGCGGAGTGGGTGCGCGGCCTCGACGAGCCGACGGTGGCCCCGGTGCTCGAGACGCTGCGCGACACGCTGGACTCCTTCGTCGAGATCGGCCTCGGCTACCTCTCGCTCGACCGGTCGTCGGGCACGCTCTCGGGCGGCGAGGCGCAGCGGACCAAGATGATCCGGCACCTCGGGTCGTCCCTCACCGACATCACGTACGTCTTCGACGAGCCGACGACCGGCCTGCACCCGCACGACGTCCAGAGCATGAACGACCTGCTGCGGCGCCTGCGCGACAAGGGCAACACGGTGCTCGTCGTCGAGCACGAGCCCGAGACCATCGAGATCGCGGACCACGTCGTCGACCTCGGTCCCCAGGCGGGGACCGCGGGCGGCACGATCTGCTTCGAGGGGAGCGTCGAGGGGCTGCGCGCGAGCGGCACGCTCACGGGCCGCCACCTCGACTACCGCGCGACGCTCAAGGACGCGGTGCGCACCCCCACGGGGGCGCTCGAGGTGCGCGGAGCGACGACGCACAACCTGCGCGGCGTCGACGTCGACATCCCGCTCGGGGTGCTCGTGGTCGTCACCGGCGTGGCCGGCTCGGGCAAGAGCTCGCTCGTGCACGGCTCGATCCCGCGCGGGGCGGAGGTCGTGTCGATCGACCAGGTGCCGATCCGCGGCTCCCGGCGCAGCAACCCCGCGACGTACACGGGGCTGCTCGAGCCGATCCGCAAGGCGTTCGCCAAGGCCAACGGGGTCAAGCCGGCGCTGTTCAGCGCGAACTCCGCGGGCGCGTGCCCCACCTGCAACGGCGCGGGCGTGATCTACACCGACCTCGCGATGATGGCGGGCGTCGCGACGACGTGCGAGGAGTGCCAGGGCAAGCGGTTCCAGGCGTCGGTGCTCGAGTACCACCTGGGCGGCAAGGACATCAGCGAGGTGCTCGCGATGTCCGTGACCGAGGCCGAGGAGTTCTTCGGCGCGGGTGACGCGCGGACGCCCGCGGCGCACGCGATCCTCGACCGGCTCGCGGACGTCGGGCTCGGCTACCTCAGCCTCGGGCAGCCCCTCACGACGCTGTCCGGCGGTGAGCGCCAGCGGCTCAAGCTCGCGACGCACATGTCGGAGAAGGGCGGGGTGTACGTGCTCGACGAGCCGACGACCGGCCTGCACCTCGCGGACGTCGAGCAGCTGCTCGGGCTGCTCGACCGGCTCGTGGAGTCCGGCAAGTCCGTGATCGTGATCGAGCACAGCCAGGCCGTCATGGCCCGCGCCGACTGGATCATCGACGTGGGGCCGGGGGCGGGCCACGACGGCGGGCAGATCGTGTTCGAGGGCACGCCCGCCGACCTCGTCGCCGCGCGGTCGACGCTCACCGGGGAGCACCTCGCGCGGTACGTGCTCGACTGACGCCTCCGGGGGCGCCTGCCGGGTCGGCCCGCGCCTCTCGACCGCCCGGCGTCGGCCGTTCCCGCCGCCGCGCCCGCCGCTGCCTCCCGCCGCCGTGCGACGGCGTCCGCGCGCTCACCCGCGCGGCGGCACCACGGGGTCGTCGTCGATGCTGAAGGTCACCGTGTAGCCACCGGGCCCGGTGTGGTGGTGCACGTCGCGCAGGAGCACCTGGACCATCCACATCCCACCCCGGTCGAACGGGCCGCCGGCCGCGTGGGGCAGGAGCCCGACGAGCGGGTGCGGGCCGGGTCCGGTGTCGCTCACGGCGACGGTGACACGCCCCGGGCGGTCGAGCCAGCCCCGCACCAGCACCGGCGCGCGCCCGTGCGTCCACGCGTTCTCCACGGCCTCGCTCGTGGCGAGGATGACGATCTCCTGGGCGGTCTCGGGGAGCCCGGCGCGCAGCGCGAGGTCCCGCACCGCATGGCGTGCCTCCGCCGACGAGGGGTCGACGAGCGCGAGCGTCGGCGGCGAGGCCTCCGTGGGGTGCGCCGGCACGTCGAGGAAGGTGCCGGCGCGTGCCCCTGCGGCGTCGAAGTCCGTGTTGGGGCCACCGCCGTGCGCGTCCTCGACGTGGTCGTGCATCGCCCGGAGGTCGCCGAGCATCGCGGCGTCGAGGGCCCGCGCGTCGTGCGCGCACTTGCCCCACGCCCGGTACGGCGCGAGGACGACGTTCGCGGCCGCCTCGTACCGCCGCCACTCGTGCCACTGCTCGGGCGTCGTCGCGACCGGCATCTGGTTGACCACGCGCACCCGGGTCCCCTCACCGCCCAGGCGGGCGAGGAGCTGCTGCGCGCGGTGCAGGTCGCGGCCCGCGAAGCGCTCGTGGTCGTGCTCGCGCAGGGTCAGGGCGTCGGTGACCTCGGGCACGGCGGCGAGGAGCGCGTCGACGAGGTCCGGTCGGCCGAGCACGACGGTCCGTTCCCCGGCCGCGGCACCCTCCCGCAGGAACGGCGCCATGAGCCGGACGAGGTCCTCGGGCCCGTCGTGGAGGACGAGGTCGTGCCGGAAGGTCCGCCCCGGGTGCGTCGTGGTCACGACGGGCCCCGGGCGACGACGCACGTGCGGCCGCGACCGACTGCGCTCGTGGGCATGCGACTCGGCACGGGATCCCCCGCTCGCTCGATGCGTCGTCGGACCGAACTCCCCCCATGCTCGCACCATTCGGGTCGGCCGTCGCTGCTCCGGGGCTCGCGATGTGGGTGCCGCCCGCCCCGGCGTGCTCAGCGCGTCACGTCACCGTCCCG
The DNA here is from genome assembly GCF_053607065.1 of Cellulomonas sp. NPDC055163. Classification (NCBI taxonomy): domain Bacteria; kingdom Bacillati; phylum Actinomycetota; class Actinomycetes; order Micrococcales; family Cellulomonadaceae; genus Cellulomonas; species Cellulomonas sp. NPDC055163. The sequence goes on along the minus strand of NZ_JBSGSU010000004.1, from coordinate 295,768 downwards.
AGCTGCCACGGCACGAACTCGTCCTGCCCGAGGTCGAGCTCCTCGGAGACGGTCTGCTCGCCGGACGCGACGGCGATGATCTTCTCGAGGATCTCCTTGCCGACCTGCTGCACCGTGGCCTCGCCGTCGACGATGCGCCCGGCGTTCAGGTCCATGTCCTCGGACATCCGGTCGTAGGTCTCCGTGTTGGTGCACACCTTGATCGACGGCGTCGGCTTGCACCCGAGCACCGACCCGCGCCCGGTCGTGAACACCACGACGGTCGAGCCGCCCGCGACGATGCCGGTCACGGACACGGGGTCGTAGCCGGGGGTGTCCATGAAGGTGAAGCCCTTCGCGGTCACGGGCTCGGCGTACTCGTACACCTCGGCGAGCTCGGCGCTGCCGCCCTTGGCGACAGCGCCGAGCGACTTCTCGAGGATCGTGGTCAGGCCGCCGGCCTTGTTGCCGGGCGAGGGGTTGTTGTCGAGCGAGCCGCCGCCCTGCGCCGCGTACGTCTGCCACCAGTCGATGCGCCGGAGCAGCTTGCGGCCCACCTCCTCGCTGACCGCGCGGCGCGTGAGCAGGTGCTCCGCACCGAAGACCTCGGGGGTCTCGGCGAGGACCGTGGTGGCGCCGTGCGCGACGAGCAGGTCGGAGGCGTAGCCGAGCGCCGGGTTCGCGGTGATGCCCGAGTACCCGTCGCTGCCGCCGCAGTTCATGCCGAGCACGAGCGCGGACAGCGGCGCCGGCGCGCGCCGCAGCGCGTCGATCTCGGGGAGCATGCCCTGGACCGCCTCGACCCCCGCCCGGACGGTCCGCCGGATCCCGCCGGTCTCCTGGATCACGAGCGTGCGCACGGGCTTGTCGGCGGGCAGGTCGAGGCCGTCGAGGAGCGACTGCGCGGGCAGCATCTCGCAGCCGAGCCCGAGCACGAGGACGCCCGCGACGTTGGGGTGGTTCGCGTACCCGCGCAGGGTGCGGAGCGTGATCTGCGCGCCCTCGCTCTGCGCGACGAGCCCGCAGCCGGTGGTGTGCGTGAGCGCGACGACGCCGTCGACGTGCGGGTACGCGTCGAGCACGGGCCCGCGGAACTGGTCGGCGATCATCCGCGCGGACGACGCGGAGCAGTTCACCGACGTGAGGATCGCGACGTAGTTGCGCGTGCCGACCCGCCCGTCGGCGCGGTGGTACCCCTGGAACGTGCGGACCGGTCCCGTCCAGGGCTCGGGCCGCACGCGTGCGGTGCCGAACTCGTAGTCGCGGGCGACGTCGTCCATGCCGAGGTTGTGCGTGTGCACGTGGTCCCCGACGGCGATGTCGCGGGTCGCGAGGCCGATCGACTGCCCGTACTTGTGCACCTGGCCGCCCGCGGGGACGTCGCGCACCGCGAGCTTGTGCCCGCGGGGCACGCTCTGCCGGATCACGAGGGGCGCGCCGTCGTGCCGGATCTCGGTGCCCGACTGCAGGTCGCGCGTCGCGACGGCGACGTCGTCACCGGTCCGCAGGACCAGCGCGCAGTCGGTGAGCTCGGGGAGGGTGGTGCTCATCGGTGCTGCTCCTGGGGGGTCGGCGGGGCGTCGGGTGAGGGGCGGTGCGGGCCGCCGCCGGGGGAGGTCGGGGCCGGGCGGGCGGCCGTTGCACCGGGGTGCGCAGCGGCGCCCGTCGCGGCGGCGCGGGAGCGACCGGGGGCGCGGGAGCGTCCGGCGGCGCTGCGGGCGGTCGACGCGGCCTGCGCCGCCGCGGTCCCGAGCAGGGCCGCCGCGACCTCGGCGTCGGTGAGGCGCCCGTCGGCGACGAGGCAGCGCAGCCCGCGGGTGAACGGCTGCCCGGGCTCGACGAGCGCCGGTTCCGACCACGCCCACGCCGAGCCGAGCCCCGGGTAGTCGGCGACGCGCACGAACCACGGGTCGTCGGCCGCCTGACCGCGCGCGGGGGCGAGGGCGACCGTGAGGTCGCCGTCGTGCGGGGCCTCACCCTCGGCGGCCCGGGCGGCGTCGCCCGCGGGACCGGGGGCGCGGACGAGCCCGTCGCCGACGCCGCTCGCGGTCCCGTCGGCGAAGCCCGCGACCTCGATCGACCCGCCGGCGCCGACGCGGCCGAACCCGTCGCGCCCGAAGACCCCGCCGAGCGGGATGCCGCTCGCGCTCGTCAGGGGAGCCGGCTCCGGGGCAGGGCGCGACCGTGCCGACCACGCGACCCAGGCCGCACCCTCCGACGGCCTCGACCCGTGCACGGCCTCCTCGCCCCGGCCGAGGGGCGTGCGCACGTCGACGTCGAGGCACGCGGGCAGCCGCCAGAAGAAGCCGCCGTAGCCGCCGCCGGCCCGGCCGTTCGACCCAGGGCTGCCCAGCGCCACGGGGTCGGTGCGTCCGGGGGCGAGCGCGAGCACGGTCGTCAGCTCGAGCAGCCAGCCCGTCCCCGCCGCGAGCGCGCCCGCGGGTCCCCAGCGCAGCGTCCGCGTCTCGCTGAGGACGGGCACGCCCTGCGCGTCGAGCCACGTCAGCGCCTCGACGCGCAGGCTCGGCTCCTCGAGGGGCCACGCGTCGTGCCGGATCGTGCCGTGGTCGTGGCGCCACGTGTAGCCGCCGTCGCGCACGTACGTGCGCCCGCCCCACAGGTTGCTGCCGGCGACGTCCTGCACGCCGACGGTGAGCCCGACGTGCCAGGTGTGGTCGCGCGGCGCCGAGTCGGTCACGACGACGCCGCCGGGCGTCCGCACGGGGTGCAGGTGCGGGCGCGGGGAGTCGAACGCGGGGGCCCCGGAGCCGTCGGCGTACTCGGCGACGACGCGGCCGGCGACCTCGAGCCGGGCGAGCACGCCGTGCTCCCCCCACGCGGGCGTCGGCTCCCACGGCGGCGCCTTCACGGGTGCTTCCGGGCCCGCGGGGCCGTGCGCGGGGGAGTCCGTCACGCCGCACCCCCGGCCGTCGAGGTGCGCGCCCACGGCGCCCCGAGCTCGGCGAACGTCCCCAGCGTCTCGGCGACCTGCGCGCACAGGTCCTCGACGCCGCGCACCACGAGGTGCCGGCCCGCCTCGTCGGTCACGTCGTCGACGTGCGCGGGGTCGATCGCCACGGGGTCGGGGGCGGCCCGGACCGCGTCGAGCACCCGCATGAACGCCCCGGTCGCGACGAGCGGTGCGTGCAGCGGGACCGCGGGGTCGGCGCGGTGCGCGAGGAGGTTCTCGAGCAGGTCGTCGCGCGCGCACGTCTCGGTGCGGGTGCCCTCCGGACCGGTGATCTCGAGCACGTCGCGCGTGTAGTGCAGGACGACGCGCCCGGCGGTGCCGTGCACCACGAGGTGCGGCGGGCTCTGCACGGCGGCGCAGAGCGTGAGCCCGAGCGCGATCCGCAGCCCGCCGGTCGTGGTGACCCGGACGCTCGACGTGTCGTCGGCCTCGATCGGGTTGGCGCGCGCGAGGTCGAGCTCGACGGAGGCGACGTCCTGCGCGCGCGAGGCGCCGGCGAGCAGCAGCGCGGTCGCGACCGCGTGCGCCAGGGGGTTGGTCACGACGCCGTCGACCACGGCGCGCCCGTCGACCGTGCGTCGCCCGGCCCACCGCGCGCGCGTCCAGTACGTGTCCGGCCGCAGCCACGTCCCGACGCCGCCCACGCCCGTGACCGTCCCGATCTCGCCGCTCGCGACGACCTCGCGCACGCGGGCGACGGCGTGCGAGCCGTAGGTCTGGAAGCCGACCTGGACGGTCCGGCCGGTGCGCTCCTGCGTCGCGACGAGCTCCTCGAGCTCGGCGAGCGACGCGGTCGGCGGCTTCTCGAGGAGCACGTCGCAGCCGGCCTCGAGCGCGGCCGTGGCGAGCGGTGCGTGGGTGTCGATCGGGGTGCAGAGGATCACGACGTCGGGCGGGCCGGCGGCGAGGAGCGCGGCGAGGTCGGGGTGCCAGACGGTGCCGTCGGGCACGTCGTCGGCGGACGCGAGGCGCTGCCCGCGTGCCGCGCCCTCGGCGACCTCGGCGGGCGTCGCGAGCGGGTGCGGGTCGACGACGGCGGCGAGCCGGACGACCCCCGCGTCGGCGAGCGCGCGGACGTGCCCGAGGTGTGACGTGCCGTGCCCGTGGGTCCCGACCAGGGCCACGGACACCGGTCGCGGCGCCGAGCCGGCCGGCGCGCCCCGGGGCCCGGCGGGCTCACGCAGCGGCGTCCCCGCAGGTGGGGACCCGTTCGGGTGACCCTGGCCGTCGATCAGGGGGGCGGTCTCTGGCACGCTCGGCTCCGCTCGCGTCGTCGCTGGTCAGCAGGCTGTCCCCCTGCTCCGGCAGGTCTGGGGCAGGTCGTGGGTACTGCTCAGGCACCCGGCCGTGTGGTTGACATCACACATTCCGGACTGGTACCAAACTACTACCAGAAAGCGGAGAGCGCTTTCCACCCTGCTCGGGACATCGATGAGGATCCACCGGGAGTGCGCATGACGAACGTCCAGCACGGCACGACAGGCAGGGACGGGTCCACCACCCGCACCTGCCTCCGCAGGGGGTGGTGACGTGGCGACCATCAGCGAGCTCCGCACCCTGCGCCGCACGAAGGGACCGGCCTCCGTGGCCCCGTCCGAGCGCGGCGACAACAAGGCGGCGGCCGTCTTCCTCGCACCCTGGTTCCTCGGCCTCGCCGTGATCACCGTGGGACCGATCCTCGCGTCGCTGTACCTGTCCTTCACGGACTACAACCTGCTCGAGGACCCGAAGTGGATCGGCCTCGAGAACTACCAGCGCATGCTGGAGGACACCCGGCTGCACAACTCGCTGCGCGTGACCTTCACCTACGTGTTCGTCTCGATCCCGCTCCAGCTCGCCGCAGCGCTCGGGCTCGCACTCGTGCTCGACCGCGGGCTGCGCGGGCTCGCGCTCTACCGGTCGATCTACTACCTGCCCTCGCTGCTCGGGGGCTCCGTCGCCATCGCACTGCTGTGGCGCCAGGTCTTCGGCTCCGACGGCCTCATCAACCAGGTCCTCGGGTACTTCGGCATCCAGGGCCAGGGCTGGGTCTCGCACCCCGACTACGCCCTCGGAACCCTCGTGATCCTCAACGTGTGGACGTTCGGCGCGCCGATGGTCATCTTCCTCGCCGGCCTGCGCCAGATCCCCGAGATGTACTACGAGGCGGCGTCGATCGACGGCGCGGGCAAGGTGCGCCAGTTCCTCGCGATCACCGTCCCGCTGCTCAGCCCGATCGTGTTCTTCAACCTCGTGCTGCAGGTCATCCACGCGTTCCAGTCGTTCACGCAGGCGTTCATCGTCAGCGGCGGGACCGGCGGCCCGGTGGATTCCACGATGTTCTACACGCTGTACCTCTACCAGCGCGGTTTCGGTGCGCTCGACATGGGGTACGCGTCCGCGATGGCGTGGCTTCTCCTGGCCATCATCGCCGGCATGACCGCCCTGAACTTCATCGCCTCCAAGTACTGGGTCTTCTACAATGACTGACACCGTCCACCGCCCCGTCGTGCACCACGACCTGCACCGGACGGCCGCGGTCGAGGCCGCCTCCGCCGCTGCCACCGCGAGCCGCAAGCGCCGTTCCCCCTGGGTCGGTCACACCAGGACGGCCCTCAAGCACACGGCCCTCGTCGCCTTCGGCCTCGTGATGCTGTACCCGCTGCTGTGGATGATCGCGAGCTCGATCAAGCCGAGCGCGCTGATCTTCCGCGAGCCGGGCCTCATCCCGTCCGAGATCGACCTCAGCAACTACTCGGTCGGCTGGAACGCGCTCACGCACCCGTTCAGCCACTACCTGCTGAACTCGGCGATCCTCGTGCTCGGCGTCCTGCTCGGGAACCTGCTCTCGTGCTCGGCCGCGGCCTACGCGTTCGCGCGGCTCAACTTCAAGGGCCGCAAGTTCTGGTTCGCGATCATGCTGATGTCGATCATGCTGCCGGTCCACGTCGTGATCGTGCCGCAGTACGTGCTGTTCTCCGAGCTCGGCTGGATCAACACGTTCCTGCCGATCATCGTGCCGCACCTGCTCGCCACCGACGCGTTCTTCATCTTCCTCATGGTCCAGTTCTTCCGGGGGCTTCCCCGCGAGCTCGACGAGGCCGCGCGGATCGACGGCGCGGGGCACGCCCGGATCTACTTCCAGATCATGCTGCCGCTGTCCACGCCGGCGCTCGCGACGACCGCGATCTTCTCGTTCATCTGGACCTGGAACGACTTCTTCCGGCAGCTCATCTTCCTCACCAAGCCGGACATGTACACGGTCCCGATCGCGCTGCGCAGCTTCATCGACGCCACCGGCCAGAGCTCGTGGGGGCCGATGTTCGCGATGTCGATCGTCTCGCTCGTCCCGCTGTTCCTCGTCTTCCTCTTCGGTCAGAAGTACCTCGTCAAGGGAATCGCCACGACGGGCATCAAGTGACCGCTCGGCTCGGCCTCGAACCGTGCGCGACGGTGCGCACGGAGTACCGCCCTCACCCCCACTGAAGGAGCACGATGTCTCTTCTCACGACCCGCCGCCCGCACCTGCGGCGCAGCGTGCGGCTCGCCGCGACGCTCGGTGTCGCGGCCCTCGCCCTCACCGCGTGCGGGCAGGGCGAGGCGACGCCGGAAGCCTCCGAGCCCGCCTCGGCGCCCACCGAGACCGGGCCCGTCACGATCCGCTTCTCCTGGTGGGGCTCCGACACGCGCCACCAGCTCACGCAACAGGTCCTCGACGCGTTCCAGGCGAAGTACCCGAACATCACGGTGCAGGGCGACTTCACCGACTGGGGCGGCTACTGGGACAAGCTCGCGACGTCCATCGCCGCCGACGACGCCCCCGACGTCATCACGCAGGAGGAGCGGTACCTGCGCGACTACGCGACGCGCGGCGTCCTCCTCGACCTCTCGACGGTCGAGGACACGCTGAGCCTCGAGGACATCGACCCGTCGGTCGTCGAGTCGGCGTCGTTCGAGGAGGGCACGTTCGGGGTGCCGACCGGCGTCAACGCCTACGCGGTCTTCGCCGACCCGGCGGCCTTCGAGGCGGCGGGCGTCGAGATGCCCGACGACAAGACGTGGACGTGGGACGACTACCTCGACATCGCCACGACGATCACGGCGAACACCGGCGGGGCGGTCTACGGCACGCAGGACTACGCGTTCAACGAGCCGGGCTTCTCGATCTACGCGCGCCAGCAGGGCGAGGCCCTGTACGACGAGAACGGCGAGGTCGGCTACGACGACGCGCTGCTCGCCGAGTGGTGGCAGCTCTCGGTCGACCTGCGCAAGGCGGGCGGGCAGCCCGACGGCGCGAAGTCGGTCGAGGTCGACGGCGCCGGCCCCGAGGGCTCGCTGCTCGGCACGCAGACCGGCGCGATGGGCGTCTGGTGGACCAACCAGCTCGGCGCCATCTCGAGCGCGTCGGGCCGCGAGCTGAAGCTCCTGCGCTTCCCGGGCGAGTCGGAGCACGAGCGCACGGGCATGTACTTCAAGCCCGCGATGTACTACTCGATCGCGAAGAGCTCGAAGCACCCGCAGGCCGCGGCGCAGCTCATCGACTTCCTGGTGAACAGCGAGGAGGCCGGCGAGATCCTGCTCTCCGACCGCGGGCTCCCCGCGAACCTGAAGGTCCGTGAGGCCGTCAAGCCGAAGTTCTCGCCCGTCGACCAGCAGGCCGCGGAATTCCTGACCGACCTGCAGGACGAGATCGTCGACGGCGTCGCGGTCCCGCCCGTCGGGTCGGGCGAGGTCGCCACGATCATCCGTCGCATCAACGGGGAGGTGCTCTTCGACCGGCTCACGCCCGAGCAGGCCGCCGAGCAGTTCACCGCGGAGGTCAAGAACGCGACGAGCTGAGCCCTGAGCAGGGGATGACGACGGCCGGGGTGGACGGTGCACCCCGGCCGTCGCCGTGCGTGGGGTGCGGTGCGGGCGTCCGGTGCGACGCGGCCTGTCCGGCGTCGCGCGGCGCAGGCCCGGCGCAGGCTCGGTGCGGCCCGGCGCCGGACCGGTGCGGCGTCCGGGGCGGTGGCTCAGACGCCCCCGGTGCTCCCGAGCAGGGGGGCCAGCGCGTCCCAGCGGCCGATCTCGCAGCCGTCGGTGCGGGTGAACCGGGCGCTCACCGGCACGCCGCCGACCGTGCCCTCGACGACCGCCACCTGTGGTCCGCCGAACAGCTGCGTGCACATCGTGTCGCCCGGCGGCGGGTCGAACGCGCCCGGGCCGGCGGCGGCGAGGGCCGCGCAGGCAGCCGCCGGGTCCGGGTGGTCGCCGCCCGCAGGGTCGCACGTGAGCGTCATGGTCCGGACGTCGCCCGAGCCGGTCTCGTCGAGCATGACCGTGAGCGACGCCCCCGACGGGGCGGGCGCCGCGGCGGGGTCCTCGGTCGACGTGCTCGTGGTGGGTTCCGGCTCGGGTGTCGCGGACGGCGACGCTGCGCCGCCGGGCGACCCCTCGCGCGGGGTGGCGCAGCCGACGAGCGTCAGCACGGCGACGACGAGCACGATCCCTCGGTTGCGCACGGCGCACCTCCTGAGGCCATCCTGACGCGTCCGGGGCCGCAGGGACAGGCCCGCCAGGTCGTGCGTGCACGGTGCGCCCCGACGGGTGGGCGGAGCGCTGCAGCTCGCTCGCTCGCCCGGGCGTCGCTCGGTCTCGCTCGCCCGGGCGTCGCTCGGTCGATCAGCCCGCGGGCGTGCGCTCCGGGGTCGACGCCCGCAGCACCACGGTGCCCTCGACGTGCACGAGGCGGGGCTCGTCGGCGGGGGCGGCGAGCGCGAGCTGGGTCGCGGCGACACCGATGTCGACGAGCGGGACCCGGACGGTCGTCAGCGGGGGAGTCACGTCGCGCAGCGTCACGATGTCGTCGAACCCGGCGACCGCGACGTCGCGCGGCACCGCGAGCCCGGCGTCGCGCGCGGCGGCCATCGCCCCGACGGCCATGACGTCGTTGACCGCGAACACCACGTCGACCTGCGCGCCCGAGCCGAGCAGCGTCCGCATGCCGTCGTAGCCGCCGTCGCGCGTGAACGCGCTGCGCACCACGGAGCTCGGCTCGAGCACGAGCCCGAGGTCGCTGAGCGCGTCCGAGAACCCCGCGAGCCGGTCGCGCGCCGTGAGGTGGCCCTCGGGTCCGGCGAGCACCGCGAAGCGCCGGTAGCCGAGCCCGTGCAGGGCCCGCGCGAGCGCCGCCGCGCCGTCGGCGTTGCCGACCACGACCGTGTCGACCTCGAGGATCGGCTGCCCGACGAGCGCGACCGAGCCGCCGCCGCGACGGTAGTCGGCGAGCGCGCGGCGCAGGCGCTGGTTCGCGTCCTCGTCGTCGAGCCGGCCGCCCGCGATGATGATCGCCCGGGCGCGCTGACGGTGCATGAGCTGCACGAGCTCGGTCTCGCGCGAGGCGTCGTGCTGCGTGCTCGCGAGCGTCACGGCGAGCCCCGCGGTGTCGGCGGCGGTCGTCACGCCGGCGGCGATCGACGAGAAGTACGGGTCCGCGATGTCGTGCACGACGAGGCCGAGCGACGTCGTCCGCCCGCGGGCCATCGCCTGGGCGTTCGCGTCGGGGGAGTACCGGAGCCTCGACGCCGCGGCGAGCACGCGCTCGCGCAGGTCCTCGCGCACGGTCCGGTTCGCGCTGCCGTTGATGGCACGGGACGCCGTCGCGAGGGAGACCCCTGCCTCGCGGGCGACGTCGCTCAGGGTCACGGGTCCGGCCATGGAGGTCAGGGTAGGGGCAATCCGTACCACCGAGCGGGACGTGGACGGAGCGCGGGCGACCGCGGCGGCCCGGCGCGTCCGGCCGCGCCGTGCGCACGCCCGGTACGGCGTCGTGCCGGGCGTCAGGCCGGCAGGTCGAGCGGCCTGACGCCCTCGTGCTCGGCGCGGACCGGCGTGAGTGCCGTGCGGCCGCCGTCCCCGACGCGTCCCGGTCCTGGATCGCCCCGGCGTTCCGGGCGCGGGTCCAGCAGCTCCGCAGCGCGCCGCAGCGTGCGGGCCGCCCACACGAGCGCGACGCCACGGCGTTCCCGCGCCGGTGCGTCCGGCACGACCGGGGCATCCGGCATCGCCGAGTGCTGCAGCGCCCACGTGGCCCGTGCTCCGAGCACCGCCCATCCCTCGTTCATGCCGACCTCCGCTACCGGTGAAAGTGCGTATGGAGGTAGCGTACTCGCGTGCTACCCTCAAAACAACGTTCACTGGAATCGTCAGCGGGGTGGGCATGAGTGCGAGCAGCGCGGTGGACCGGCACGGCGACCACGGTCTGCCCGAGCTCGTCGGGGGCTCGCTGTGTCTCGACGTCGCGAACTCCGTGGACGGGCGGGTCCTCGACGTGCCGGAGGACCGGCTCGCGGGCTACGGCGACCTGGTCCGGTGGGTCGCCCGGGCCGGCGGGCTCGCCCACGCGGAGGCAGCGACGCTCCTCACCCGGGCGGAGGTCGAGCCCGCGGTGGCGGCCTCCGAGCTGGCGCGCTTCCGGTCGCTGCGCGAGGCGGTGTTCGGCGTCTTCCACGGGCACGCCACCGGGCGCGCCGTCCCGCCCGCGGACCTCGCGGCGGTGCGGGACGCCCACACCGAGGCGCTCCGGCACGCGCGCCTGGAGCTCGACGGGTCGCGGTTCGGGTGGACGTGGGAGCCCGACCTGCGCCTCCCGCGCTGGCTCGTCGCACGGTCGGCGGTCGAGCTGGCGACCGCGGGCCCGCTCGAGCGGGTCAAGGCGTGCGCGTCCCAGGAGGGCTGCCAGTACCTCTTCGTCGACACGTCGAAGAACGGCAGCCGCCGGTGGTGCAGCATGACCGACTGCGGGAGCCTCGCCAAGTCCCAGCGGCTCACCGCCCGCCGCCGGGCCGGTCGCACCGCGAGCCGCTGAGGAGGTGGCGCCGCCCGGGCCGCCTGCCGGAAGGCCCTCGCCGCACGCCTCCCGACCCGTAGCCTGGCCGGATGCGGCAGCGTGCGTGGGTCCTGGTCGGCACGGGACGGTACGAGGACGCCTGGCACGACCTGCCCGCGACGGCGTACCGCGTCGCGCGCGAGCTCACGGCCCTGGACACGGACGTCGACGTGCGCGGCATCCGCCCCGGTTCGCTCGAGGCGCTCGCGCACGACGGGCCCGACCTCGTCGTGGTGCTGGCCTCGGCGGGGCGCACGGACCCCGCGTTCGACGGGACCGATGCCGACTGGGCGCCCGGGCACCGCGCGCTCGCCGAGCACGTGCGCACCGGCGGGTCGCTGCTCGGGCTGCACGCGGCGGCGATGACGTTCCGCGACAGCCCCGCGTGGGACCACCTGCTCGGCGGCCGGTGGGTCGAGGGGCGCTCGTGGCACCCGCCGATCGAGCGCTGGACCGTCGAGCCCGACGAGACGCACCCCGTGACGGCGGGCCTCCAGCCGTTCGAGCTGCACGACGAGCGGTACACGGACCTCGAGGTCGCCGACGGCGTGCAGCCGCTCGTCTGGTTCGCCGCGGACGGCCTGCGCCAGCCCGTCGCGTGGGCCCGTGAGGGCGTCCCGGAGGTCGGCCGCGGGCGGGTCGTGTACGACGCGCTCGGGCACGGCGTCGAGTCGTACGAGTCGCACGGGCGGCGCGGTCTGCTCGCGCGCGAGCTCCGCTGGCTGCTGCGCCGGGGCTGAACCCGGGCGCAGCAGCCCCCGGGCGTCAGATCTGCGGGTCGATCGCCTCGTCGTCCTGGGCGCGGGCGTCGTCGCGCCCGGCCGCGTCGTGGTGCGCACCATCGCCGTGCCCGCCGTCGTCGTGCGCGCCCGCGTCGTCCCGCGCCCCGCCCGACGCACCCGGCTGGTCGCGCCACGAGTGCTCGGGGGAGTACCCCAGCAGCTCCCGCGCGGCGTCGATCGACAGCAGCGTCTCGTTGCCGCTGACGTCCCGGCGGCGCTCGGCGTCGGGGAACACCTCGTCGAGGAGCTCGGCCGAGGGCCGGTCCATGATCGTGTCCGCCGCGGCGACGATGACGTTGTGCGAGCCGGTCGTCTGCGTCTCGAGCGCGCGCCGCACGGCCTGCGCGACGTCGCGCGCGTCGACGTAGCCCCACAGGTTCCACCGGCGCGCCTGCGCGTCGTCCTGGAAGGAGGGCACGCGCGCGTAGTCCTCGGGTCGGAAGATGTTCGAGATCCGCAGGCCCACGAACGGGATGCCGGTGAGCGTCGAGATGTGCTTCGCGGTCTCCTCGCCGAGCACCTTCGACAGCGCGTACGTCGTCGTGGGGTGCGGGAAGTGCGCCTCGTCGACGGGGACGTACCGCGGACCGTCCGCGAACGGCAGCCCCAGGGTGGTCTCGCTCGACGCCCACACGACCTTGCGGACCCCGAGGCGCGCGGCCGCGAGGAACACGTTGGTGTTCATCGTCGTGTTGCGGTTGATCGTCTCGGGCGGCGTCGAGCGGCCCGGCGCGGGGATGTTCGCGAGGTGCACGACCATCTGCGCGCCCGCGAGCGCCTCGATGGCCTGCCCGTAGTCGGTCAGGTCGGCGTGCACCAGCGGGGTGCCGAGGTCGCCCTCGTCCCCGGGGACGCCGACGACGTCGGTGGCGAGGACGGTGTACCCGTGGGCGAGGAGGTCGGCGACGACGGCGCGGCCGGCCTTGCCGCAGGCTCCGGTGACAGCAACGGTGGTCATGAGCGTGATCCTGTCATCGGGCGGCGGCGCGCGCCGGGCATGAGGGGATGAACTGTGCGCGCCGGGCAGGCTCGCCCTCCCGGTGGGAGCGGCCTGCCCGGCGCGTACGGCCCCCTCGTCGGGGTGACCCCTGCGGGCCGGGTCAGGGAGTCAGCGGGTCGGCGGCGTCAGCGGACGTCGTCGTCCACCCAGTCGAACGTGCGCGTCACGGCCTTCTTCCACAGGCGGTACTGCCGGTCGCGCTCGCCCGACTCGAGCGAGGGCTCCCAGCGCTTGTCCTCGGCCCAGTTGTCGATCACGTCCTGCTCCCCGGACCAGAACCCGACGGCGATGCCCGCGGCGTACGCGGCGCCGAGCGCGGTCGTCTCGGCGACCTTCGGGCGGATCACGGGGACGCCGAGGGCGTCGGCCTGGAACTGCATGAGCAGCTCGTTGCTGGTCATGCCCCCGTCGACCTTGAGCTCGGTGAGCGCGACGCCCGAGTCGGCGTTCATCGCGTCGAGCACCTCGCGCGTCTGGAAGGCCGTGGCCTCCAGGGCCGCGCGCGCGATGTGGTTGCGGTTGACGAACCGCGTGAGCCCGACGAGGGCACCGCGCGCGTCCGAGCGCCAGTACGGCGCGAACAGACCCGAGAACGCCGGCACGAAGTACGCGCCGCCGTTGTCCTCGACCTTGCTCGCGAGGTACTCGATGTCGGGCGAGTCGGCGAACAGGCCGAGGTTGTCGCGCAGCCACTGCACGAGCGAGCCGGTGACCGCGATCGAGCCCTCGAGCGCGTAGATCGGGTCCGCGGAGCCGATCTTGTACGCGACGGTGGTGAGCAGCCCGTTCTTCGACGGGATCGGCTCGGTTCCGGTGTTGAGCAGCATGAAGTTGCCCGTGCCGTAGGTGTTCTTCGCGTTGCCGACCTCGAAGCACGCCTGGCCGAACGTCGCGGCCTGCTGGTCGCCGAGGATCCCCGCGATCGGCACGCCCGGGACCATCCCGCCCTGGCGTCCCTGCCCGTACACCTCGGAGGACGAGCGGATCTCCGGGAGCATCGAGAGCGGGATGCCCATCTCCGCGGCGATCTCCTCGTTCCACGTGAGCGTGTCGAGGTTCATCAGCATCGTGCGCGACGCGTTCGTGACGTCCGTGACGTGCACGCCGCCGTCGACCCCGCCCGTCATGTTCCACAGCACCCACGAGTCGGTGTTGCCGAACAGGAGGTCCCCGCGCTCGGCGCGCTCGCGGGCGCCCTCGACGTTGTCGAGGATCCAGCGGATCTTGGGGCCCGAGAAGTACGTCGCGAGCGGCAGGCCGACCTTGTCCTTGTAGCGGTCCGCGCCCCCGCCGAGCGCCCCGAGCTCGTCGGCGATCTTCTGCGTGCGGGTGTCCTGCCACACGATGGCGTTGTACACGGGCTCGCCCGTGGTGCGGTCCCACACGAGCGCCGTCTCGCGCTGGTTCGTGATGCCGACCGCGGCGACGTCGGTGTGCGACTTGTTCGCGCGGGTCAGGGCGAGGCCGACGACCTCGCGGGTGTTGGCCCAGATCTCGTTGGCGTCGTGCTCGACCCAGCCGGCCCTCGGGAAGATCTGCGCGTGCTCCTTCTGGCCGGTGGCGACGATCTGGCCGGAGTGGTCGAACAGGATCGCGCGCGTGCTCGTGGTGCCCTGGTCGATCGCGAGGACGTAGTCAGCCATGCGGGGGGACCTCTCTCGGGTGGCGAGCCGGTGGGCTCGACGGGGGTGCGACGGCGGTCCGTCGACCGGGGGTGGGTGGAGCGCCCGGAGCGGGGCCCGTGCGCCGTTGCGCGGGTCCCGCGTCCGGGGGTCGTGGGGACGGGGTGGGGGGTGCGGGGAGGATCAGGTGTACGCGGCGCCCGCGAGGCCGCCGAGCAGACCACCGAGGAGCGGGCCGACGATCGGCACCCACGCGTACGACCAGTCGCTCGAGCCCTTGCCCGGGATCGGCAGGAGGGCGTGCGCGATGCGGGGACCCAGGTCGCGGGCCGGGTTGATGGCGTACCCCGTCGGACCACCGAGGGACGCGCCGATGCCGACGACGACGAGCGCGACCGCGAGCGGCCCCAGCCCCGACGGCGTCCGGCCCGAGCCGACGATCCAGAACACCAGCACGAACGTGCCGAGCACCTCGGTGACGAGGTTCCAGCCGTACGAGCGGATCGCCGGGCCGGTCGAGAACACCGCGAGCTTGGTCGCCGGGTCGGCGTCCTCGTCGAAGTGCTTCTTGTACGCCAGGTAGGCCAGCACCGCACCGATGAACGCGCCCAGCAGCTCGGCGCCGAAGTAGATCAGCATGTTCGAGAACGTCGGCTCGACGGTCACGACCAGCCGCTCGCCGACCCGGGCGGTCGCGAACGGCTCCTGCGCGGCGAACAGGCCGAGCGTCACCGCGGGATTGAGGTGCGCACCCGACCGGAAGGCCGCGTACACACCGACGAACACCGCGAGCCCCCACCCGAAGTTGATGAGGAGCCAGCCGCCGTCGAACCCCTTGTTGCGCGGGAGGATGACGTTCGCGACGACACCTGCGCCGAGGAGGATCAGCAGAGCGGTGCCGACCACCTCGGATCCGACGAACTGCAGCATGGTGACGGAGCCCATCGTTGCGCCCCTTCCTGTTGGAGTGAGACCGCTCGCCTGTCACGTGGCGGTCAGGACCCGGCGGGCACCTGCCCGTCGGAGAGCGGGACGAGCGGGGCGATGTCCGCGGCACGCAGGCGCTCGCGGACCGCGGACTCGTCGTCGGGCAGCGCGGCCGCGGCCTCCTCGGCGGCGGCGCGCTCGCGGTACCCGGCCAGCTCCGCGGCGCGCTGCGCGTCGCTCCACCCGAGCACCGGTGCGATGAGGTCGACGATGTGCTCGAGCGCGGCGACGCCCTTGTCCGCGACCTCGTAGTTGAGGCGCGTGCGGTGCATCATCACGTCGTCGAGGTGGAGCGCACCCTCGTGGCTGACGGCGTACACGATCTCCGCGCCGATGTACGCGGGGGCGTCGGGCACGGGGTCGCCGAGCGCGGGGTCCTCGTCGACGAGGTCGAGCAGCTCGCCGAGCAGCGACCCGTACCGGTGCAGCAGGTGGTCCATGCGCCCGCGGTCCCAGCCGTACTTCTGCCCGATGGCCCGGGACCGGCGCTGCAGGACCGCGAGGCCCTCGGCGCCGACGAGCGGGAGCTCGTGCGTGATCGACGGCAGGCTCGTCGCGCGCGAGCCGATCGCGAAGTCGACGGCGTCCTTGGCCATGACCCGGTACGTCGTGAGCTTGCCGCCCGCGATGACCGTGAGGCCGGGCGTGGGTGAGGCGACGGTGTGCTCGCGCGAGACCTTCGCCGACGACGTGCCCGCCTTGGTGCCGGGCTGCAGCAGGGGGCGCAGGCCGGCCCAGGTGCCGATGACGTCCTCGCGCGTGATCGGCCGGGACAGGACCTCGTTGGCGTGCTCGATGACGTAGTCGATGTCCGCGGACGTCGCGACCGGGTGCACGAGGTCCTGCTCCCACGGGGTGTCGGTCGTGCCGATGACCCAGTAGCGCGACCACGGGATGATGAACAGGACCGACTTCTCGGTCTGCAGGATCAGCCCGGTGTCGCCCGCGATGCGGCTGCGCGGAACGACGATGTGGATGCCCTTGCTCGCGAGCACGCGCAGGCCGCCGTCGCTCTTGGCGAGGGACTCCGTCTCCTCGGTCCACACGCCCGTCGCGTTGATGACGTGCCGGGCGCGGACGTCGATGTGGTCGCCGGTCTCGAGGTCGACGAGCTCGGCGCCCGTGACCGCCCCGCCCGACGTGGTCTGGAGCCCGACGACCTGCGTGCGCGACGCGGCGTGCGCGCCGTAGGAGACTGCGGTGCGGATGATCGTGGAGGTGAGCCGGGCGTCGTCGACGCTCGCGTCCCAGTACCGGACGGCGCCGATCGCGGCGTCGTGGCGCAGGTCGGGGAACAGGCGCTCCATGCCCTTGCGGGTCAGGTGCCGGTGCGTGGGCAGCGCGCGCTTGGTCCCGTAGACGGACGCGAGGGTGTCGTAGAGGGCGACGCCGGCGCCGACGTACGCGCGCTCCCAGACGCGGTTCTCGAGCGGGTACAGGAAGCTCACGGGCTTCACGAGGTGCGGCGCGAGGTGGTTGATGAGCAGGTCGCGCTCCGTGAGGGCCTCGCGGACGAGGTGGAAGTCGAGCATCTGCAGGTAGCGCAGGCCGCCGTGCACGAGCTTGCTGGACCGGCTCGACGTGCCGCTGGCCCAGTCCTGGGCCTCGACGACCGCGGTCGAGAGGCCGCGCGAGACGGCGTCGAGCGCGATGCCGGCCCCGGTCACGCCACCGCCGACGACGAGCACGTCGAGCTCCTGGCCGGGTTCCGTGGTGCTCCGCAGGGCGTCGAGCGCGTCGCTGCGGAGCCGTGCCGTCAGTGCTGCAGTCCTCATCGTGCGTCCGACCCCCGGGGTGCTGGTGCGTTCCGTGCGTGCTGTCCGTGCGTGCTGGTCGCGTGCATGGACGCGGACCGTCCGGGAGGTTCCCCCGGCCTCGGTCCGCTCGTTATCGTCGTCACGTGACGAACGAACGCGCAACCGAGATGCACGAACGTGCACATCTCGTCGCGACGGGGGATTCCTTGGCGGACAGCAGGGACGCGCTCGACCGGGAGCAGGACGTGCTGCGGGCCGCGTCGATGTACTACCTGCAGGACCTCAAGATGGAGGTGATCGCGCGCCATCTCGGCACCTCGCGCTCGACGGTCTCCCGGCTGCTCAAGCGCGCCCGCGCGACCGGGCTCGTCGAGATCACGCTGCGCCCCGCGAGCACGCGTGCACCGGGGCTCGGCCGCACGATCGCCGCGACGTTCGGCGTCGACGCCTACGTCGTGCCCGTCCCGGACCAGGCGAGCCACGTCGAGCGGCTCGACCAGGTCGCGCTGACCACCGCGCGCCTGCTCGGCTCGTGGTTCGACTCCGACATGGTGCTGGGCGTCGCCTGGGGCACGACCCTCGCCGCGGTGTCCCGGCGCCTCGTCCCGAAGGCCACCCGCGGCAGCGCCGTCGTGCAGCTCAACGGCGCCGCGAACACGCGCACGTCCGGCGTCGAGTACGCGAGCGACCTCATCTCGAGCTTCGGGTCCGCGTTCGGGGCCACCGTGCACCACTTCTCGGTGCCCGCGTTCTTCGACTACCCCGACACCAAGCAGGCGATGTGGCGCGAGCGGTCGGTGCGGCGCGTGCTCGACGTCCAGGCCCGCGCGGACGTCGCCGTGTTCTCGGTCGGCGCCGTGGCCGGGGCCGTGCCGAGCCACGTGTACTCCGCGGGCTACCTCGAGGACGGCGACATCGACGTGCTGCACCGCGAGGGCGTCGTGGGGGACGTGTGCACGGTGTTCCTGCGCGCGGACGGCACCTGGGAGGACGTGCCCCTCAACGCGCGCGCGACCGGTCCGACCCCGGCCGAGCTCCAGCGGGTCCCGCGGCGCGTGTGCGTCGCGGCCGGGGACAACAAGGTCGTCCCGCTGCTGGCCGCGATCCGGGCGGGCGTCGTGACGGACCTCGTGGTCGACGAGCTCACCGCGACGGCGCTGCTCGCAGCATCCGGCCCAGGCGCCAGGTCGCCGTCAGGGCGAGCGCGCACGCGACGCTGAGCCCGGCGAGCCCCGGCGTGAACGACCCCGTGAGGTCCTTGGTCCAGCCGAGCGCCCACGAGAACGTCACCGCACCGAGGCACGCGCAGCCGTTCGACACACCCGTGAGCAGGCCCGCGCGCGCCGCACCGAGCACACGCACCGGGATCGAGAACAGCGGCCCGAAGTAGAGCTGCATGACGACGTGCGCGACGAGCACGCACGCGACGGTCACGGCCAGGCCGTCGGCCCCCGCGAGCACCGCCAGGGCGGCGCCGAGCACCGCGAGCGAGCCGCCGACGACCACCGCGGGGCGCCCGGTCCGGTCAGCGAGCACCCCACCGAGATAGTTCATGGGTGCCATCAGCAGGCCGCCGACACCCATCACGACCCCCGCGGTACGGAGCGTCGCGCCCCGCTCCTCGACGAGCAGCGTGGGCAGCCAGAAGGTCAGGGTGTTCACCACCCCGAACCGCACGAGCTGCACGACCCCGGCCACCCACAGCACGGGGTGGCGCAGCACGTCGCGCGCGCCCTCGCCCCCCGGCGCCGGCCTCGGCTGCGGGGCGCCCGCGTCGCGCAGCACCCCGTACACCACCGCGAGCACGAGGCCCGCCGCACCGAACAGCGCCAGCACGCCGCGCCACCCCAGCGGCCCCACGAGCAGCGGCCCGACGGCCCCGAGCAGCACGTTCCCGGACACGCCGCCGATCGCGAACACCCCGAGCGCGGTCGACCGGCGCTCCGCCGCGAACAGACCCGTGATCAGCACCATGCCCGGGATGAACACGAGCGCCCGCAACGCCCCCGAGACCGCCTGGTCCACGACCAGGAACGCGTACGACGGCGCGGCCGCGATCCCGAGCGTGCACAGGTTCACGCCGACCGTGCCCACGACGAAGAGCCGGCGCGCCCCCAGGACGTCCGCGAGGTGGCCGGCCGGGACCTGCATGAGCGCGTAGGTGATCATCGCCGCCGCCGCGATGCCACCCGCCTGCGTGAACCCGATGCCGAGGTCCGCGCGGATCAGCGGCAGGAACAGCCCGACCGCCCCGAGCGCGAGGCCGGCGGTGCTCTGGCCCGCGACGAGCAGCGCGATCGCCGCGGCGCGGCGCCCGCCGCGGGCCGTGACCGTGGGGGTGTCCGCACGCGCGGTCATCGGGACATCACGCGGCCATCATCGCCGAGCCGGCGCGTCCGGGCGCAGTCGGGAGCGGACGGGCGCGGTCGGGAGCGGACGGGCGCGGTCGGGAGCGGACGGGCGCGGTCGGGAGCGGTCGGGCGCGACCGCGTGACGACCCGGTCACGACCCGCTCGCGCGCCGGCCGGGCGCCGGTCAGGCGTCGGGGTGCCCGGGTGCGAGCCGACGGTCGGGACGCAGGATCAGCGCCGCGCCGCGTCCGCGACCAGCGCCGACCCGACCGCGCCGGCCGGAGCGCCGAGCAGCGCACCCGCCTCGTCCCCGGGGAGCGCGCTCGCGTACAGCCAGCCCTGCGCGCCCGTGCACCCCATCGACCGCAGGATCGCCGCCTGCTCCTCCGTCTCGACGCACTCCGCGATCACCTCGAGCCCGAGCACGCGGCCCATGTCGAGGATCACGCGCACGAGGTCC
Source organism: Cellulomonas sp. NPDC055163 (assembly GCF_053607065.1). Classification (NCBI taxonomy): domain Bacteria; kingdom Bacillati; phylum Actinomycetota; class Actinomycetes; order Micrococcales; family Cellulomonadaceae; genus Cellulomonas; species Cellulomonas sp. NPDC055163. The sequence goes on along the minus strand of NZ_JBSGSU010000004.1, from coordinate 276,010 downwards.
CGCGTCGCGGGGGTGCTCGCGAGCTCCCGGACGAACGAGCCGTCGACCTTCATCGCGTGCACGGGTAGCGTCCGCAGCGCCGTGAGGGACGACTGCCCGGTGCCGAAGTCGTCGATGTGCAGCCCGACCCCGAGCGTGTCGAGGGACTCGAGCAGGTCGCGCGCCTCGTCGGGCCGCGAGATCACCACCGACTCGGTGATCTCGAGGACGAGGTGCCCGGCCGGCACGCCGTGCCGTGCGAGCGAGTCCCGGACGGCCGCGACGAGGTCCGGCGCCCAGAACTCGCGGTGCGAGAGGTTCACCGCGACGGTCACGGGCAGGCCGCGGTCCGCGCGCCACCGCGCGACCTGCCGGCACACCTCGTCGAGCACGAGCCGGCCGAGCTGCACGATCGAGCCGTCGTCCTCCATCACGGGCAGGAACGCGCCCGGCAGCAGCAGCCCGCGCTCGGGGTGCTGCCACCGCACGAGCGCCTCGAACGACTCGACGCCCGAGCCGTCGAGCGCGACGACCGGCTGGTAGTGCACCACGAACTCGCCGCGTGCCAGGGCCCCGCGCAGCTCCCCGCGCACCCGCAGCCGGCCCGTGGCGCGCACGTGCATGTCGGGGTCGAAGACCGACGCGGAACCGCGCTGCGTGCCCTTCGCGTGGTACATCGCGGCGTCGGCGTCGCGCAGGACGTCGTCCGCGGCGACGTAGCCGGACGAGGACGTCGCCACCCCGACGCTCGCGGTCACCGCGACGACCTGGCCGCCGAGCTGCACAGGCTCCGCGAGCCGGTCCTGGAGGCGGCGCGCGACCACGAGGACGTCCTCGGGCACCGGGTCGACGAGCAGGACCGCGAACTCGTCGCCCCCGAAGCGCGCGGCCGTGTCGAGCGGGCGCAGCGCGACGCGCAGCCGGTCGGCGACGACGCGGAGCAGCGCGTCGCCCGCGAGGTGACCGAGCGAGTCGTTGACGAGCTTGAACCCGTCGAGGTCGAAGAACAGCACCGCGAACCCGGTGGCCTCCTGCCGGCCCTGGTGCCGCAGCGCGGCGTCGAGCCGGTCGACGAACAGCCGCCGGTTCGGCAGCCCGGTGACGTTGTCGTACAAGGCCTCCTGGCGCAGCTGCTCCTCGAGGTCCTTGCGCGTCTGGATGTCGGAGACCGAGCCGACGACGCGCTGCACCCCGCCGTCGGACGCCACCGCGAGGCAGCGCGTGAGGACCCAGCGCGTCGTGCCGTCCGCTCCCGCGACGCGGTACTCGACCTCGACCGGGGTGCCGGGCTCGGCGACCGCGCGCGTGAGCTCCGCCGCGACCCGGTCCGCGTCCAGCGGGTGCGCGAGGGCGACCCAGGTGTCGAGCGTGACGGCGGCGTCGTCCGTGACGCCCAGCAGCTCCCGGCACCGCTCGGACACGTAGACGCGCCCGTCGCCGGCCTCCCACTCCCACAGCCCGTCCTTGGCGGCGGTCGCGGCGAGCGAGTACCGCTCCTCGCTGCGCCCGAGGTGCTCCAGGAGCGCCTTCTGCTTGAGCGCGACGCCGAGCACCGCCGCCCAGTGGTTGTGCGTCGTGGCCCAGTGCGCGTACGTCGCGGGGTCCGAGCGCGAACCGCGCTCGCACGCGCCGAGCACGCACAGGAAGCCGTGGTCGCCGTTCACGCCGCGGACCGGGACGACGTACAGCACGTCCCCGACGCCCGCGTCGGCCTGCTCGACGAGCGACCGGGGCGGGAACTCCTCGATGCGAGTCGTACCGGACGGCACCTCGTCGAGCCGGCCCTCGGGGTCGAACACCCCGGTCACGCGCAGGACGCCGTCCGCCGGGTCGCCCTCCCACAGCGCCAGGCACGCGACCCGGGCCGACGCCTTGCTCAGCCACCCGAGCCGCTCGGGGTCGCCCGAGGACGTGCTCAGGACCTCGATCCCCACGTCGTACTGCTCGACGATCGACGACGCGAGCCGTTCGGTGCGCTCGAGCGTGACGCCGCGCTCGTGGTCGCGCAGGGCGATCATCGCCCGGGCCCCGGCGCGGCGCAGGAGCCCGGCGGCCGGGTCGCCCCGGCCCGCGGCGTCCGACGCGAGCGCGGCGAAACGGTCGACGACCGCCTCGACGAAGCTCAGCATCGCCTCGGGCGGCGGCGGGGACGGGAAGAGCCGGGCGACGGTCGAGGTCAGGACGTCGTCGAGGGCCGCGAGCGCACCGGGCGCGTCGTCGTCCGGCACCGTCCCCGGTCCGGTCGCCGACCCGAGGTGGCGCACGACCGCGGCGACGACCTCGTCCGCGTCCGCAGCGCCGTGGTCGGCCGCCCCGCCCACGCCCCCGGGGCAGCCGCACGTCGCGCGGGCGACGAACTCCGACGCGACGACGTGCATCCCGTGGTCCGGCTCCCCGCCCAGCTCCGCGAGCAGCAGCTCCGCCGCCCGGGTGCCGAGCGTGCCGATCGCCTGGTGGACGGTCGTCAGGGGCGGGTCGTGCCACCAGCCCTCCTCGACGTCGTCGTACCCGACGACCGCGAGGTCCTCCGGGATCCGCACCCCGCGCTCGCGCAGGGCGGCCGCGAGACCCAGGGCGATCCGGTCCGTGCCCGTGACCACCGCCGTCGCCCCGGACGTCAGGACCGCGTCCGCCGCGAGGCGCCCGCCGGCCTCGACGTGATCGACCGTCGTCACGAGCACCGCGTCGCCCAGCCCGTGCGCCTCGACCCCCGCGCGGTACCCCTCGTACCGCGCGTTGGTGTCCGACTGCGAGAGGTTGCCGACGAACGCGATCCGCCGGTGCCCGTGCCCGGCGAGGTGGCCCACGGCGCCGCGGACGACGTCCCGGTTGTCGGCCACGACCTGCGCCGCGTCGAGGTCGATCTCGCTGCCGACGGTCACGACGGGCGTGCCCGAGGCGATCGCCGACCGGAGCGACGACGCGCTCGCGGCCTGCGCGATCGCGACGATCCCGTCGAAGGACTCCCACCCGATGTGGGGGACGTCGGGGGCCGGTGGCAGCTTCTGCCGCGAGCGCCCGGCGTCGATCGTCTGGACGAGGGTGACGTGCCCGCCCGCAGCGGCGACGACGCGCGTGACGTTCGCCACGACGTCGCCGTAGTAGAACCCCCCGGTGATGGGCGTCAGCACACCGACGTGGATCATGGCGACCTCTGGGCGCTCGACGGGAGCTGCCGGAGGGCGACGTCCGGCGGCGCGGGGCACTGCACCCCCGCACATCGGCACCGCCCGCCCCGACGTGAGGCGTCGGGGTCGACGCCCGCCCAGCCGGCCCACCGGTGCGAGGCGTCGGGGTCGCGATTCGCCCGGCCGACCGGCGGGTGTCCGGATCGCTCGCACGCCCGGCCCACCGGCGCGGCGTCGGTAGGTTGGGGCGCGTGACCGAGCCTGCCCTCCACGTGCGCCCCGCACGCCCTGCCGACGTCCGCGCCATCCGCGGGCTCGTCGAGCCGTACGCGTCCGAGCGGATCCTCCTCGCGAAGGAGTGGGTCGGGTACTACGAGGCCGTGCAGGAGTTCCTCGTCGCCGAGGCGGTCCCGGCTGACGGGGGCACGGCGGCCGCCCGGGGCGTCGAGGTAGCCGGGGACGCGGCGGCCGTCGTCGGGTGCGGCGCGCTGCACGTCATGTGGCAGGACCTCGCCGAGATCCGCACGCTCGCGGTCGACCGGTCCTACCGCGGGCGGGGCGTCGGGCACGCGCTGCTCGACGCGCTCGTCGAGCGGGCCCGCGAGCTCGGGCTGCGGCGGCTGTTCTGCCTGACGTTCGAGGTCGACTTCTTCGCGGCGCACGGCTTCCACGTGATCGACGGCACGCCCGTGACGCCCGACGTGTACGCCGAGCTGCTGCGCTCGCACGACGACGGCGTCGCGGAGTTCCTCGACCTCGCGCGGGTCAAGCCGAACACCCTGGGCAACACGCGCATGCTCGTCGAGCTCGACTGAGCCGCCGCGCGCCCCCGCCGCACGCGGCCGGCGAACGTGCCGGGCGTCGACACCCGCGCCGCACCTGGCTGGCGTCGTCGTCAGTGCGGCAGCCGGTACGTCGGCGGACCGGCGTCCGGGCCGCCCGGGTGCTCGACCGCCGTGACGAGACCGTCCGCGACGAGCCCGTCGACGCAGCGCGCGAGCTGCGTCCGGTCCGGCCACACGGCCTCGACCTCCTCGAGCGGGACGGGCTCGAGCGCCGACCGCAGCAGCGCCATGACCCGCCCGCGCACCTGGCGGTCCGTCCCCGCGAACCCCTGCGTCCGCCGCCGGGACGCGTGCACGTCGGGCGGGTAGCCCGCCGCCCGCCACACGCACAGGTCCGCGACCGGGCACGTGTCGCAGCGCGGGCCCCGCGCGGTGCACACGAGCGCGCCGAGCTCCATCGACGCGGCGGCCCAGCGGGCGGCGGTCGCGTCGTCCGCGGGCACGAGCGACTCGGCGAGGCGCACCTCCGCGACGGTCTGCGAGGGCCCGGGCAGGGCGGCCCCGGCGGCCGTGCGCGCGAGGACGCGGCGCACGTTCGTGTCGAGCACGACCGACCGGCGCCCGTACGCGAACGCCCGCACCGCGGCGGCCGTGTAGCTGCCGACACCCGGGAGGGCGAGCAGCTCCGCCTCGCCGATCGGCACGACGCCGCCGTGGCGGGTCACGACCGTGCGCGCGCACTCCTGGAGCCGCAGCGCCCGGCGGGGGTAGCCCAGCCGGTCCCACGCGCGCAGCACGTCCGCGGTGCTCGCCGCCGCGAGGTCCGCCGGCTCGGGCCACGCGGACATCCACGCGCGCCACGCGGGCTCCACGCGCACCACCGGGGTCTGCTGGAGCATGACCTCGCTGACGAGGACCCCCCACGGGGTGCGGTCCGGTGCCCGCCACGGCAGGTCGCGCGCGTTCTCCGCGAACCATTCGAGCACCCGCGGGACCAGGAGCAGGCCGGGGTCGTGGGTCACGCGGACATCCTCTCCCGGGCGGCGCACCGCTCGGGACGCACAGGCTGGCGGCGCCTGCGCACGACGCGACGGCGACGCCGGGTCCAGCCGGTCGCGAGCGGGGCGGGTGACCTCCGAGGACGGGCGCACGCACGAGCCGGGCGCCGCCGGACCCTGAGCCTCCGCGGACCCGGTGCACGCACGCGGGCACCCCGCAGCGCCTCCGGGCTCCGGATTGTCCGGTTCGCGACGTGCCGGGACCGCTCGACGGCGCACGCCCGTTCCGTCGGTACCGTGGGGGCACCGCGTCCCGACGGACCCCCACTCCGCTCGCCGGGTGCGCGCCGACGGAGGGGTTGGCCCATGGGTGTGCTCAGGCCGGCGGGGCCGCTCCCCGCGCGCGTGTACTGGTTCCGACGGATCGTCGTGGTCGGGATCCCGCTCGTGCTCGTCGCGGTCGTGGTCTGGGCGTTCGCAGCGCGGGGCGGTTCCTCGACCGACGACGGGGCCGGTGCCGACCCCGCCCAGGACGCCGCCCCCGCGACCAGCACCACGGAGCCCCCGGAGGACGACGACGCGACACCGACGGCGTGCGACCCGCAGACGCTCGGCCTCACGCTCACCACGGACGGCACGAGCTACGCCGCCGGCGCGATCCCGACGCTCACGGTCACGCTCACGAACGACGGGACGGCGGCGTGCCTCATCGACGTCGGCGAGGCGCAGCGCGAGATCGTCATCACGTCCGGGACGGACCGCATCTGGTCCAGCCGGGACTGCGCGGCTGCCGAGTCGCAGGGCCGGGAGATCCTGCTCCCGCCGGGGACGGCCGACGCCACCCAGCTGCAGTGGCAGCGCGTGCGCTCCGCCGAGGGCTGCCCGGCCGACCAGCCGGTGGCGCAGCCCGGCACCTACTCCGCCGCGCTCACGCTCGGTCCGATCGCACCGGCCCCCGTGGTGTTCGTGCTGGAGTGACCGCGGCCGCGTCGGTCGCCGCACGGGCCCGGCCTGGCGGGGCGCCGGACGTGGCGGGCGCCGGGCCGGTCAGACGTAGCGGACGCGGGGCCGGTCAGACGTGGGGACGCCGGGCCGGTCAGACGTAGCGCTCGAGGATGCTCGACTCGGCGAGACGCGAGAGTCCCTCACGCACGGCGCGGGCACGCTGCTCGCCGACCCCGTCGACCGCCATGAGGTCGTCGATGCCCGCCGCGAGCAGCTTCTGCAGGCCCCCGAAGTGGCCGACGAGCCGGTCCACGATCGCCACCGGGAGGCGCGGGACCTTGGACAGCAGGCGGTAGCCGCGCGGGCCGACCGCGGCGTCGAGGGTGTCCCCGCCGCCGGGCAGGCCGAGGACCCGCGCGATGTGCGCGAGGTCGAGGAGCTCGGTCGAGTCGAGGTCGGCGAGCGCGGCCTGGACGCCGGCCTCGTCGCGGTCCTTGCGGACGTCGATGTAGTCGCGCGTGACGAGCTCGCGGTCCGAGCCGATCCCGCCGGTCAGCTCGTCGAGCTGGAGCGCGAGCAGGCGCCCGTCGGTGCCGAGCTCGACGACGTAGCCCTCGATCTCCTCGGAGATGCGCCGGACCATCTCGAGGCGCTGCACCACGGCGGAGACGTCGCGCACCGTCACGAGGTCCTCGATCTCGAGCGCCGACAGCGTGCCGCTGACCTCGTCGAGGCGCGACTTGTACCGCTCGAGCGTCGCGAGCGCCTGGTTCGCGCGGGAGAGGATCGTGTTGGAGTCCTCGAGCACGTGCCGCAGGCCGCCGACGTACAGCGCGACGATCCGCATCGACGCCGAGACGGAGATGACGGGGAAGCCGGTCTGCTTCGCGACCCGCTCGGCGGTGCGGTGGCGGGTGCCGGACTCGGTCGTCTCGATGGTCGAGTCGGGCAGCAGCTGGACCGCGGCACGCACGATGTGGGAGACGTCGTGGTCGACGACGATCGCGCCGTCCATCTTCGCGAGCTCGCGCAGGCGGGTCGAGGAGAACTCGACGTCGAGCACGAACCCGCCCGAGCAGATCGACTCGACCGTGGCGTCGTGACCGAGCACGATCAGCGCCCCGGTGCGACCCCGGAGGATGCGCTCGAGCCCGTCGCGCAGCTCGCCGCCCGGCGCGACCGCGGCGAGCGTGGTCCGCAGGAGGTCGTCCGGCGCGGGAGTGGTGGGCACGCGCGCGATCCTACGCGGCCCGGGTGGTGAGGGGGTGAAGGCCACGCGTGGGGCGGGTGCGTGCGGTCGGGTGACGGCGCGCGCCGACGCGGACGGACCGGTCGGTTCCGTTACCGACGCCCCGGCGACGGCTGTCCGGGTTGCGCCGCTGGGGTGGGTTGCGCCGCTGGGGTGGGTTGCGCCGCTGGGGTGGGCTGCACCGCTGGGGTGGGCTGCGCTGCTGGGGTGCGCTGCGCTGCTGGGGTGGGCTGCGCTGCTGGGGTGGGCTGCGCCGCCGGGGTGGGCTGCGCCGCTGGGGTGCGCTGCGCCCCCGCGGTGGGCTGCGCCGCCGGGCTGCGTGGCGACGCCGGGGTGCGGTGCGGCCGGCACGGGACGCGGAGCCGCGGCGGTCGGCTTGGCCCCCTGCAGGCTCACGTGCGGCGGTCTCCCGCGACGCCCGTGGCCCGGACGGCCTCCGCGAGGTCCGCGACCTCGAGCAGCTCGATGCCCGCGGGGGCCGTGCCGGGCTCGATCGACCCGGCGGGGACGACCGCCCGGACGAAGCCGAGCCGGGCCGCCTCGGAGAGCCGGCGCAGCACACCGGTGACGGGCCGCAGCTCGCCCGCCAGGCCGACCTCGCCGAGCGCGACGAGTCCCCGGGGGAGCGCGACGTTCTCGCGGGAGCTCGCGGTCGCGAGGGCCAGCGCGAGGTCGGCGGACGGCTCGACGACCCGGGCGCCCCCGACGGTCGACACGTAGACGTCCTGGTCGGCGAGCCGAGCACCGACGCGTCGCTGGAGCACCGCGAGGACCATCGCGAGCCGGCTCGCGTCGACCCCGCTCGTGGTGCGGCGCGGGTTCGCGAGCATGCTCGGTGCGACGAGTGCCTGGATCTCCGTCGCGAGCGGGCGGCGCCCCTCGAGCGTCACGGTCACGCAGGTGCCGGGCACGTGGTGGCGCTCGTGCGAGACGAACAGCCCGCTCGGGTCCGCGAGCCCGACGATGCCGGACTCCGACAGGTCGAAGCAGCCGACCTCGTCCGTGGGGCCGAAGCGGTTCTTCGTCGCGCGCAGGAGACGCAGGCGCGAGTGGCGGTCGCCCTCGAACTGGCACACGACGTCGACGAGGTGCTCGAGCGTGCGGGGGCCGGCGACCGAGCCGTCCTTGGTGACGTGGCCGACGAGCACGACCGGCAGGTCCCGCTCCTTCGCGGCCGCGATGAGCGCCGCCGCGACCTCGCGGACCTGGCTCACGCCGCCCGCGGTGCCCTCGACCGCAGCGGACGCGATGGTCTGCACCGAGTCGAGCACGAGCAGGTCGGGCGCCACGTGCTCGATGTGCCCGAGCACGGTGCCCAGGTCCGTCTCGGCGGCGAGCAGCAGCCCGGGGTCGAGCGCGCCGATGCGCTCGGCGCGCAGCCGCACCTGCCCGGCCGACTCCTCGCCGGTCACGTAGAGGACCCGGCGCCCCGAGGGCTCGCCGGCGGCACCTGTCCGCTCGCCCCCGGCACCCGTCCGCTCGCCCCCGGCACCCGTCCGCCCGCCCCCGGCACCCGTCCGCCCCGCCCCGGCTCCCGGTCCGTCAGCCCCGGGCCCCTCGGTGCCGCGCGCGACCCGGCACGCCACGTCGAGCAGCAGGGTCGACTTGCCCACCCCCGGCTCCCCGGCGAGCAGCACCACGGCGCCCGGCACGAGCCCGCCGCCGAGCACGCGGTCGAGCTCGTCGACGCCGGTCGGCCGGGCGCGGCTCGCCTCGACGTCGATCTCCGCGATGGGACGTGCGGGGTTGCGCGCCGGTGACACGACCGGCGTGCGCGGCGCACCGCCGCCCGGTCCGGCGTCCTCCGCGACGCTGCCCCACGCCTGGCACTCCCCGCACCGCCCGGCCCACTTGGACGTGGTCCAGCCGCACTCCGAGCACCGGTACCCAGGCCGGGTCGTACGGGAGGACCGCCCGGCGGTCGACGTGCCGGCGGAGCCGGACGCGGTGCGCCGGACGGTCGAGGAGGTCATGGTCGGCACGCTAGACGCCACCACCCACACACCCTCCCGGCGCGCCGCTGAGGGCCACCGCGGGGCGACGCCGGCGGCGGCGGTGCGCCGGCCGCCGCGGACGCGCCAGTAGGCTGCCGTGCGAACCGACCTGCGCCACGCCGCGGGGCCGATCGCGCACCAGGGGAGACGTCCATGAGCCACACCGGACCCAGCGGCGAGCCGCGGCGGAACCTGCCGCAGCCGCCGCCGTCGTCCACCGGCTGGGCCGCGCCCGCCTCCGCCCCTGGGCACCCCGCGGGCGGGACGCCGGGTGCGCCGCCCGCGGAGGGCGTCGCCCCGCTCGGACCGAACGACCCGGGGCCCGGGGCCGACGCGGACGCGCGCCGCCGGAAGCTGCTCCTGATCGGCGCCGCCGTGGTCGCGGTGCTCGTGCTCGCGGGCGTGCTGATCGCGGTGCTCACCGGTGGTGACGACGAGCCGGGCGCCGCGCCCGCCGCGGAGACCGTGACGCTCGCGTCCCCGACCCCGACCGCGCAGCCCGTCGCCCGGACGTCGACCACGGCGTTCGCCGCGGCGCTGCCGCTCTCGGTGCTCCAGTACGCGCTCGCGTCGTCGGGCCCCGAGGACGCGTGGACGGCCGCAGGTGCGCTCGAGGCGTTGACCGAGACGTACACGGACGGCGGGACGGCGCAGGTGGTCGTGCAGTCCGGTCAGTGGGAGACCCCCGAGGAGGCCGCCGCGCAGCTCGCGGCGCTGGCCACGGCGCTCCCCGCCGGGATCCCCGCGGACGCGTCGGCGAGCCCGTCGCCCGGTGCGACGTCCGCCCCGGTGACGCTCCCGCAGACCGGTGAGGTCGTGGTCGACGGCCAGCCCGTCGGCACCTTCACGATCGTCGACGCGGGGGACGGCTCGGGCGTCGCGCTCTGGTCCAACGGCACGACGGTCTTCCGGGCGACCGGGCCCGTCGACCAGATCCGGGACGTGTACGCGGCGTTCCCGCTCTGACCCACGGCCCGCGACGCACGAACCAGGACCTCGGACCCCGGACCCCGACCCGCGGCGCCCCGCCCCGGACCCGACCCGCGGCGCACGGCCCCGGACCCCGACCCGCGGCGCACGACCCCGGACCCCGACCCGCGGCGCACGACCGGGGCGCCGGTCCCGTGCGGACCGACGCCCCGGAGGGACGTGCCGAGAGGGGTCAGCGCGCCTCGACGGTGTCGAGGACGTGCTCGCCCTCGTTGAGGTAGACGTTGAAGCCGCGCACGTCGTCGAGCATCGCCGTGCACTCCGCGGTGAGCGTCGTCAGGTCGAAGACCAGCGCGTCCTCGCCGGTCCGCGGCTCCGAGGTCCACCCGGCCTCGGCCGTCTCGCACCACTGCCAGCTGCCCCCGAGCTTGAGCGCGAGCTTCGGGTTGACGCCGGCCGTCTCGACGACGTCCATCCGGATCTCGGTGCGCCCGGTGAGGTCGGCGAGCGGGGCGTCGACCCCGAACCAGCCGCCGCCGGCCGGGCTCGTGACGGCGAGCCGCCCCGCGTCCGCCGCGACGGGTCCCGCGCCGGTCCAGCCCTGGGTGCCGTCCTCGAAGTCGAACAGCGGGACCGACTCCACGGGTGGGGCGGGCAGCCGGTCGTAGCGGTGGAGGAAGGCCGCGAGCTCGCCGCGGTCGACGTTCCCGGTCGGCTTGAACCGGTCGTACGGGTACCCGGGCATGATCCCGGTGCTCGCCGCCCACTCGATCGCCGCCCACTCGTCGCGGGTCGGGCGGACGTCCGTGAACGTCTGGGTGCCGGGCTCGGGCACCTCGTCGGTGCCGCGCAGCGCGTACAGCGCGGCGGCGACGCCCTCGCGGGCCACCGTGTTCCCGGGGCGGAACTTGGTGTACCCGTCGCCGCGCACGAGGCCCAGGGACGCCGCCCACTCGATCGCCTCGAACGCCGGGTGGGTGGTCGGGACGTCCGTGAAGGTGGGCGTCGCGGGCGCGGTGAACTCCGGGTCGACGAGCGCGTGCAGGAACGTCGCGAGCGTCTCGCGCGTCACCTTGGCCGAGGGCCGGTAGGTCCCGTCGGGCCAGCTCGTGGCGATCCCGGCCCGCTTGGCCCAGGCGATCTCCGCGAAGTACGGGTGGTCGGCGTCGACGTCCGTGAACCCGGACGAGGCGGTGCCGGTCGCGCGGACCTCGTCGAAGACGATGCTGCCGGACCTCGTCCCGGCGGCGGGCTCCTCGTTGACGTACACGTTGAACTGCGTGATCTTGGCCAGCTCGTCGTGCGTGAGCCGCCGGTCGGCGTTCGACGTGTCCCACGGTGCGGGGCGCCAGTCCTCGAACGGGATCGTGACGACCTGCGCCTGAGTCCCGGCGAGCGACGGGTACGCCTCGAAGGAGACGCCGTCGGCGACGAGCTGGAGGACCATGCGGTTGCCCGAGCCGTCGGGGCGGACCCAGATCGACAGGTCCGAGAACCGGGTCCAGTCGCCCGAGAACTTCTTGATGATCCCGGTGTACGTCTGCGACGTGAAGTCGTAGTCGAGCCGGAGCGCCTTCTCGCCGCCGCCGACCTCACCGGTCTCGAGCGAGATGGTGTTGACCCCCGCGGTCGAGAACTCGGCGCGCAGGGCCTCGTCGTCGCCGTAGCCCTCGAAGTCGTCGACCACGCCGGGCGGGAGCACCGGGCGCGCGCCGAGGATGACCGTCGAGCTCGCGGTCAGCGGCTCGGAGCCGGCGACCTCGACCGTCACGTGCACGGTGTGCGTGCTGTTGTCGAGCTGCTCGGCCGTGAGCGTCCACGCCGCCGAGAGGTAGCCCTCGTCGTCGAGCGCGAGCGGGTGGCGCGTGGCGTCGCCGTCCACCGTGAACCACGCGTCGGTCGCCTCGCCGCCCACGAGCTTCGCCCGGACCACCGCGGGGGAGGCGGTGATCCGCTGGCCGGCCGCCGGGGTCACGACGTGCGCGAACGGCGCGTGCTCGGTCGTCTCGACCGTCCGCCCGTAGACGTCGGCGAGGTCGAGGTCGTCCGCGAAGAAGCTGAACGGGTCGGCCTCGAACGCCTGGAAGTCGGGCAGCATCTCGTGCGCCGGAAGGTCGCCCGTCGCGGGGTACGGGATCGCCGGGCGGAGCGGGTCGAAGTTCGCCCAGGTCGGCATGTACGCGCTGCGGGACGCCTTCGGGTCGGCCTCGATCGCGTCGAGCAGGTCCGTGAACCAGTGCAGGTTGACGCCCTCGCCGTTGGCGCGGAGCTTGCCGCCCGTGGGCCCGAACTCGGTGAACGCGGAGATCTTGCCCTTCGCGTCGGCGAGGTCCGCGATCATCGCGAGGTCCTGGACCACGCCGTCCAGCCACGCGCTGCTGTCGGCCGTGGCGCTGCCGTCGTAGTTGTCGTAGCCGAGGATGTCGACGTACGCGTCGCCGGGGTAGGTGCGCAGGTAGACGTCGTCGACGCCGCCGAAGCTCCCGCCCGGGGAGTACGCGTAGAGGAAGTTGCTGACGCCCTTGGTGTCGCGCAGGTACTCGACGGTGTACCGCCAGAGCTCGACGAACTCGCCCGGGGTCGCGTGCGCGGCGCCCCACCAGAACCAGGAGCCGGCGTTCTCGTGCCAGGGCCGGAAGATGATCGGGATGAGCTCGCCGTCGGCGTCGCGCGTCCGGTCCGCGAGCGCGGCGATGTCGTCGAGGTACGCGTTCAGCTCGGCGTGCTTCGGGCCGCCGGGCAGGATCGCCGTGACGGTGCTCCCCTCGGTGTCGTAGAAGTCGCCGCCCGTGACGAAGTTGTTCATGTGGGCGCTGATGGTGTTGATGCCGCCGAACGCGTGCGCCTTCTCCATGTAGTCGGCGAAGACCGCGATGTTCTGCTCGACGGGGGCGCCCAGCACGCCGGGCTTCTCGCGTCCCTCGAGGATGAGCGTGTCCCACCCGAAGACGGCCGGGAAGTCGCCGACGGCGGCCTCGACGTCGGACCTCGTGCCGTCGGGCAGGTCGCCGACCGTCACGCCGAACGACGTCGTGTGCTGGTGGCCGAACAGGATGCCTTCGCCGCGCACGTCGCGCAGGAACGAGAAGAGCGACCGCGTCTCGGCGGTGGCGCCGGGGTCGACGACGGTCGCGGTCTCCGCGACGGGTACGGCCGGGGCGGCGTGCACGGCCTGGGCCGGGAGCGTCGCCGTCAGACCGCCGACGGCCGCGGCGGCGACCGCTGCCGTCAGGGCGCGCGCGCGGCGCGCCAGGGTCGGGTTCCTCATTGAACCTCCAGGTGGTCACCGCACCGGGCGCACGCGCGGTGCGGCCTCGCGGACGAGGCTTTGTCAAGTTACGGAACAAAGTGCGCCCTGACGAGGGTGCGGCGGTGGCGAAACGTTTCGGACCGCACCCGCGCACGGGCGGGTTCCGCCGTCGGGCGCTCCCCGCGAGCGGTCAGGCGCCCGCGACGCCCGTCCGGCGCCGGGTCGTGCGCACGCGCACGAGCACGAGGCCGGCGACCAGCAGACCCGTGGCCGCCCCGGCGAGCGCGGGTACCGACGCCCCTGTGCTGGGCAGACCGGTGACCGCCCCTCCTGAGCTCGCCGTGACGATGACCGTGGCGTCCCACCAGACGGCCCTGCCGTCGAGCACACCCAGCAGGCGCACCGCGCGCGGTCCCGGCGACGAGCCGGCCGGGACGCTCGCCTCGGCCGTGGCGCCGGACGACAGGTCCTGCACGACGGGTGTCGCGACGCCGTCGACGCACGCGACGGCCCAGAGGGTGTCGTACTCGTTGAACCCGCCGACCTGACCGACGGCGTCGACCAGCCCGAGCGGCAGGGTCCCCCCAGGTGCCACGGTGCCGGGAAGGACCAGCCGCCCCGAGGGCGCCGCCTCGGCGGGGAGCGCGCACACCGCGCTCGAACCGGGGACCGGTACGTGACCGGGCGAGACCGTGAGGGTCGTGCTCAGCTGCACGCGCGTGCCCGGGGTGCCGGGCGGCACCGGACCGTCGATGAAGTAGACGCTCAGGGGGTACGCGCCGGCGGGGGCCCCCGCGGGCACGTCGACGAGGAACAGGGCCGGCTCCCGCGGTGCCATGACCTCGGCGGCCCCCTGCGGCGCCCACGGGGTGCAGCTCATGAACGTCTCGCCCGAGCCGCCCCCCACCAGCCCCGTCGGCCACCGCGCGAACCCGGTCAGGATCGCGAGGGCGGGCACGCCCGGCCGCACCGTCGCGGTGTCGGGCGTGAGGATGCCGTCGGTCGAGGCAGGGAGCACCTCCGCGCAGCTCTGCACCTCGGCGGCCCCGGACGCGGGCCCGGCGAGGCACGCCGCAGCGGCCAGTGCGACGCCCCCGAGGAGCACCGATCCGAGTCCGCGCCGCACGAACGTGCGCATCCCGCCACGCTAGCGCGCGCAGCACCCCAGCTCCGGCGGCCGACGAAACCGTGCCCGCACGCGCAGCGGTCCGCGCGCCGCACGGCACACCACCGCGCGCCGCACCGTCACCGCGCTGCCGGCCTGAGCTCCGCCGCGTCACCGCGCTGCCCGCCACTGCAGCCCGCGTCACCCTCCGCGACGGGCAGCTCCACCGTGAACGCCGTGCGGCCCGGCCGGCTCTCCACCACGATCGCCCCGCCGTGCGCGCTCACCACCGCGTGCGCGATCGCGAGCCCCAGGCCCGTCGACGAGCCGCTCGCCCGGTTCCGCGACGCGTCGCCCCGCGTGAACCGCTGGAACAGCCGGGGGAGCAGCTCGGGCGCGATGCCGGGCCCGTCGTCCTGCACACGCACCGTCACGTGCTCGGCGTCGGCGCGCACCCGCACGTCGACCGTCGTGCCCGGGGGCGTGTGCACGCGCGCGTTCGCGAGCAGGTTGACCAGCACCTGACGCAGGCGGTGGTCGTCGCCGCGCACGAGCGGGGGGTGCTCGGGGTCGTCGTCCACGTCGAGGTGCCACACGTGGCCCGGCGCCGCGACGTGGGCGTCGGCGACCGCGTCGAGCGCGAGCGCCGTCAGGTCGACCTCCGCGCGCTCGAGCTCACGCCCGGCGTCGAGCCGCGCGAGCAGCAGGAGGTCCTCGACGAGCGCCGTCATGCGCAGCGCCTCGGACTCCACGCGCTGGACGGCCCGCACCGCGTCGACGGGCAGCGGTTCGGGCGAGCGGCGCACGAGCTCGGCGTACCCGCGGATCGAGGCGAGCGGGGTCCGCAGCTCGTGGCTCGCGTCCGCGACGAACTGCCGCACCTGGGTCTCGGACTCCTGACGCGCCGCCAGCGACGACTCCACGTGCCCGAGCAGGCGGTTCAGCGCCGCGCCGACCTGCCCCACCTCGGTCGCCGGGTCGGTGTCCTGCGCCGGCACGCGGTCCGCGAGGACGACCTCGCCGCGGTCGAGCGGGAGCTCGGCGACACGCGTCGCGGTCGCCGCGACCCGGTGCAGCGGGCGCAGCTCACGCCGCACCAGCACCGTGCCGACCGCCGCGGCGACACCCAGCGCGGCGACGGCGACCACGACCTCGACGACGACGTACCCGGTCACCGTGCTCGTGGTGGTCGCCGTCGGCAGCCCGGTCACCACCAGCTCGCCGCGGGAGTCCGTCGTCGCGACGACCCGGTAGGTCCCGAGACCGTCGACCTCGACCGTGCGCGGGACGGAGTCGGCGGGCGTCGACGCGAGCTCGGCGGTCTGGGCGGGCGTCAACCGGCGGAACGTGCCGCCGTCGTCGACGTACCCGGCCGTGACGTCGCCGTCGACGGTGCCGAGGTTCACGGTGCCGACGTCCTGACCGGGGCCGCGCAGCGCGAACGGGACGCGCCGGCCGTCGGGCTCGGAGCCCGCGCCGTCACCCGCCGCGCCGCCCGGCCGCGGACCCGGTGCGTCCGCGGCCCGTGCGCTCGCGGACTCGAGGCGCGCGTCGATCTGGTCGAGCAGCGTCCCGCGCAGTGCGAGCGTCGAGACGACACCCATGACCCCCGCGACGAGCGCGAGCAGACCCACGAGCACCGCGACGAGGCGCCGCCCGAGGGTCCAGCGGCGGGGCGACCCCGTCACGGAGCCGGCTTGAGCACGTACCCGGCGCCGCGCAGCGTGTGGATCATCGGCTCGTGCCCGGCGTCGATCTTGCGCCGCAGGTAGGAGACGTACAGCTCGACGATGTTGGCCTGGCCGCCGAAGTCGTACTGCCACACACGGTCGAGGATCTGCGCCTTGGACAGCACCCGGCGCGGGTTGCGCATGAAGTAGCGGAGCAGCTCGAACTCGGTCGCGGTCAGCCGGATGTCCCGGCCCGCCCGGGACACCTCGTGGCTGTCCTCGTCGAGGCGCAGGTCCCCGACGACGAGCACGGCCTCCTCACGCTGGTTGACGGCGCCGGCCCGGCGCAGCAGCGCCCGCAGCCGGGCCACGACCTCCTCGAGGCTGAACGGCTTCGTCACGTAGTCGTCGCCGCCCGCGGTGAGCCCCGCGACGCGGTCCTCGACGGCGTCCTTCGCGGTGAGGAACAGCACCGGGACGTACGGGTGCGACGCGCGGATGCGGCGCAGGACCTCGAGGCCCGAGAGGTCGGGCAGCATGATGTCGAGCAGGATCACGTCGGGCTCGAGGCGGCGCGCGTCGGCGATCGCGGCCTGCCCGGTCAGCGCGGACTGGACCTGCCAGCCCTCGTAGCGCAGCGCGGTCGAGAGGAGCTCGGCGAGCATGGGCTCGTCGTCGACGACGAGGGCGCGCACCGCGGTCCCGTCGGCACGGGTCAGGTGGTCGCGCTGGGGCGTCGTGATCGTCATGCGTGCAGCGTCACCCGGGAACCTGGGCCACCTCTGGTCGCTGCCTGTGAACCTCCTGTGACCACCCCTGGGCAGCGGCCGGTCCTGCCGCGGAGCGCAGGTCGACGCGGACGGGCGCGACCGGGGCGCACGGCCCGCCGGTCAGCGCGAGCGCGCCGCGGAAGCCGGGCGGCAGCGGGACGTCGTGCAGCGTGAGGTCGTGCACGGCGAGGCCGCGCGGCGTGAGGTCGTGCACGGCGAGGCCGCGCGACGTGGGGTCGGGCAGCGCGGAGCCGGGCAGCGCGACGTCGGGCTGGCCGAGTGGTCCCGCCACGGCCGGCGCACCCGCGTCGAGGAGCGTCGCCCGGTGGCCCGGCGCGGACACCGTGAGCGTGGTCATCCGCACCGCGTGGCCCGTGCCGGCGCACTTGAGGACGGCCTCCTTGCGGCACCAGTACGTCAGGAGCCCCGCGTCGTCGAGCGGCGCGCCAGGGTCCTCGTGGCGCGCCGCCTCCGCGAGCGACAGCACGCGCGCGGCGAGCCCGGCGGTGACGCGGCGCACGCGCTCGGCGTCCACGCCCACGCGGCCCGTGGGGTGCACCGCGACGACGGCCAGCCCGGCCGAGTGGGTGATCGACAGGTCGAGGGTGCTCCCCGTGACCGACGGCCGGCCCCGCGACGCCCCGGGCGGCAGCGCCAGCGGGACCTCGCGCGCCGAGCACCCGAGCACCTCCGCGACGAGCAGGCGCGCGAGGGCCCGGCCGGAGGCGAACCGGTCACGTGCCGGTGCGGAGCGGGTCCGCGCCAGCCGGCCCCGCTCCGCAGCGCTCAGCACGGGGAGGGCGACGTGCGCGGGCACCGTCCGGGCCCACGCGACGCGCACGGACGTGGGGTCCGGCTCCAGGAGACCCACGCCCGACGGCCCCGCGTCAGCCCGGCCCGCGTCGGACCGCGCCGCGTCGGACCGCGCCGCGACGGCTCGCCCCGCGTCGCACCGCGCCGCGACGGCTCGCCCCGTGTCGGACCGCGCCCGCTCGCGGGACACCACGCGCTACCCCTCCGCAGCGGCGCGCCGGAGGATCAGCTCGGTGAGGCCGGCAGCGGTGCCCGCCTGCTCGACGTCGGTGTCCTCGAGGTGCACCCCGTACGCGCTGCTGAGCTTGACCGCGGCCTCGACGAGCACGAGCGAGTCGATCTCGGCCTCCTCGAAGGGCGTGCGCGGGCCGAGCCCGTCGAGCTCGGCGGGGGCGAGTCCCCGCAGGACGGTGAGGACCGAGTCCACGGTGGCGTTCATGACAGCTCCCACTCCCTCTCCGGCGTGATGTCCCGGGCGACGAGCCCGGGCCAGGTCAAGGTCACAGCTCCCCACGTCGCGCCCCCGCCGAACGCGGTGAGCAGGACGCGGTCGCCGCGCGTCATCCCCGGCGACGCGTGGCACAGGGCGAGCGGGATCGACGCGGCCGACGTGTTGCCGACCCGGTCGACGTGCACGACGGCGCGCTCGGGGTCGACGCCGAGCTCACCCGCGACGGCGTCGAGG
The DNA here is from genome assembly GCF_053607065.1 of Cellulomonas sp. NPDC055163. NCBI lineage: Bacteria > Bacillati > Actinomycetota > Actinomycetes > Micrococcales > Cellulomonadaceae > Cellulomonas > Cellulomonas sp. NPDC055163. The sequence continues at coordinate 257,709 of NZ_JBSGSU010000004.1, read as the reverse complement.
ATCCGCCGGTTCGCCTGGTGCGCGACGAGCCAGTCGACGTCGCCCGTGGCCCACCCGGCGGCGTCGAGGGCGCTGCGCGACGCGGCCGTCATCGCGCGGGTCGCGAGCGCGAACACCTGACGGCCCTGCATCGTGAACCACCCGCGCGCGGTGCGTGCCCCCGTGGGGTCCGCGGGGTGGCGGCTGCCGCCCTCCTCGACCGTGATGAGCTCGCGGTGGCCGCCGTCGGAGTGCAGCGAGATGCTGCCGACGGCACCCGGGTCGCCCGGCTCGCCGCTCTCGAGCACGACGGCGCCCGCCCCGTCACCGAACAGGATCGCGGTGCCGCGGTCCGTCGGGTCGACGATCCGGCTGTAGGTCTCCGCGCCGACGACGAGGACGCGCTGGTGCCGGCCGGACTCGACGGCCGCCGTCCCCGCCGCGAGCGCGTACAGGAACCCGCTGCACACCGCGGCGACGTCGTACGCGGGGACGGTGCCGAGACCCAGCCGTGACGCGACTGTCGGCGCGGTCGCCGGGCAGGGGTGGTCGGGGGTCGTCGTCGCGACGACCACGAGGTCAACGGCTCCGCCGCCCGCGGACTCCAGGGCCCGGCGGCCCGCGGTCACCGCGAGGTCGCCGGTGCTCTCCGCGGCGGACGCGACGTAGCGCTGGCGGATCCCCGTGCGCTGCGAGATCCACGCGTCGGAGGTGTCGAGGGTCGCGGCGAGCATGTCGTTGGTCACGAGGCGGGCACCGAGCGCACCGCCGAGACCTGCGAGCAGCGCCGCCGTCACGAGCGCACGCCGGGGAGAGCGTGCGCGACCGAGCAGACGACGGTGACGCCGCCGCCGGCGGAGACGATGTCGGCGCAGCGCCACGTGACGCCGCCCTTGACGAGGACCCGGCTGCCCCGCAGCTCCGCCTGCACGGCGCTGCGGGGCTCCGCGGCGCGCGGTGGCCGTGCGCGCAGCACCGTGGTGCTGCGCATCCACAGCGTGCTGCTGCGGGCGCGGTCCAGGCCGTCGAGCTCGTAGAGCAGCACCTGGCCGAGCTGCAGCCCCGTCACGAGGTGGTCGACGAGCGTCACCGCCCTGTGCCCGGAGGCGCCCAGGTCGTGGCGCGGACCGGCCGGCAGGCCCGCGGGGTGGTCGGCGCCCGGGGGCTCGTCGAGGACGAGCTCGGCGACGGCGACGGCCGGCGACGACCCCTGCAGCCGGACCCGGTCCACGGTGAGCCGGCGCGGGCGCGGCAGCACCTCGGCGGTCACGGCGGCGCCGCGCGGTGCCGGGGAGCCGGCGGGCCCCGTCCGGCGTGCCGCCCCGGCGAGCCCCCGCACCGAGGCGCGCACGGTCATCGTGGCGAGCGTGAGGTCGAGCAGCGCGGTGTCCGGGCCGTCGTCGCGGAGCGTCGCGCGCACGTCGAACCCGTCCAGCTCGTCCTCGACGGGCGTGCGCCCCGCACTGACCCGCACCTCGTCGAGCCAGGCGCCGGGTGGCGGCCCCGCGGCGAGGTGCGTCGCGAGCAGCCGCAGCGCCACGGCCTCGGTGAGGCGCAGCACGTCCGGGGTGCTCAGGTGCGGGGCGAGGTCGTGGTCGCCCTTCGTGGACCAGCGCTCCCCGGGGTCGACGACGCCGCGTGCGGTGAGCCCCGTGGCACCGGGCTCCCCGCTCGTGCCGTCGCGCCGGACGTGCACGACCCGGACGGCGTGCAGGGCGGCCTCGACCGTCCGGTAGCCCGAGCCGAAGAAGCGGGTCTCGCGCGGGCCGAGGTAGGCGTCGACCGCGCCGATCCACCGGTCCGGGGCCGCGCAGGTCGCCGTGCGGTCGGGGTCGTCGAGCGCGTGCACGGGTGTGGTCGTCATCGGGTGTCCTTTCCTGGGGCGAGCGGGGCGTGCGGGGAGCGCCGGGAGGTGCGAGGTGAGCGGGTCGGGCGGTCGGGCCGTCGAGCGGGTCGGGCGGGTCCGGCGGTCGAGGGTGGGCCGCGAGGCGTCGTGGGTGGCCGCGGGGTCAGAGCGCGCCCGCGAGCACCCGAGCCGGTGCGGGCTCGCGCGCGAGGACCTCCCACCCCCGGCGCCGCGCGACGTCGTCGAGCACGCGGTCCCCGGCGAGGACGACCGCGTGCCCCACGCACGCGAGGACCGGGACGTCGCTCTCGTGGTCGCCGTAGGCGAAGGAGCGTGCCGGGTCGACGCCGTGCCGGGCGCAGTACCGCAGCACGGCCGCCGGCTTCGCCGACCCGACGAGCGGCTCCACGTCGCCGGTGTAGCGCCCGTCCGTGACGACGGGCGCGGACGCGAGGACGTCGTGCGCACCGACCGCCCGGGCGAGCGGCGCGAGCGGGGCGTCGAACGAGCCGGAGACGAGCACGACGCGCGCGCCGTCCGCCCGGTGCGCCGCCACCCGCGCGGCGACCTCGCCGCGGACCGGGTCCCCGGCCGCCGTCCCCTCGGCCCACCACTCCTCGGCGAGCGCCCACGTGCGGGCGACGCTCCGCCCCGCGTACGGCGCGAACGCGCGGCGGTTGAGCTCGGCGCGGGGACGGCCCCGCTGCCGCAGGTCGGCGAGGTCGGCGCGCAGGACCGCGAGCGCGTCGCCCGCGGGCTCCTCCCGCACGTACCACCACGCGAGGAAGTCGAACAGGGTCACGCCGTGCACGAGCGTGTCGTCCACGTCCACGAAGACCGCGCTGCCCGGACCGGCCGTGCCGCCCGCGCTGGCCGTGCCGCCTGCGCTGCCCGGACCGGCCGTGCCGCCCGCGCTGCCCGGACGGGCCGCACGGCCCGCGCTGCCGGTGTCGGCCGCGCTGCCCGCGCCGCCGCGCCCGGCGTCCTGCGACGACGGCCCGGTCACGCGGCGCGCCGGGGCAGCAGCGCCGTCAGGGCGATGCCGAGCCCCGCCCCGACGGCGATCACGAACGTGGCGACCCGGATTCCGTCGACCCCCGCGCTGTCGCCGGTCACAGCCCCGGCGACGGCCACGAGCACGGCGAGCCCGACGGCCCCGCCGACCTGCTGCCCCGCCGTCGCGACGCCCGACGCGATGCCCTGGTCCTGGGCCTCGACACCGCTGGTCGCCGCCGCGTACATCGCCGTGAAGACGATGCCCTGCCCGAGGCTGAGGAACGCGAGCGGCCCCGCGGCGACCAGGTACGACCCGTCCGCCGAGATCGTCGCGGCCAGCACGAGCGTCCCGACGAGCCCGATCGCGAAGCCGGCCGTCAGCGCCGCGCGCAGGCCCGAGCGGGTCGCGAGCCGGCCCCCGACGATGGTGCCCAGCAGGACGAAGACGCACGGCAGGACGAAGGCGAAGCCCGTCGCGAGCGGCGAGTACCCGAGCACGTCCTGGAAGTACAGCGTCAGGAAGTAGGCGACGGCCCCGAAGGTCGCCATGAACAGGAAGGTCAGGGACGCCCCGACGCTCACGCTGCGGTTCCGGAAGAGCGTGAGGGGCAGCAGCGGGTCGGCCGAGCGACGCTCGATCAGGACGAACAGCGCGAGGACCGCGACCGCGGCGCCGACCGTCAGGAACGTCTCGACCGACGTCCAGCCGACCTTGGGCGCCTGGACCAGCGCGAGCACGAGCGCGGTCGACCCGACGGTGGCCGTCACGGCCCCCGGCAGGTCGAACCCGCGGGCGCCGCCGGTGCGTGCCGGGTCGCGGGCCAGCAGCACGAACGCCAGCACGACCCCGATGCCCGCGAGCAGCACGTTGACCCAGAACACCGAGGGCCAGCCGAACCGGTCCGTCAGCACACCGCCCAGCAGCGAGCCGAGGACCATCCCCGAGCTCCCAGCCGCACCCCAGATCGAGATGGCCCGGTTGCGCTCGCGGCCCTCCGCGAACGACGTCGTGACGAGCGAGAGGGTCGCGGGTGCCAGGAACGCGCCGCCGAGGCCCTGGACCGCGCGCGCGAGCACGAGGACCACGGGTGAGCCGGCGAGCCCGCCGACGAGCGACGACACCGCGTACAGCGCGAGGCCCAGCACGAACATGCGGCGCCGGCCGAAGAGGTCCGCCGCGCGGCCCCCGAGGAGCAGGAACCCGCCGAACGCGACGGCGTAGGCGGAGACGACCCACTGCAGGTCCTGCTGGCCGAAGCCGAGCGAGCGCCCGATCTCCGGCAGCGCCACGAAGACGATGTTGTAGTCGAGCGCGATGATGCCCTGCGCCGCGGCGAGGAGCGCGAGGACGGCGCCGGGCCGGTGGCCGGCGGTGCGGGTCGGCGTGGGTGCCGGGGTCTGGACGGTCATGGGGGCCTCTCGGTGGGACGGCCGCCGCGGGGTCGGCGGCGGCGTGGACGTCGGCGTGGGTCGTGCGGGGTGCCGGGCGGGGTCGGCGGTGCGGTGCGCGGGGGAGCGCACGGGTCAGTAGCGCAGCGCGTATCCGATGCGCCGGCGCAGCGACTTGGTGCGCTGCGCCTCGTGGAAGCGGGCGTCGTCCTCGAGCACCTTCGTGGCCGCCGCGACGCGCTCGGTCGCGAGCCCGATCGCCTCGTCGACGGGGACCACGACGGGCAGGTCGAACAGCGCGACGATCTTCTCGACGCGCTCGGGGATCGGGCCGCCGACGACGTGGTACGGGATCTCGAGGTCCTCGAGCGCCTCGATGAGGAGGTCGTCGGACAGCCGGCGGAACGGCTCGGACACCGGGCGGTGGCCGTCGGGTCGCATGTCGAACTCGACCGGGAGGTGCACGTACGCGTCGTAGAGGCGCTTGGCGCGGGCCTTCGTGACGTCGCCGAGCGTGTCGGTGTAGCGCTGGTAGAAGTGCTTGACGGGCAGGCCGGTGACCTTCTTGATGGCCTGGAACCACCAGGGCGCGCCCGGGTTGATGCCGACGCGCATGCGCGCCTCGAAGTAGACCCACTCGTGGAAGACGCCGCCGTCGGAGATGAACGGGCCGGGCTGCGACTCGTTGTGCACGCGCTCCTCGAAGCGCCGCAGCCCGAGCTTCACGAGCTCCATCGCGTTGAGCTCCATGACGGTCTTGCCGGGGATGAGGTCGATGAGGATCTCGCGCGAGGTCATCGCGTGGGTCCGGGGGATGCCGGTCGCGATCGACAGCGCCTCGGTCGTCGTGCTCTTGCCCGTGGAGTAGGTCCCCGAGATCGCGAGGTGGAGGTTCTCTTGCATCGACTGTCTCCTTCGGTGGCGTGCGGGGCGTGGGGCGTGCAGGTGCGTGGGGTGGGCGCGGCGTGCGGGTGGGTGTCCCCGTCGGGGCCCGTGCCCGGGGGGTCAGGTCCGGGCACCGACGGGGGCCGGCGGCGCCTCCGTCGCCAGGCGCACCCCGGCGGCGGCGTGCGCGGTCTCGCCGGTCGCCGCAGCGACCTCCTCGACGAGGGCCAGGGCCTGCGCGAGCCGGGCGTCGGGAGTCCCGCGCACCACGTGGGGCCGGACGCCCTCGGCGGCCAGGACGCCGAGCAGCCGCAGGTCGGTCGCGTGCCGGAACGCCTCGCTGATCGGCGGGACGGCGTCCTGCAGCGCGTGCTCGACCGGGACGTGGATCCACAGGTCGTACCGCTCGGCGACGCGGTGCCGGCTCAGCAGGGCGACCTGGTGGACGAGCGTGAGCGGGTCGAACGCGTCGGACGACACCACCGGGGGTCCGGCGGCGTCCGCCGGGACCTGCGCGGGGTAGGACCCGGTGCGCAGGAGCCACTCGGCGTAGACCCAGTCGTGCAGCACCGAGCCGTCCGAGACGAACGCCCCGACGTGCCGCTCCTCCTCGACGCTGCGCTCGACCAGCCGCCGGACGGCGAGCTGCACGAGCTCGGCGGGCGTGCACTCGCTCGCGGCGACGTGGGTGGACCCGAGCGGCCGCGCCATCGGGGTCGCGCGCGACACCGGGTGGGACAGCGCGTGCGCGAGCTGGTCGGTCAGGGTGGTCTTGCCCGAGCCGTAGGCTCCGACGACGGCGATGCGCACGAGGTCTCCTCGAGGTGGGTGCGGGTGGGAGGCGCTGACGGGACGACGGTCGTGCGGGGGTCGGGAGGTCCGGCGGGTCGGGCGCAGGTCAGGCCGGACAGGCGGGCAGCGGCTCCCACCGCCGCGCCCGGCCGTCGCCGACGACGCGCCCCAGCACGACGTCCGCGAAGTGCCCGGCGTAGGCCAGGTCGCCGTCGTGCGCGAGGCGGTCGAGGACGGAGGCCCGCGTCGACGCGGCGAGGTCGGCGTCGTCGTCGAGCGTGCAGCGCGTCGCGGGCGACCCGACCTGCGCCGCGGTGTGCATGAGGTCGCCGAGCACCACGAGGCGCTCGCCGCGGGACTCGATCTCGAGGCAGAGGTGACCGGGCGTGTGCCCGGGTGCGACCCGCGCCCGCAGCCCGGGCGCGACCCGGTCCCCGTCGTCGAGCAGCGCGACGCGCGCGGACCCCGGCTGACCGGCGGGCCCGAGGTGCCGTGCCCACACCGCCGCGTCGGGTGCGCCGACGTGGTGCACCGCGTGCCGGAACGGCTGCGGGCGTGCCGCGGGGCCGTCGGTCCGGACCCAGCCCATGTGGTCGTCGTGCGGGTGGGTCAGGACCACGGCGTCGATGTCGGCGGGTGCGTACCCGAGCCGCTCGAGGTTCGCGACGAGGTCCCCGCCCACGAGGGACCCCAGCAGCGGCGACGTCTGCCGGCGGCCGAGCGAGACGGACCCGATGCCGGCGTCGACGAGGTAGGTGCCGTGCGGCGTCTCGACGAGCAGCGCGCCGATCGAGGCGACGACGTAGCGGCCGTCGAGCGCGTAGGGCGCCCACGGCTCCGCGGCGGCGTCCGCGCCGACCAGCAGGCGCTCGACGTCGAGCTCGACGTGGCCGTCGGGCACGACGGTGACCCGCACGTCGCCGAGCACGTGACGGCGCGGCCGGGCCGGACGGGTCCGCGGGTCCGGCGCCGCCGCCGGGGAGGCGTGCACGTCCGGGCCGACGCTCCTCATCAGGGGTGCCATGCGTCCGTCGCCTCCGCCGCTCGTGGAGCCGCGTCGCCGGTGCGGCGCGACACCCACCACCCTGGTCAGGGGCGCGTCGGGCAGGCAGTGCGTCCTTATCCTGGTGCTGCTGCTCCCTGGCTCCGCGGCCGCTCGGCGGGCCCGTGCCCCGCGCGCCTCTGTGCGTCCTCCGGCTGCGGACCGTGCGCGGTACGGGGGTCGTGGGCGACCTCGTCGAGCACGCCGCGCAGCACCCCGAAGAAGTGGCGCGGCGACTCGTGCGGGAACAGGTGGCCGCCCGGGACCCGGTGCAGCGCGCTCCACGACGTCGTCGTGCGTGCCCAGCCGCGCATGGCGCGAGGGCTCACGAGCGGGTCGAGCGTCCCCGCCATCCCGACGACCGGGACGGGCAGCCGGCCGGTCGGCGGGACGTGGTCGCGCAGCAGCGCGAGGTGGGCGAGCGTCCGGTCGCGCACGAACCCCGGGAGGGCGCCGTCGCGCCGGACCTCGTGCACGACGCGGCGCCGCACGAGCTCCGCGTCGGCGGTGCCGGGCGGCGCCGCGGCACCGACGAGCAGGGCCCGGACCCCGTGCGCCGGGTCCCGCGCCGTCAGCCGCAGCGCGACCTGGAACGCGACGAGCGCGCCGAGGCTGTGCCCGTACAGCACCGCGGGCCCGGGCAGCCGGGCGACCGCCGCCGCGGCGTCCCCGACGAGGTCGTCCAGCGCGGCGCCGGGCGCCCTCTCCCCCGGGACCCCGGTGTACCCGAGCGCGTGCACCCGGGTCCCGGGGGCGAGGGCGCCCTGCCACCGGGCGAACGAGCGGGGCGTGCCCCCGGCGTGGTGGAAGCACACGAGCCGCAGTCCGGTCATGCCGGAAGGCTGCGCGCGGAGCGGCGTGCGGACCAGGGCCGCGGTGTCCGGGGTGCGGGACCACCAGGGTCGCCGCCCGCCCGAGCGCCCCCACGCCCGTCCGCCCGCCCGAGCGCCCCCGCGCCCGCCCGTCCGCCGGCCGCGCGCCCCCGCGCCCGTCCGTCCGCCCGAGCGCCGCTCGCCCGCCGCAGGCCTCAGCCCAGCCGGGCGAGCGCCGCCTCGGTCCCGGTGCCGGCGGCCGGCAGGTGCAGGATCGCCCGCAGGTCCGAGCCGCCGACGACCTGCATCGTGACGGGCTCGAACGCGAGCCGGCCGAGGTCGTCGTGGTCGTACACCGTGTCGACGTGCACCTCGCCCCCGACGACGTGCTCGTCCCACAGCGCGCGGAACCTCGGGGAGCGTGCCGCGAGGTCGTCGGCCACCCCGGCGAAGTGCGGGTCGTCCGGGTAGGTCGCGGCGTGGGAGCGGTACCGCGCGACCATCATCCGCTCGGCGAGCTCACGGTGCGGGTACCGGCGGGCGGTGGCCTCGTCGGTGAAGAACTGCACGAGGCAGTTGCCCCCGACCTCGATCCCGAAGACGCGCCGCGCCGCCCCGTTGAGGGCCACGACGTCCCAGTACCGGTCGACGACGTACGCCGGCCGGGGCAGGAAGCCGTCGATCATGCGCTGGATCCGCTCGACGTCGTCGGGGGCCCGGACCGGGCGCGCCGGCGGGCACTTGCCCGCGAGCCGGTACAGGTGCGCCGTCTCCCCGTCGTCGAGCTGGAGCGCGCGCGCGACCGCGTCGAGGACGCCGTCGGAGACCCCGATGTCGCGGCCCTGCTCGAGCCACGTGTACCAGGAGACCCCGACCTGGGCGAGGACCGCGACCTCCTCCCGGCGCAGGCCGGGCGTGCGCCGGCGTCCGCCGCTCGGGAAGCCGACGTCGGCAGGGGACAGGCGCTCGCGGCAGCGGCGCAGGAAGGACCCGAGCTCGGCTCGGCGGACGGTGTCGGGCTGCTGCTCGGCGACGGTGGTGCTCATGGTGCTCCTGCGGTTGGTCGGCGACCGACGGACGGTGTGGCAGGGGGACCACGCGGGGCGCGACGAGCCGCGGACGGACCGGGATCGGCGGACAAATGCCCCACCGGCAGGATAGCGAGCGTGTCCAGCCTCGCCCTCGGGGAGGCGTCCGGTCGGACCCGGTCGGACCCGGTGAAGGCCGCCACGAGCGACGCCGCGGCGGGGTCGCCGGGCGCGGGTCGGCCGCTGCCGCCGTCGCTCGTCGCCTACCGTAGAGCCGTGTCCTCCGCGAGCCCGCCCCGTGAGCGTCCGGTCGTCCCCGCGCGCCTCCGCGGGGACCGCGGCCCCCGTCGGGCGAGCAGCCTGCCCGGGGTCCTCGTGGCGGTCGTCGCGGTGCTCGGGGTCGTCGCGACGTGGCGCGTGTTCGTCGAGACCTGGGCGGGCCAGTGGACCGAGGAGGCCGTGCTGCGCGGCGCCGAGTACGGCCAGGGCGCGCTGTGGACGGTCGCCGAGCCGGTGCTCGACGTCGTCTCGGTCAGCTACATCGCGCTCGTGCTCGTCGCGGCGATGCTCATCGCGGTCTTCCGCCGGAGGTGGGCGCTCGCGATCCAGGTCGTGGTGCTCGTCGCGGGCTCGAACATCACGACGCAGCTCATCAAGAAGGTCGTGACCGACCGCCCCGACCTCGGGGTCCCCGGGCCCGAGATGAACGCGCTGCCGAGCGGGCACACGACCGCGGCCGCGTCGGTCTCGGCGGTGCTCGTGCTCGTCGTGCCGCCGCGCGTCCGGCCCTGGGCCGCGGTGCTCGGCGCCGGGTACACCGCGGCGACGGGCGTCTCGACGCTCGTCGGGCAGTGGCACCGGCCGAGCGACGTGATCGCGGGGGTGCTCGTCGTCCTGTTCTGGACGTGCGTCACGTGCGTGCTCGTCGCGCGCCACCCCGGCGTGCCCGGCGACGCGCCGCGGACCGCGACCGGCGAGATCGCGCTCGCCCGCAGCTCGCGGTCGTCCGTCGCCGGCTCGCGCACCGGGGCCCTGCTGCTCGGGCTCGCCGGGGTCGCCGCCGCCGTCCCGTCCGCGCTGTCGCTGCGCCGCACGTGGGACCGGGCCGGCGAGCTCGAGGCGCGCGCCGACCTGCTCACCGCGTACGCGGGGGCGGTGCTCGGCGTCGTCGCGGTGAGCGCGCTCGCGTTCGCGGTGATCCTCCTCGTGCGGCACGCCGCCACCGCGCGCGTCGAGGCTCCTTGACGCAAGGTCGTAGAGTGCCGGAGCGACGGTGTCGACGCACCAGCCGGCCCGGCGCGGGGCGACGACCGTCCGCCACCGGGGGCACGGCCTGCGAACCGTCCCCCACCCCACGAGGAAGCAGGAACGCATGTCCGCAGGTCGCAAGCTCGTCATCGTGGAGTCGCCCGCCAAGGCGCGCACGATCGCGGGGTACCTCGGCGAGGGGTACGACGTCGAGGCGAGCGTCGGCCACATCCGCGACCTGCCGCAGCCGAGCGAGCTGCCCGCGGACATGAAGAAGGGCCCGTACGGGAAGTTCGCCGTCGACGTGGACAACGGGTTCGACCCCTACTACGTGGTGGACGCCGACAAGAAGAAGAAGGTGTCGGAGCTCAAGCGGCTGCTCAAGGAGTCCGACGAGCTCTTCCTCGCGACCGACGAGGACCGCGAGGGCGAGGCCATCGCGTGGCACCTGCTCCAGGAGCTCAAGCCCAAGGTCCCCGTCAAGCGCATGGTGTTCCACGAGATCACCCGCGAGGCGATCGAGCGCGCGCTCGCCAACACCCGCGAGCTCGACGACCGCCTCGTCGACGCGCAGGAGACCCGCCGCATCCTCGACCGGCTCTACGGCTACGAGGTCTCGCCGGTGCTGTGGCGCAAGGTCCGCCAGGGCCTGTCCGCGGGCCGCGTGCAGTCCGTCGCGACGCGCCTCGTCGTCGAGCGCGAGCGCGAGCGCATGGCGTTCCGCACCGCCGAGTACTGGGACGTGACGGGCACGTTCGGCCAGGTCGACACGCGCGGTGACGAGACCCGAGCGGGGACGTTCGGTGCACGGCTCGTGCAGCTCGACGGGCAGCGCGTCGCGTCGGGGCGCGACTTCGACGACCGTGGCCGGCTCCGCCAGCCCGACGTGCGCCACCTCGACGAGCCCGCCGCGCGCGCGCTCGTCGCGGGGCTCGGGGAGTCGTCGTTCGAGGTCCGCAGCCTCGAGACGAAGCCGTACACCCGCAAGCCGGCCGCGCCGTTCACGACGTCGACCCTCCAGCAGGAGGCGAGCCGCAAGCTGCGCATGGGCTCGCGCCAGACGATGCGGACCGCGCAGGGCCTGTACGAGAACGGCTACATCACCTACATGCGTACGGACTCCCCGGCGCTGTCGTCGCAGGCGATCGACGCCGCGCGCCGCCAGGCCGGCGAGCTCTACGGCGCGGAGTACGTGCCCGCCAAGGCGCGCGTCTACACGAGCAAGGCCAAGGGTGCGCAGGAGGCCCACGAGGCCATCCGGCCCGCCGGTGACCAGTTCCGCACGCCGGCGCAGGTCGCGCGCGAGCTCTCGGGCGACCAGTTCCGGCTCTACGAGCTCATCTGGAAGCGCACGGTCGCCTCGCAGATGGCGGACGCGCGCGGCTCGACGGCCTCGGTGCGCATCGGCGCGACGGCCCGGCTGGGTGCCCCGGGCGCCTCGGGCTCGCCGCTCGGTGACGGGGACGTCGACGCGGTGTTCGCCGCGTCCGGCACGGTCATCACGTTCCGCGGCTTCATGGCCGCGTACGAGGAGGGGCGCGACGCCGACCGCTACGAGGACGACGCGCCCGCGGCCGTCGCAGGCGCCGACGGGGCCGACGGTGCGACGGGCGGCGCCGACGAGCCCAGCGCGAAGGCCAAGGGCAAGGGCAAGGCCGCCGAGGAGCGCGAGGCCCGCCTGCCGAACATGGTCGAGGGCGACGCGCTCACGGGCACCGACCTCACCGCCGACGGCCACCGCACGTCCCCGCCGCCGCGCTACACCGAGGCGAGCCTCGTCAAGGCGCTCGAGGAGCGCGGGATCGGCCGCCCGTCGACGTACGCGGCGACCATCTCGGTGATCCAGGACCGCGGGTACGTGACCGGCCGCGGGCAGGCGCTCGTGCCGAGCTGGCTCGCGTTCGCGGTGACGCGGCTGCTCGAGGAGAACTTCGACCGGCTCGTCGACTACGACTTCACGGCCGCGATGGAGGCGGACCTCGACGAGATCGCCGCGGGCAACCGTGAGCGCAGCGCGTGGCTGAGCCAGTTCTACTTCGGGGAGAACCCGGGTGCGGCGGAGGGCGGCGGCCTGCGCGGCCTCGTCGCGAACCTCGGCGACATCGACGCGCGCGAGGTCAACTCGATCGACATCGGCGACGGCATCACGCTGCGCGTCGGGCGCTACGGCCCCTACCTCGAGGACACCCGCGACCTCAGCGGGCCCGACGGTGCGCCGCGACGCGCCTCGGTCCCCGAGGACCTCGCCCCGGACGAGCTCACGGTCCCGAAGGCCCGCGAGCTCTTCGAGACGCAGCCCGAGGGCGACCTCGTGCTCGGCGAGGACCCGGTGACGGGCACGACGGTCGTCGCGAAGAGCGGCCGCTACGGCCCGTACGTCACGGAGCTGCTGCCCGAGCCCGAGATCGACCCGGGTCTGAGCGCCGCCGCGAAGAAGCGGGCCCTCGCGGCCGCACCGAAGCCACGCACCGCGTCGCTGCTCAAGTCGATGGACCTGCAGACCGTCACGCTGGAGGACGCGCTGCGCCTGCTCTCGCTCCCGCGCGTCGTGGGCGTCGACCCCGAGACCGGGACCGAGATCACCGCCCAGAACGGCCGCTACGGCCCGTACCTCAAGCGCGGCACCGACTCGCGCACGCTCCCGTCCGAGGAGGCCATGTTCACGGTCACCCTCGAGGAGGCGCTCGCGATCTACGCCCAGCCCAAGCGGGGCCGGGGCGCGACCGCCGCACCGCCGCTGCGCGAGCTCGGCGAGGACCCGGTGTCGAACAAGCCGATCGTCGTCAAGGAGGGCCGCTTCGGCGCCTACGTGACCGACGGCGAGACGAACGCGACGCTCCGCAAGGAGGACGCGGTCGAGTCGATCACGCCCGAGCGCGCGCAGGAGCTCCTCGCGGAGAAGCGTGCGCGCGGACCGGTCAAGAAGAAGGCCCCCGCGCGCAAGGCCGCGGCCCCGCGCAAGAAGGCGGCCGCGAAGTCCTGACCGGGCCCGCCGCGGCTCCGCTGCACGCGCGGCCGGCCTGCGGCGGAGCGCGGCGCGGGGCTGTGCCCGGACGTGCTGATCGTCACCCGGACCCGCAGGACCGTCGAGCCGTGCCGTACTAGGTTGGCCGCATGGCTCGCACCGAGGACCCGTCGACCGCTCCGTCCATCCGCTGGGGAATCCTGGGGGCCGGCAACATCGCCGGTGCCTTCGCCGACGCGGTGAACGCGCACACCCGCGCGCAGCTCGTCGCCGTCGGCTCCCGCAACCGGGACCGCTGCGAGCGCTTCGCGACCGCGCACGGCGTCCCGACGACCCACATCGGCTACCGCGACCTCGTCGAGGACCGGCAGGTCGACGCCGTGTACGTCGCGACCCCGCACTCCGAGCACCTCGAGCACGCGCTCCTCGCGATCGCCGCCGGCAAGCACGTGCTCGTCGAGAAGGCGTTCACCCGCAACGCCGCCGAGGCCGAGCAGGTGTTCGCCGCCGCGAAGGCCGCCGGGGTCTTCGTGATGGAGGCCATGTGGACGCGGTTCCTGCCGCACGTGGCCGCGCTGCACCAGGTCATCGACGCGGGCGAGATCGGCGAGATCATCAACCTCACCGCCGACCACGGGCAGTTCTTCCCGTTCAACCCGACGTCCCGGCTGTTCGACCCGCAGCTCGCGGGCGGTGCGCTGCTCGACCTCGGCGTGTACCCGGTGTCGTTCGCGCACGACTTCCTCGGGGTCCCCGACGCGGTGCACGCGACCGGGACGCTCACCGAGACCGGCGTCGACGGTCAGGCGTCGATCGTGCTGAGCTACGGCGACCGCACGCAGGCGACCCTCTCGACGACGCTGTGGGCCAAGACCCCGACGACCGCCGCGATCTCGGGCACCGAGGGCTTCATCCACGTCGCCGGCAACTTCTACGGCCCGTCGTCGTTCCGCGTGCAGCGCCGCGACGGCCGCGTGTGGACGTTCGAGCAGCCCGGCAAGAAGGGCCTGCAGTACGAGGCGGCCGAGGTCGCGCGCCGGGTCGCCGCGGGCGAGACGCAGAGCCCGCTCATGACGTGGGACCACACCGTCGAGGTCATGCGCACGCTCGACTCGGTGCGCGCGCAGGTCGGGGTGGTCTACCCCGGCGAGTGACCGCGGCGTCGGCTCTCAGCCGGGGTCGACGACCTGGGCGGCGAGCAGCACGACGTCGTCCGCGGGCTGGCCCACGACGAGCCCGCGGGCCAGCGACGTGACGAGCTGGGCGGGGTCGAGGTGCGCGAGCCTCCCCGCGGCCTCGACGAGCGCGACCGCCTCGTCCTGCAGGGACGTCCCGCGCCGCTCGATGAGGCCGTCGGTGTGCAGCAGCAGCGTCTCGCCGGGCGCGAGCGCGTCGGTGTGGTCGTGCCGGGTCGTGCGGGCGTCGACCCCGAGGAGCAGGTCGTTCTGGGGGGCCCGCAGCGCCGCGCTCTGCTGCCCGGGCCGCACGAGGACCGGCGCGGGGTGCCCGGCGCTCGACCAGGTGAACCGGTACGCACCGGTGCCCGGGTCGCGGTCGATGCGACCGACGAGGGCCGTCGCGATGGTCCCGAGGCCCAGCCCCTCGATGGCCCGGTCCAGCCGCGTGAGCCACGAGGACGGGGTGTCCGGGTGGTCCCACGCGAACGCGCGCAGCGTCGAGCGGAGCTGACCCATGCGGGCCGCGGCGTCCATGTCGTGACCGGTGACGTCCCCGACCATGAGCGCGACGCCGCCGTCGGGAAGCTCGATCGCGTCGTACCAGTCGCCGCCGACGCGGTCCGCGCGCCCCGCGGGCAGGTAGTGCGCGCCGAGGCGCAGGTGCGCCGGCTCGGGCAGGGCGGTGAGCATCGCGTCCTGCAGCGTGCGCGCCACGTCCCGGCGCTGCTGCAGCAGCTGCGCGCGCTGCAGCGCCTGCGCGGTGTACGCCGCGAGAGCGTTCTTGATCGTGCGGTTGCCCTCGTCGAACTCGCGCGGCAGCCGCCAGCCGAGCGTGAGGACGCCGAGGAGCTCCTGCCCCGAGACCAGCGGCAGCACGGCGCTCGCCCCCGCCTCACGGGTCGCGGGGCGCGCCATCGAGGGGAACTGGGCGACGAGGTCGGCGTTGTCCCGGAAGAACAGCGGCTCGCGCATGCGGGCCACGTGCGCGACCGGCCGGTCCTCGTCGATGCGCGCGTGCTGCCAGCGCGGGTCGAAGCCGTCGGTGAAGCGCTCGACGGTCGTGTACGTCAGGCCCCGGCCGTCGGGGTCGAGCAGCGCGATCCCGGACATCGTGGCGCCCAGACCCGTGTCCGCGACGCGCGCCGAGGTCGCTGCGACGTCGTCGACCGTGAGGACGTCCTGGAACGCGTCGCTCACGAGCAGGAGCAGCCCGGCCTGGCGGTACGCGAGCGTCGCCTGCTGCTGCGAGCGGCGCGCCCGCTCACGCTCCCCCCGGAGCCGCAGCTCGGAGCTGCACGCCGCCGCGAGGTCCTCGAGGAGCGCGAGCTCGTCGGCCGTCCAGCGGCGCGGCACGTGGTCGATCACGCACATCGACCCGACGACCGCGTTCGTGTCGTCGAGCAGCGGGTAGCCCGCGTACGCGATCACGTCGAGCTCCGGGATCGCGGGGTTGTCCTTGAGCAGCGCGACGCGGCGGGCGTCGTCGACGATCAGCGGGGACCGGTCGGCGACGACGTACTTGCAGAACGAGTGCGTCAGGGGCGTGTGCCGGGACTCGTCGATGTCCGGGGGCAGCCCGGCGGCGCCGGGGTACACCTGGCCCTCCTGCGACACGAGCGACACGAGCGCGAGCGGGACGCCGAGGTGGCGCTGCGCGACGCGCGCAAACCGCTCGAACGACTCGTCGCGCCGCGCCGGCAGCAGGACGGAGCCGGGGAGGAGCGCCGCGGGGTAGAGCTGGGTCATGCCGACCTCCCGCGTCCTCGTCCCGGTCCCGGGAACGGCCTCGTCCCCCTCCCAGTGTGACAGCACGTGTCCCGCGGACGCAGGGCGGGAGCGGGTGGACCGGCCGGTGACGGCCCGTCAGGCCGTGGCGGACCCGGCGTGCGCGCCGACCGTGCCGACGGTGCCGCCCGTGCCCCGCGCGACCTCGCCGAGCAGCCACGTCAGCACGTCCTCGCCCGCGAGGATCCCCGCGCGCGGCGTCACGGCCACGTGCGGCCGCGTCCAGCCGCTCTCGGCGAGCTCGCCGTGCGCCGGCCGGACGCCGGCGTGCGCGGCGTCGAGGAGGTCCGCATCGAGGAGCGAGTCGCCCGCGGCGAGCACGCGCGCGGCGCCGACCCGGTCCGCGAGGGCCGTGACCGCGGCGCCCTTGGTCAGGGCCGCCGGGACGACGTAGAGCTTGCGGCCCTGCAGCGAGACGGTCCAGCCCCGCTCGGCAGCCCACCCGGACAGGTCCTCGACGAAGCCCGCGGGCAGCGCGGCCCGGTCGACGACCGCGTAGCAGAACAGCTCCTCGGCCTCGCGGCGCGACAGGGTCCACGCGTCGTCGAACGCGGTGCGCATGTGCTCGCGGACGTCGGCGAGGGGGACGCTGCTCGCGGCGAGCAGCTCGCGGACCGCGGCGGTCCAGGCGGCGTCGGGCTCGCCGTCGACCAGCAGGATGCCGCCGTTCGCCGCGATCGCGTAGGGCGACGGCGGGCCGGGGATGCGGATCCGGGCGAGCTGCGCGCGCGTGCGCGTGGTCGTGGGGACGACGACGGCGGACGCCGCGAGCTCGACGAGCAGGCGCTCCGCGCGCCCGGTGACGTACGACAGCGGTGCGCCGTCGTAGTGCTCGACGCACACGAGCTCCGGCTCGGGGCCGTCCGGGAGCGCCATCGCGGCGCGCGAGTAGATGAGGGTGCGGTCGAGGTCGCACGCGACGACGGTCGGTCCCGCTGCCGGTCCGGCCGGGCGGGCGGGGGCCACTGGGTGGGCGTGGGCCGACGGGTGGGCGGCTGCCGTCCGGTCGGCCGGGGCCGTGCGCGGCGTGGGCGTCGGGTGGGCGGTCATGCGCGGACCTCCGTCGCGAGGACCTCGTCGCCCGTGGCGTCCGCCGCGCGAGCCCCGCGCGTGAACCCCGGGTGCACGAGGCCGACGCAGCGGTACGAGAGCCCGGGTACCTCGACGACCTCGACGCCGCGCTGCTCGGCGAGCAGCAGGACGTGCGCGAGCTCGGGGTCGGCGCGCCGCCGGACCAGGACCTTCCACGGGACCCGGCGCAGCAGCACCCGCGTGGTCTCGCCGACCCCGGGCTTCACGAGGTTGACGCTGTGGATGCCGTGCTCGACGCTCAGCCGCTCGGCGGTCGCCCAGCCGCTCCACGTGGGCGTGCGGTCGCTCGCCGCGAGGACCGGCCAGTCGCGCGCGACGTCGTCGGCGACCTCGGCGAAGCGCTCCGAGACGGCGTCGAGGAACCGGTTCGAGACGTCCGCGGCGGCCAGCTCGGCGTAGAACTTGGCGCCGTGGAAGTCTCCGGGGCCGATGAGGTCGTCGTTGAGCACCGTGCGGGACACGAGGCCCGAGACCGTCGAGTTCAGGCACGCCGACGGGATGAGGTAGTCCTCGCGGGTGCCGTACAGCTCGACGCAGCCCGCCGGGTCCGCCAGCACCGCGAGGTCCGGGCGGAAGCCCTCGCCCGCGCCGAGCCCGAGCGCCACGTTCGCCTCCGCGACCGCGGCGGTCAGCTCCCGCACGATCGCGCCCTTGCCGGTCCACCCGTCGACGAACATGACGTCCTGCGGGCGGTGGTGCTCGGCGAGGTGGCGCAGCGCGACGGTGTCGATGCCGCGCCCGCGCACGATGCTCACCGCGTAGTGGGGGAGGTCCAGGCCGTGCACCTCGCGCGCCCAGCGGCGCATGAGGATCCCGACGGGCGTCCCCGCGCGTGCGAGCGACACGAGCACGGCGCCCCGGCCGCGCGCCGCGAGGGTGAGCTCGGTGACGACCCCGACGGCGTGCGCGAGCTTGGCCGCCGACTCCGCGAGCGACGCGTGGAACAGCTCCTGGTACTCCGCGCTCGGCTGGTACTCGACCGGGAGCGACTCGGCGTAGTGCGCCTGACCGGCCTGGATGGCTTCCTCGCGCTCCTCGAGCGGCGCCTCGAGCGCCACGTGCGTCAGGTCGGTGAGCAGCCAGGCGACCTCGTCGGCGGCGTAGCTCCCGAACTCCGGGCCGCGCAGGGGCGGGGGGAGCGGGGTGGGCGTGGTCGCGGTCACGGGGTGGTCTCCTGCGGGTGAGGTGCTCCGGCGGCGGGCCGGTACGAGGGGAGGACGAGGACGTGCACGCGGTCCGTGTGCTCCGCGACGCGGGCGAGGAGCCCGCCGGGTGCGCGCAGCGCGGGGGTGTCGCCGGCCGAGTCGACGACGACGACGACGTCCGTGAACCGGCGGCGCGCGTCGACGCCGGGCGCGACGTTGTACGCGAAGCGGTCGCCGGGACCGTCGGCGGGCTCGTCGTGGGCCGGGAACACCAGGCGGGTGCGGATCGCGTAGTCCTCGGCGTCGAGCGCCAGGACGGGCGAGCGGGTGGTCGACGAGAACGCGACCGGGGTGCCGTGCGCGTCGAGCCGGTCGGCGAGGTGGGCCGCGACCAGGAGCGGCGCGTGCATGAGCTCCTCGGTGCCGAGCACGAGGACGCGCTGGGCCGCCGACGCGGCGGCGGGCGGAGCGGGCGGCGTGCCGGGTGCCGCAGGGGCCACGTGGGGTGCCGCAGCCGGTGCCGCGGGGACCGGCACTGCGGGACCCCCGCTCGCCGGTGCCGGTGCCGGTGCCGGTGCCGGTGCCGGTGCTGCGCCCGCCGTGCCCGTGAGGTGCTCGGCGAGCGCCGAGGCCGCGGCGCTCGCTGCTGCGGCGAGCCGGTCGAGCTGCGCCGGGGTGAGCCCGTGCCGCGCGCCGTCCGGGACGTCGGTGGGCCACTCGAGCGCGTCGAGCCGGGCGACGGCGCCGGGTCGGGCTCCGTGACCGGCGGGGTCGGAGCCGGCGGGCGAGGCGGCGTCGGGCGCTCCGGCGTCGAGCGCTCCGGCGTCGGGCACGTCGGCGTCGGCCGAGTTCGCGCCGGGCGCGGCGTCCTCCCGCGGGGAGTGCTCCTCGACGAGCCGTCGGCCCTCCGCGAGCACGTCCTCCCCGAGCGCGATGGTCCCGGCGACGAGCGCGACCGCGTCGATGCGTACCCCCAGGCGGTCGGCCAGGTCGGCCAGGCGCGCCCGGTCGGCGTCGGAGCGCACGTCGACGAGCGCGGCGACGACGTACCGGCCGCGCGGGTAGCGCTCGTGCAGCGCGGCGATCGTGTTGAGGATCGTCTGCCCGGTCGAGAGCTCGTCGTCGACGAGCACGAGGGGGCCCGGCCCGGCCAGGAAGGCGGGGTCCTCGGGCAGCAGCAGGTGCGACGTCGCGTGCGAGTGCTGCTCCTCGAAGCCGCCCGCGAGCGCGACCCCGGGCACCGCGCGTCGCGTCGAGTGCAGGTACCGGGCCCCGAGCGCCTCCGCGACGCCGTGGCCGAGCGCGGTCGCGGTCTCGGCGTACCCGAGCACGACCGTGCCCGTCAGCGCGGACGCGTGCCGGTCCCGGAGGTCGGTCACGAGGGCGTCGGTCCGCGTGCGCAACGTCGCCGCCGCGCCGGGAGACCCGGCCACCGCGGGCGCGAACGCGTCGACGGCGGCGGTCCAGGCGGGCGTCGACGCGTCGTCGTCCCCCGAGCCCGCGATCCGCGCGGCTGCGAGCGCGCCGAGCAGCTGCGCGGACGCGTGCACCACGCGGGGGTCGGTCGGCACGTGCTTGCCGAGCACGGTCGAGACGAGCAGGTGCGCGCGGCGGGGGTTGCGGCGCAGCGAGAGCCCGACGAGCTCGGGGAGCGTCACCCCGACCGGCGAGCCCGTCGTGACGAGCGCGACACCGAGCCGGTCCGCGACCCAGCCGCCGGTCCACGGGCCGCGCCGGTCCGTTCGCCGCTGCCGGGCCCGGATCCCGGGCGCAGCACCGCCTGACGCACCGCCCGACGGGCCGCTCGTGCTCGCGGCGCCCGTGCGCGCGGGTCCCGGCTCCCCGCCCGCGCGTGCGGCCCCCGCCACGTGCCGTCCCGTCACGCCGGGTCGCCCGCGCCGAGCAGGTCTACGAACGACACGTCCTCGCCCGAGACACCGAACACCCGGGCGCGGAGCATCGTGCGCTCGGCCCACGCGCGGTGCGGCTTCGCCTCGTTCATCTTGTTGCGGTAGCCCGACGCCGCGACGCCGCCGTCGGACATCTCGACGCCCAGGATGTGCGCCGCGTCGCTGTGCTCCTCGTGCGTCACGACGGACAGCGCGTGCACCGCGGCGACGTGCGACGGGTGGATGACGGTCTTGCCGGTGATCCCGTTGGCCTTGTCGAGCACGATCTCGCGGATGAGGCCGTCGAGCGCCTTCCGGATCAGGCGGGCCCGCAGCGCGCGCTCGTCGTGCTCGATGAACGGCGACTCGCGCAGCTGGGGCTTGAGCAGCCGCTCCTGCCCCTCGAAGTACTCCCAGACCGAGCCCGTGACGACGAAGCCGGTGTCGTCGGCGCGCCCGAGCACGTTGACCACGTCGGCGATGACCTGCGCGACCGGCAGGACGTCGTAGATCGTGAGGTCCCGGCTGCGCCGGATCCCGTACGCCGAGCTCAGGTCGGTCGCGCCGATCCGCACCGCGAGGACCCGCTCCCGGTGCTTGTCGAGGGCCCGGCGGATGCCCACCAGGGCGTCGGTGCGCGTCTCGCGGTGGATGACCTCGGCGGACTCGAGGATCGGCATCGCGAAGTACCGGTGACCGGTGAGCTCGGAGACCTGCGCGACGGTGTCCAGGAAGTCGCTGCCCCGGTCCTCCGTGAACTTCGGCACGACGAAGCCCGAGAGCGCGCCGGCGTGCTCGCCGAGCCCCGCGACGACGCGACCGATCTGCTCGGGTGTGCGCACGCGCACGAACACGAGCGGGCCGGCCTCACCCGACTCGGCGAGGTTCCGCACCTGCGCGACGAGGTTCGCCTCCGCCGCCGGGACGTCCCGGTCGGCGATGGCGTCCTCGAGACAGACGACCGCGCTCGTGACGCCCTGCGCCGCCCGCCGGACGAGGTCGGCCGCGATGGCCGGCCTCGTCCCGGGCAGGTAGAGCGTGGCGCCGAGCGCGACCGCGAGCAGGTCACGGTCGTCGTGGGCCGTGAACTCCTGCGGCTCGACGTGGAAGAGCCGCTCGCGCTCGTCGGGCGCGAGGTGCGCGAAGTGGCGCATCGTCGGGGTGGTCAGCCGGCGTGCACGTCGACGTGCCCGACCTCGACGCCGGCCGCCTTGAGGCGACGGTTGCGCAGGATGGACGACGCGAACGCGGCACCGATGAAGGCGACCCCGACGAGGCCGGTGATGATCTCGTCGACGTGGTAGCCGATGCTCACGAGCAGGATCGCGGCGAGCGCAGCGATCGCCCAGTGGGCACCGTGCTCGAGGTACACGTAGTCGCTCAGCGTGCCCTTGCGGACGAGGAACACCGTGATGGACCGGACGAACATCGCGCCGATGAAGCCGAGGCCCAGGGCGATGATGATCGGGTCGGACGTGATCGCGAACGCGCCGATGACGCCGTCGAACGAGAACGACGCGTCGAGCACCTCGAGGTAGAGGAACAGGAAGAACCCGGCCTTGCCGGTGGCCTTCGCGAGCTCCGACGGGCCGGTGCGGTCCTTGGCCCCGGAGCCCTCCTCGGCTGCGCCGTCCTCGATGATCGTGCCGCCGGCCTCCTCGATGCCCTCCTGCTCGAACAGCGAGCCCAGGCCGTTGACGGCGATGTAGGTGATCATGCCGAGCACGCCGGAGACCATGACGATCGCCGGGTCCTCCGCGAGCAGCTCGGCGACCAGGACGAGCGCGATACCGCCCACGACGACGCCGAGCTGGTCGAGCTTGCCGATGCGCGCGAGGGGGCGCTCGAGCCACGTCAGCCACTTGATGTCACGGTCCTCGAAGATGAAGTCGAGGAACAGCATGAGCAGGAACATCCCGCCGAACGCGGCGATCTGCGGGTGGGCCTCGTTGAGCAGGTAGGCGTAGCTGCCCGGCGTCTCCGGGTCGCCCTTCTCCATCGCGAGCGAGATCGCCTCGACCGGGCTCAGGTCGGCGGTGATGCCCACGATGAGCAGCGGGAAGACCAGGCGCATGCCGAACACCGCGATCGCGATGCCGACGGTGAGGAAGATCTTCTGCCAGAAGTCGCTCATCCGCACGAGGATCTTGGCGTTGACCACGGCGTTGTCGAAGGACAGCGAGACCTCGAGGACACCGAGGATCAGGCACAGGAAGAGCGCGGTCGGGCCTCCGTAGAGGAAGGCCACGACGAGGGACACGGCGGTCACGGCGAACGACCAGCCGAAGGTACGCATGACCACAGGGGGGTCCTCGTTCTCTCGGGATGAAGCACGCCCGGGGGCGCTGCAGGGGGGTGGTGCACCAGGGCGGGGGAGCCCCGGGGTGAGGGTCAGCCGACGTCGACCCCGAAGTCCTTGGCGATGCCGTGCAGGCCGGACGTGTAGCCCTGGCCGATGGCCCGGAACTTCCACTCGCCGAGGTGCCGGTAGATCTCACCGAAGATCATCGCGGTCTCGCTCGACGCGTCCTCGCTCAGATCGTACCGAGCGAGCTCCTGCTCGTCGGCCTGGTTGATGATCCGGATGAACGCGTTGCGGACCTGGCCGAAGCTCTGGCCTCGCTCGCCGGCCTGGTAGATCGACACCGGGAACACGATCCGGGTCACCTGCTCGGGGACGCGCGCGAGGTCGACCTTGATCGACTCGTCGTCGCCCTCGCCCTCGCCGGTCAGGTTGTCACCGGTGTGCTCGACCGAGCCGTCGGGGCTCGCGAGGTTGTTGAAGAACACGAAGTGCTGGTCGGACAGCACGCGGTCGCCGGGGCCGACGAGGAGCGCGCTCGCGTCGAGGTCGAACGCGGCGCCGCTCGTGGTGCGGGCGTCCCAGCCGAGACCGACGACGACGGCCGTCAGGTTCGGGGCCTGCTTGGTCAGCGAGACGTTGCCGCCCTTGTTCAGGCTGACGCCCATGGTCGGTCTCCTCCGGTTCGGGAAGGTCGGTGCGGTGGTGCGGGGACCGGCGGGGCCGGGCGGGGTGGTGCCGGACGTGCGCGCTCGCGCGAGGCTGCGCGGCCGGTGACGCGGGCGGTCGGGCGCACCCCGTGAGGCGCGCCCGACCGTCGTGCGTGGGCGTCAGACGTTGACGCCGAAGTCCTTCGCGATGCCCGAGAGGCCCGAGGCGTAGCCCTGGCCGACGGCGCGGAACTTCCACTCGGCGCCGTTGCGGTACAGCTCGCCGAAGACCATCGCGGTCTCGGTCGAGGCGTCCTCGGTGAGGTCGTAGCGCGCGAGCTCGTTGTTGTCCGCCTGGTTCACGATGCGGATGAACGCGTTGCGGACCTGGCCGAAGCTCTGCCCGCGGCCCGCGCCGTCGTAGATCGAGACGGGGAAGACGATCTTGTCGACCTCCGCGGGGACCGTCGAGAGCTGGACCTTGAGCTGCTCGTCGTCGCCGTCGCCCTCACCGGTGAGGTTGTCGCCGAGGTGCTCGACCGAGCCCTCGGGGCTCTTCAGGTTGTTGAAGAACACGAAGTGCCCGTCCGAGACGACCTTGCCGTTCGCGTCGACCAGGATCGCCGAGGCGTCCAGGTCGAAGTCGGTGCCCGTCGTCGTGCGGACGTCCCAGCCGAGGCCGACGACCACGGCGGTGAGGCCGGGTGCGGCCTTGGTGAGGCTGACGTTCCCGCCCTTGCTGAGGCTGACTCCCACGGATCCTCCAGAGGCTTCTGACGGAGGCGTGCCCCCCGTCGTGCTGACGCGCTGCCGCCAGGCTCGACGGCGCACCGATGCTAACAACGCAGGTGTCCGCACCGGAGTTCCTTCGGTGCAGGATCAGGGTCCGTTCAGGGTGACATCAGGGGTCGCGCGGCCCCCCGCGCGCCGCCGAGACTTTAGAGTCGACACGGACCGGACACGCGCGCGAGCCCGTGCGCCGGCGCACACGACGACAGGGAGACACGACGATGTCCGAGCTCGACCTGGGATCCACCGCGACGCCCGGCCCGGCGGCCGCCGCACCCACGTCCGGGGCGCTCGTCCTCACGCCGCCCGCACCCGTCGTCGTCGTCGAGGCGGAGCAGGCCGCGGGGGCCGTCCCCGTCGCCTCCGCGAAGCAGGTCGAGCTGCGGCAGAAGGCCGACGCGTTCGTCACCGAGCTCGTCGCGCTCGACACCCGCTCGCCCGAGTTCACGCAGAAGGTCGCCTCGATCACGTCGATGGGCGAGCAGGACATGCGCGCCGCCGCCGCGGTGTCGAGCCGCATGCTCGACCGGCCCGCGGCGGCGATGGGCAAGGCGAAGGGCGGCTCGGCGGCGGGCAGCGGCGACGCGCAGGTCCGGGTCGCCACGACCATCGCGCAGCTCCGGCAGACCGTCACCGAGCTCGACCCGCACCGCGCCGACCTCACGGGCGTCAAGAAGGCCCTGCGCTGGCTCCCGGGCGGCTCGAAGATCGACACCTACTTCCAGCGGTACCAGTCCGCGCAGCAGCACCTCGACGCGATCATCAAGTCCCTCAGCTCGGGCCAGGACGACCTCCGCAAGGACAACGCGGCGATCGAGACCGAGAAGGCGAACATGTGGGCCACGATGGGCCGGCTCGCCGAGTACAACGAGCTCGCCGCGGCGCTCGACGCCGCGCTCGTGGACAAGGTCGCGCAGCTCGAGGCGGCGGGCCGCCAGCAGGACGCCGACACCGTGCGCGCCGACGCGCTGTTCCCCGTGCGCCAGCGCCGCCAGGACCTCATGACGCAGATGGCCGTCAACGTCCAGGGCTACATGGCGCTCGACCTCGTCCGGAAGAACAACGTCGAGCTCATCAAGGGCGTCGACCGCGCGCAGACCACGACCATCGCGGCGCTGCGCACCGCCGTCATCGTGTCCCAGGCGCTCTCGCGCCAGAAGCTCGTGCTCGACCAGATCACCGCGCTCAACACCGTGACGTCGAACCTCATCGAGCAGACGTCGCAGCAGCTGCGCACGCAGGGCGCCGAGATCAGCCAGCAGGCCGCGCAGTCGACGATCGACGTCGAGAAGCTCCAGGCCGCGTTCGACAACGTGTTCGCGACGATGGACGCGCTGGACACGTTCCGCGCGCAGGCCGTCGACAGCATGGCCCAGACCGTCACCGCACTCGAGGGGCAGATCCAGCGCGCCCAGCCGTACCTCGCGCGGACCCGGCAGGGCGAGATCACGTCCTGACGCCCGACCGAGGAGGAGCCCGACCGTGAGGTGGTTCAGGCGGTTCACGGACGCCCGCGAGGACGCCGTCGTCCCGCCGCTGCCGCTGCCGCCCGCCGACGACCCCGCGGACAGCGTCGAGCAGCTGCTCGCGGGCGTCGCGGGCCTCGAACGCCTCGTGAACGGCAACGCCGGGCGGCTGCCGGCCGCGGCCGTCGCGAACGCCCGCCGGATCACCGACGTGCTGCGGGCCGTCGTCGCGCAGGCGCAGACCCGGCCGCTCGACGTGTACGCCACGATGTCCGTGCGCGGCACCGTCGAGGACTACCTGCCGACGACCCTCCAGACCTACCTCGCCGTCGACGCGCGGCTGCTCGACACCCCGCGCGGAGCCGGCCACACGCCCACGCAGTCGCTCATGATGCAGCTCGACGCGCTCCTGCAGTCGGCGACCGCGACCCTGCACGCCACCCAGAACCAGGACGCTGACGCACTGATGACGCAAGGCAACTTCCTCCGCACACGGTTCTCCGGCTCGGACCTGGACCTGTGATGGCGGCGCGGCCCATGGCGCGGGGCTCGAACGTCGAGCTGACCCGCGAGATACCGTCGCTCACCGGCGTCGTGCTCGGCGTGCGGTTCGCGTCGAGCGAGCCCGTGCTGATGGACAACATCGTCGTCGCGACCCTGCTGTGCGACGCGCGCAGCCGCGTGCTCTCGGACCGGCACGTCGTGTTCTTCAACCAGCTCGTCGAGCCGGACCTCTCGGTCGCGCAGCTCGAGCGGGTCGTCGGGACCGACACCGAGCAGGTCGAGGTCGACCTCGCGGGCGTCCCCGCCGACGTCGCACGCATCGTGGTCGTCGCGTACATCAACGAGGCGCTCGGGCAGCGGCGGACCCTCGGGCAGCTGCGCGAGGCGGCGGTGCGCGTGCTCGACCTGCGCGACAGCTCCGAGCTCGTCCGCTCCGAGAACCTCGCGCCGTCGCTGCGCGCCGAGACCGGGCTCGTGCTCGGCGAGCTCTACCGGCACACGACCGGCTGGAAGTTCAAGGTCGTCGGGCAGGGGTACGCGAACGGCTTCGAGGGCATGGCGGCCGACTACGGCGTGCCGCTGTGACGTCGCCCCGGTCGCCCAGGCCCGGCACGGAGGTGCGGCACGACCTGCCGTGGCTGCGGCGCCGGACGCTGCGGACGCGGGGCGCGGGGGGTGCGGCCGCGGCGGGCGCGACCGCGGCGGGCGCGACCGCGACGGGGGTGTCCGCGACGGGGGTGTCCGCGACGGGGGGTGCTGCGGCTGGAGCGCCCGCGGCGGCGCGGGCGTCGGCGGTGCCGACCGGCTCGGGGACGCCGGTGCGGCCGACCACCCCGGCGCCGGCCGTGGCTCCGCCGGCGGCGGCGGACCGCTCTCCGGCGACCTCCGGGTCGTCCTCGCTCGACCTCGGCTCGCCGGGTGCGGGCTCGACGTCGCTCGACCTCGGCTCCGCGGGCACGGGCTCCACGCCGTCGACCCCCGGCACGTCGGGCGCTGGCTCGACGTCGCTCGACCTCGGCTCCGCGGGGACGGGATCCACGTCGCTGGACCTCGGCCGCGCAAGCACGGGATCGACGTCGCTCGACCTCGGGACGGGCCCGGCACGGACCGCGACGCCGTCCCGGGCCGCAGCGCCGACCCCGGCACCCGGACCGGCTGGGCCGCACGCGCCGTCGAACCCGTCGAGCGCGGTCAGCCCGGTCACCGCGCAGGGCGCACGCCCGGTGACGTCGCTCGACCTCACCGCCTCGACCGCGCCCGCCGCTACCGCCCGTCGCGCCCGCCCGGAGCCCCCGTCCGCCGCCGCGGGCGACCTCGTGCTGGCGTTCGCGCCGCCGCGCGTGCACGCGGGGTCGCCGGTCGTGCTGACCCCCACGGAGCCCGTCGTCGCGCTCACGGCGCTGCAGTCGGGCGTCGGTGGGCTGACCGTCGAGGCGGCGTGCTCCGACGCGGTCGGCGACCTGCGCCTCGCGTGCGCGTACCGGCTGGCCGGCGCCCGGCCCTCGCTCGTCGCGCACAGCCGCGAGATCCCCGTCGCCGGGCTGCACACCCGCCGGCCCGTGATCGTCTCGTCGCGCGAGCGCTTCGAGCAGCTCGTCGTGGACCTGCGCCAGGTCCGTGCGGTCGAGCGGCTCGTCGTGCTCGCGTACTCCGAGTCCGGCGCGGCGCTCGACTGGGGTGGCACGCTCGTCGTGCACGGCTTCGGGGGGCTGCGCGTCGAGGCGCCGCTGCGGCACGGGCGGTCGGCGGGCGTGCTCGTCGCGCTGTCGGTGCTGCGCGTCGGCGGGGAGCTCGTGCTCCGCGCCGAGGACGAGCTCATCGAGGGCACCCTGCGCGACGCGTGCACCGCGCACGGGTTCGAGCAGATCACCTGGGTCGACACCCGGACCCCGCTCGTGTGAGGCGCGCGCCGCACGGCCGTTTCGCGCCCGCGAGCCACGGAGCGCGGAACCCGCGCCGCCGCGCCGGAGTTACGGAGTGCGAGCCCCACGGCACGAGCCGCAGAGCGCGAGCCGCAGAGCACGACCCAGCAATCCTGAGCAGCACGACCAGCCGCCGGTCCGCCGGCACACCGAGGAGGTCAGCATGGGAATCGACTACACCAAGCGTCCGGGAGCGCCCGACCCCGCACCCGAGAGCAGCGCGGCGGCGGGCGGATCCGCCCCCGTCTCGCTGAGCAAGGTCACGCTCACCAAGGCGGCGCCGTCGGTGTCGCTGACCAAGCGCGGCGGCGCGAGCGGGATCCTGCGCGTCAACCTGAACTGGAACGCGCGCCCCGCCGGTGCACCGCAGGGCGGCGGGTTCCTCAAGCGCCTCACGGGCGGTGGCGGCGGCGGGTCGATCGACCTCGACCTCGCGGCACTGTACGAGTACACCGACGGGTCCAAGGGCGTCGTCCAGGCGCTCGGCAACGCGTTCCGCGACACGCGCAGCGGCGAGGCGATCACGTGGCTCGACGGCGACGACCGCAGCGGCACGAACTCGGGCGGGGAGAACCTCTTCGTCAACCTCGCCCACGTGAGCGAGATCCGCCGGATACTCGTCTTCGCGTTCATCTACCAGGGCGTGCCGAACTGGGCCGCCGCGGACGGCGTCGTGACGCTGTTCCCCGCGTCGGGCCCCGAGATCGAGGTCCGGCTCGACGAGCACGACCCGCGCTCGCCGATGTGCGCGATCGCGATGATCGAGAACACGGGCGGCGAGCTCTCCGTGAACCGCGAGGTCCGCTACATCCAGGGCAGCCAGGCCGAGCTCGACCGCCAGTACGGCTGGGGCATGAACTGGACGGCCGGGCGCAAGTAGCCGGTCCGCCGGGACGACGACGGCCCCCGCCGCGGTGCGCCGCGGCGGGGGCCGTCGTCCTGCCGGTCAGGTGGGCGGCCCGGCGAGTCTCCGCCTATCGCGGGAGCGCCGCCGCGTCGCCGTCGCCGCGCAGGCGCAGCCAGGCCTCGACGACGACGAGCACCGCCGCCGTGAGGCCGACCGCGAGCACCACGGTGCCGGGCATCATCCCGGCCCGCGTCGCGAGCGTGAGCGCCGCGACGACAGCGACCACGACGGGCACCCCGAACCGGCGCACCGCGGGCTCGTCGTGCCGCACGTACATGCCCCACAGGCTGAGCAGGAACAGGGCGTAGGGGACGGTCACGGCGGCCGCGGCGGTGGTCGGGTCCACCTCGCCGTGGTGCGCGGCCTCCTCGATGACCAGGGCCAGCCCGGCGCCCACGGCGGCGACGGCGGCGAACACGATCAGGTGGAGGTAGGACCACACCCACGGCCACCACCGTGACGAGCCCAGGTGGTCGGCGGGTCGCTCGAAGTAGGCCCACCAGATCGAGAAGAGGACGAGCAGCCCGCCGACGAAGACCGGGGCGAGCGCGCCCGCGGCGCCCTCGTCGAGCGCGGTCTGGACCGCGCGCGACGTGGCGAGCACGGACTCGCCGAGGACGATGATCATGAAGAGGCCGTAGCGCTCGGCGATGTGGTCGGGGTGCCAGGGGATCGCCTTGCCTCTCTCGGCCCACATCGGCAGGAGCACCTCGACGACGGCCAGCGGCAGGCATGCGACGATCCACGCGGGCGACGGCAGGACGAGCAGCGTGAGCACCCAGGCGGTCTGCACGACGGCCAGGCCACCCGCGTACCGCAAGGCCGTCGCCTGCCGGGCGGTGTCGCCTCGCGCCACGCGCAGCCAGGTCAGGATCTGCGCGACGCGCATGAGGGTGTAGCCCGCGACGACCACCGAGAAGTCGCCGTCCGCCATCACGCGCGGCACGCCCGCGGCGAAGACGAGCGCACCGGTCATGGTGAGGAACGTCAGCGCCCGGAACAGGATGTCGTCGGTGTCGTACGCCGAGGAGAGCCAGGTGAAGTTGACCCACGCCCAGTAGATCGCGCAGAAGACCATCGCGAACCGGACCAGGCTCTCGGCCGTGTGCGCCTCCGCGATGCCGTGGTGCAGGCCCTCGGCGGCGAGGGCGACCGCGACCACGAAGACGAGGTCGAAGAACAGCTCGAGGGGCGTCGCGCCGCGGTCGTGCTGGTCCGGGTCCCGGCCGGCGAGGGGCACCGCGAGACGCATGCGGCGGTGCCCGAGGAGAAGCTGCTGACTCATGGTCGCCGACCCTAGGGCGCGACGGTCCGTCGGAGAAAGGGAGGCCTCGGCCGCGCGGGCGTCACCCCGTCCGCGCAGGGGGGTGTGCGCGCAGCGGGGCACCAGAGCCGCACGTCAGCCGGGGTGGCTCGGCGGAGGTGCGGGCTACCCTGGCGTCGTGACTTCGAGCGACGCCCAGCCCCCGAGCCGAGCCGCTCAGGGCATCCCGGCCGACGGCCCGCGCGACGCGACGGTGCCGGCCGCGGCCGGAACCACGGACGGCAGCCGGACCAGGGCGTCCGTCGGCAACCTGTCGGTCGCGCCGTCCGCCCTCGGCCTCTTCGTCTCCTTCGAGGGCGGCGACGGCGCGGGCAAGTCGACGCAGGCGCGGGCGCTCGCGGACCGCCTGCGGGCGCTGGGCCGCGAGGTCGTGCTCACACGCGAGCCGGGGGGCACCCCGCTGGGTGTCGAGCTCCGCCAGGCGCTGCTGCACGGCGACCACGTCGACCCTCGCGCCGAGGTGCTGCTCTACGCCGCGGACCGCGCGCACCACGTCGCGTCGCTCGTCCGCCCGGCGCTCGAGCGCGGGGCCGTCGTCCTCACGGACCGCTACCTCGACTCGTCGATCGCGTACCAGGGCTCGGGGCGGGACCTCGGGGCCGACGAGGTCGAGCGGATCTCGCTCTGGGCAACCGGCGGTCTGCTGCCCGCGGTGACGGTGCTGCTCGACCTCGACCCGGACGTCGGCCGCACCCGGCTCACCGGTGACCCCGACCGGCTCGAGCGGGCCGGCGACGACTTCCACCGCCGCACCCGCGCCGCGTTCCTCGCGCGCGCCGAGCGCGACCCGGGCCGCTGGCTCGTGCTCGACGCGACCCGGCCGGTCGACGAGCTCGCCGCGCGCGTGCTGGCGCGGGTCGCCGCGGCGGGCGGGTTCGAGGACGACCTCGACGCCGGCGACCGGACGCCGGTGCGTGCGGCGGGCGGCGAGCCTGCGGTGCCGGGGTCCGACGCGGCGACCGCTGCGGCCGGGCCCGACGCCGTCCCGGGTGCGACGCCCGGGGCCGGTGCCGCATGAGCGTCTGGGACGACGTCGTCGGGCAGGAGCCCGCCGTCGAGGAGCTGCGCGGTGCGGCTCTCGACCCGAGCCGCATGACGCACGCGTGGCTGCTCACCGGGCCGCCCGGCTCGGGACGGTCCAACGCGGCGCGCGCGTTCGCGGCGGCGCTCCAGTGCCTCGAGGGCGGCTGCGGCCACTGCCACGCGTGCACCACGGTGCTGCACGGGACCCACCCCGACGTGACGCTCGTCGCGACCGAGGGCGTCTTCATCCGCGTCGACACCGCGCGGCCGCTCGTCGAGCTCGCGCAGCGCTCGCCGTCCGAGGGCCGGTGGCGCGTCATCGTCGTCGAGGACGCGGACCGGCTCAACGAGACGAGCGGCAACGTGCTGCTCAAGGCCATCGAGGAGCCGCCGCCGCGCACGGTCTGGCTGCTGTGCGCGCCGAGCCCCCAGGACGTGCTCGTGACGCTGCGCTCGCGCAGCCGCTCCGTCCCGCTGCGCGTCCCGCCGGTCGACGCGGTCGCCGAGCTGCTGGTGCGCCGCGACGGCGTCGACCCGCACGTCGCCGCCGTCGCCGCCCGGGCGGCGCAGAGCCACATCGGCATCGCCCGGCGGCTCGCGCGCGACCCCGAGGCGCGGGCGCGCCGGGCCAAGGTGCTCTCGCTCGCGCCGCGCGTGCGCGGGGTCGGCGACGCCGTGCTGGCCGCCGGCGAGCTCGTCGAGACCGCGCAGGCCGACGCGAAGGCGGCGACCGAGGAGCGCGACGCGAGCGAGCGCTCGGCGCTGCTGCGCTCGCTCGGCGCGGAGGGCGCGGCGACGATCCCGCCGGCGCTGCGGGCCCAGGTCCGTCAGCTCGAGGAGGACCAGAAGCGCCGCGCGACGCGGGCGCAGCGCGACGTGCTGGACCGCGCGATGGTCGACCTCCTGTCGCTGTACCGCGACGTCCTCGTGATCCAGCTCGCCGCGGGCGTCGAGCTCGTGAACGTCGAGCACGAGGAGACCGTGCGGACGCTCGCCGAGAGCAGCACCGCGGAGCAGACGCTGCGCCGGATGGACGCCGTCGGGGTGGCCCGGACGAGGCTCGCGGGCAACGTCGCGCCGCTGCTCGCGGTCGAGGCGATGGCGATCGCGCTGCGACCCCAGGGCTGAGCCCCCTGGCGTCCGCCCTGCGGCCCCAGGGCGTAGCCTCCGGGCGTCCGCGCTGCGGCCCCAGGGCTGAGCCTCCGGGCGCTCGCGCGAGGCCCGCTGCGCCGAACGGGCGACGAGAGCGGCGTCGCATCCCGCTTAGGCTGGGGCGGTGCCCCTCGCCCCACGTGACGTCCGCCGTGCCGCCGAGCAGCCCCTGGCCGCGGTGACGCCCTCCCCGCTGCGCCCGGCCCGGCGCGCCTCCGGCCCGCTCCTGCGCGCCGCCGGTCTGCTCGCGGTGAGTGCGCTCGTGCTGGCCGGGTGCTCGAGCCCCAAGAACCAGGTCACCGTCGACCCGAGCGCCCCGCCCGCGTCGAGCGAGGGCGTCGCCCCGGAGCTCGCGGAGTTCTACGAGCAGCAGCCCGAGTGGACCGCGTGCGGCGCCCTCGAGTGCGCGACCGTCGTCGTGCCGGTCGACTGGGCCGAGCCCGGCGGTGCGTCGATCGAGCTCGCCGTCAACCGCTCGCGCGCGACCGGGGGCGACCGGATCGGGTCGCTGCTGACCAACCCCGGCGGGCCGGGGGCGTCGGGCACGGAGGCGCTCGAGAGCGTCGTGCTGCAGCGCGTGGGCACCGAGGTCAAGGAGCGCTACGACCTCGTCGGCTTCGACCCGCGCGGCGTCGGGACGTCGCACCCGGTCGAGTGCGTCGACGGTCCGGAGATGGACGCGCTCGTGGCGTTCGACGCCGACTACTCGACGCCCGAGGGCCTCGAGGAGGTCGAGGCGATGTACGGCGAGCTCGGGGCCGGCTGCCTCGAGCGGACCGGCGAGGTGCTCGAGCACGTCGACACCGTGAGCGCGGCCCGGGACCTCGACGTGCTGCGCGCCGTGCTGGGCGACCAGCAGCTCCACTACCTCGGCTTCTCGTACGGCACGGCGCTCGGCGCCACGTACGCCTCGCTGTTCCCGGAGCGCGTCGGCCGGCTCGTGCTCGACGGTGCGCTCGACCCGACGCTCGACTCCGACGAGGTCGCGGCGGGCCAGGCGGCCGGCTTCGAGTCGGCCCTGCGCGCGTACGTCGCGGACTGCCAGGCGGGCAAGGCCTGCCCGCTCGAGGGCACGGTCGACGAAGGGCTCGCCGCCGTCGCCGACCTGCTGGAGGACGCGCGCCGCAACCCGATCGACACCTCCGACCCGAACCGGCAGCTCACGGGCAGCCTCGCGTTCGCGGGCATCGCGCAGACGCTCTACGCGAACTCGCTGTGGCCCTACCTCACCGAGGGCCTGACCGGGGCGATCCAGCAGCGCGACGGCTCGCGGCTCCTGCAGTTCGCGGACCTGTACTACGACCGCGAGGCCGACGGCACGTACGCGAGCAACACGACCGAGGCGTTCTGGGCGATCGGATGCGCGGACGACCGGGCCACGACCGACCCCGACGAGATGCGGGCCTCCGCCGAGCGCATGGTCGAGGTCGCGCCGACGATCGGGCGGTACTTCGGGTACGGCGGTGTCGTGTGCGCGCGCTGGCCGGTCCCCGTGGCCGGTGAGCTCGACTCGTACACGGCCGAGGGTGCCGCGCCGATCGTCGTGATCGGCACCACCAACGACCCCGCGACCCCCTACGTCTGGGCCGAGTCGCTCTCCGAGACGCTGTCCTCCGCGGTGCTCCTCACGTTCGAGGGCGAGGGGCACACCGCGTACGGGCGGTCCGACGAGTGCATCTCCGGGGCCGTCGACGCGTACCTGCTCGAGGGCACCGTGCCCGAGGACGGGACGCGCTGTTGACGGGCGCCGGCGCCGGCCGCGCGCGGCGCTGGCCACGGTCGGCTGACGGCCCTGGCCTGCGGCGACGGGTCCGGCGGGCGCTGGTTTTGAATCCTGGGCCGGACGCCAGGTAGAGTGGCGCAGCCCGCTCGGCTCGACCGCGCGGCGCGCGCACCACAGCAGCACCCAGCAGTGCCTCAGCAAGCAGCAGTGCCGCCTTAGCTCAGTCGGTAGAGCGTCTCACTCGTAATGAGAAGGTCAACAGTTCGATTCTGTTAGGCGGCTCCACCCGGAACCCCGTCGGACCAGCGGAAACGCTGACAGTCCGGCGGGGTTTCATCGTTCCCACCCCCCTGACGTGTCCCGTCGTGCCCCCCTGGTGCCCCCCAGGTCGGTATTCAGCCTCTCCAGACCCACCAAATCGGCCCCGGTCCCGAGGAAGTGCAGGTACCGGTTCGTGGTCGCGATCGACTCGTGACCCATCCACGCCTGCACTGTCCCGGGGTCGACACCGCGGGCCAGCCACAGGCACGCGGCGGTGTGGCGGAGGTCGTGCACGCGGCGCCCGCGGTTCGTCTCGGCCCAACGCACCGACCGCACCGCCGCCGTGCGATGCAGCTGCCCTCCGCTCGCCGTGGTGAACAGCAGGTCGCTCGACGCCTTGTCCGCCGCCAGCCGCAGGACGACCGGCAGCACGCGGTTCGCCAGCGGCACCCGTCGTGAGGCGCGACCCTTCGTCGCCTTGACCGGCTGACCCTCCGGCTGCGACCGCCGCACCATCAGACCGGGCGTCGGGATCTGCATCACATCCTCGACGCGCATCGCCCGCGCCTCACCCCACCGCAGCCCGGTCCAGGCCAGCACGAGCAGGATGTCCGCTAGTTGCTGGGACGCCTCCGACCACGCCGCGTGCGCGTCCTCGAGCATCGACTCCGTGAACGGGTCCATCTCCTCGACGACGTGCGACTGCCGGGGGACCCGGACGTCGGTCACCGGGTTGGCGGCGATCATCTTCTCGCGCACGCACCACGCGAAGAACGACGACAGGCTCGCCCGGTACCGCCGCACCGTGCCCTCCGCCAGACCGCGGGCCAGCAGCGCCTCATAGGAGCGGGCGACCTCCCGCCCCGACACCGATCCCACCTGCAGCGCCAGCATGCTCGTCGGCATCAGCCGCAGGAGGTCCTGGTCCGACCGGTACGTCTTGCCGGCCACTGTCGTCCGACGGATCTGCAACCACCGGATCACCAGCGCCCGCACCCGCTCCCGACCAGCTCGCGGGTCGACCCCGCCGGCCAGTGCCGCCCGCTCCCGAGCGAGCCACGCCACCGCCTCGCGCCGCGTGTCGAAGGCCTTGCTCGCGACGTCCACCCGGCCGCTCTTGAGCTTCGCCCGCCACCGGCCGTTCGTGAGCTTCACGACGCTCATGCCGCCATCCTCGCCAGCCACGCGTCGACGTCGTCCTTTGCGTAGCGCGGGCAGTTCGGCGTCAGCCACGTGACCCGTGGCCCCTGACCGGTCTGCCGCCAGCGGCACAGCGTCGACGGCGACACCTGCAGGACCCGGGCCACCTCATAGCTCGTCAGCATCACCGGCAGCTCCGTACGGACCGCGGCGGACTTCGTTCCTGCGCTCATCGTCAGATCCCTTCGGTCACGGCGGGTCGCATGCTGCTGGCCCGCACACTGGCGATTGCCGAACCTTTGTCCACAGGCGGATCTGTGCCCGCCAGCAGCTCCTTGGCTCGGTCGTACTGCGCCCGCCATCGCCGCGCCTCTACGACCGTCGCCATGACGACGCGGCCGTAGTCGTACTGGGACAGTGGGACGTCGTCCCACACGAAGCGCGGCTTGCCGTCCTCGTGCAGCGTCTCTGCGGCCATTCGGTTGGCCGCCGGTGGCTTGATGCCCGCGGCCTCAAGTGCGGCACGCACCACGGCGGCGCGGTCTGCCTTGTGCTCCGTGAGGGTCTTGCCGGACCAGCGTCGGGATACCAGGACCCGTCGCCCGCCGACGCCCACGTGATCGCGGTCGTGTGCTTTGGACGCGCAGTGCCCTGGAACCAGACCCGGGCCGGCGTCGTGCGGCTGGACGCCGAATCGCAGCCAGTTCGCGCACTCCTTGGAGCAGGGCAGCCAGCGCACGTGCTCGTGGAGGCGGTCGATGTGCGCCTCGTAGGCCGCGTCACCTCCGTCGTCGTCGGCGTAGGTCTCGGCGACCGCCTTGGTGAGGTACTTGGTGAGGTAGCGCACGGCGCGGTCGGCGTTCGGGGTGCCCCCGAGGATGCCCTTGATGTCGACCCGCTGCCCGAGCCGCATCACGTGCGCGGGCCGGGCGTCCGGGTCGTCGTCTAGGGCCTGGATTGCCTGCTCCCACGTGGGCAGCGGGCAGCCGGTGTCGGGGTCGCAGTAGTGCTCGTCAGCCCAGACGGGAACCCGTTGGACGTAAGCGGGGTCGAGCATCGGCGGCCACCAGAGCTGGAGGTACGTGGCGCGCGTGACCGCGCGAACCGTCGCACGTGGGATGGCGCCGCGGATCGCGATGTGGAAGTGCGGAGCGAGGCGGCGCTGCGCCTCCACGGCGCCGAAGTACTGGCACTGGTAGCCGGCGCACCGGCGCAGGTTCTGCAGCCACCGGTCGAGCAGCTTGGGGAAGTGCAGGGCGTCGAGTGCGGCGCGTCGATAGTCGTACCGGGCGGGGTCGACCGGGACTCCGAGGTGCGGCTTCACCTTGCCGTAGGACGGCAGGGTGAGCGTGACGAACATCGACGGCCGGTACACCTTGCCGTCCGGAGCGGCGAAGACCTGTCCGATCGTGCGGGGATCTGTGGGACGGGTCGGCAGGTCCGGAGCGTCCGCCCGCCGCCGAGTCGAGCGCGTCTGTCGGTGTGTGTCGCCGCTATCCGTCTCGGCGGGCTCCGCGATTGGCGCCTCGGCGAGCTGGCCGTCGTCGGGGGCCACCGGCTCCGACTCGGCGTGCCAGCCCTCCGCGCATTGGGTCATCCGCAGCCGGCGGGCCTTCGCGGCGCAGCTGGGGCACACCGAGTCGCGCGTGGCTCCGCACCGGATCGGTACGGTCGTCACCTCACCGGTCACGCGGTCGGTCACGCGCCGCATCACCGGACGCACGCAGACGGCCTGCTCGATCGCGAGCTCGCGGATGACCTCGTCGTCGATGCCGATGCCCCTCATGCCACATCCCCCAACCCAGGCAGGAAGTCCGCGTCGACGTCACGGTTGACGCCGGACCAGAAGCCGCCGCAGGCGCCGACGCGCTGAGCGAAGTCGTAGCACGGCCCAGAGACCCGGCAGTGCCAGCAGACGTCGAACATCACCAGCTCGTCCGACGGGCTGACGTCCGCGGCGTCTGCGAGCCACGGGAGGTCGAGACGCTGGGCGCACGCGGCGTCCGTCATCCAGCGCGTGTCGGGGAGTGCGCTGGCCATGATCACGCCGCGCTTTCCTCGGACACGGGCACCGGAGTCGCCGGCCGGCCAAAGCGAGCGACCAGGCTCGCGATCTCCACGTCCGTGATATGCGAGAAGCGCACGCGCACCGGCTCCGCCACGCCATCGATCCCGACGTACCCGATCCCTGGACGCGACTCAGGGATGTCGTCGCACCGAGCACCGCGGTCTCGCGCGCCCGCACCGAGGACCAGGGCCACCTGGTCCGCCTCTGAGAGACGCAGCGCGATTCGCGTCGGGAAGAGGTCTCGCACGGTGACTACCTCCTTGCGGGGGTCCTGCACCGCGGCGACGACGCTGATGCCGACGGCGCGTCCTTGGGACAGGAGCAGCGCGAGTGCCGACCCGATCCGGCGCTTGGCGTCACGGTCGGCCACATAAGCCGTGAGACTGGCGAGCTCGTCGACGAGCAGCACGATCAGCGGCTCGTCGGCGGAGGGCGTGTGCAACCGAGCCACCCCACGCAGCACCGACTGGCGCCGGCGCATGACCGCCACGGCGTCCTCTAGCGTCCGCGCGAAGTCCAGCTCGTACACCGCGTCGTCCTGCGGGTCGCCGTAGACGAACCGGTGGAACAGCGCACGACCACCGGCGAGCTCCATGCCGCCCTTCGGGTCGAGCGCCCACACCTGCGCCGTGCGGTCGCGGATCGCGGGACCGAGCGCGGCCACGATCGACCACAGCACCGAGCCCTTACCGGCGCCGGTCGCACCCACCACGAGCACGTGCGTCCCCAGCAGGGGCAGGTCGTAGCGCCGTCCGTCCTCCCGCACCGCCACCGGCAGCGCAGATGGGTCGCTTTCCTCCGAGTCGAACGGCATGACGTCGCTCGAGAGCGGGTCGCTCGCGAGGAACCACAGCTCGAGCTGGTGCGGTCGCCGCTTGACGGTCCGCACGCGGCACTCCTGGCTCCCGAAGGTCTGCGCCAGTCGCGGTGCGTTCTGAGCCCAGTCCTCCAGCACCTGGCCAGGCAGCATCCGAGCGCGAACCAGGTCGATCCCGCCACGGCTGCGAACACTCACCAGTCCCGGCAGCCGCTGCGCGCGGCCCATCCGAAGCGCCAGGCCTGTCGTCGCCATCGCGGCCTGCCACGTGCCGCGGTAGACACGCGCCTCACGCCACCACCCCTGGGCCCTCGATGACACCCAGTCGGAGAAGCGCTCGGGGAGCACGACACGGAGGGCGACGAGTACCCCGACCATCAGCGTGACGGCGACGATCACGACGCCGGCTCCGTGCTCAGCGCCCACGCGCTGCAGCCACATCACCGCCACGATCGCCACGGCCGCGGCCGGGTGGTGCACGAGCCAGCCGAGGACCGGCACCCCGCGACGCCAAAGCCACCGGACGACCAGCGCCGCGACCGCGGGGCTGATTACCAGGCACAGGAGCAGGACGAAGCTCATGACGTCACGCGGCGTTGCTTGTCGAGGCGGTGCCCGTGCCCCGCTTGCTCGGGGCGATACCCTCCGCGCGGAACGACCACGCCGACTGCGCCCGACACCGGTGCGACTTCCCCGGGTCGGGCCCTGTGCACCGCGTCGAGTCCACCCACGGCGTCGCCGTCAGACCCTCGAACACCACGGCCGTGAACGGCGACGAGCCGTCGTTCGGCGGCGGCACCGGCTGCACCTTCGCTGCCATCTTGATCGTCACCGTCTTCGACTTCCGGGCCGCTTCTGGGTCCGCGTCCAGGACGTCGACCTGCCACAGCGGCAGGCCGGTCTCCTTGTCGTGGTCCTGCACCTTCACCTCCCGCGTCGACTTCTCGAAGTCGTACACGGGCGTCACCTCCGAGACGAGGTACGCCCCGAACGGGAAGACGTCGTGGTGCGGGACCTTGAACCGCCGCGCGAGTGCCATGGTGATCCCCTTCTCGTGGCGAGCCGGAAGTGGCTCGTCTCCAGGAGACCTCCGCCGAGTGGGACGGCATCACCGCGCCGAGGGACGTTTGAGGACGTCTGCGTCTTGACAAAACGTCCCCTTCTGCGACGCTGGCGGGATGGCGAACGAGAGGCTGCGTTCCGCGATCTCCGGGTCGGGCATGACGCTGGCAGCGCTAAGCGAGCGGATCGGAGTCGATCCGAAGACGGTTGAGCGCTGGATCACGACCGACCGTGTGCCGCACCGCACGAACCGCCAAGCGCTGTGCGCTGCGCTCGGACGAGATGAGGCATTCCTGTGGCCGGCCGCTGTCTCGGAGGCCCGCGCGCAGTCAGCTAGTCAGGCGGAGTTCGTCGCCATGCACCCCAACCGCGGCTCCGTCCCCGCAGGCACCTGGCAGTCCCTGCTCGAGGGGGCCACCGAGTCGATCGACGTCCTGGCCTTCGCGGCCAGCTTCTTCCACGACACCATCGCCGACTTCGACGACGTCTTGCTCAGGAAGGCACGTCAGGGAGTCCGGGTCCGACTCCTCTTCGGCGACCCCGCCGGTCGCGCTGTCCAGATCCGCGGCGAGGAGGAGAACATCGGCGACTCGCTCTCCGCTCGATGCTCCCTGACCTGGAAGTACCTCAGGCCGTGCCTCGGAGTGCAGGGTATCGAGGCCCGCATGCACGACACGACTCTCTACTCCTCGATCTTCCGATTTGACGAGGACTTGTTCGCCAACACCCACGCCTACGGCGCGCCCGCGAACCACTCCCCCGTGCTGCACCTGCACCGGGTCATCGGCGGTCGGCTCTTCCCCCACTTCATGGGCGCGTTCGAGCGAGTCTGGGACACGGCCACCCTCGTGCAGAAGGACGCCGCCGCCTAGGCTCGCTATGTGGCTCGCATCGACTACATCGACGACCCGAACGCGCCCAAGGCGAACAGCGTCGTGCCCTCGGTCGTCGCGGTCGTGACCGACGACGAGGGAAGAGTCCTCCTCATCCACAAGACTGACAACGACCTGTGGGCGCTCCCCGGCGGGGGACACGAGCTTGGGGAGTCGATCGCGGACACAGTGGTTCGCGAGGTCAAGGAGGAGACGGGCTACGACGTGGTGGTCGAGCGCGTCACGGGCCTCTACACGAATCCTCGGCACGTCATGGCCTACGACGATGGCGAGGTGCGGCAGCAGTTCTCCATCGCCTTCCGAGCAAGCCTCGTCGGGGGAGAGCCGGCCACAAGCAGCGAAAGTAAGGCAGTTGAATGGGTCAGTGAGGACGCGATCGCTCGCCTTCCGCTGCACCCCTCGATGCGCCTGCGCATCCAGCATGCGCTAGACGAGCGGGACACTCCCTACATCGGCTAGCCCAAGGCGAGCTGCGGCACGGACCGACGCTTCTCGCAATGACGTCGCCGACCTCGCGATGGCGCGCGACACCGGATCCGACGTCTCGTAGCGCTCACCGATTTCTGCCAACCGATCATCAACCAGCACGACGTGACCGCCCGGGCTCGTCGTCATGTCTACCCAAGTCAGCACATCAAGGAGCTCCTGGGGCGGGGGTGACAGGGTGGCGAGCTCGACCGATAGCCCTCGCTCTTCAGCCTCGAACACGGCGCCAGAGTGGTATCCCACCAGCGAAACAACGACGTCGTCTGAGTCCAGCTCGCGAAGGAACCGGGCGCCGTCGAGAGCGTGGAAACCGGTACGGGCGAGACGGGGGTCGTAGCCGATGTCGTGAAGCCAGGCCGCCACTGCCAGCGCCTGAGGGAGGTTGTGGTCGAGGCAGAGGCTCGCGCAGCGCGCGCCCACCGCCCTCACATGCGTCCAACGTTGGCCGAGGTGTGCGACGTGTTCCTCGGCCAACTGAATCGCAAGGGGGAGTGACGGGCCAGCCATCGCCTCACACTAACGACCGGCGCTGCGCCTGTTTGCGTTCCACCTGCTCCCCTGCGAGGAACGGGCTCCCCACCAGCGCCGTTGGCGGGCGACGCTACCGCCCGCTCCAACTCATCGGTGTCCCACGCTCGACTGTGACACCGGCGGCGCGCCTCCGTGCCGCGGCATCTGCGACCGCGGGGTCGAACAGCCGCGTCGCAGACCGCGCTTGCCGAATGCTGAGAAGTGGCGCCTCCGGTCGGGAGGTTGATGGCTCGCTACCGGCGGGCGCGCAGAGGTCGGTGGACGGTGGGCGACTGTGCCGCCCGCGCCAGGAGCTCGCGAAGTTCCGGGGTGGTGTCGTACTCGTGCTGCGCGTCGTCCGCCATCCAGGCAGGGTAGAACAGCACCCCCGGCCACCGCTGCGCATCACGGGCTATTCGACCACCGGTGTCCACGGCAGCGCGTCGAACGTCGGGCGCTCGTCGTGGATCAGCCGTGCAAGCGCGTGCAGCTCGGTCACACTCGGCGCAAAGACCTGGAGCAGACCCTCCGGGCTTAGGCCCCAACCCACGTCCGCCTGGCGCACGAGCGGCTTGAGTGCCCGGGCGTGTGCAGCGTCGGACACCACACCAACGAACGGGAGACCCTCGTTGCCGTGCGAGTCGACGTGGCCTCGGCAGCTGTTATAGGTGAAGAAGCCGGCAGAGCGCAGGGCAGCGACGAGGCCCGCTGCACCCACGTCGATGGGTCCGACCACGTCCGAGGGTAGGTAGTCGTCCCCTCCCTCGAGATCCACCGCGAGCTGCTCGTACTGCGCGCCGTCGCCGGCTGCCTCGTCCAGGCGCGCAAGGGCGGCCTCTTCCCAGCGGAGCAGCTCGGCCGCGTCCTCCCACTCCACCGGAAGGGGGTAGCCGTATTGGGCGTTGCCGGTGAAGGAGCCGGAGTCGAGCTCCTCACCGGTGAGCTGAGCGAGCTGGTCGAAGTCGACCTCGTCACTCGGGAGGCGCCCGAACTGGGGAATCATGTGCCGCTCCTTGCTGCGCGGAAGGCAGAGCCCTGTCTGTGTGCGCTGTGTGCGCTGTGTGCGCTGTGTGCGCTGTGTGCGCTGTGCCGTGTGGTGCACCGTGTAGATCGACCGAGGATCGCCGAAGTTGACGTGCGCGCCTGCTCTCTCCGCAGTCACGATCTGGTGGTGCCTCGGCGGGGTCAAGGGCGCCCCTGGCGTCACTCCGTGATGGCCTGCGGCCACTCTTGACCCCGCCGAGGCACCGCCATGTTGCTCCGCTATGAGGACCATCGCATCGTGTGACTAACGCCGTTTCGGATCTGGTGAGCCGGCCGACAGGCCAATCACTCGAAGTGCGTCGACCCAGATCCTTCCGCGAGGGCCGCCGGCGTCCGGCGCACGATCGGCTTGTCGCCAGCTTCTTGGACTGCTCGAAGCAGGTCAGGGGCGAGCGTCTGCAGGTCGTCCTGGTCAGCCAGGATGTGCTGGCGGAGGACGTAGTAGGCGGCGCCGATGCTGACGCCGTTGCCCAGCTGCTTGTAGGTAGCAGCGTCCTTCTGGGGCCCGAAGTCGAAGTCGTCAGGTAGCCCCTGCAGCCGTGCAGCCTCTCGGGGGGTGATCCGGCGCTGCCGAGGGCCGTAGATGCTGGTCTGGGTGATGGCGACTAGTGCCGGCAGGTATGTCGGACGCTTAGCACGGATACCGGAGGGTCGGAGGTGCATGACGGTGTCCCAAAGAGAGGCCTCGTCTTGTGCCTGCCACTCCAGCTTCCGACGGGACGGAGGGAAGTACACGTCACCCTCGCCGCCGTAGTCCGGGTCTCCTGCGCTCTCAGGGCTCATCCACACGGCAAGCTCGTCATCGCCGTCCCAGGCCGGGTGCCACGCCGGGAACCATGCCCTTCTCCAAGCGTCGATAGTGTTCCGGTGCTGGAGGTAGAACGCACTGTTCTTGCGGAGGAAGTCGCTCTTCCACCCCGGTACGCGCAACCCCTGCGGGTCGTCTTCGGGGTAGTTCGGCTCGGGCCTGAAGTCATCGAGCCAGAGGGGAAACCCTGGGAGCCGTACCCCCTCGCGCTCCTCAAGGAGCCGTCCCACGAGATCGTCCCAGCAGTCGATCCATCGACGCTCCGCTGGCCGAAGCCGGTATGGCTCGGTCGCCGGACCGTCCGGATCAAGCACGTCCGCGACGTTCCACGAGACACTCGGGTCCCAGCCCATCACGGGGCGCAGCGGCACCACCGGCTCACTGCTCGCCTCCGCCCACGCGCGCTCAGGGCCGACCAGGGTTCCGGTGATGAAGACGCGCTCACGCACCTGGGGCGCTCCGCCAAGCTCAAGCGGCAGCAGATGAGGACTGAACACCGTGGGGACGTCGCTCACCCGGTACCCCAAATCCCGGAGGCTGCGCACGATTGTCGTCCACGTCTCCTGCTGACGAGGTCCGGCGAGGTTGCGCACGTTTTCGAGCAAGATCACCTTCGGCTGGCGCGCTTCCAGGATCTGGCAGATGTCGAAGAACAGCGTCCCGCGAGTCTCGTCCTTGAACCCGTGCTGCTTGCCTGACTTGGAGAACGGCTGGCACGGAAAGCCCGCGGCCAGGACGTCGAATCGCTCAGGGACCTCGGCGGTGACCTCAGGCTGCGTGTAGCGCGTGATGTCGCCAGCCGGAGCCCGGCCCCAGTTGCGTCGGTAGACGTCGGCGGCGGCCGTGTCGATCTCGCTGGCCCACTCGCACCGTCCGCCAAGCGCACCAAGCGCTCCGTGGAAGCCGCCGATGCCCGCGAACAAGTCGATGAACGTCCAGGGGGGCGCTGCTGCATCTGCGGGCATAAGGGAA
Organism: Cellulomonas sp. NPDC055163; assembly: GCF_053607065.1. Taxonomy (NCBI): domain Bacteria; kingdom Bacillati; phylum Actinomycetota; class Actinomycetes; order Micrococcales; family Cellulomonadaceae; genus Cellulomonas; species Cellulomonas sp. NPDC055163. The sequence goes on along the minus strand of NZ_JBSGSU010000004.1, from coordinate 213,815 downwards.
GCTTAGCCCGCCTCGCCGACAGAGCAGGAACGCCCAGGCAGGAGACACGTCGCTCAGGGGCGGCTGATGCGCTCGGACGGCAACCTAGGGTGGGTCGGTGACCACGGAAGCGCCGCTAGCGTTCCTTGACGCCCCAGTACTCGAGCACTTCGAGACCCCTCGCCAGTTCACCGATGACGCCGTGGGAGCCGCGGCAGAGAAGCCAGGTGTCCACGTCGTCTGGGCACCGGACGGGGAACTGCTCTACGTCGGGTCGAGCGGACGGACCCGCACGCGACTGCGCCAGCACCTGACCGGAGACCGCACGGCTTCGACGTTGCACCAGAAGGTCGGGAAGCTGCTCGATGCGTCCCTCGCCAGACCGGCTAGTCGAGACGAGATCGCAGATCGCCTGCGAGCGGGCTGGCTCGCCGTGGCCTACACCGATGAACCGACGGCGCTCAAGGCCCAGGTGATGGACGCTTTGAACCCGCCCCTCAACGACGTCCGTCCTGCTGGGCACGGCACGGAGGGGCGCACGAGCGCGGCACGGTGGGACCGGATCCCAGCGCTCGTCGAGCACGTGCTTACCTCGCTGAGCCGCCGAGCGGGGAACCCACGCAGCGCAGAGGTCTACCGGGAGGCGGTCGAGGACGGGATACCGGGCGCCTTTCGCGCCGTCCTTCCTGAACGGTTCGGCGTCCGAGGGCGCGTCGGCGTCGGTGATGTCGCGGACGTGCCGTGGGTGGGTGTCTTCCGCTCGTCCAACGCGTCCGCGAAGAGCGGGGTCTACGTGGTCCTGCTCTTCGCGGCCGACGGCTCGCGCGCGTACCTGACCCTCAACCAGGGCACGGAGAGTGTGCGCGGGGGGACCGCGGTACTCCGCAAACGGGCCCTCGATGTGCGCGATGCCCTACCGCCGGCGAGTGACCTTCTCACGAGCATCTCCCTGGCATCTTCGGTCGAGCGGCCCAAGAACTACGAGGCCGCCACCGCCTACGCCACCGTCTACGAGCGCGGATCACTCCCAGACGCAGAGCAGTTCCGCGCGGACCTCATGCGCTTCGTCGAGATGCTGTCCGCGTTGGAGGATGCAGGAATGGCGCTAGATCAGGAGTACGAGCCGTCGCACCTGCTCCTGAAGTGGAACTCGGATCGCCGGCCCTCCACCGTCACCGACCACCGCGCGTTGGCCGACCAGCACGGCCGGGTGTGGTGGGGCAAGTTCGGTCAACTCCGCCCGCTCAGCGCTTCGCTGGAGGACCTCAATCGGCAGATCGCGGGCGGGACCCTGACCCACTGCTACCTGTACCGCCGGGACGAGCTGTGGCGGACCCGCCTGCACGGCCTGACCGCCGATGCCGACAAGGTCGACCCTGCGCGTCTACCCGACTACTACAGCGCCGACGAATGCCAGGTCTTCGTCGAGCTCTCCGACTTCGAGGAGATGCCCCCGGGTTGGGCGTTGGAGAACCTGCTGCTGGCCAGCAACCCAGACCCTGCCGCGCTGCCGGGAGCGCTCGGCAACCAGACGAGCCCGCTGCGCGTCTACGAGCGCCGACGCACCGACTCAGGTGCGAGACATGAGCACGTGCCCGCTGATTCTCTTGAAGTCGCCGCTGAGTCACCAGCTGGGCTCGACATGGAGTGGCTCGTCGAGCAGACCCTGTGGGACCCGGCAGCCTTGGAGGATGTCCTCGAGACGCTGCAGCGGCGACCGCAGATCATCCTCGCGGGACCGCCCGGCACGGGGAAGACATGGCTTGCCAAGGCGCTCGCTCGCTACCTGACCGGCGACCAGCCGCTCGCGTCCCGGGTCCTACAGATGCACCCGTCGTACGGGTACGAGGAGTTCATCGAAGGTCTGCGCCCAGAGCCGCACGAGAACGGACTGGTGTTCGACCGCGTCGACGGCGCAGTGCTGAGGATGGCGGCAGAGATGACCGAGACCGCGACGCACCCCAACGTCATGATCCTCGACGAGCTGAACCGAGCCAACGTCCCCAGGGTCTTCGGTGAGCTCCTCTACCTACTGGAGTACCGCGACGAGCCCGCCGACCTGATGTACTCCACCGGATTCACGCTCCCTGGGCGCCTGCTCTTCATCGCCACGATGAACACCGCTGACCGGAGCATCCGCAGTCTCGACATCGCCCTGCGCCGCCGCTTCGAGGTCTTCGAGTGCCCACCGTCTCCTCAGGTCCTGGCGAAGTACTACGAGACACACCGGTGCGAGGTTCCTGGGCTCCTCAAGGGCTTCATCGAGCTGAACCTGCGGCTGACGCAGCTCCTGGACCGCCACCACACCGTGGGCCACTCGTTCTTCATGGCGGACGGACTCGACAACCGTCGACTGCGAGCCGTGTGGCAGCGTCAGCTGCAGCCCTTGTTCGAGGAGTACTTCTTCGACCAGCCGGAGACCGCTGAAGGCCTGCGCATGGAGGAGTTCTGGCCTGATGCGGTCGACTGAGGTCACGCTCGTCGAGTCAGTGACTACGCGCCTTACACTCACTGCAGAGCAGGCGAAAAGCCTGGCTGCGCTGGGCAGGCGCCTTGCTGGGGCACGCGAGTGGTGGGGTGCGTCCTCGAGCGCGGCCGCCTCACGGGACCTGCCGAGCGCGATCACGGTTCGCCAGGCCACCGCCACTGCGTGGGACATACGCGTGAATGACGCCATCGGCGTCATCGCTACGAGTGGAATGAGCCTCGTCGTACAGCCGAAGATCCCCATCTCGCACGCTCTGGCCCTGCTCGCAGCCGCGGGTGTCATCCCTCGGATGGACGCCTCGCACGCGCAGCTCGCGGAAGGGGACTCTCTGTGGGACCTCATCAGCCGCTGGTACTGCGCCACGATCGAGGACGTCCTGCGTCGCGACCTCATTCGGGACTACCGCACGACCCAAGACGTCCTGCGCGTCGTCCGAGGCCGTGTCGACGCGCCTCGCACCGTTGCGAGCATGGTGCGCGGAAACCTCGCCGTGCACTGCGAGGTGCAGGAGTTCGACGCTGACAACCCCGCGAACCGCATGCTCCTCGCCGGCTTGCGAGCCGTCAGCTCTTCGCCGCGGACCCGGCCGACGACAGCCGTTCGTGCAGCTCGCGCTGCTCGACGGTTCGACGGAGTAGGCCCACTTACGGCTCCCGACCACCGAGCCACCGACCCCCGCGATCGCCACTACGCACCCGCACTCATCCTCGCGCGACACATCCTCACCAGCACCGCACGAAACCTCGACGATGGTCCGGCGTCTGCCTGGGCCTTCTTGCTCCGCACGCCCGAGGCCATCGAGGAGGGCATCCGCCGCACGATCCAGGCAGCGCTTCCCCAGCATCAAGTGACCAAGGGCGCGCGGCGTCTGGCCCCGAGCACGAAAACCCTCAACCCCGACCTCGTTCTCGACGCTGGCCGCGCCGTCGGGGACGTCAAGTACAAACTGCACTCAGGCGAGTGGAACAACTCCGACCTCTACCAAGTCGTGGCGTTCGCCACCGGCTACCGGGCAGACCACGCCGCGGTAGTCACGTTCGCCCGCCACGGCCGCGAGGAAGCGCTCCCCGTGCTGCATGTCGGCGACGTGAACGTGGCGCACCTGTGCTGGCCTGCTGACGCCAGCCTTTCTCCGGGTGAAGCCGCTGATGTCTTCAGCGCCGACATGCGAGCCTGGGCCCGCTCCACACAAGCGGCAACGGCATCGGCCACCCGGTGAGCGAAACACCGACTGCCGGGAGGAGAGCGGTGAAGCGCCCCTCCCGGCAGTGTCGCGTCAGGCGGCGTCGATGAGCTGCTTGACGGCCTTGGTGATCTGACGCAGCCCGTCCAGCGTCACGGTGGAGCCGCCACCCGACGGTGTGCCCGTGCTGTCCGACGAGGCAGACCACGACATGCCAGCCTTCTCCACGACACGACGCGCCACGACCGGCATGGGACCGGACTCCACGCCGACGCGCAGCGCGATCGCGTCGAAGAGCGCCGCAGGAACGCTGCTCCCGACACCGATGCTGAGCCGAGTGATACCCAGGAGGTCGCACAGGTAGTTCAGCGCGTCCTGCTTGGTGCGCAGCGCGGCCGGCTCGATCTCCTCGACCAGGACGTTGGCTGCTGCGACGCGGGTCTGGAAGGCGTTGCGGACCTCAGCGGCCGTCGAGCCGTCCTTCTGAGGCTTCGCCACGACCACGCCGGCGGTGACCCAGCGCGGGTTGTCCGGAGAGAAGAACTCGACGCGATCGCCGCTGCCGTACAGGGCCCGGCGATTGCCCGTGACCGGATCGATGACCGTGCGCACCCCGTCCTCTTCGAGCACCACCTTGCGACCGCCGAGAGCCCCGACGAGCTCGGGGTCCATGCCCTGCGTGCGGAGGTAGTTGGCCAGCCGCACGTATGCGTGAACGAGAGTGGCAGACCCCGCGACAGAGTCCCGGCGGTACTCCTTCCGCTGAGCCAGGCTTACGCGCCCAACCTCGGGAACCGCCGCGACCAGCGCATCCCAGAACCGGAGCAGCCACGCCAGCTCCGTCTTGCGCGCGTCCGGGTCGTCCACGTCGAGGGTGTAGCCGTCCTTGAAGGCAGTGAACAACGTGTTGTACGCCACCAGCTTGCTGGACTCCCGCGCGACGCTGTTCTGGATCGTCTCGACGTTGTCCAGGCCGAGGTGCGGGCTGTTGTACACGAGCTCGCGGACGAGAACCTCGAGACCATCCCGCTGGTAAGAGTGCTTGGCCACCGTGGCGTTGACCGGCTGTCCGTCCTGGTTGTAGCTGTCGAAGACCGCGGGCTCCGTGAGTTCGTCCGGAGCGGCGCCCTGCACCGGAACCATCCAGACGCGGACCGAGACCGGACGATCCAGATCGACCGTCGGCATCGGCGCCTTCGCTGCGTCGATGATCGAGCGATGACGCGTCGCGCTATCGGGAGTCCGCAGCTGCGGCTCACCTCCGTCGCGGCCTCGAACGAAGAGCCGGCCATCCTCCTCGTCCCACTCGATCTCGTTGAACGTCGGGTCCGCGTTCCACGACAGGTTGCCCAGGATGCCGCGACCACGAGAGAGCTGCTCGGTCCAGCGCTTCTGCCGGTCGGAGGTGCGCTTGAAGCGCTCCCCACCGCGCTTCGTCACGACCTTCGCGTGATCGGGGCGGATGTTTCCCACCTCGAGGATGCCGGAGTCATACAGGCTGACGATCTCGCGCAGCGTGGTGCGGAGCTCGAAGACCTCCTCCCCGCCGTCGCTGGAGAGGAACGCGGGCTTGAAGGTGAGCTGAGTGCTCATACTGGGTACCCTCCTAAGGGTCCGTAGTGGCTACATCGGACATGCACCGCACCTCGCTGGCGCCAACCTACGTGAGGTGCGGTGCTCTGACTCTACGTAGCCTACGTAGGATCCGTCAAATTGCGACCGGGATGCGCTGGTCCGGACTCGTCCACTCGTCGAACGCGACCTGGTGAACGCCACGTGGCGCCCTCAGACGGCCTGGCCCGGCGCCGACACACAGATCTCCCACGTGGACACCCGGCGGAGCTCCGCGAGCCGCTGACATGGCCGTCGAGGCTCTGCGTCCACGCGCACCTCGCGAGCCGCGTGCGTCGACCGCTTCCTCTAGCCCTCGAGGAAGGGCGCGCCCTTGCGCGCCGGGTGAAATTTTGGACTAACTCTTTGCTCGGAAGCCATACAGGGCCAATGTGGGCGCTATGTCGCACAGAGGTCGCAGCGCAGCGAAGAGTCGTTCACGCGTTCTTGGAAGCGACTCACGGGCGGCGTCATGAGCGCGCCGACCCCAGCTGTGGAGCACAATCATGCGTGCGAAAACGCCGCACAGGCGGACTGCAAGTGCTTCTGCCACGGAGCCGGTCATCAACACGACCTTGTAGCCCGCGCGGCCTCCTGTTCCAACTCGGCGGACATGACCGCGCTCCTAGATGACCTCGAACGGGCGTTCGGCGGCTTCCATAGTAGCGAGCGCGATGTCGCTGTGCCGACACGCCGCGGCCGGCCCGTGCCGTCCGCCATTGCCGTAGCGACAATGTCTTTAGACGTCAGAAGCGGGGCGAGTTGGCTTGAGACGCTCCTCGTCGACGAAGGGCTGCACGCGTTCTTCATCGCCGTGGCGAATGCAAGTCTAGCTGCCACCGACGTCGAACGTCTCGCCCGGCGCGATTTTGTCGATCGGCTGACGCGAGACGCCATTCCGATCGTTCGCTCGGAAGTCGCTGCACACACCGTCGTCGACTCCCACATATGGTGCAGCATCGTTGCACGTTTCGCGAGCAGGCACCTGCCCGCCTCCGTGGCATGGCCACTCCCGTCCCGCTTCGGGTCGATCTGCTATCCGAGGAGATCGCTGGGGCGGACTCCGCCTCGACTGGCGTCTGTCGAGGCGGATGGGCTTGATCACGTAGCGGCTGCGTACGCGGCGCAATCATCGCTAAGCACCGCCGACAAGTTGAGTCTCTTGCGCTTGATTGGCGCGGCGACGTGCCCAGACCTTTGGCATCATCCCGCGGCCGTGCGGTTCTGCTTAGCCCCCGTAGTTGACACCGCCGGGTGGCCATCCCCCCAAACGACGGTCATCTCGGTGAATCCCCGGTTCACGACACTCCGGAGCCGTTGGTCGCGCAAGTCCAACTGGTGACTGGCGGCTCCAGCGCGGCAAGAAGAGTACCGGCCTCAAGCGGCACTCTCCTGCCCAATAACCCACGCGGTCTTGCCGAATCGGCCTCTATGGGATCAAGGCGCCGGCTGCGCCGGCGCGGCGCCTCCGGGCGGCGCTGGCGCGCCGTCCTCGGCGCCCGTCCCGCGGAAGCGTGCAGGCAGATGGACGGGCGCCGAGGCGACGTGCCGGCGAGGCGTCGAATGCAACGCCACACGATTCACGCACCAAACAGCCGGTACATCTCGGCCCTAAGCGTCTGAAGAGCGACCGACTCGTGAAGCGCCCCCTCGAGACTCGTCAGCATAAGCCGCAAGTGGCGCTGGAGCCCATGGGGCGGCGCGAACGTGCGCTGCAGTAGACCAGTTAGGAGTCGCACCCACAGATCGGGCCACTTCTGTATGCCGCCCGTCGGCAGATCGAATCCGTGCCATAGACCGTGAGCCGGAGCGAGTCCCACCTGCGCCCTCAGCAGCGCATCGATCCCGGCTCGAAGCTCAGGCTCGCTCCGAACCACCAGGAGCCAACCGACCAGCGCAGTCACTTCAGCCGCGGTGAGCGTGCGTGGCACACCTACGACCCTTCGAGAAAGATACGGGAACATCCACCGGCGCCACAACGATGCCTGCGCGTCTGGCTCCAAACCCGCTACTTGTTCCGTCACTTCTTGCAGCCACAGCACTGTAACGTCGACGGGCGATCCGGCTGTGAAGTCAGTCAACCATTCAAGACGCAAAGAGTCGTCCATGCCGCTGTGAACCGCGACGAGTGCGGCGACACGAGAAAAATCCTTGGCGATTCCCGCGGATGGCTCAACCTGGCCAGCCGCCTGCGTTATCCATCGCAAGAAGCCATCGTCTAGTAGATCGTCGCTCAACTGACCGCTAAGGAGCACCGACCACAGCGCCTCGATTTCAGACCATGGGTGCAGCTCCGGATCAATTTCTGAAAGGAGATGCTCTCGTGCCCATTGCGGGTCTACTCTATGAATGAAGTTGAGTTGCCGCAGCAGAGCCGCTTGCGCTAGTGGGGCAAAGGAGGATGGTGTAAGCAAATCTTGTAGGGCTGCCGCGACCTCGCTCGACAGTCCCCCTCCGGGGTAGACCCCTTCTCGCGCCTCTTGGACTGCGACGCCGATCCAGTACTCGGCCAAAATTCCCGGCGTCGTGTTTATCGCCTGCGTGTAGAGGTCTGAACTCGCCACAACCTCCAAGTTCCTCACGGCGGCACATGCTCGTCGAGCCAGTTCGCGACCCTGCGGTCGGGATATCCATCTATCGCGAAGGGAAACATCGCTCGTCCAGGGGCGCAGAAGCCCGGCGAGCTCGTGATCCAAACCTTGGAGGTCGATGTCTAAGAGACGGCTGGCCACACCATCCAGCTGCGCGTCTGACATCGTTGCACCCGACCAACCAACGATGATGCATGCGCGCACCACCTTGGACGCTACGGGCCACAGCAAGAACCCGTCATCCGGCCACCTTTCAACAGTCCGAGCCAACAGGTTCCCGGCACCCCACCAGCCGAAGTCCGCGTCCTTCGCAGGGTGAGCCTCCAATTGCTCAGTCGCATCGATGGCGTCGTCGTCGATCATCCGGTGTAACTCATCCGGCTGCCACGGCCAGTCGTCTTCGATGCTTCTAGAACTCACCGTGACAAAACTACGGAAGGAAGACTGGTCATCTTCCCTCCACTTTGGGTACGTTGTCTGGATGGCGCTCAAAGCCTCCGGAGCGCTTAAGTCCGTGCGGTGCCTGGTCACCCAGTGCAGCAAGTCGAAGACCGAGCGGTCGCGGGCGGACTGTGCTAGTGGATCGCCCTGCCGACCACGTGGCTGCGGTCCCTCGGCGATCCTGTCCACCAGCATAGTGATCTGCTCGTCCGACATCGCGGGAAGACTCACCGCGAGCAATTCATAAATCTCGTGTCGAAGTTCCCTATCAAAGACGGCCTCGCGGTCCCACAAGATAGCCTCAAGGTCGGACGGTTCCGACGTCGATCTGGCGAGATCATTCAATGCGAGCCGTCTTAGTAGGGGCGCGTTGCTCGCCAGCCAAATCGAGCGGAAGACTACAGCGACCTCGGGCGAGAGCCGCCGCATTTCGGCCAGCGTGTCCCGCGCGAGGTCAATCAGCACGTCTGACGGGTCTGATCCGCCGCCCTGTCGGTCCTGCTCGTGAGGTTCGATCGATGCGCGCGCGAAGGACCAGCGATCGAAGCCGCTCCCATAGGTCTTGATGCGGTAATGAGTAAGCTCAAGATAGGACGTCAGCCAATTCAATACCTCACGGAGCCCATCGTCGTCCGGCGCGTCGCGAAGTCGCCTGATGCCTTCCCGGAAATACCAGTCATCTGTCAGGTCGGGCGGCTGAAATCCGCGGTGCCATACAGGGCGCGACTCTTGCCACTTATTCGCAAGATGGTCCACGAGCAGTAGCGAGTCGGCCCAGGACAATTTGACTTGGGAGGCCCAAAGGAGCCCCAAGGAGTATGCCTCAGTCCGTCGCCGATCCTCATGGCGCAGTAGCCAGCGCAGCCAGACGGAACGCTGCTTGTCATCTACCTCTTCATAGGTAATCTTCTCCAGAACCGCCGAAAAGAGCGTGTCGTGTATTGGCCCGGACGCCTGTGCGACCGCGTGTTCTAAGCGCTCGCCTTCCTCGGTGCCTATCCCTTCCCGGGCTACCCAACTTGCGACACACCGGAGAATCTCAGAGTGGAAGGGCTCTTTTTCGTCGCCGACGAGGAAGCGGAACGGCTTCCGCTGGACCATCCAGTCGATCCACTCTGCGCCCGTTGCCACTCGGCACACTTCTTGAGCCAGTCTCGGATCCTCAACCGAGGCCACCAAAAAGTCATGGTCGTCCGGATCGGCGGGCGGTGTGCCTCCGGAGAGCAGGCGAATGTGGGCCGCGCGGTCGAAAGGCGTGTCGCGCGCCCATGTCCCCCATCGATTGAGTAGATCTACGACTAGATGGTGCTCGCGGTGTGCGTACAAAATCGGCGAGATGCGTAACCGCTTCCACTTAGCTGGGTCGTCCTCGTCCGTGATGATGTACCTGGCTCGCGCCTGTGAGGGTAAACCTTTGGCCAGATATTCCATCATTCGATCATTGTGGCTGTATCCGATGAAGCACACGACGAAGTGCGCGAAGACGTCGCGCAAGAAATCTGGTGCCCAGCCACGGGTGATGTAGGCGGTGCCGAAGTCTGAGTCAGTGACAACGAGACGCCTCGCCGGCTGTCCTAGGCGTCCGTGCAGGTGCACGAGCCCCTCAAAGTCATTCCCCGCCGGGAGTGCGGGTGCCTCAAACACGGCATGTCTAACGCCAACCTGCTTCAGGGCGTTGTGGAGGTGGTTGTCGTAATTGGTGGTAACAATGCGCGGGTGTCCGGAAGCTGTCGCCAACTTGGCCAGGGCATCGTGAAGAGGATTCCTATAGCGTCCTAGCCGTATTCGCCGTTCGACCAGTCCGTGCACATCGATCGCAGGGTCAGCGTCGAGGCGCCCTAAATATACGTCCGGCTCTGCTAGGTCCGCCCCGGTCGGCGGAGTGGACGCCGTGAGGTGTGCTATCTCTCTGGTCAACTCGATGAAACTTGGTAGTTTTGTCGGTGCGGGCATCGACGCGCCCGCGCCCACGAAGAATACGACCTCGCCATCTGAGTGAGCGGCGATCAACTCTTGCGGCACGTCGATCTTGGCGAACCTCACGACCGACCTGCCGCATCTGTAGACACCACTTCGTTGATCTCCTCCGCAGTCCGCGCAAGCTGGGACGACGCGCCGTCGCATCGCCAGCCTAGAGTGGTCGGCGTGCTCGGCGGCTGTCCGACCAGGCGGTCCTCTCGTCTGACCCTGTGTCATCTCCCCGCCAGGGACTCCCGTCCAGGTCCCCCGCGCTTGCGCGCTTTTCGGCACCGTAGACCTTCCTCGAGCGCGCGAAGTCGTCGCCGTCGGGGAAGATAGCAGCGATGCTGAGTGAGTGCAGGTATGCAACGAGGTCCGGGCGGAGGGGTTCGGTAGGGCGTACCGCCCTCTAGTGGTCGTCCCCAAAGGGCGCGTAGTCGGAGAGCTGAGCAACGGCCGTGCGCAGCTCTCTGCGGGTACCGATGCCTTTTGCCTCGATCAGCTCACGGTCGGTTACGTCCCACAGATTGCTGTAAAGCGGCGCGATCTCTCCCGGAGGAACCTGTCAGCGCTGGCCGACGGTCAGTTCGACGCCGCGGGTGCGGAAGAACGCCACTGGGTCGACCGGGACCCCGCGGACGTGCGTCTCCAAGTGAAAGTGCGGCCCCGTCGCGACGCCCGTGTTCCCGGACAGGGCGATCACCTCCCCGCCTGCCACGACGTCTCCGGGTCGAACAAGAACCTGCGACAGGTGCAGGAACCACGTCTCCGCCTCGTCGGCATGCTCGACCGCGACGATCAGCCCGCCGCCGCCGTACCACGTGACGGTCGTAACCACGCCGTCTGACGCGGCACGCAGGGGCGTCCCTACAGTCGCCTGGAAGTCTGTGCCGGCGTGTAACTTCCACACGCGATGGACGGGGTGAAGGCGCATCCCGAACTCCGAGGTGATCGGGCTGGTCAGGGGAGCAGTCCATGACCCGCTGAGGATGATCTCCCCGTCAGCGGTCGCCGGGCTTTGATCACCAGCGACGTTGGCGGCACAGAAGGCGTCGATGTCGAAGCCAGATGACCGGTAGTCCTCGACGCTGAGGATGCTCGCCGCGCCGCTCATCTCCACGCGAGTCGGTGCAACAGCCATCGGCGCAGCGAGGGGACCAGCAGCTCCCGTCAGCGCCGCCAGGATCCGCGTCGCCCGCGCCTCGTGCTTGGCGTACGCGTTCGGGAACGCTGACCGTTGCACCTTCTGAGCGGCGACGGTGACCGGCATCTCCATCCAGCCGTCGATCTCGAGCAGCCCTCCCGGGCTCGCCCGGCCGGTGCTAGGTCGGAAATGAGGTGAGGCAGGGCCGCCGAAGAAGGCGCGAGCCGCGAAGCCGGCGTCGGTGACCTGCTCGGGAGTACCCCATCCCTGTGATGGGCGCTGTTGGAATGGCCCGAGCGAGTCGCGGTCTCCGTAGTTGAGCTCGCGCAGTCCGGACTCCTGCAGGGCGGTCGCGATTGCGATCACCAGTCCGCGGGTGCCGACGCCGGCAGCATAGCCGGCGGCGATGATGGCCTGGGCGACCGCGATCTGCTCGCTTTCGCCAGGGCCAAATCCGTCAACGGCGCCGCCCTCGGGGATCTCGAGAACTGCATCGACGGGCGCCGGGACGTAGCCCGCCTCTGCTCCTCCAGGAGCGCTCGCAACGTCGAACCCCATAGTTCGACACGTCGCACGAGCCTGCTCGTCTGCTCCTCCGGCAGAGACGCTGGCGCCGAGCCCCGCGCCTACGAGGAGCGCAGCCACGCTCACCAGCCCGATGAACCCGAGGAGGCTGCCGCGGTGGCGGAGCAGCCATGACGCGCCTTGCAGCGCTGCCCACTTCGCGAGGTAGGTCAGGATGTCCATGTCACCTCCTTCGGCGACGCGGCGTGATCAGGTGGTCGGTTGCACGTCCGCGGCGAGCCACACGCCGTCGACGAGCTGGACGAAGACCCGCACGAACTCGCCGGTGGTGGGTACGTCGAACACGCCTGCCTCCGCGTTGGCGGCGACCCGGACCGGCTGACCGGCGACAGTCACGGCGGGGACGTTGCTCGGGTCCGTATCCGTCAGGGCCTGCAGAAACTGTGGAGTCGTGAGCGGTGCGAGTCCGGCCTGCCAGGCGGTCGAGTCGAGGTCGGGCCGGGCCCAGGCGGCGATGAACTGCGCCGTAGCCTCCTCGGCTGCCACGAGCGGGTCCTGATCGGCCGGGTCGTCACTCCACGCATCGGTTCCGCCGGCGCCGACGCCGGGTCGCTCGGTGCGAGATGAGGTGGGCAGGGGAGTACCAGTCGAATGGGACGGCGGCACATCACGTTGCAACTGAGCTGCGTTCGACGTTCGCGTTTCGTGAGGAGCCGTGGTCGGCGCTGCACCGCGGTCGTTGATCGCACCGAGGAGCGCGATGGCGACGATCCCGGCCGCGACCACTCCGAGGAGGCGCCAGGGGGAGTGGAGAGGCCAGCGGACGAAGGGGCCGAGGAGGTGCCACATCAGCGCTCACCTTCCGAGCCGTCCGCGTCGTCGTCGTCCGCTGATCCAGGGCGAGCGGGTCGCCAGAGCGTGAAGACCTCTTCCCCGTCGACGTCTCGCACGTTGGCCTCCGCGATCCCGACGGGCATCGGGTCCTCGGGGCGCATCAGCCGAGACGATGCGGGTGCGGCAAGGTCCCCGTCGGCCGGGGTCGCCACGTGAGGCCGACCGGTGCCGCGATAGTCGCTCGGGGGACGGCCGTTCGGTTGGTCGCCGAAGTCTCCCGCGGTGAGCGCCGGATGTTCGCGCCAGGCCAGTCCTCGGTTCTCGCGCAGCACGCCTCGCTCGAGAGAGCCGTCCGTGATCGCCGATGAGCCCGCCCGCCGCGCGGTCACGCCACCTCCGGTCACGAAGCCGATGTCGTTCCCGGGCTGCCGTCCGTCGTTGTCGTGTGAACGCTGGCCCGTAGCGACGAACGTCTGACGAGTGGCTACCGCTGTGCCGGTGGTCCCGGGCGGACCGCCAGGCAGAGACCCGGCCGCCGGGGGAGCGGCATCAGTCGGCCGCGAGCTGTGAGCTACAGGTCCTGCACTTCTCGACGCCGGCTGCTCATCGGACAGCGCCGCCTCGTCGATCCCGGCCTTCACCGCGCCCTTCGTCGCAGCCGCGTCCACGGCGAGCCGCCCCATCCGTCGCAGGAGGCGTCCGCCGGGCATGCCGCTCTTGGGTCGGAAGAGCTTGAACAGGATGAGGGGCAGTGCGAGCGCGATGACCGCCTGCACGCCGAACGGCAGGTCGGACTGGAACACCGAGGACATGAGCGTGAGGTTGATCAGCGCCCCGATCCAGTACAGCGGTCCGAGGATCAGGAACCGCCCGAGCTGACCGACCACGCCGATGACCCAGCCGCGCGCGAGCTCGAGCATCCCGAACACCCCGAGCGCCGGTGCGAGCGGGATGAACAGCCGGGTGACGGCGTAGGCGATGACAACGAATACGCCGGCCACGAGCAGGAACGGCATCGTGATGGCGGCCATGATGGCGACGGTCGCCGCGGCGTCCCAGCGGCCCTGGTTGCCGGTGAGCTGCTGGTAGGCGAGAGGGTCGGCGGTCTCGACCTTCGCCGCGGTCGTGGCCCACAGGTTCTTCTTCTCCTCGATGATCGCCTGCCCCGCGGCCGGGTCCTCGTCGAGGGTCTCGGCTTCCCACCACGTCATGTGCGAGGCGCGGAACAGGTCCGGTCCGTGCTCGCGGGCGACGGCGCTGTCCGAGGAACCGAGGGTGCCCTCGAGCCATCCGGAGTAGAGGGTGTTGCGGTTGATCGTGTCCATCTGCAGCCTCAGCGACGTCGTCGCGTCGTCTGCACTACCCGTCGTGGTAGCGCGGGCGGAGGCGGTGACCGTCTCCTGGATCAGCCCGTCCACCGCCTGCGCCGACGAGACGGGGTAGCTCATGACATACGTCGTCGCGATGAGAACGAGCAGCGCCCAGGCCGCCGACGTCACGGCGTTGGAGATCTCCGCCCGCGCGGCTGCGACCAGCACCGTCCCCGCCACGAGGATCAGCGCCACGGAGATCCACGGGGTCCACACCCCTGACCGCACGGTCTCGGTGGCCTCTGTGATGGTGCGGTCCAGTGGTCGCAGCCAGGTCGGTTCGACGACGAATCCGAGCGTGCTGTGCACGAGCGCGTTGGTGCTCGCGGCTCCCGCCAGCAGCAGGTTGCCCACGCCGGTGACGAACGCTGGGCCCCAGCTGGAGCCGGGCACGCATCCGGTGTCGTAGTTGACCCAGCGGTAGCTGTAGCCGTAGACGTCGGAGATCGCCACGTCCGTGTCGGTGAACGGGTCGCCGGGATCGGCGGCTGGGTGGCCGGGGGAGAGTTTGCCGGGCAGGCCAGCGGTCGGCCGGTTGGGCGCGGGCGGCGGGGCGCAGGCCTTCAGCGCGGTCACCACTGGTCGTGCTGGCGCGGCTACAGCCGACGACAGTCCGGCCGCCGCTAGAACCGGCCACACAGCGAGGGCAGCGGCAACGATCACCGCGATGCCGAGGCGCCGTGCCCATCTCCTAGTGCGGGTTGGCATCACGCCACCCCCTCGGTGCCGTCGCTGACTACGCGCAGCGACCGTCTCTTCGTCGGGTCGGCCGTCGTGTCGAGCGCCGCGGACAGTCCCGGGTGGTTGGTGAAGTCGATGCGGATCTTCTCGATGCCGCCGCGGCCGCCGTCGCCTCCCATGCCGTCGCGGAAGATGAACTCGCGGGGCTCCTGGTTGCGCTCGTTCGACCGGCGTGAGCGTGGACTGAGCCGACCCATCACCGTCTCGTATCCGACGCCGACGGGCAGGCCGAGCAGCCGGCATGCGTCGGCTTGCGCCTGCTCGTCTGTGGTCTTCCCGACGAAGGCCGCGCCGACGAAGTTGTTGATGTTCTGGCCGAGCACGTTGCTCGCGTTCTGGGTCGAGAGCAGGGCGGCGATGTTGTGCTTGCGGGTGTCGGTGGCGACTTTCTGCACGAGCGTCGCGCCGGTGCCGACTTTGGTGATCTCGTGGGCCTCGTCGATCGCGATGCCCTTCCGCTCGTGCACGTCGGCCCGGTACACGTTCCGCAGGGCCGACCACGCGGCGAGGTTCATGATCGGCCGGCTCATCAGCTCGTCGTAGGACCAGTCCTCACGCGGCTTTCCCTCTTGCGCCTGCACCAGCCCCTTGAGGTTGAACACTGTCAGCCGCGGCGTCCGGGCCTCGCCTCCGTCGTGACCTCGACCGGGCGTGGCGAAGAACAGCCGAGAGAGCTCGCGCTCCTTCGCTTCCTGAAGCCGCGCGTGGATCGTCCGTCCGACAGCGTCGTCATGGTTCGCCCGACCCTGCAGTACCGACAGCACCGCCTCGACTGTCGACTGAGGTGTGGCCGCCGACGCGGAGATGGCGTCGCGGAGCACGCTCTGCACGTCTTCGCGCACGGCGGTTGCCGGCGGCAGGCACCACCGCAGCGTGTCGTAAGCGAGGTCCCGTCGCTGAGCCTCCGCGGCGCTCATCGCCAGGCGCCAGGCGACCTCAGGTTGGTCCTCGTCGGCGAACCACTGCAGCAGCGGGTTCCGCACCATCGCGTACGGGTTCAGCGTGCCCGGCTCGGAGTCGAGCAGGTTGACGTTCAGTGCCATGCCGCGGAACTCCGGCAGGGTCGTCAGCGCCCCGAGCCGGCCCGACGGATCCATGATCGTCCAGGCCACTCCCTGTGCACACGTCTTGTAGACGATGCCGCCCATGAGCCAGGACTTCCCGGCACCGAGCCCGCCAACCAGCGGCACCAGCCCCGACCCCTCGACGACCTCCGGGCCGTACCAGGGGTCCCAGGTCACGGCCCGCTCGGCGAATCCGGCGGTGTACCCGAGCAGGACTCCGCGCTTGTCCCCGACCTCCGCTGTCGCAGCCGGCACTCCGGAGGCCAGCTTGAGCACGGGCATGCGGCGGGTGTGGCCGGAGTTGGCGAGTGGCTCGCCGGGGACGAACTCGCGGGCCAGGCGGTACTGGTCGAACTCGCGCTCGAGCCGGATGTTCGGCTTGTAGAGGTTCTGCACCGCGGTCGCCCGCGCCAGGGCTTCGTCCTCCGTCGGGGCCGAGACGGCGATCCGGAACCAGCCGCGGGTGCGGGTGCGCAGACCGTCGAAGCCGGAGCGCATCTCGTCCTCGACCTCGCTCGCCCGCGAGGACTGACGGCTGAGCTGGCGAGGCGGCTCCTTGTCGTGGTCCTTCATGTAGTGGTCGATCTGCGACACGATCCGATCGGAGAGCTTGTTCATCTCGCGCGACGTCTCCTCCGGGCGTCGCACGTCGACACGGAAGGACCACTCGACCGGGAAGCGGAGCTTGTCGGTCTTGGCGATCCAGGGCTCTTCCTTCTCCGGGATGAACAGCTCGCCCATCCGTCCCACGGTGAGCACGACGACGTGACGGACGAGCCGCCGGTCGCCCATCGTCGACTCGATCCGGGTCGACAGCGCCAGCGGTTCCGCGGTCCAGTCCACGGCGCCGGCGAACTCGTCGAGGTCCTCCGTCGTCCAGGAGAACTCCTCGACCGTGTCCTGCTGCGGCACCGGGCACCCGAGCGCGAACGACCGAGCCAGTAGCCACGCCATGTCGTTCCCGACCGCGGGGATCGCCTCGATACCGGGCCCGGTCATGATCGCGTCGGTCTCATCGAGCTTGGCCTGCAGCGCGGCACGTTCGCGGCGTGCGACGTCCGAGACCACGCGGGAGGTCACGTCGACGACGGTGGATCGGGTGCCCAGGTCGACCCCGAAGTACACGAGCTTGTCGCTCTGCATCCGGGTCGCGAGCTGGAGCTGATCGCGCTCGAGGATCTGCTCGAACCCGCGGGTCGGTGCGGGGGAGTTCTTGTAGGCCGCCTCTGCCCAGCTCGCGACCGGGTACGGACGATTGGTGATCCGTCCGTACATCGTGCGCCCGGTCAGCTCCGCGAGCTGTCCCGCCATCGCGGAGATGAGTGCCTCGCCGTCCGCCACGGAGCGGAAGCTCCACATCTGCGGATCGAGCAGGTACCACGCCGTCATCCGCCGGTCGGTGAAGGTGACGTGGTTCGCCACTCGCGAGAGCGCCCACTTCATCTGCACGCCGTGCGACTTCGGGACGTCGGGGTAGGAGGACCGGCGCCGGGTGCCCACTGCTGGACGCCCGGTCGCCGACTCCTCCGAGGGGTCGTACTCGATGAGCGGCTCCTCGGCCGCCTGCGGCTTGCCCTTGGCGAACAGGCCGGTGAGGTTGACGTGCATCAGGACCCCTCGCTTGCTGCGCGGTTCGCGTACGAGCGCCACCGACGACGCCCCGAAGGCAGCTCGTGGACGGCGCAGATCTCGGTGGTGCGGGCTTGGAACGCCCGCGTCGGCCGGCTCCGGCTGCCCTTGGTGAGAGCGCGCCGGGCGGTGAGCTCGTGCGCCATCGTCTGGATGAGCACACCGACGGGACGCTCCTGGCTCGTGTGGTCGACGATCCATCCCGTCAGCCAGCCGGTCCCGATCGCGAGCAGCCCTATAGAGAGGAGTGAGTATCCGACTCCGCTCTGGTTGACCGCGACCAACCCGACCAGGAACACGACCGGGCCGATCAGGATCGCGCGGTACCGGAAGCGACCGATGTACCGCCCCGGAGGCCCGAGGTACGTCTGGTCGACGTCGTAGATCTCGTCATCGTCGGGCAGGCGCATGACGCACCTCAGGCCGATCGGAACAGACCCACGAGCCAGGCGCCGACGTCCGTAGCCGCGCCCGTCGTCGCGAGAGCCAGCACGGCGACGCCGATCACGGCGCACGCACTGATGGTCACGACCTTGGAGATGTTCCCGTTCTTCCCAGCCCACAGCGCCGTCGCCGCGATCATCAGCAGGATGATTGTGATGACGTTGTCCTGGATCCATGCCGACAGGCCCGTCGTCCCGAAACCGCCGACCTGGGTCGCCAGCGCGTGCGCGTTCGATACAGCCCTCATGACTGCCTCCGGTGAGGATGTGTCCTGGTTCTCTGGTGTGGGGCGCGTGACGCGCCTCAGGACGTCGAGCACCTGCTCGCAACTCGTCGCACGCGTCATTGCGCGCGAGGCCCCCTGCGTCGCTACCGGACGCACACTTCAAGTTCCCACCCGCCAGCCGTGGCTCGCGGATGCCACGCGGGCGACACACAGAATCACCGACGCTGGGCGTGCCCCCCGGTGCCCCCCGCACCGAAAATCGTGTGCGTCGTGAGGCACCGAAGCACCGTGTTCACCGCTGCACCGCCCTGCCGGAAGGCGCACGGAACGCTCTCGTAATGAGAAGGTCAACAGTTCGATTCTGTTAGGCGGCTCCACGAAGGAAGGGCGCCTTGCCCGGCGTAGTCGCCCGGCAAGGCGCCCTTCCTTCGCAGAACGCGCCGAGGTCGTCATGGACGCGTTCTTTCAGCGACGTTCGACCGCCCGCCGGACCGCGCGGGCGATCTCCGGCCGAGCGATGTCGCTGTGAGCGCCGCTCGGACCCGAGCCGTTCGCGATGACGGCGTCGGCGTTGAGGTTGTAGACCGTCCCGCCCTCGAAGGCGTACGCGTCGCCCACGTCCTCGACTCGCTCGCGCACGACCCGGAGCCCCGGACCGTTGGTGCCGAACGTCCCGACAGCGCCGTAGAGCGGGAGCGCCGTCCCGTACTCGACCTGCGCACGAGCACCTGCGCCGAGCGGGTAGAAGGAGCGGAGCGCCCGGTCGTGCACCGAGGTGGTGACGAGGACCGGGCCGCTGACCAGGCTGTCACGCACGAGGCCGTGGAAGTACCCGGGGTGTCCCGGGCGGGCCGGGATGTCGTCGCTGAAGGACCAGTGCGACATCGCGCCCTGGAGCAGCACCAAGGTCGTGACCGGGCGGCCGCCGCCGCCCTCGATCGCTGCGCGGGAGACCGCGGCGCACGCGACGATGCAGCCGAAGCTGTGCCCGGCGACGTGGACCCGTGTCTCGGGTCCCGCGGTCCGCTGGAGCGTGGCCAACAGCCGCGCGGCGGCGTTCTCGCCGAAGTGGAGTGCCCGCCGCTTCATCGCCCAGAACGAGAGGACACGCAGGGGGGCGAGCAGCCCGCCCATGGACAGCCCACCGAAGGACACCGCGTCGACCACGTCGAGGAGCAGCCCGGCCTGATAGGTCTCCTCGGCGTCGAACGGCTCCCGGTCGGCTCCCGGCGGTGCTCCCGCACCGGCGGCGCCGAATGCGAGGTTGGTGTCGATCGTCTCGTACGCGCGCCTGACCTCGGGGGGAAGCGTCGGGGGAGCCGCGTCGTCATGCGCCGCGGCGAGAATCGTGCGCAGCGCCGCCTGCGTGGTCTCGTCGTCGCCCAGGCTCTCGAGGTACTCCTCCGTCGCAGGTCCGAGCCCGCCCTGCTGATGCTCGGATGGTGCAGTGTCCTGCGGTACGCCGCTCGCCGCCGGACGCTGCACTGCGTCGACCCCGTACGCCAGGCTCGTCAGGTCCTCGTCCGCCCACGCCTTGCTGGGCCAGTGGAGACCGACGAGCAGCGGGCGGAAGCCGCCTGTGCGGTCGTGCAGCCGAGCTCGGTCGACGTCGCGTGCGGCCATCGCGTCGACCCACGCCCCGTACTGGTCCAGCGCGTCGCGCGGCCCGGAGTTCCATCCGTGACTGAAGAGGAAGACGTCCGTCGGCTCCTCCAGCTCGACCGCGTCGACGAGCGCGGCGCTCGCCGGCCCGGCGGCGCCCGCACGTTCCGTTCCTTCCCGGTCGAACGCGACGAGGTGGTATGGGACGTCGTGGTCAGGAGACCGCTCGAGTGACACGTCTACCTCCGTCGTGCTCGCGCTACGCGCTGATGGTCGGTCGGGGCGAGGACGGCGCACGCACCGCCGGGTCGCCGAGAACGAGGAAGTTGCGCGCGTCGTTCGTCGCGAGCCACAGCTCGGCGAGCGTCCGGTCCGGCACGTTCAGCCCGGAGCTCCGCATCCGGTGCTGGAGGTTCACGAGGTCCGTCGCCGACGTCGCGTAGCTCGCGTTCACGTACTCCATCGCGAGCCCGATCGGGGCGCCCGCCAGGTACGCGTCCACGCACGAGGTGAAGCGGATGATCCGTGGGTCGAGCCCTTTCCACAGGAAGCTGCAGTTCCACGCCCGGTCCACATGCCCGACGAACGAGAGGCAGCCGCCCCTCGGGTGTGCCAGCAGACGCTGCGGCAGCCGCGCCACGAACGGTGGGTCCGCGCTCGCGGCAGGCGTCGGCGCGTGCAGAAAGTCGGAGACGTCCGGGGTCCCCGCGCTGTAGCAGGCGAAGCTGAACACCACGTTCGGGGCGACGGCCCGTGCCGTGTCGAGGTCGGCGCCGCTCAGGTACTCCTCGCCGGTGAGCGGCTGGGTACGTGTCGGTCCGCCCCAGTCCTGGCACAGGAGCGCCCCCTGGATGTCCCGCTGCCGCGGGCCGGCCGTCCCCACCCCGTGCGTCGCGGTGAACAGCAGGTCGAGCGGCCGGTCGCCCTGGAGCAGCTCACCCAGCCGGCGCTTCGTCGCACCTGCCGCGAGGTCCGCGTCGACGTCGGCGCCCGCCTCGCGGAGGTGCTCGACGAGCGGGAGGGCGAGCCGCGAGGAGCTCAGGGCGGTCGGCAGATCGGCAGGGTTGCGCGGTGCGAAGACGTACGAGACCCCGGACGCCGTCCTGTCCCGCTTCTCCGCCGCGACCACGTTGCGGGCGTACTGCGCATACTCCTCCGCGGTGTCGAAGTGCACGCGCCCGACGGCGTACTGCACGTCGAGCTGGTACTGCAGCGAGAAGGAGATCTGCTCGGGGCTGCCGACGAGGAGCAGGTAGTACGGCAGCTGCCGGGGGTCGACGACGTCCATCGTCGCGACCCTGTGGCGGAGCAGGAACTCGTGCTTGCCCTCGGACCGGTGCACGCCGTCGCTGGGGCCGGTGAGCATCCGGAACAGGTCACCGGACTGCTCACGACGCCAGTCGCACAGGGGTGCGAGCGCGTCCCGGACGTCCGGTCCCACGTCGTCCGCCGCGACCAGGCACCAACCGACCTGCCGCAGGTCGTCGGGTGCCCGGCCGTACACGACGCCGAGGTGGTCCTCGGTGTCCGCGCGGTGACGGGCGGCGAGGTCGGCGACGTGCGCCGGGTCGCGCGCGTCGCCGCGGACGGCGATGGCGAGCTCCGACAGGCGCGTCGGAGGGAAGAGCGCAGCCCCGGTCTCGAGCTCGACGCCGTTGAAGACGAGCTCGTCCTCGTCGAGGTGGGGCAGGTCGTCGAGGCCCATGCTGTCCGACATCGTCACCTCCCGCCGGTCAGACGAGCAGGAGGGTGACGAGGACGAGGATGACGACCGCCTCGGCCGCGGCGAGGTAGCCGATGCGGCTCGTCGAACGCAGCCGGCTCATGAGCGCACTGCGTTGCGCGTCCGCGTTCGACGCCCGCAGGAAGTCCCGCTCGACGTCGGTGAGGCGCGTCGTGGCGACGGACGGTCCGGGCAGCTCGGACGGCGTGAGCAGGAACGCGGGGTGGTGGTCGAACTGGTTCCACTTGTGCGCCGCGATCTGCCACGGTTCGAGCTTTTCCCACCGCCACGTCTCGTTGCTCCGCTGCACGGCCCGGATGAGGCGGTCGTGGGTCAGCTCGTACCACGTCGAGCCGCCCCGCACATCGCCCCGGACGAGGTAGCCGTCCTCGAGCTCGCGCAGCACGGCCGAGGGGTCTGCGGTGGCCGGCTGCTCGAGCGTCTGGCTGCGGATCGAGTTCTTGGTGACGAGCTCGGTCTCGAACCAGTCGCGCAGCACCCGCTCGTCCACGCGGGTCCGCGCGACCACAGTCGCGATCGTGTCGCCGTAGTAGCGCGTCAAAGCCTGGTCGATGTCGGCGTACTCGTGGACGTCGTGGAGGGTGATGTCGGGGAAGTCGTCACCCCGCTCCTTGCGGATCTTCTTCCACAGCTGCCGGCAGACGACCTGGAGCTGGAACGGCTCGACGTACCGCGCGGTCCGCTGGACCGTGTCCTTGCCGGGCTGCTGGACCTCGACCGACGCGAGCCTGCGGCCGAGCTCGGCGGCGGCGTCGGCGTGGAAGGTCACGCCCTGTTCCCGGCTCGGGACCTGCATCGCCAGTTTCGCGTCTTCGTGCGTGAGGAAGTCGAGCCGGTACCGCGTCTGGAGGAACCCGGGAACGAGGTCGAGGTACCGGTCCAGTCCCCCCATGTAGTCCTCACGGATCGACAGCAGCGCCCAGACGGGTCGGGTCCTGAGGAGGTCGCCGAGCTCACGGAAGAACCCCTCCTGGGCGGACCAGTCGGTCGGGTCGCACGTGAGGACCTCCTCGAGCTGGTCGATGACGAGCACGGTCATCGGCTCGAGACCGGTGTCGGGCCGCTCCTGCTCGGCCTCCCACCGGATGACCGCCTGCAGCAGGGTCGTCGCCTCGGACGCCGGCGCCGAGGACCCGGCGAGCAGGTAGCCCACGAGGCTCTGGATGTACGGGTTCCCGTTCTGCAGCCCCGTCGGCGTGCTGACCCGCAGCCGCGGGGTGACGTGGAAGCCCTCGCGCTCCAGCTCCCTCACGACGCCTGCCTCGATGAGCGACGTCTTGCCGGCGCCGGAGGGTGCGTGCAGGAGCACGACCTGATTGGCGATGACCAGGTTGGCGAGCTCCTCGGACTCCCTGCGGCGGTTCGGCAGCAGGTCGCTGCGGTCGAACTGCCGCGGTCCGCGGAACGGGTTGCGGCGCTGGCGCTGCGGAGCTGTCGGCACGACGGGCGCACCTGGCGCCGAGGACCACTTCATGTCACGATCCCCGTCCGCTGTCGGTACTCGTCGAGGAACCGGCGGGTGTCGGACCAGTAAATTCCGACGTTGTCGCTGTCGAGGTAGGACTCCAGGTACTCCTGTGCGGACTCGGGGTCGATGTCTCGGGTCCCGGGCGTCAGCTGGACGCCCACGTGCGCGTTCCTGCGCAGCAGCGTCGTGCTCGACGGGTAGCTCTTGATGCTCTGGAACACGACCTTGAAGTCCCAGTCGTCGAGGTTGTACCCCAGGAACATCAGCGCACGCTTCGTGAGCCGCTTCTGGACCTCGTCCGGGACGGTCGTGCGGCGTGCGACCCAGGCGACGAGCCACTCGAAGTAGTCGTCCTCCGTCAGCACGAGCGAGTCCGGGTCGTCCATCCGCCCGAACAGGTGGTAGATCAACGGCCGCTCGACCGTCGGCACGAAGTTCTTGGGCGGCCGCTTCGGCCAGTCGGCGTGGTCGGTCCACTCGAAGTAGGCGGTCTCGGGGGTCCGGCGAGGCGTCCGTGCCTCGAGCGCCTGTTTCAGCAGCGGCGTCCAGTTCGTCGTGATGTAGACCGGGACCGGCATGCCCGCGACCACGCGGTACGCGTATCCCTCGTCATTCGCGAGCAGCCGGCGACCTGCGGCGAGGATGGCGTCCTGCGGCGGCTGGTCGGCGTCGACGCCGTGGAACGGGTCGTCGGGCCTGTCGTGGGCGTCCTCGACCCGCTGCTCGATCTCCTCGCGCAGGTACTCGGCGACGCGCATGGCGATCGCGCCGGGCGCCCGCAAGTGCACCTTCAGGTACTGGGCGACCTTCGACAGGTCCTCGCGGTTGTGGGCGGCGAGCGGCATCTGCCAGTGCTTCGCCCACCGTTCCGCGATGGCCTGCCGCGGGCCGATGATCTCGTCGCTCATGCCCGGGCCGAGGACCGGTGTGATCTGGTACTCCGTGTTCTGCGGTGCCGCGAGCTGCTGCCAGAGCCGCTCGCCGTCGCCGGTGAACTGCGCCTTGAAGTAGCTCCGGCCGGTCCGCAGCCGGGAGAAGAGGACGGGCACCCACCAGTCGGTCCGCCCCTCGTCGCGCAGGACGCGGCGCGCGGCTTGGACGGACCGGTCGATGACCCCGTCGTCCTGGAGCTCGGTGAAGAAGCGCTCCGCGAAACGCCGTGCGGTGTCGACGGCCACGTTGCCCTGCATCGCGATGACGGTCGCGACGCCCGCGGCGGCCAGACGCGGTCCGAGGCCGGCGAGCACGCCCTCGTCCGTGGTCGTCTCGGCACCCCCCGGGCCGGCGGACTGGCACGAGCTGAGGAGCGCCAGGGTCGGGCGCCGGGGCAGCGAGGCGACCATCTCCTGGAGCCGACGCGCGTCCACGTCGTGCGCCGTGCCGTCCGGGTGCTCGAGGAAGATCATCGGGACGTCCGTGAGCAGGGCGCCGTGGCACACCAGATAGAGGATGTCGATGTCCTTGGCGAGCTCGCGCGCGATGTTCGCCAGTGTCGCCGTGCCGCCGCCGTCCAGGAACACGGTCTGGATTCCCGTCAGGGCCTGCTCAGCGTAACGGCGCTCCTTGTCGACCTCGACCCGGGCGAGGGGGCGGCCGTTCGGTGTGAAGGACTCGATGTCCGTCGGGCTGGAGATGGCCACGAGCGCCCGACTGGCGCGCCGGGTGCTCCACCGCACCGTCCGGAAGTCCGCGCTCGTGAGGTAGCGCGAGAAGAGCACGTCCGGGGCCGTCGCGACGGGATGGTCCTCCCGGGGGTCTCGCAGCAGCTCCCACCGCACCCGGTGCAGCGTCGGCGGCGCGTCGAGCGTCAGGCGCACGTGCATCGGCGTCCCCTGGGAGCGCGCCCGGCTCTTGTCGTAGAACGTGGCGACGTCCTCGCGGAAGACAGCGCGGCTGAGCTCGGCGGCGTACCGGTCGACGTCGTTCGCGTGCAGCGCCAGCTGCTCGAGGTCGAGCAGCAGCAGCTCGTCGGGGTGCTCCCACTCGTCGACGTTCTGGTCGGACCGGACGTATCGCAGACCGACGTCGAACGCTCGGTCGTCGTCCTTCCAGCGCAGGGCGATCTCGAGGTCTGCGAACGGCTCCACCATGCCCCACCCCCCGGTGCCGGGCTCGACGTGCGACGGCGCACATGTCCCGTTTGCCATGATCCGCCCGTTCTGCGCCGGGGGGCAGGGTGAATTACAGCCCCGCGAGGGTGTGCGAGGGTGCTCGCTGGGCCGCTCGCGTCTGGCGTCCCGCTCGCCCCGAAAGACCAGGACCCGCCTGCTCTGCTCGCGCTACCGGCCGGGAGAACCCCTCAGGGGTGCGAGAGGAAGAAGTCGGCGATCTGCTGCCGGAAGTCGGCCGTCACCACGTGCGACCCGTAGAGCTCGTTGACCTGCCGCTGCGCCTCGGCCTGGAAGGCCGCGGTGAACGACGGGCCCGGCGAGACGACGCCCCAGTTCAGGGTGTTCGCGGGGCCGATCGGCACTCCGCAGGCGTCGAGCTGCCCGCCGGCCTGCAGGTCCGCGACGGCGGCGCTCGAGTCGGCCGGGCTCACGCTCGAGACGGGGTCGCTGATGCGCTCGAAGGCCTCGGGCAGCAGGCCCGCCGGTTCGTTGACGTAGAGCTCCCAGTCGATGCCGCTGGCCGCGATGGCCGCCCAGTTCGCGGCCAGCCCGGCGTCCGTCGGTGGCACGCGCAGGTCGTTGCGGCCGACGACCCACAACGTGGGGGGCGGGGGGAGCAGCGGGTTGGTGTAGGTGCTCGCGAGTCCGCGGACGTTGAGCAGCGCGATCGCGCGCGCCGGGGTGTACACGGTCGCGATGCCGGTGAACAGCCCGCCCGAGGAGAAGCCGACGTAGTACAGGTCCGCGCCCGCGAAGCCGAGGGCCGTGATGGTGCCTTCCACGTTCTGCAGGTCCTGGTTCGTCAGCGGGTCGTCGGTCATGTCGAAGTCGCCGCTGGGTCCCGCGCTCTGCAGGGCCGCGACCGCGTACCCGGCGTCGACGAGCGCCTCGACCAGGAGACGGTTCTCCATGAGCGTGAACCACACGCTGCCGCCGCCACCGCCGTCGAAGAGGATGACGAGCCCGAGCGCGCCCGGCGGGTTGTGGTACCGCACGGTGGTGCCCGCGACGGTCGTCGTCGTGAGGGTCCACGCGTAGGTCGGTGGTGCGTTGTCTTCCCTGTGCCAGCACATGATCGGCCTCGTTCGCGTCGGGCGTGCCCGGCTCGTGCGGAGCCGGGAGCGGGCCTCGCGAGGGTCGCGCGGTCCGGTGTGCGCGCGCCCGGGGGCTCGCGGGTCCGGTCAGTGGTGTCGGTCGGCTGGCGCTGACCGCGCCCGGGGTGAGCTTCACGACGCGTCTGCCGCAGACCCGCGTGCTCGTGGAGACGCTCGACGGGGGCCGCTGATACGACGAGGTCGATCCGGGTCAGGGCGCGGTGTGCCGCTCGGCGTGCTGCCGGTGGAGGTCGCGCAGCTCGTCGGCGAGCTCGGGTGCCGGCCCGGCGACGGGCACCCCGGGCGCCACGGTGGTGATGGGCAGCGCCGCGACCGGGGACGGCGGCAGCCCCCAGCCCCGCCGCCACTCGGTCAGCTGCCCGACCGAGCCCGCGTACACGATGCGGCCGAGCCCGATCCAGGCATGCCCGGCGGCGCACATCGGGCAGTGCTCTCCCGAGGTGTAGACCGTGCAGGTGGGCCGCACCTCGGCCGGCACGTGCGCCGCCGCCCACTGCGCCAGCGCGAGCTCCGGGTGCCGGGTCTGGTCGCCGCCCGCGGTGCGGTTGCGGTCCTCGTACAGCACCGCGCCCGCGGCGTCGACCAGCACCGACCCGAAGGGTTCGTCGCCGTCGGCCAGCGCCTCGCGGGCGAGCTCGACGCAGCGGCGGAGGTGCGCGAGGTCCCGCGGGCTCAGCGCCGTCGGCTCGTCCATCCCGCCACGGTACGACTCCGGCCGACCAGGACGGCGGCGGGCACGGCGGCGGAGAGGCCGGGGTGCCCGGTGCTCAGGACAGCCCGAGGACCGCCGCGCGCGTCGGGCGGTGGTCGATCTCCATGTAGCGCCCGCCCGCGTCGAGCACCGTGAAGCCGGAGCGCGCGTAGACCTCCTGGGCGTCGCGCGTGGCGAGCAGGATCCGGGGGACACCCGCCTGCGTCAGGTCCTCGACGATGCTGTCGACGAGCCACGTCCCGAGCCCCCGGCCGCGGTGTGCCTCGTCGACGAACACGTCGCAGACCCACGCGAACGTCGCTCCGTCGGTTACCGTGCGCGCGAAGGCGACCTGCGTCCCGTCGAGGTGGACCGCGTACGGCCGCGACCCGGAGATCGAGCGCTCGATCGCGTCGCGCTCGCGTCCCGTCGCCCAGTACGACTCGACCGAGAGCCAGCGGTGCACCCGGTCCAGGTCGATGCGGTCCGCGTCCTGCGTCAGCTCGTAGCCGTCGCGCTGCCTGTCGGCCATGCGCCCTCCTCGGTGTCGAGCGGCACATGGTGCCAGACCACCCCGGGCGCCTGGCCAGCGGTTTCACGTCTCGCCGAGGCAGAGGGCGAGTGCCGGGCGGCGCACCCACGCGCGGGGCACACCGCCGACTGGCGCACCGGCGCAGTCACGCACCGGCGCACCGGCGCGTGACCGCGCCGCCCAGGCCGCCCATCCCCTCAGCGGTTCAGCAGCTCCGCGCAGCAGTCCTGCCACGCGGTCACGGCGGCCCGCGTGCGGCGCGCGAACCGAGCCGCGTCCGGCACGGCACCCGGCCGCGCGAGCGCCCGGTCGTGGGGGAGCCGCAGCACCGGGGCACCCGGCGGCGCGGCGAGCGTCCGGGCGCGGCCGTGCACCTCTGCGAGCACGACGGTCACCCGGTCGAGCCCGCGGGGGTCGGTCGCGGCGACCTCGTCGAGCAGCCGCCGGGCGTCGGCCGCGCCGAGGGGCGTCGCGGGGGCCACGACGACGAGCGGGTCGTGCGGACCGAGCACCGCGAGCACCTCGCCGAGCGGGCGGACCCCGGCGTCCCAGACCGCGCGCTCCGGGTCGACCGTGTCCGCCTGCGCGCCGTCGGCCCGCTCGCGCAGCCCGCCGTGGGCGGCGCCGAGGAGCCGGGGCGCACCGCGCGGCTCGCCCCGCAGACCCGCGAACGCGAGCGCGGCGAGGGTCGTCGCCCCGGCACCGGACGAGGCTGCGACGAGCGCGAGCGTCCTCACGAGGCGCCACCCCCGGACGCCGCCACGCCCCGTGCGAGAGCCCTCACGACGCACCACCCCCCGGTCGTCGCCGCGCCCCGCGCACGAGCCCTCGCGACGCGCCACCGCCTGGTCG
This sequence comes from Cellulomonas sp. NPDC055163, assembly GCF_053607065.1. NCBI lineage: Bacteria > Bacillati > Actinomycetota > Actinomycetes > Micrococcales > Cellulomonadaceae > Cellulomonas > Cellulomonas sp. NPDC055163. Next base: position 185,471 of record NZ_JBSGSU010000004.1, on the reverse strand, counting down.
TCGCCGCGTCCCGCGCGAGCGTCCTCACGACGCCTCGCCCTCGGGCGTCGCGGCGACCTGCACCACGTAGGGCGCGACGCCGCGGCGCACGAACCGGCCGCGCCCGGGCGGGAAGCGCTCGGGGTAGATCCGGCCGACGACCTGCCCCTCGCTGCGCTCGCCCGACATGAGCAGCACCGAGCCGCCGGTGTCGCGCGTGGTCTGGACGACCTGCGTGTACATCGCGCGGCTCGCACCGGCGACGGGCCGCGTCAGCACGACGTGCAGGCCGAGGTCGCGGGCGCTCGGCATGTACGGCAGGAGCGGCGCGAGCGGGTCGTCGCCGCCCGCCGCGACGATGTCGTGGTCGTCGACGAGCACGACGATGCGGGGCTCCCTGGCGCGCTGCTCGGCGTCCCGCGTCGGGCGCTTCTCGAGCTCGGCCGCGATCGACGCGGCGAGCCCGCGGGCCTGCGCGGCGGTGCGGGCGTGCGCCGCGAGGTAGTCGTCGTCGATGACGCCGGGCACGTGCCCGCGCACGTCGACCACCGCGATCGCGAGCTCGTCGCTCGAGAACCGGGCCTGGAGCCCCCGCGCGATCGTGCGCAGCAGCGTCGACTTGCCCGAGCGCGCGTCGCCGAGCACGAGCAGGTGCTGGTCGTCGCCCGCGAAGTCCCACAGCGCGGCCTCCATGGTGTCCTGGCGCAGGCCGATCGGGACGACGTCGGGCTCGTCGAACGCGTCGGGCAGCTCGGCGGGGTCGACGTGCAGCGGCAGGAGCCGGATCGGCGCCGCGGCCGGGCCGCTCCACGACTGCGCGGTGCGCCGCGCGAGGGCCTCGAGCTCGTCGCCGACCGCCTCGTCCGGGACGACGTCGAGCACCGGGAGGGCCACGTGGGCGAAGTTCTTGCTGTCGAGCAGCACCCGACCGGGGGTGTCGACCGAGATCGTCGAGGAGAGCTTGCGGTCGATGCTCGACTCCGTGGGGTCGTTGAGGCGCAGCTCGACGCGGGTACCGACGAGCGCCTGGTGCCCCATCCGCAGCTCGCTCCACCGGGTCATGCCGAGCACGAGGTGGATCCCGAACCCGGCGGCCCGCAGCATGATGTCGACGAACGCGCCCTCGAGCTCCTCGAAGTCCTGGCGGATCTGCCCGTACCCGTCGACGAGGAGCACGACGTCGGCGGCGTCGAGCTCGGGGACCCGGCCCGCGGCGTGCTGCACGCGCAGCTGCGCCATCGAGTCGATCGACCGGGCCTTGAAGACCTGCTCCCGCAGCGCGAGCATCCCGCCGAGCTCCTCGACGAGCCGCGCGAGCCGGTCGCGGTTCGCGCGCGTGGCGACGCCGCCGACGTGCGGGAACTGCTCGATGCGCTGGAGCCCGCCGCCCGTGAGGTCCATGCCGTAGACGGCGACGTCGCGGGGCGTGTGGGTCAGGGCGAGCGACGCCGCGATCGTGCGGAGGAGGGTGCTGCGGCCCGACTGCGGTGCGCCGATCACGGCGACGTGGCCACCGGCGCGCGCGAGGTCGAGGCGCCACGGCTCCTGGCGCTGCTGGGCGGGGTCGTCCTCGAGGCCCATGACCGTGCTGAGCCCGGGGCCGCGGTCGCCCGCCCGGTCGACGACGAGGCCGAGCGCGAGCCGGTCGGGCAGCGGGGGCAGCCACACGGGCCGGACTGCGCGCTCGTCGTCCCGGACGCGCTGCACGGACTCGTCGATGAACGTGCGCCCGGTCCCGGGGCGCGAGAGCACGGGGGCGCCGTCGTCGGACCGCCCCCGCCGGATGCCGTTGTACCGGGGGAGCAGCAGCGGGCGGGGCTCGGCGGCCTCGTCGCGCGGCGCTCGCAGGCGCTCGACCGGGCCCGAGACGTAGCCCGCCCGGAAGCGCGTGTACACGCTCGTGTCGACCTTGAGGTAGCCGTACCCGGGCAGCGCGGGCAGGTGGTACGCGTCGGCCGTGCTGAGCACCATCTGCGACTCGGGCTCACTGAACGTGCGCAGCCCCAGCCGGTACGACAGGTACGTGTCGAGCCCGCGGAGCTTGCCGCCCTCGATGCGCTGGCTCGACAGCAGCAGGTGCACACCGATCGAGCGGCCGATGCGCCCGATCTGCAGGAACAGGTCGATGAACTCGGGCTCGGCGGTGAGCAGCTCGCCGAACTCGTCGATCACGACGAACAGGTGCGGCAGCGGCGGCAGGTCGGGGCGCTCGCGGCGCAGCTCCCGGTAGTGCGTGATCGACGGCGACGAGCCCGCGTCCTTGAGCAGCCGCTGACGCCGGACGACCTCGCCCTGGATCGACGCCCGGGCCCGCGTGGTCAGCTGCGGGTCGTCGGCGAGGTTGTCGATGAGCCCGGCGAGGTGCGGGAGCCCGACGAACGGCGCGAACGCCGCGCCGCCCTTGTAGTCGACGAGGATCATCGACAGGTCCTCGGGCGGGTGCGTGAGCGCGAGCGACAGGATCAGCGTCCGCAGCATCTCCGACTTGCCGGAGCCGGTCGCGCCGATGCAGATGCCGTGCGGGCCCATGCCGAGCTGCGCGCTCTCCTTGAGGTCGAGGTGCACGGGGCCGCCGAGGTCGTCGGTCGCGAACGGCACGCGCAGGAACTCCGACGCGGCGCGCGGCCGCCACAGCAGCTCGGGGTCGAGGTCCTCGACGCCCTCGACGCCGAGGAGCTCGGCGACGTCGAGCGTGCGGTTGCCCTGCTCGTCCTGCGCGGCCGCCGCCGAGACGCGGAGCGCCGCCATGGCGCGGACGGTCGACGCGAACAGCGCCGGGCCGGTGACGTCCGGGACGAGCGCGACGTCGACGGCCGCGGGGGTGCCCGCGTCGACGGTCAGGACGCTCGGCCCGTCGACGGGTCGGTCGCCGGTGCCGACGGCGGGGCCGGCGGCGGTGGTGGCCGACCGGTGGGCGCGCTCGCGCACGGCCGTCCCGACCGGACCGCCGCCGCCGGACGGGCCCGGTGAGCCGGCGTCGCGCAGGGTGACCCGGACGTCGACGTCGTTCGGCTCGTCGAGCCGGTCCGCGAGCACGTGCACGACCGTCACGCCGAGCTCGCGCAGCGACGCCCCGCCGCCCACGGGCAGCCGGGACGCACGCCGGCCGTGGTCGTCGACGACGACGACCAGCCGCGACGGCTGCGTGCGTGTCGCGCCGGTGCGCCGGGCGGAGTGCGCGTGCTGGAGGCGGTCGGTCAGCGTGGCGCCCAGCACGTGCGCGAGCGCGTCGACGTCCGGTGCGATCCGGCGCGCGGGGACCGGACCGTCGAACAGCTCGGGGTCCTGCACGTGCGGCAGCAGGTCGAGGCCCTGCCAGTCGGCGGCGCGGTCCTCGTCGAACGCGGCGGCGACGGCCACGTCGTCGGGACCGTGGTGCGCGGCGAGCTGCAGGAGCAGGCTGCGGACCACCCCCACGGCCCCCTCGCGGTCCCCGATGACCGCGACGACCCCGGCGCCGCGCAGGTCGACCGTCACCGGCATCGCCTCGACGCGCTCGGCCTGCTCGGCGATGAGCCGGGCCTCCGAGAGCAGGATCGGGTCGTGCGGCTGCATCGGGGACTCGGGCGGCGGCACCGACAGGCCGAACCACGGCACCGAGCCGGTCCCGAGCCGCACGGACAGGAAGTCGGCATCACGCCGCCGCCGCTCCCACAGCCGTGCCGGGTCGCGCACGAGCGGCACGAGCGCGGCCGGCTCGGGGTGCAGCACGGCGGCGTCGAGCCGCGCGTCCTCGGTGCGCCGCGTGAGGTCGCGGCGCAGCTGCTCGAGGTAGTCGAGGTAGAGCTCACGCTGCGCGCGGTGCTGCTTGCGCTGCGCGCCGCGTGACGAGATCGCGAACCCGACGCCCGCGACGACCGCGACGACGAACACGAGCGCGGCGACGACGAGGAACAGCGGCTGCCCGTTGCGCAGCACCACCATCATCACGACCGACGACATCGCGCCGACGACCGGCAGCAGGAACTGCAGCGGGGTTCGCCCGCCCGGGTCGTCGCCGAGCGGCGGCGGCGGCGCGATCTGCTCGGCGTCGGGGCGCGTCAGCGGGACCGTGCTCCGGGTGGGCCGGTGGACGAGGGTCAGCGTCATGCCGCGTGCTCCCGCCGGGGCCGTGCGGACGGCCGAGGAGCGCCGGGCGCCGCCGCGTCGACGAGCGCCGCCGCGAGCCGCAGGGCCGCGAGGTGGGTCGACGCGCGCAGCCGCGCACCGGGCGCCGGTCGGGCGGCGCCGTGCGCGCGGTCCCGCGGGACCTCGACCGCGGGCACGGGGAGCAGCCGCACGAGCTCACCGGTCGCGGGCCGCCGCGACCCGGACGCGTCGACGACGGCGAGCAGCACGCGGACCGCCGGGTCGTCGACGGTGTGCGCGAGGTCGACCCCGGCCTGCACGGACGCGCGGTCCGGGGCGGTCACGACGCACACGACCGTGCTCGCCGAGACGACGCTGCCGATCGTCGCCGCGTCCCGCACGCCCCAGTCGGTCACCACGAAGTCGAAGAACCGGCCCGCGGGCGCCACGGCCTCCCACCAGCGCGCGTCGCGCACGGGCGTGCCGTCCGCGTGCAGGTCGAGGCAGTGCAGCCCGCCGGGCGTGAGCGCGAGGCCGGCGGTCGCCTCCGACGAGTGCCGTGCGGCGCGGCGCTCGACCTCGTGCGCGGGGGTGCTCGCCGCCGGCGACGTGAGCCCCGCGTGCCAGAGCAGCGAGCGCGTCGAGGGCGAGGCGTTCACCGCGAGCACGCGGTGGTCCCGCCGCCGGGCGAGCACCGACGCCGCGAGCCCCGCGGCAACGGAGCAGCCGATCCCGCCGGCGACGCCCGTGAACCCGACGCGCGTGCTGAGCGGCAGCGGTGCGCGCACCGCCGCGTCGAGCCTGCGCAGCTCGTCGACGCGCCCGGGCAGCGACGAGACCACGGTCGTCCACGCACGTCCCATCAGAAGGTCTCCACGAGGTCCGCGAACACGCCGAGGTGCGCGAGCACGAGCGGGACGAGCGCGACGACGGCGACGAGCTCGAGGACGTTCCCCAGCCGGCGTGCACGCGCGACGACGTGCTCGCGGGGCCGTGCTCCGACGAGGAGCGCGAGCGCGACGAGCGCGACCGCGGTGACGGCCAGCGCGCGAGCCGGGTCGGTCCGCCCGAGCTGGGCCAGCAGCGCGACGAGCGGCGTGGCGCCCGCGGCGAGGAGCGCGAGGCGCTGCGGCGCGAGCGGGAAGATGCGCGTGCGCAGCAGCAGCACCCCGGCCACCGCCACGGCGAGCAGCCGGCTCCACGGGTCCTCGCCGCCGGCGAGCACCCAGGCGCACGCCCCGGCCACGACGGCGGTCGCGACGGTCGACCACGTGAGCGCCCGGTGCGTCGTGCCGACCGCGCGGTGCGCCTCCGAGCGCGAGACCCGCCGCCCCTCGACGACCCGGTCGTCGAGCCCGTTGAGGCCGCTCACCGACATCGCGACGCCGGGCAGGAGCCCGACCAGGAGGCAGCCGAGCACCGCGACGACCGCGGCGGTGTGCGTGGGCTCGGCGTCGAGCGCGTGCATGCCGGCGACGGCACCCACGAGGGCGGCCGCGGTGACCCCGCCGAGCGCGAGCCCCGCGTCGCGGGTCCCGGCCCCGGCGACCACGGCGACGAGCAGGCCCACGAGCCCGAACGCGACCAGCGCCGTCTCCCCGGGCGCGCCGGACGTGGCCTCGCGGGCGGCGACCACGGCGGCCCCGACCGCGGCGGCGACGGCCACGACGGCGGGCTCCGTGCGCCCCCGGCGCGCGAGCAGCGCCGCGACGACCGCGAGCGCGGCGCACACCCCGAGCAGCGTGCCGGCCGCGACGTCGAGGTCACGCACGGCGAGCCCGGCCGCGACGAACCCGAGGACGCCCGCGAGCACCGCCCCGGCGACCACGCCCCACACGGGTCGCCACGCGTCGGACCGGGACTGCACCGCGTCCGCGGCGACGTCCGTGACGTCCGCGACCTCGGGCGGCGGCGGGGCCTGGTCGACCCGGACGACGCGCAGGATCGTGCCGTGCGGAACCGCCTGCTCCGCGAGGGTGAGCGACGGGTCGAGCTGGTCGCCGACGGTCGTGACGAGCGCGACGGGACGCGCCGAGCGGGCCTGGCCGTCGTCGAGCAGCGACAGCACGTCCGGCAGCATCGCGGCGACCGGCTCGTCGTCGGGCAGCACGAGGTCGGCCTTGCGGCCCTCGCCCTGCACCGTCACCCGCGTGTACTCGGTCACCGGTCCTCCTCGACGACCTGCAGCGTGCGGGGGTCGATCGTCACGCCCGTCGCCGGGTCGGTGTAGTACCCGGTCGCCGGGTCCAGGTACCAGTCGATGCGCGGGTCGATGGTGTTCCCCTCGGGGTCACGGGCCAGCCCGGTCTCGCGGTCGACGACGAACCCGGTCTGCGGGTCGACGAGGTCCTCGGACGCCGGGTCCTCGAGGAAGCCCGTGAGCGGGTCCTCGGGCATCTGGTCGGTCGGCTGGATCGGGTTGGCGGACAGCGCGGCGCGGAACGCGGCGAGCGCCTGGTCCTGCCGCCGGTCGTCGAGCAGGTGCACGACGAGCGAGAAGGTCAGGCACCCGACACCGGCGACGGCGGCGAGCACCACGGAGCCGACGAACCGGCGCAGGTTCGTGTTGACCGGGCGGCGCCGGTCGAGCGCGCCGAACGACAGCGCCGACGCGAGCCGGTCGCGGTGCGTCCGCGTCGTCTCGATCAGGGTCCGGTCCGGGTCGTTCACCGTGCTCCCTCCGGCCCCGGGTCAGCCGCGCCCGGGTCAGCCGGTCCCAGGTCCGCCGCGCCCGGTCGGGGGCCCGCCGCGCGGCGCCCGGTGACGCGCACGCCGGCGTCCCCGCGCCCGCCGGCGTCCCCGCGCTCCGCCGGCTGCGCCTGCGCGAGGTGCACCACGCGGTCGCCCAGCGCGAGCCGCGCACCCAACGGGGCCTCGACGCGCACGTTCGGGGCGAGCCGGACGAGCGGCTCCCCGGGCAGCGCGACCGCGGTGCCGTTCGCCGACCCGAGGTCCGTGACCCACACCGAGGCGCCGTGCGGCTCGAGCAGGGCGTGGCTGCGCGAGATGCTCCGGCTCAGGTCCGGGATGCCGAGCAGCAGGTGGGCGCCGGTCGGGTCGACGGGGCTGCGCCCGACGATGGTCGGGCCCGTGACCTGCAGCACCGAGCCGTCGTCCGTCAGCAGGACGACGGTCGACGGCTGCCGGCGGCCCGCCGCCCACGGGTCGGCGGCGCGCGGGGCGGACGTCCGCGGAACCGGCGCCAGGGCCGACGGGACCACCTGCAACGGGTCGCGCCCGCGCACGAGGTCGGCGGTCACACCGCGCGCGGGCAGCAGCGCGAGCGGGCTCCCGGGCAGGCCCGTGCGGGCGTCCACGGTCCGCAGCCGCAGGACCCGGTGGCCCGGGGTCCGTCCGTGCCGCATCAGCCCGGCGACGATCACGAGGAGCGTGACGACGGGCAGCGCGAGCCCGAGCAGCGGCGTGACCCCGAGCCCGACGACGAGGGCGAGCACGACGACGCCCGCGTCGACGAGCAGCGCCCAGGTCCGCCGGGTCTCGGCGAGCACGACGCCGTGGAAGAGGACCGCCGCGGGCACGGGCGGGCGCGGCACGGCGGACGGCGCGTCCGTGCGCGGCGGGTCGACGGCGGTGAAGGCTGTCATCGGGGGCGACCGGCGGTGGTCCGTGGGCGGGCGGTGCGGCGGCGGGTCAGGAGCTCGCGCGCGATCGCGGCGGGCCGGCGAGCTCCATGATGATCGCGATGTGCTCCCAGAGCCCGCCGCGGTCGAGGCGTGCGGGGTCGGGCGCGCCGCCGAGCGCGAGCAGCGGGACGAACCCGAAGCACTCGTCGGGCCCGGGCACGCCGAGCCGCTCGACCCCGGCCGGGTAGGGCTGCCGGGCGAGCACCTCGTCGAGGAACGTCTCGTCCTCCAGGTCCGCGAGCAGCTGCGGCGCGTCGAAGCCGATCACGTCGATGACCCCGAACCGGAACCGCAGCACGTGGAACAGCGGACGGATGTAGACGACGAGGTCCGCGAGGGCCGTCGTCAGGACCGGCACGGCGCCCGCGGGCATGCCGACGACCCCCTCGAGCATCGTGGTCGCGCGGTCCGGGTCGACGACGCGGACGAAGCCGTCGCCGACGCGACCCGCGCCGTCCTCACGCCACACCCGGGCGATCTCCGGCGGCACGGACGCCTCGAACCGCGCGACGGTCTCCTCGGCGACCGCCGAGGTGCGGGTGAAGCTCGTGAACGTCGGCATGGGACCCCCTGTGCTGGCTGACCGGCCTCGACGCTAGCGCGTGCCGCCCACATCTGTCGTGGAGGTTCCGTGCCGGTCGGCAGTACTCCGTAGCGCGTGTCGGACGCCCGCCCTACGATCGACGAGCTGCCCGATTCGGGTGGATTCATGACGTGCAGGGGAGGGTTCATGAAGTTCGCCATGGAGGCCGACGCGCTGCAGGTGCTCGGCCGGAAGACCGCGACGGAGTCCGACGACCTCGGGCAGCTCGTGCGGAATCTCAAGGAGGCGGCCGAGCCGCTCGAGGGCACCTTCAACGGTGTTGCGAAGGCGTCGTTCGTGTCGTTCAAGGAGCGCACCGACGACATCTCGACCGTCCTGAACAACGCCCTGGTCGGGATCACCGAGTCGATCGCCGGCCAGAACCGCGCGTTCGTCACGACCGCCGACGAGGGGGCCGACGTCCACCGCGCGGCCGAGGGCTCCGCCGACTTCGCGGGTGCCGACACGTCCAAGTTCGCACCGAGGGCCTGAGGGGGACCGCCATGTCGACGAACCAGCTGGACCGCAACGACTACGACATCAACGCCTCGCAGTCGGCGCAGGCCAACTTCGAGCGGGCCGCGAGCGCGCTCGAGGCTGCCCTCGCCCGCCGCGACGCCGACGTCAAGGCCGCGATGGCGGTGTACCAGGCCGACGGTGTGAGCGACCGCTACGCGGCGATGGAGCAGCAGTGGAACGCGGCGGGCACGGAGGTCCGCGGCATCATCGCGGCGATCCGCAACTCGCTGGCCGACAACGACGAGATCGCGCGTCGTGGCCTGCAGCAGGCCGCGTCCTACATCCCGGACTGACCGTGCACATCGTCCACCCGGTCGCCGACGAGTGGGATGACGAGTACTCGGTGTTCGTGGCGTCGGGCCGCTCCGTCCTGCTGTCGGAGCCGCTCGCCGCGTTCCTCGACCACGCGACGACCGAGCACCTGCGCCCGGTCCTCGTGACGTCGTCGGACGCGCGCCTGAGCCCGTTCGTCTCGTTCGCGATGCGCCGGGCCGCGGGGCACTGGGCGGTGCGGCACGAGGACGGCCGGGTGTTCGACGGGCTGTCGGGCTACCGCATCGACGCGTTCCCGGACCTGTGGCAGCGCTCGGGCACCGACCGCGAGCGGCTCGGGACGTTCGAGCGCTCGTCGCCGGAGCCGCTCGGGACGCTGATGTTCGACGTGTTCGCGCACCAGCGCGCCGCGGCGGACACGCGCATCGGGGACCTCGCCGTGTCGGTCGTCGGCTCGCTCGGCGGGCAGGCGCTCGACGTGTGGGGCCTGCACGAGCCCCTCGTCGACGGGTGGGACACCGGTGTGCTCACCGAGACGGCGCGGCGCGGGATGCCGGCGTCCGAGCTCATGCACGCGCGCGGGCCCGACGGCTCGTTCGTGGACGTGGCGGTCGCGCGGACGCGGCGGGGGGTGCTCGAGCGGGTCAAAGGCGGGGTCCCGGTCGGGGCGTACCCCCGGACGATCGCCGGGGTCGTCGCACAGGCGTCGGCGACGCTCGCGACGGTCGCGGAGCGGTTCCAGCCGACGATCGGCTTCGTGTCCCTCGCCGAGACCGACGAGGGTGCGACGCAGGGCGCGTCGGCGAAGCGGCTCGAGGTCCCGCTCGCCGTCGTCATCGGCCCGCGCGGCGTGCACGACCTGCGGGTCGACCCGGCGCAGCTCGCGGAGCGGCACGACGTGACGGTGCTCGGCCGCACGCGGCTGCCGAGCGTCCTCGTGCGGTTCAGCGACCCCGACGTGGGTCTCTGGGCGCAGCTCGTCGCGTTCGCGCACGACCTCGGGCCCGACCGGATCGCTGCCGCCACCGGGCTGGACAGGGAGGTGTGAGGTGCCCACCGAGCTCGTGCTGCTGAGCGACGTCGAGCCGACGTCGGAGGCGATGGTGCGCGCCGCGTCCGTCGACCACCCGCTGGGGACGTTCCTCGAGTACCGCGACGGGCAGATCCGCCAGCTCGTCGACGCCGAGGGCCGGGCGCTGCTCCAGGTCTACCGGACGCGGCCCGTCTCGGTCCCGCGGGAGGCGGCGGCCGCGGTGCACGACCCGCCGCAGTCCTTCGCGCTCTGGACCGACCTGGCCGTCCCGTACGGCGCACCGGAGACGGCGCGCGCTCTCGCGGAGGCGATCGCCGAGGCGGTGGGCGGCGTGATCCGGGAGCGGGCATGACCAGCACGCGCAGGGGCCCGACGCGCACGGGCCTGACGAGCGCGAGCAGCACGAGCAGGGGCGGCACGAGCAGGGGCGGCACGAGCAGGGGCGGCGCGGGCTCCGGCGGCCGGAGCACCAGCACGAGCAGCACGACCGGCACGAGGACCATCAGGACCGCCCGCACCACCGTGGCGGTCACCAGGGGGAGAGGGGAGCGGGCATGACGCGCTGGAAGATCACGCCGGCTGACGTGCAGGGCATCCTGACCGGGGTCAACGCGGACGCCGAGCAGCTGGGCAAGGCGCTCACCGAGGACAAGTTCCAGGGCGTGCTCGACGGCCTGCTCTGGGGCGGTCCGCTCACGCAGGACGTCCCGGCCGCCGTCAACGCGGTCCTCGGCGACCAGAGCGCCAACCTCCGCAACATCGGCAACCGCATCAACGCGGGCGTCGTCGGCGTCTCGAACGCCGTCATCGCGTACAACAACGGCCAGGAGGACATGGCCGGGTCGTACCAGGCGGAGCTGCTGAAGTCCGCGGAGTCGGGCGACTTCTCGTACTTCGTGAAGCACGGGTACAAGGCCTGAGGGGGCACACATGACGGTCACACCGACGCAGTGCGTCGCGGACGGCGGGCTCATCAACCCGGCGGCGTTCCCGGCGAAGTCCGCCGACCTCGACCCGGACAAGGTTCGGGTCTCGGCGGCGTCCGTGAAGACGATGGGCACGTCGGTGCAGGACGAGACGAGCTCGATCGCGACGAGCTGGAACGGGCTCACGCACAGCTACGAGGCACCCGAGCAGCAGCGGGTCTACGACCTGATGCGCCCGGCCGTGACGTCCGCGAACCAGCTGAGGACCGCGTTCCACACGATGGCGGGGCACCTGGAGACGTACGCGACGGCGCTCGCGGGGATCAAGCCGCGGCTGGCGTCGTTCGAGCAGCGCGCGGCGGCGTTCCGGGCCGAGGTCGTCAACGGCGTGCAGGTCGACGCGTCGTCGTCGAACGAGGCGGGCTTCGGCGACTACGCGAAGGGCGCGGTCGACTGGATCCCCGGCGTCGACGAGCGCCAGGTGACCGTCCCCTGGTACGAGGACGGCGACACCGTCCAGCGCAACAAGGACCTGCTCGCCGAGTACGCGGAGCTCCTCGAGGACGTCTCGACGGCCAGTGCGCAGTGCGCCAACGACATCAACCGCCTCGTCACGAACATGTGCGTGACGCCCGTCGAGGCCATCCCGGCGGAGGCGTTCACCAACCCGGCGCAGCCCATGCCGTGGGGCGAGCCGCGCGAGGAGGACCGCAACTGCCCGGAGTCGGTCGGCAGCGGCACCTACACGTTCGGCAAGGACCTGCTGCAGGGCGCGGGGCAGCTCGTCCTCGGCTACAACCCGGAGACCGGCGGCTGGTTCGAGGGCAAGGCGTACGGGCAGGCGTGGGGTGGGCTCGGTGACCTCGTCGGGTCCATCGCGCTCTTCGCCACACCGGTCGCCTGGGTCGGGATCGGCATGCAGGCGACCGGGCACACCGACAACGACTTCGTCCGGTTCATGGACGACCGCTACGACACGGTCGTCGGCGGCCTCGGCAGCCTGATCGGCTACGACCACGGCGCCGAGGACGGCTGGCACAAGTGGAAGGAGGACGGTGTCGCCGCCGGCACCGGCGCGGTGCTGAGCATCGGCACCTTCTTCATCCCAGGGGCCGGGCAGGTCGGTGCGGGGCTCAAGGCCGGCTCGGTCGGCGCCAAGGTCGCGCGCATCGCCGCCGCCGGCTCCGAGTTCGTGGTCCAGGGCGGGTCGTGGGTCGTGAAGGGCGGCATCAGGCTCGCGTCGGGGCTGCGCCAGTCGCTGGTCCTCGGCGGTGACCTGATGGCAGGAGGCTTCCGCGGCCCGGCGCTGGCCGGCGCGGGAGCCGCGGGCGGCGGTGTCCGTCTGAGCCTCACGGGCCTCGTGAACGCTGTCGGTGACAGCACGCCGTCGCACGTCGTGCCGCACCGGACCCCGGTGAGCGGTGACCTGTTCCCGTCGACCGCACGCGGCGGCAGCGGTGCGACGCCGGGCGGCAGCGGTGCGACGCCGGGCGGCGGCGGTGCGACGCCGGGCGGCGGCGGTGCAGGCCACGGCACCGGCGGCGGCAGCTCGCCGCTGTCGAACGGTCACGCGCCCGAGTGGAACGGGCCCACGCGGGTCAACGGCCGGCCCGACGTGCGCGTCGTCCCGCAGGAGCACTGGGGCAACCCGGAGCTCGACCCCGCCCACCCCCACTACGACGCGGTCCCGCGCGGTCAGCACGGCAACGTCGGGACCATCGACCCCGACACGATCTCGCCGAGCGGGCTCACGAACAGCGGTCGGCTCCTGCACCCGGCGCTGGTCCCCGACCAGCTGCAGCCGTTCGTGGACCGCGGCGTGGTCGTCATCGACGACGGCGTGCTCCGCATGGCCGAGCCGATCGAGGTGACCTTCACGCGCACGAACCCGAACCACGACGCCGCGGAGTTCGCGCGGCAGGGGCGGCTGCAGCAGCAGAGCGTGAACCAGCAGTCGGTCGCGGACTGGAACCAGCGCATGAGCAACTACGACACCCACGGCCGGACGGACGAGAAGTTCCAGGGGCAGTACCGCCGCGCGCAGATCCGCCTCATGGCCGAGGGGTTCATGCGGGAGGGGGTCGGCAGGCGGGACGCGTTCGCCCGCGCGCGCACGGAGCTCGCGAACGAGTTCGCGCTGCACGGCCCTGACCAGCGCGGTGGCGGCAACCCGCGGCACTTCACCGGGCTCGGCGAGGGTGGCGTGAACAGCGCCTACGGTTGGGGCTGGGGTGCCGGCCGCAACGCGGAGACGCTCCGGCTCGAGCTCGACGCCGTGACGGCCGAGTCCGGGATACCGCCGCACCTTCTCGGGGACGTCCGGATGAACGTGCGGATCAGGGTGGTCGACGCGGTCGCCGCGTCGGGTACATGAGACGGAAGGCGGAGATGACGAACAAGTACGGCGCCCACAGCGAGGTCGTCGAGGCCTTCCTCGACGAGGTGCGCTCGACCGGGAAGCCCGTGTGGCGCCGGTACGCGGAGCTCGCGGTGCCCAGTCGTGCCGTCGTCGCGGCCGGTCGAGCCCTCAACGACGTCGCACTGCCGGCGTCGGTGAAGACCTCGCTGTACAGCGACTCCCTGGCCGCCTTCCGGAGCACGGGGCTCACCGACGACGACGTCCCCGAGGGGGTGTACGTCTCGCGGGTCGCCGGTGGCATCCAGAACGCCGCCACCGCGCTCGCTGCGGGCGACGCGCTGGCCGCCGCGCACCGGCGGGTCCTGCTCGTCCCGTTCGCCGGGTGCGGCTTCGCGTCCGTCGAGGCCGCGCTCCCGCCCGAGCCGGAGCCCGAGCCCGAGCCGGGGGCCTGACGGCACGGACCCGTGGTGGTTCGCCGGTGGGCGGGCTCGCCGGTCAGCTCCCGATGCGGGGGAACGGGCGTGTCGAGAACACGACCTCGACGGGCACCTCGAAGTGCTCGGCGATGCGCAGCGCGAGGAACAGGCTCGGGCTGTACTCGCCGCGCTCGAGGTAGCCGACGGTCTGGTAGTGCACGTCGAGGGCCTCGGCGAGCTGGCGGCGCGAGATCCCGCGTTCCGCGCGCAGCACCGCGATGCGGTTGTGGACGGTCTCGGATGCCCGTGACCCCGCGGCCTGCGGTCCCTCCGCCTCCCGGCCCACGGCCTCAGCCAACGCGCTGCATCCGTTCCTGCCGGCGGGCCTCGACGGACGAGCCCGACTCGCGCCGGGCCATGCGGCGCAGCAGCGGGGGGAGCAGGAGCATCGACACGAACGCCCACAGGATCAGCACGACGAGCGTCTCGAGCGTGCGCCACGAGCCGCCGATCTCGAGCGCGGCGGCGGCGTCCGGCAGGAAGGCGGACCTCATGCCGAGCCCCACCCAGTACATCGGGAAGACCTGGGCGACGCTCTGCAGCCACCCCGGGAGGGAGCTGAGCGGCACGAAGATGCCGGAGATGGCCGCGAGCCCGAGGACGGGGAGCATGCCCCAGGTGCTGACCTTGTTGGGGCTCGCGGCGAGCGAGCCGATGATGAAGCCGATGGGCAGGCAGGTGGCGAGCCCGAGCACGAGGTAGCCGGCGACCGCGAGCCAGCCCTGCGCTCCCTGGTGCATGAGCCCGTCGAACAGCAGCGCGCTCGGCACGAGCAGCACCACGAGCATGGGCAGCACGCCGATGCTCTGGAACAGGAACTGCCCGGAGACGTACCCGGTCATGCCGTGCGGCACCGCCTTGGCACGCAGCAGGGTGCCGTCCTCGCGCTCGATCGAGAGCGTGAACGCGGGGCCGACGACGCCGCCGAAGACCACGAGGCCGCCGAGCATGCTGGGCAGGATGAGGCTCGGGAGCAGGAGCCCCGTCCCCTCGACGGGCGTGGCGCGGTTGGCCCACAGGTAGGCGAGGGACCCGAGCCCGACGACGACGTAGAACATCCAGTCCTGCGAGCTGCGCAGGCTCTGCCGGAACTCCGCGAGACCGCGGTGGATCCCGACGCGGACCGCGTACGTCGTGCGGTTCACCGGGTCACCTCCAGGAGCCGGCGGCTGTCCGGGGCCGTCTCGTGCCGGTGCACCAGGGTCATGTACGAGTCCTCGAGCGTGGTGCGGCGGACCTCGAGGTCCGTGACGTCGTCGTGCTGCGCGAGGAGCTCGCGGACGAACGCGGTGGCGTCGTGCGCGGGGTGCACGAACCTCTCGCCGCCGCGGGCCCAGCGGACCTCGGACGTCCCGGCGACCTCGCGGGCGAGCGCGTCGGCGCTGCCGTCGGCGACGATCCGGCCGCCCGCGAGGATGAGGATGCGGTCGGCGAGCTTCTCGGCCTCGTCGAGGTCGTGGGTCGTGAGCAGGATCGTGGTGTCCTCGAGGTCGGCGAGCCTGGCGACGATGTCGTGGAACTCGCGCCTGGCCTCGGGGTCGAACCCGGCGGTGGGCTCGTCGAGGAACAGCAGGTCGGGGCGCCCGACGATGCCGATCGCGACGTCGAGCCGCCGTCGCTGGCCGCCGGACAGCGTCGAGATCTTCTGGTCGGCGTGCGCGGTGAGCCCGACGGTCGCGATGAGCTCGTCGGTGTCGCGCGGCCGGGGCCGCCCGGGCACGCCGTAGGGCAGGTAGTAGCGGCCGAGATGAGCGAGCAGCTCGCGGACCCGCCAGCGGCCGTGGTCGCGCCACGACTGGAGCACGATGCCGATGCCGGCGCGCCAGTCCTCGCCGGCGCTCGCGGGGTCCTCGCCGAGCACCCGGACCTCGCCGCCGGAACGGTTCCGGAAGCCCTCGAGGATCTCGATGGTCGTGGTCTTGCCGGCGCCGTTGGGCCCGAGCAGGGCGATGACCTCGCCGCGCCGGACGTGCAGGTCGACGCCGTCCAGCACGTCGGTGCTGCCGTAGCGCATCCGCAGGTCGCGGACGTCGATGACCACCTCGTCGTGGCGCACGCGCTCACCTCTCGTCTGTCGTCAGCCTGTGATGTTGTGTAGTAGATGTACTACGTTCCGTCTTGTCCCGTCAACGGAACCGGCGTCGCGCATCCCCGCTCGGGCCGCCGGGCGCTACGGTCCGCGGATGAGCACCCCCGTCCCGCAGCACGGCCCGACCCCCCGCGATCACCCGGCGCCGCACCGCCCGACCGGGCCGAGCCCCGCGGCGGCGAGCACCCGACGATCGACGCGCGGGGCGACGATCCTCATCGCCGGCGGGGTGCTCGTGCTGCTCCTCACGCTCGCGCTCGGCACCGGCGTCGCCCGGGTGTTCCTGGGCGTGCTGCCGCTCGGTGTCGTCACGTCGCAGGGCGAGCCCGGCTCCGCGGTGGTGGCGAGCCTCGACGCCCCCGGGGTCACCGAGGTCGAGCTCGCCGCCGACCGGTACGCGGTCTACCTCGCGCAGCCGTCGGTGGACCGGGAGCGCGGTGACGGCGCCGGGTCCGGGCTCGCGTCCGACCTCGTGGTCACCGCCGCGGACGGCGCGGCGGTCGACACCTCGCGGGGGCCCCAGGTCACGTCGACCACGGGCGGGGGCGGCGTCACCGCGCGCACCGTCGCGTCGTTCACGATCACCGAGCCCGGCACGTACACGGTCGCCGCCCCGCCGACCGAGGACGGCTCGCCCGCGACCGTGCTGCTCGCCCCGGACCAGGACCTCGCGCCGTTCCTCACGGGGATCTTCGGGTCGATCCTAGGGGTCTTCCTCACGATCGGGCTCGGGCTCGTCGGGTTCCTCATGCTCGCCGGCGGGATCGTGTGGCGGGTGCTCGCGCGACGGACGCGTCTGCCGTCGGCAGATCTGCCGCAGGCAGACGGGCGGGTCCCGGGGGCTCCGTCGGTGTGACGGTGGGGGGACCGAACCCCGCACCGGAAGGCACCACGATGACCGTCCCGTCCCTGCTCGGCGTGCTCCCGACGAGCGTCCCCCGACCCACGGCGCGCACCGAGGCGCCGCTCGCGCCGTTCGACGACCAGCTCGCCACCCGGCTCCTGCACCAGCGCATCGTGGTGCTCGGCCGGGAGGTCGACGACGCGATCGCCAACCGCATCTGCGCGCAGCTCCTGCTGCTGTCCGCCGAGGACCCGCGCCGCGACATCGCGCTGTACATCAACTCCCCGGGCGGCTCGGTGAGCGCCGGGCTCGCGATCTACGACACCATGCGGCTCATCCCGAACGACGTCGCGACCCTCGCGATGGGGCTCGCCGCGAGCGCCGCCCAGTTCCTGCTCGCGGCCGGGACGCCCGGCAAGCGGTTCGCGCTGCGCCACGCCCGCGTGCTCATGCACCAGCCGTCCGGCGGGCTCGGCGGCACCGCGGTCGACATCGCGATCCAGGCGCAGAACATGGCGCACGTGAAGCGCACCATGCAGGGGCTCATCGCCGAGCACACGGGCCAGCCCGTCGGGACCATCGAGCGCGACAGCGACCGGGACCGCTGGTTCACGGCCGACGAGGCGCGCGAGTACGGGATCGTCGACCGGGTCGTGACGCAGCTCGACGACGTGCGCCCCGACGCCGGCCGCGCGAAGGTCGGCCTCTGATGGCCGGGCAGTACACCGTCCCGATGGTCGTCGAGCAGCGGCCCACGGGGGAGCGGTTCTCGGACGTCTACAGCCGGCTGCTGTCGGAGCGGATCATCTTCCTCGGCACCGAGATCGACGACGGCGTCGCGAACGTGACGATCGCGCAGCTCCTGCACCTGCAGTCGGAGAGCGCCGACCTCGACATCAGCCTCTACATCAACTCGCCCGGCGGCTCGCTCACCGCGCTCATGGCGATCTACGACACGATGCAGTTCGTGAAGCCGCAGGTCCAGACGTTCTGCATGGGGCAGGCGGCGTCGGCGGCGGCGGTCCTGCTCGCGGCCGGGGCGCCGGGGAAGCGGTTCGCGCTCGAGCACGCGCGGGTGCTGCTGCACCAGCCGTCGGGCGGCGGGGAGGGCACCGCGGCGGACCTCGAGATCCAGGCCCGCGAGGTCCTGCGGCTGCGCGCGCAGGTCGAGCAGGTGCTCGCGCGGCACACCGGCCACACCGTCGAGAAGCTGCGCGCCGACACCGACCGGGACCGGATCCTCACGGCGGACGAGGCGGTCGCGTACGGGCTGGTCGACGGGGTCGTGCGGACGCTCAAGGCGGGCGCGGTGCAGGCGGCGTAGCCGTGCGGGGCGGCCGGGCCGGGGCGCCGGCCCGTGCCCGGCCGTCGCGGAGGTCGGGGACGCCCTGCGGCCCGGGTCCCTGCGCCCGGTCAGGCCGCGCGCAGGAGCACGGTCGGCGACGTGCCGGTCGCCGGGCCCGGTGCGTGCGCGGGCTGCAGCACGTGCAGCGTGCCGCCGCTCGTCCGTGCCGAGGCCGCCGTCAGGTCGACGACCTGCACGTGCCCGACGAGCGTCCGGTGCGCCTCCGCGAGCAGGTCGGCCAGGCCCATCCCGAGCGCGCCGCAGACCGCGACGAGCACCTCGGACGACGCCTCCTTGCGGCCGCGCTCGATCTCGGACAGGTACGCGACCGACACCCGGGCGTCGGTCGCGACGTCGCGCAGCGTGCGGCCCTGGGCCTCGCGCCGCGCCCGCAGGATCGCGCCGACGAGCCGCCGCAGCAGGGGTTCACGCGCCATGGGGACCTCCCGGGTCGTCTCCTGGCGAACGTAGCAGCGCGCGCGGCGTGCGCACCGGACCCGAGGTCCGCCCGCAGCGAACGATGAGTTCCCGGGCGCCTGCCGGTCCACCCCCGGACCGACGACCAGCTCCGGAGGAGACACCCATGCGGCTCACCGTGCACACGTTCCTCACCGTCGACGGCGTCATGCAGGGCCCGGGAGCGGCCGACGAGGACCCCTCCGGCGGCTTCACGCGCGGCGGGTGGCTCGTGCCGTACGCCGACGAGGACATGGGCGCGATCGTCGACGACTGGTTCACGCGCGCCGGGGCGATCCTGCTCGGGCGCACGACGTTCGACATGATGCGCGACTACTGGACGCAGGTCACCGACCCCGGCGACCTCGTGGGCGTCGCGCTCAACGGGCTGCCCAAGTACCTCGCGTCGCGCACCGTGACGGAGCCCGGCTGGGCCTCCACGACCGTGCTCGCGGGCGACGTCGTGCAGGCGGTCGCCGCGCTCAAGGAGAAGCCTGGCGACGAGCTGCAGGTGCACGGCAGCGGTGCGCTGGTGCGCGCGCTGCACGCCGCGGGGCTCGTCGACGAGTTCCGGCTCCTCGTGTTCCCGGTCGCCGTCGGGCACGGCAAGCGGCTGTTCGCCGAGGACGCCCCGCCGACCGGCTTCGACCTCGTCGAGCAGCGGCGCACCCGGGCCGGTGCGGTCTACTCGGCGCTGCGCCCGACCCCGTTCGCGGCCGCCGACCACCCGATGCCGGAGCACGGCCGGGCGACGTTCTGACCTGCGCGGCAGGGGTGTCTGCGGGGCGCCGTCACCGGATGTGCACGGACCCTGACACAACCCTCACCGGACCGCCCCCGGCACGGCCGTCGCGGGCTCGCGGCGCTCCCTAGCGTGGCCCCATGACCGACGCCGGCCCGCCCGCCACCCCCGCCGAACCGCACCCCGACGCCCCGCCGACCGCCGCCTCGCCCGCTCCGGCAGCGCCGGCCGTGGCGCCGTCGCCCGGGCCGCCGGACGCAGCGACGTCGAACCCCGCGCAGCCGGCGACCGCCCCGCGGGGCCCTGCTCCCACCTCGTCCGCGACCGCCCCGCACGCCCCTGCTGCAGCCGCGCCGTACGGCGCCCCGGCGCGGGGTGGCGTCGCGACCGCCGCCCCGCCCACGACGTGGCCCGCCCCCACGTACCTGCCGCCCCCGCTGCCGCCGACCCGGTTCACGCTCGCGCGCGACGCGTTCTGGGCCGCGGGCCGGGCGGCACCGGCTCCCGCGCCGACGCTCGCGGCCTGCGCCGGCGTCGGTGCGGTCGGCGGGGTGCTGCTCGTCGGTCACCCCCTCGGCCTCGGGGCGGCGCTCGTCGGGCTCGCCGTCTGGGCTGCGGCGGTGCCGGTGCTCGCGCGCCGCAGGGCGTGGGGCTCCCTCGTGACGGCGGCGCTCGCGGTCGCCCTGGTGGCCGTGGTCGCGGTGCGGGACGCGGACTGGGTCGTCGCGCTCTGCCTGACGGTCGCCGCCATCGCGGGTGCCGTCGCGGCGACGTCCGCCCGCAGCGCACCGGCGGTCGCCTCGAGCCTGCTCGGCTGGGGGGCCGGCCTGCTGCGCGCGCTCCCGTGGGTCCGGCACGGCGCGGGTGCGCTCGTCGGCACGCGCCGCGCGGAGCTGCTCGTCGCGCTCCGCAGCATCGCGGTCACGGTCGCCCTGCTCGTCGTCTTCGGTGCCCTGTTCGCGAGCGCCGACACCGTCTTCGCGAGCTACCTCCCGCGGTTCGGGGTCGGGCTGCTGCCCGCCCAGCTCGCCGTCGGGGCCCTCGTCGCGCTCGTCACCGCGACGCTCGCCCACCTCGCGCTCGCGCCGCCCGCGTGGTCCGACCACCGGCTGCCCGAGGGGCGGCCCGCCCGGCGCGGCGAGTGGCTGCTGCCGGTCGTCGCCCTCGGGTTCCTCGTGCTCGCGTTCGTGCTCGTCCAGGTCGGCGCGCTCGTCGACGGGCACCGGCACGTGCTCGACACCCTGGGGCTGACCTACGCGGAGTACGCGCGCCAGGGCTTCGCGCAGCTCGTGGCCGTGACCGCGCTGACCCTCGTCGTCGTCGGTGTCGCGGCCCGCCGGGCGCCGCGCGGGACCTCGCAGGACCGGCTCGTCTCCCGGGTCGCGCTCGCGTTCCTGTGCGTCGGGTCCCTCGGGGTCGTCGCGTCGGCGCTGCGCCGCATGGACCTGTACGTCGAGACGTTCGGGCTGACCCGGCTGCGGCTGCTCGTGCTCGTCGGGGAGATCGTGCTCGCGGCGCTCCTCGTGCTCGTCATGGCCGCGGGCGTGCGCTGGCGCGGGACCTGGCTGCCGCGCGCCGCGGTCCAGGTCGTCGCGGTCGCGATGCTCGCGCTCGCGCTCGCGAACCCCGACGCGCTGATCGTGCGGCACAACACCACCGAGGAGGCCCGCGAGCAGCTCGACGTGCTGTACCTGCGGGGCTTGTCTGCGGACGCGGTGCCCGCGCTGGACGTGCTCGACGAGCCGCTGCGCTCGTGCGTGCTCGACGGCCGCCGCGTCGTCGTGCCCGAGGGGATCGGCGACGCGCACCTCGCACGGTCGCGGGCCGCCGCGGTGCTCGACGCCGGCGCACCGGTGGACTCCGACGACGGCTCGGCGTGCCGGGGCGCGTACCGCGGGACCCGCTGAGCGGTTCGTGTTGCGGGCCTCGTGCGGCGCGCCTAGCGTCCGGACTCGGGCGTGGTCGGAGTCCCCTCGCCCTCCCGTCGCCACGCGCACACAGGAGTCCGCATGGACGCGACAGCCCAGGGCCTCACCGAGCGGCCCGCAGTACGCAGTCTCATCCCCGCCCGCATGGACCGGCTCCCGTGGACCAAGTTCCACTGGATGGTCGTCGTCGGGCTCGGCATCTCGTGGATCCTCGACGGGCTCGAGATCCAGCTCGTCGCGAACGTCGGCTCGATCCTCACGAAGGAGGAGAGCGGCCTCGGCATCTCCAACACGGAGGTGGGGCTGCTCGCGTCGGTGTACCTGATCGGCCAGGTCGTCGGGGCGCTCGTGTTCGGCCGGATGACCGACCGGCTCGGGCGGCGCCGGCTGTTCATCCTGACGCTGATGATCTACCTCGTCGGCAGCGGGCTCGCGGGCCTGTCGTGGGACCTGTACTCGTTCCTGCTGTTCCGGTTCATCGCCGGCATGGGCATCGGCGGGGAGTACACCGCGATCAACTCCGCGATCGACGAGCTGATCCCGGCGCACTACCGCGGCCGCGTCGACATCGCCGTCAACGGCACCTACTGGGGCGGCGCGCTGCTCGGGTCGCTCGGCGCGCTCGTCCTGCTGGACCCCGACCTCGTGCCGATCTTCTGGGGCTGGCGGATCTGCTTCTTCATCGGCCCCGTCCTCGGCCTGGTCATCATCTACATCCGGCGGCACATCCCCGAGAGCCCACGCTGGCAGCTCACCCACGGGTACACCGAGGAGGCCGAGGCGACGGTCGACGCGATCGAGGCGACCGTCCGCAGCCAGGGCGGCGAGCTCCCGCCCGTCGACGAGTCCAAGGCCATCGAGGTCGTCGGCGAGAAGTCGATCCCGCTCACCCGGGTCGCGAGGATCATGTTCCGGGAGTACCCGCGGCGCGCGGTGCTCGGCGCGACCATGATGATCACGCAGTCGTTCCTCTACAACGCGATCTTCTTCAGCTATGCGCTCGTGCTGAGCAACTTCTTCGGTGTGCCCGACGAGCGGGTCCCGCTGTACTTCATCCCGTTCGCGATCGGGAACCTCGCCGGTCCGCTCCTGCTCGGGCACCTGTTCGACACGTGGGGCCGGCGGCGGATGATCCTGCTGACGTACGGGCTCGCGTCGGTGGTGCTCGCGCTCGCGGCCGTGCTCTTCAGCGCGGGCATGCTGACAGCGACCACGCAGACGCTGCTGTGGTGCATCTGCTTCTTCTTCGCGTCGGCCGGGGCGTCGTCCGCGTACCTGACCGTGAGCGAGATCTTCCCGATCGAGCTGCGCGGCCAGGCGATCGCGTTCTTCTTCTGCATCGCGCAGGCCGCCGGCGCGGTCTCGGCAGTCGTGTACGCCTCGCTCGTCGGCGACGGCAGCGAGCGCGGCCCGCTGACCGTGGGGTACTTCGTCGGTGCGGCGTTCATGCTCACGGGTGGGCTCGTGGCGTGGTTCATCGGGATCAACGCCGAGCGCCAGTCGCTCGAGGACATCGCCGAGCCGGTCACGTCGGTCCGGCGGCGCGGAGCGACCCGTATGGAAGGGCCCAACCCGATGGCCGGCACCTGACCCGACACCACCCGGTCGTCAACGCCTCGCCCTCCCCGGCCGCCGCCGGGGAGGGCGACGTGCACCCGTGGGGGTGATGTTCGCCGGGCGAGGAAGAAGTCCCTGTCCGGGTGAGCCGCCCGGGGCCTATCCTCCACACGCCGCCGTCCCCAGCCGCGCGCCCGACCTGCGGCGCAGCGCGGGCACGGCGGCGTGCAGGGGGTCTCCGACGCGTCCGACGACGCGGCCGGCGACGCGCCCGCTGCGTGCAGTGGCCGGGGGCGTGAGCACGTCCTTGGGGAACGAGACCGGGAGAATCGTGCGTCCTCGCATCGCCGCCCTGACCGCCGTGTGCGTCGGGTTCGGTCTGGCGGCGGGGGTCCTCCCCGCCGCCGCCGGCCCCGCAGCCCTCCAGGCGCCCGCCGCGCCGTCGGAGGAGGTGCTCGACCCGACCGGGGGCGAGCGCCCGACGGACCGCGGTGACGTCCGCGCGCTCGGCGACGAGCGGGGCGCCGAGGCCGAGCTGCCCGCGCCCCAGAGCGTGCTCGTCCGGTTCGTCGACGGCGCGGGCGAGGACCAGCAGCGGTCCGCGCTCGGTGCGCTCGACGTCCGGGCGACGGACGACGTCGCCGGGACCGGCTTCGTCGAGGTCCCGCTCGGCGACGAGGCGCCCGAGGACGTCGTCGCGCGCCTCGAGGCCGACCCGCTCGTCGCCGAGGTCCAGCTCGACCACGTGCGCTCCGCCGCCGCGTGGACCGACGACCCGCTGGTCGAGTACACGTGGCCGTACCTCGACCTGACCCGGCTCCCGCGCGCCTGGGACATGAGCACGGGCGCCGGCACCGTGATCGCGGTGCTCGACACCGGCGTCGACGCGACGCACCCCGACCTCGCCGGCTCGATCGAGCCCGGCACCGACCTCGTCAACGGGGACGCGAACCCGGCCGACGACCACGGCCACGGCACCGTCGTCGCCGGCGCGGCGATGGCACACGGCAACAACGGCGTGGGGGCGGTCGGGGCGGCCCACGGCGCGCGCCTCCTCCCGGTCAAGGTGCTCGACGCCCGGGGCCGCGGCTCCGACTCGGTCGTCGCGCAGGGCATCGCCTGGGCGGTGGACCACGGCGCCGACGTCCTCAACCTCTCGCTCGGGGGCCCGGACCTGTCGCCCGTGCTGCTCGCCGCGATGCAGGCGGCCGTCGCCCGCGGGGTCGTCGTGGTCGTCGCCGCCGGGAACGACGGGAGCGACGTCGCGCAGTACCCCGCGGCGTACGCGCCACAGGTCCCCGGCGTGCTCGCGGTCGGCGCGACCGACGACGACGGTGCGCTCACGGACTTCTCGAGCTGGGGCGACTGGGTCTCGATCGCGGCGCCGGGCTCGGAGATCGTCGGGCCCGCTCTCGGCGGCGGGTACAACCAGGCGAGCGGGACGTCGCTCGCGGCCCCGTTCGTCAGCGGCACGGCGGCACTCGTGCTCGCGCGCACGCCGCGCGCCACGCCCGCGGTGGTGGAGGACCGGATCCTGAGCACCGCACGCGACGCGGGACCGCGCGGCGTCGACCCGTTCTACGGGCGTGGCGTGCTCGACGCGGCGGCAGCGGTCGACGCCCCGGCGAGGACCGTGGCGCCGGCGGTGCCCCTGGACCGGGCGCCGGGGGAGGCGACGCCGGACGACACCCGAGCGAGCGCCCGGCGCGTCCTGGGCTCGAGCGTCGTCGCGAACCTGAGCCCCGAGGGCGATGTCGACTGGCTCCGCCTCGAGGTGCCGGCCGCCGGGTGGTACCGCGTGCAGGTCGACCCACTCGTCGATGGCCGACCGAGCGCCTCGGCCGAGGCCGACCTGTCCCTCGAGGTGCGCAGCGCCGCGGACGGCGTGCTCGCCGAGGTCGACGCGAGCGGCTCGGGGAGCGAGGAGCACGTGCGCGTGCCGAGCCCGTCCGCGGGCCCGCTGTACGTGCGGGTCGCGAAGGCGAGCGGCGCCGTCACCGACGAGACGTACCGCGTGAGCGTCACGCCGGACGGCCCGGCACAGTTCACCGCGAGCCGGCAGCCCTACGTGGTCGACGCCTCGGCGTGGGTCGCGGTGGGCGACCTGACCGGCGACCCTGCGACCGACGCGCTCGTCGTCGTCGAGGGCATGCAGTCGGCGCACGTGTACCGGGGTCTCGGCGACGGCACCCTCGCGCCGCTCACGGACGTCCCCCTCGGCCAGGTCCGCGCCCGGCGCGGGGTCGCGTCCGCGGACCTCGACCGCGACGGTGACGCCGACGCGGTCGTGGCGACCACCGCCGGGCTCCAGGTGCTCGAGCAGGACGGTGACGCGCTCGTGCTCGGCGCGGCGCTCGCCGTCCCCGGCGGGGCGCACGAGCTCACCCTGGTGGACCTCGACGCGGACGGTGACGTCGACGCCGCGACGGCGGTGGGCGCCGACTTCGGGGCACGCGTCCCCACGACGTACCTGAACGACGGGACGGGACGGCTGACCCGGGGCGGCGACCTGCCGGCCTGCACGGCCGCTGTCGTCGACGTGACGGGCGACGGTCTGCCCGACGCGGTCTGCCGCGACGGCGTCCTGCCGCGGGTGGCGGGGGCCGGGTTCGGGACCGCGATCCCGCTCGACGCGACCGGCTACTTTCCCCAGGTCGGCGACGTGACCGGGGACGGCCGCGCGGACGTGGTGCGCTCCGACCCGTGGACCGACAGCCTGTACGTCACACCGCAGCTCCCGGACGGCGGCTTCGGGCCGAGCACCGCCTACCCGCTCGCGCGGGGGCTCGACACGCACGCGCTGGGCGACCTGGACGGTGACGGGCGCACGGACGTCCTCGTGGGCTCCGGGTCGCAGGACCACGAGGTCAGCGCCCTCCACCAGAAGGCGGACGGGCGTCTCGGCGCCCCGGTCACGACGGCCGTCGGCGGTTGGGGCTTCCTCACCGAGGGGGCGCTCGAGCTCGCGCACCTGGACGGCGACGGTCACCTCGACGCCGTCCTCGCGAGCGACGCCCTGGTGGCTCTGCGCCAGGTCCGGCTCGACGACCCGGCCCCGCGCGGCTGGGTCGACGCGGCCGATCCCGCACCGCACACCGCCGGCGTCGGCGTGCGACCCACGGCGACCGTCACCACCGGCCGCGACCTGGCCGGGTCCTCGGTCTCGGCGCAGACGGTGCGGCTCGTCGACGGCGCCACGGGTGCCGACGTACCGGCGTCCGTCGGCTACGACCCTGCGACGCGGCGGGTGTCGCTGACACCGACCGCCGACCTCGCGCGAGGCACGCACTACGAGGTCGTCGTCGCGGGGGTCACCGACACGGAGGGCCGCGTGCACCCCGACGTGTTCCGCACCTGGTTCACGGTCGCAGCGGACGGGGACCGCTTCACGGCGGTCGACCCGGCGCGCGTGCTCGACACGCGCAACGGCACGGGCGTCGGTGCGGGCATGCTCGAGGAGGACGAGGTCGTCGACCTGAAGCTGGGCGGGGACGCGGTGCCCGGCGAGGCGACCGCGGTCGTCCTCAACGTCACGGCCACGCAGGCGACCGGTGCCGGCAACGTGCGCGTGTACCCGACGCGCGCCGGCCAGGCCGCTCCGGGGGTGTCCAACCTCAACATCGTGCGCGGCGTCGACCAGCCGAACCTCGTGACGGTCGCGCTCGGGGATGACGGGTACGTGAGCCTCCTCGCGTCGAGCACCCGCACGCACCTGGTGGCTGACCTCGCCGGGTACTACACCGCCGGCGGCGGGACGGCGTACGTCCCGGTGGCGCCGGTCCGCGCGCTCGACACGCGGAACGGCACGGGCGGGGTCCCCTCGGCCCGGATCCGGGCCGGGCGCTGGGTCGACCTCGTCGTCACGGGGCGCAACGGCGTCCCGGCCGACGCGAGCGCGGTGGTCCTCAACGTGACGGCGACCAACGTCCAGCGGGAGACGCACGTGCGGGTCGTCCCGGCGCCGGCGGCGTCGGAGAGCCAGGAGCTGCCGGACGTCTCGAACCTCAACCTGTACCCGGGGCGGGACCAGGCGAACCTCGTGACGGTCCGGGTCGGCGACGGCGGGCGTGTGCGGCTCTACACGCACGGCTCCGACCTCGACCTCCTCGCGGACCTCGCCGGCTACTACACGCCGACGGGGGACCACGGGTACGTGCCGCTCGCCCCGCAGCGCATCGCGGACACCCGCAGCGGGTTCGGGCTGCCCGCCGGCCCCCTCGCGACGGGGGTCCCCGCGGTGCTCGCGGTCGGCGGTGTCGCGGGCGTCCCGGTCGACGCGGGGGCGGTGGTCCTCAACGTCACGGCGTCCGACCCGCGCGGGCGGACGCACGTGCGGGTGTTCCCGACGACGGTGCCGGCGACGCTCCCGGACATCTCGAACCTGAACCTCGTGCCCGGGCGCGACGAGCCGAACCTCGCGATCGTGCGGCTCGGCACCGGGGGGAAGGTGTCGGTCTACTCGGCGAACGACCGCACCGACCTCGTGGTCGACGTGTCGGGGTACTTCCGCCGCTGACGCGCCGGACCCGCACGAACGGGAGCCCCGCACCCGGGACGGTGCGGGGCCCCCGTCGTCGTCTCAGCCCGCGGCCGGCGTGCCCCACGCGCCTGCGGCGGCCGCGTCGCGCGCGAACTCCGCGAAGTCGCGCGGCGGGCGGCCGAGCGCCCGCTGCACACCGTCGGCGAGCGAGCTGTTGCGCCCGTCGAGCACCGTCGAGAACAGGTACGTGAGCAGCCACACCTCGTCGTCGGACGCCCCCATGCCCGTCATCGCCGCGGCGTAGTCCGCGACGGGGACCTCGACGTAGGCGACGGGGCGACCCGTCGCGGCGCCGATCTCCGCCGCAGCCTGCGCGAACGTGAGCAGCCGCGGCCCCGTGACCTCGTACAGCTCGCCCGCGTGGCCGTCCTCGGTGAGCGCGGCGACCGCGACGTCCGCGATGTCGTCGACGTCGACGAACGGCTCGGTGACGTCGCCGGCCGGGAGCACGACCTCGCCCGCGAGCACGCCGTCGACGAGGTAGTACTCGCTGAAGTTCTGGTCGAACCACGCCGCCCGGACCACCGTCGCGGGGATCCGGCTCGCGAGCACGAGGCGCTCGCACTCCTCCGCGCCCTCCTCGCCGCGCCCGGAGAGGAGCACGAGCCGCGTGACGCCGGCGGCCTCGGCCCGGGCGACGAACGCAGCGATCGAGCCGGCGGCGCCGGGGACGGCGAGGTCGGGCACGAAGCACACGTACACGGCGTCGACGCCGTCGAGCGCGGCGTCCCAGGTGGTCGCGTCCTCCCAGTCGAACGCCGGGGTCGCCGAGCGGGAGCCGACGCGCACGGTCACGCCGCGGTCGCGCAGGCGGGCGGTGATGCGGCGACCGGTCTTGCCGGTGCCGCCGAGGACGAGGACGGTCCCCGGGCTGGGGGAGGTCGTGCGGCCGGGGTCGCCGCCCGGGGCGGTTGCTGCGGTCGTCGGGGTGGTGGTCGGGGAGCTCGGTGTCGTCGTCATGGGACGAGCCAACCGCGCCCAGATGAGACGGTGAATGGCCGAGACGCGCACGAGCATGTGCGTGCGTCTACGGTGGGGTCATGGATCCGATCTCCGGGCTGCTCGACTCACCCCGCGCGCTCGGCGCGTTCCTCCTCCGCGCGGTCATGGCACCGCCGTGGTCCATCCGGGTGCAGGACCGCGCGCCGATCACCGTCGTCGCGCTCCTGCGCGGCTCCGCGTGGGCCCTGCCCGACTCCGGGGAACCCGAGGCGCTCGGTCCCGGCGACGTCGCGATCCTGCGGGGGCCGGACCCGTACACGCTCGCCGACCAGCCGGGGACCCCGCCGAGCGTCGTCATCCACCCCGACCAGAGCTGCACGACGCTCGACGGCCGCAGCCTCGAGCTCGCGATGCAGCTCGGCGTGCGGACCTGGGGCAACGACCACGACGGCCCCGACCTCATGCTGGTCGGCACCTACCCCGAGCACAGCGTCGTCGGCGAGCGCCTGCTGCGTGCCCTCCCGCCCCTCGTCGTGGTGCGGCACGGTGAGGGCGCGACGGCCGTGGTCGACGCCCTCGCGGCCGAGATCGGGCGCGACGCACCGGGTCAGGCCGTCGTGCTCGACCGGCTCCTCGACCTCGTGCTCGTCGCCGCCGTGCGGGCGTGGTGCGCACGCCCCGGGGCCGACGCCCCCACGTGGTTCCGCGCGCACGGCGACCCGGTCGTCGGCGGCGCGCTGCGGCTCGTGCACGACCGGCCCGACGCGCCGTGGACCGTCGCCGGCCTCGCCGCCGAGGTCGGGGTGTCCCGCGCAGCGTTCGCCCGCCGGTTCACCGAGCTCGTCGGGGAACCCCCCATGACGTACCTCGCGGGCTGGCGCATGGCGCTCGCGGCCGACGCCCTGCGCAGCACCGACGCGACCCTCGGGGCGGTCGCCCGCCAGGTCGGGTACGGCGGCGCGTTCGCGCTCAGCGCCGCGTTCCGCCGCGCGCACGGGGTCAGCCCGCAGGCGTACCGGGCGCGGGTGCGTCAGGGCGACCCGGTGCCGGTGCCCTGACCCGGGGCGCGTTCGCGGGCGACCGGTTCACGCCGGTGAGTCCGTCCGCGGGCGACCGCGTCAGGCCGGTGCGTCCCGTGCGACGTGCGGGGCGGCGGCCCGCCCGTCGGAGGACGTGCCGTCCGCCGCGTCGCGCGCGTGGTCGAGCAGCCAGTCGAGCGCGACGGGGACCGCGCCCAGCACCGAGACGTGCCCGTCGCGGGGCCGCAGCCACAGCTCCGCGCGCGGGCAGCCGCGCAGGAGGGTGTGCGCGTGCGCGACCGGGATCATCCGGTCCGCCTCGCCGTGCACCACGAGCACCGGCGACCCGACCTGCCCGAGCTCGACGCCCCACGGCCGGGTGAGCGCGACGTCGTCGTCCACCAACCCGTCGCTGCCGGCGCTCGCGGCCAGCGCGACGTCGTCGTCCATCGCGGCCCACGGCCCGGCGAGCGCCTCCCGGTCGGCGGCCACGAAGACGCTCGGGTCGAACTCCGCGGTGAGCTCGAAGCGCGCCCGCGCGTCCCGGCCCAGCAGCGCGGCCCGCAGCGCCGCGTCGTCGGCCATGCCGGCGAACCAGGCGTCGTCCCCGGTGCAGAGCGCCGGGCTCGCGAACGTCGCCACCCCGGTCACGCGGTCACCCAGGGCGGCGGCGCACGCCAGCGCGTGCGGACCCCCGCCCGACGAGCCCATGACGGCGAACCGGCCGATCCCGAGCGCGTCCGCGAGCTGCTCGACGTCGCGCCCCGCCGACGCCACGTCACGGCCGGGCAGCGGCGACGACCCGCCGTAGCCCGGGCGCCCGTAGGAGACGATCCGGATCCCGCGGGACGCGGTCGCGCGGACCAGGGGGTCGAGCAGGGCGCCGGTCTGCGGCGAGCCGTGGTGCCAGACGAGCGTCAGGGCGTCGCCCGCGCCGGGAGCGGAGCCGCCGCCGGCGCCGGCGACGGGGCCGGTGTCGTGGACCGCGAGGGTCCGGCCGTCGTCGAGACGCACGTCGTGCCGGGTGCCGGTCGGGGGCATCCCGGCTCAGTCCTTGCTGAGCAGGACGCCGCTGCGGATCTCGGTGCCGCCCATGATCGCCGTGACGTGCACCACGAGCTCCGGGGCGTCCGGGTCGAGCGGCGGGGTCGTCTTGTTGTCCCAGCCGCCGAGCACCGGCAGCCCGGTGACGGTCACGCGCCACGTCGTCGGCACCTTGATCTCGACGCCGCCCCACAGCGCGAACACCGCGATCTCGGCGCGGCCCGCGATGTCGGCCTGGCGGAGGTCGAGGTCGATGCCGCCCATGATCGCCGTGAGGCTGCCGCCCTGGAACGTGCGCGACGTCGAGCGCCGCTCGGCGCCCCACCAGACGACCGCGCAGTTGACGACCGCGTCGTCGGTTCCGGGGGTGCCGAGCCGCGTGATCAGGGAGATGCCCACGAGGATGATTCCGATCGGCCACAGCAGACCCCAGAAGCTCACGTCGAGCAGGCCGAGCTCACCGAGCTGGAGCAGGAGACCCACCGTCAGGACCGCCACGGGGCCGACCCAGGCCCGGGGGACGGTCGCGAGTGCGGCGACGCCCACACCGATGACGGCGAGCGGCCACCACGTCGAGACGATGTCGCCCAGGCTCACGTCGACGACGTCGAGCTCGTCGAGCAGCGCGGCGACCCCGACGGCGACGACCAGCACACCGAGCAGGGACTGGGGCAGCGGGCGACGGTTCACGTCGCCACGCTAGCGCCGCCGGGGTGCGCCCCGGCAGGGGTCCGGGCCGGTTCGCAGAGCCCGACGAACGCCCCGAGCTGCGCGAGCGCCTCGGGCGTCGCCGGCAGGTGGTCGGTGAGCCCGTCCGACCGCACGACGAACGCGCACCACTGCGCGCGCGAGACCGCCACGTTCACCCGGTTCCGGTCGAGCAGGAACTCGATGCCGCGCGGCACGTCCTCGGCCGAGGACGCGGCGGTCGTCAGGACCGCGACCGGCGCCTCCTGGCCCTGGAACCGGTCGACCGTGCCGACGCGCGTGCCGGTGAACCCCGCGGCGTCGAGCGCGCGGCGGACCGTCCACACCTGCGCGTTGAACGGTGCGACGACCACCACGTCCCAGGCCTCGAGCGGGCGGTCCACTGCGGCGCCGGGCGCGTGCGCGGACGGGTCGCACCACCGGCGCCCGACGAGGTCGCGGACGAGCGCGACGACCGCCGCGGCCTCCTCGACCGACGCCACGGCGTTGCCCTCGTGCTCGACGACCACCCGGTGCACGCCCGGCTCGACCCCGTCGAGCGAGCGCTCACCGGCGGCCGGGACGCTCGTGAGCCGCCCCTCGTACGACAGCCGGGAGACCGCCGCGCACAGCGCCGGGTGCAGGCGCCACGTCTCCGCGAGGAAGTACCCGAGGTGCGGCGGGAGCGTGTCGTGGCCGTCGGTCAGCCAGCCGAGCGCCGAGCGGTCGACGGGCTCGGGGTGCACGCCCTGGCTGACCTGCGGGAGCTGCTGCGGGTCGCCGAGCAGCAGCAGCCGCCGCGCCGCGACCGAGCACGCGACGGTGTCGGCGAGCGAGAGCTGCCCGGCCTCGTCCACGACGAGCAGGTCGAGCGAGCCGCGGGGGACCCGGCCGGTGTGCGTGAGGTCCCACGCGGTGCCGCCGACGACCGCACCCTCGCCCGTGCGCGCACCGCCCCCGGCACCCGGGTCCCCGAGGAGCTCGGCGAACTGCACCTCGCTGCGCAGGTGCCGCCAGGGCGCGCCGGGGTCGGTCGCCTCGGACGGCTTCTTGCCGATGCGGTCGGGGTCGACGCCCGCGGCGACGAGCGCACGCAGGAAGTTCTCGACGACCGCGTGCGACTGCGCGACGACGCCGACGCGCCACCCCCGCGCGACGAGCGCCGCGACGACCCGCGCGCCCGTGTACGTCTTGCCGGTGCCCGGCGGTCCCTGGACGGCGAGGTAGGACTCGTCGAGGTCCAGCAGCGCCGCCGTGATCGCCTCGACGTAGCGCGGGGTGCCGTCGAGCGCGCGTCCGACCCCGGGCAGCGGGGCGCCGGTGCGGGTGCGCGGCGGGACGCGGCGGAGCAGGTCGAGCGCGGGGCCGTGCGGGACGGCGGGCAGCCGCGCGGCGACGTCCTCGGCGAGCGCGCGGACCGCCGCGGTGATCGAGGCGGTCCGGGGCGGCGCGCACGGACCCAGCGCCATCGGCAGCGCGTCGTGCTCGGCGGCGTCCGACGGCAGGGCGTCCTCGACGAGCACGACGTCGCGGTCCGGTGCCTGGAGCGTCGTCTCGGTGCCCACCGCGCGCACCGTGACGCGCTCCGTCCAGCCGCGCAGGCCGCCCTCGCTGCGCTTCGCCGCCGACGGGAGCGGCGGGTCGTAGAGCGCGAACGCCGTGGCGCCGACGCGCAGGTCGCTGCCCGGCTCGAGCCGGCCGACGAGGCGCAGCACGCGTCGCGCGGTGCGGGCGCGCGGCGGGGTCGACCAGCCCTCGACGACCTCGACCTCGTCGGCGACGAACGTGCTGCGCCGCTCCGTCCACTCGTCGGGCGCGGCGCTCAGCCGGTCGAAGTGCGCCCACCAGAACGGCTTGTCCTCACGCCAGTGGTACCCGAGCGCGGCCGCCAGGAGCGCGACGGCCTGCTGGTCGGCGGTGCGGCCGTGGGCGGCGGTGCGTCCGGGCCCGGCGGGCGGAGGCCCGGTGCGCGTCGGCTCGGCGTCGTTCGGCGCCGCGTCTGCGGGTGCCCGCGTGCCCGCCGGGTCGTCGGCGTACGCGAGAAGCGTCGTGACGAGCGGGTCGCGCTCGGGCGCCTCGTCGTCGACCCCGTCGAGCGGCTCGGCGTCGATCGGCGGCCGTGGGTGCACGCCGTGCTCCGCCGCCCGGGCGAGCAGCCAGTCGCGCAGGCCGAGCGTCGAGACACAGTCGTCCCGGTTGTACGCCGCGATCTGGTCGAGGCGGCGCTGCGCCTCGTCGAGCGCCCCGACGGCCCGCAGCGTGCACGCCGCTGCGTACTCCGCGATCGAGTCGCCCGCGGTCGTCACCCCCGACCCGTCCCGGGCGCCGGTCCGGAACAGCGGCTCGAGCTTCTTGATCGAGTACGACGACGCGCCCGTCCGCAGGCTCGCGCGCACGGTCGCGTACAGGTCGACCAGGACGCCGTCGCGCAGCAGGTCGTCGACGACCTCCTCCCCGACACCGTGCCGGCCCACGAGGCGCAGCAGCGCCGACTTCTCGTACGCGGCGTAGTGGTAGACGTGCAGGTGCGGGTGGTTCCGGCGACGCTCGGTGAGGTAGTCGAGGAAGTCCAGCAGCGCCCCCTTCTCGGCCGCGCGGTCGTGCGCCCAGAACGTGCGGAACACGGGCTCGTCGCCGGGACGGGCCGGGGCCTCGACCACGCCGAACAGGTACTCCAGACCCCACTCGCCGGAGTCGCCGTCGACCCACAGCGGGTCGCCCTCGAAGTCGAAGAACAGGTCCCCGGGATCCGGCGCCGGCAGCAGGCCGACGACCTCCGGGGCGAACAGGTCGACGACGAGCGGGGCCTCGCCTCTGCGGGCTCGGCCGAGCGCGTCGGGCTCGACGTCGCCGTACCCGTCCGGCTGCGCGGCGTCGCCGCGGGTGGCATCCCCCGCCCAGGGAGCGCCCGTCCCGCCGGGCGGTGACTGCCGCACCTGGAGCCGGGCCTGGGCGCGCAGGGTGTCGAGCGTCGCCGCGCCGACCCCGGGGACCGGGCCGGTGCTCGCGGCGAGCTCGTCGACCGTGCGCACCCCGACCTCGTGCAGCCGCGCGCGCTGCGTGGTGCGCAGCCCCGCGACGAGCAGCACGTCCCGCGTCCGCTCGACCTCGGCCGCGCACACGTCGCAGCGCCCGCACGCGCGCACGCCCGGCGCGCCCCACACCGCAGGCCCGGGCTGCGCGAGGTGCGCCTCGACGAGCCGCTCCAGGCGGGCACGGCGCTCGCGGTACACGGGCGCGAGCTCGTCGAGCCGGTGGCTCGTGACCGTGCGGTCGCCGAGCACGAGGTGCACGTGCGGCGACACCGGCACCCCGGCGCGGGCCAGCAGGTCGCCGTACGCCGCGAGCTGGAGCAGCGCCGTGGTGCGGGCGTGCCGCGCGAGCTTGGCGTCCACGACCGTGTACTGCGTGGTGTGCCCGGGACGGGGTGCGACGTCGCCCCCCGCGTCGCCGTGGCCCTCGCGGACCACGAAGTCCGCCCAGCCGCTGAGCCCGCCGTCGAAGAGCCCGGCCTGGTGCACGACGTCGGCGCCGCCGTGCAGCAGCGCGAGCGTCTCGGCGTGCTTGTCCTCGAGCACCCGCCGGTCGCGGGCCCAGACGAACGGCGGCCGCTCGACGACCGCGACCCCCCGCCCCGTCGCCGGGTCGAACGCCCCGTGCAGCGCGCGGTACCGGGCCAGGACCTGCTGCTCGTGCGCGTCGCCGAGCTGCGCCGTGCGCACGTCGAGCGCACCGGGCGGGCTCACGACGGCCTCGGCCCGGCCCAGCTGCACGTCGAGGCGCCGCAGGACCGCGAGCTCGCACGTCGCGGAGACAGCCAGGTCGCTCGGGCTGAGCACGGGCGCGCCGTCGTCGAGCAGGAACATGCCCTGACGCTAACGACTGCCGCCGCGGCGTGCCGTCGGCGCCCGGTCGGACGGCGCTGCGCACGCCGCCGTACGCTCGGGTGATGGGTAGCGGGTGGGGCGTCCTCGTGGCGGTCGTCGTGCTGGTCGCGGTCGTCCTCGTGCTGCTCGAGCGCCTGAGCGCACGTGGTCTGCGCGGGGCGCGCGGCGCCGCGAGCGACGGCGCCGGTGCCGGTGCCGGGATGCTCGGCGAGCTCGTCGAGGTGTTCCAGCCGAGCCGCACCCACCTGACGCAGGAGCGCGAGCGGCAGCGGACCGCGATCGTGCAGCGCCCGTCGGAGGCGCCGCCGTTCGACGTCGACCTCGACGCGGGCGTCGTGCGGATCACGCGGCCGCCTGCCGTCGAGGACCGACGCGGCGGGGACTGAACCGCTGGGGACTGAACCGGCGGGGCCGCGCGCCGTCGACGACCGACCGGTCGAACCGCGCGCCGTCGACGACCGACCGGTCGAACCGCGCGCCGTCGACGACCGACCGGTCGAACCGCGCGCCGTCGAACGCCCTCCTGGCGCGTCGGGGGTGCGCCGCGGACCGCCTCGTCCGGGCAGCGTGCTGGCACCTGAGCACCTGAGCACCTGAGCACCTGAGCACCTGGCACCAGGCACCAGGCACCAGGCACCAGGCTCCGGGTCGGCTTCGGTGTCGGTGCTGAGTCGCGGGTGCAGCGACCCGGACTCGGGTCAGTCCGCGGCGGGCGCGTCCGGCTCCGCGGCGGCCGCCGGGCGGTCCCGGTCGCGACTCGGCTGCACGCGCTTGGGCTCCCCGGGCATCTTGGGGTACTCCGGCGGGTAGGGCAGGTCGCCGAGCCCGTGGTCGCGCTCGTCCTGGTCCGCCAGGTCGAGCAGCGGACGGATCGAGTACCCGTCGTCGGGCAGCCCGCTGCGGTCGGGGCCGAGGGGAGCGAACAGGTCGCCGACCTGCGCAAACCGTGCGGGCATGGACAGCACGTCGAAGTCGTCGGGGTGCACCTCGGGGACCTCGTCCCAGCGCAGCGGCGCCGACACGGTCGCGCGGGGGTTCGCGCGGATCGAGTACGCGGAGGCGATCGTGCGGTCGCGGGCCATCTGGTTGTAGTCGACGAAGATCTTGGACCCGCGCTCCTCCTTCCACCACTTCGTGGTGACCTGGTCGGGGAGTCGCCGCTCGAGCTCGCGGCCGACGGCGATCGTCGCGCGGCGGGCCTGCGTGAACGTCCAGTGCGCCTGGATCGGCACGAACACGTGCAGGCCCCGCCCGCCTGAGGTCTTCGGGAACCCCTGCAGGCCGTGCTCCTCGAGGATCGCCCGGAGCTCGGGGGCGACGCGTGCGGCGTCGGCGTAGTCGGTGCCCGGCTGGGGGTCGAGGTCGATGCGGAGCTGGTCGGGGGCGTCGACGTCGGCGCGCAGGACCGGCCACGGGTGGAACGTCAGGGTCCCCATGTTGGCGGCCCACGCGACCACCGCGAGCTCGGTCGGGCAGACCTCGTCGGCCGTGCGGCCGCTCGGGAACGCGATGGTGCAGGTCTCGACGTAGTCGGGGGCGCCCTGGGGCACACGCTTCTGGAAGAAGGCGTCGCCCGTCGAGTCGGTGCGGGTCGAGAGCCGGGCGCCCTCGAACACGCCCTTGGGCCACCGTTCGAGCGTCGTCGGCCGCTCTCGCAGCGCCCCGAGGATCCCGCCGCCGACGGACACGAAGTACTGCACGACGTCGAGCTTGGTCAGCCCCCTCTCGGGGAAGACGAGCCGGTCCGGGCTGGTGACCCGCACGGTCCGGCCCTCGACCTCGAGCTCGACCGCAGGTGTCTTCGACGGCGCCATGCGCCTCACCGTAGACGCGGGCGCCCACGGGCGCACCGGTTCCCGACGGCGTGCCGGTGGTGCGGCGCTCGGGCCGGTGCGGTCCGGACCTGCGCGGACGCGACCGGCGCGGGTCTCGGGTCGCGCCGGAGGGAGGCCCGCGCGGTCCCACGTCGTCCCGGAGGGGAAGCCGGCGCGGTGCTCGGCGAGGTTCCGTGGGCGGCGCCGCGCGCGCATGATGGGAGGGCACCCGCTCGTGAGGGGAGACGTGCCATGAGAGCGGCCGTAGGGGACCTGATCGTGAGCCGGCCGACGATCGTCGGCGGCCATGTGCGCGAGGGTGTGGTCGTCGAGCTGCGCCACCCGGACGGGCAGCCGCCGTTCGTCGTCGAGTGGTCGGACACGGGGGAGCGCACGCTGGTGTTCCCCGGCCCGGACACCAAGGTCGAGCGCCACGCGGACGGGTCCGACTCCTGACACCGTCTGTCGCACGTCTGTACCGTCGAGGTGAGACGAACGCGGTACAGATCGTCCGGCGCCCCCGTCCGGACCGCGACACGAGGAGCCCGGTCATGCCGTCCACGCTCGCCGTCGACCCCGCCTCGCACGTGCCGCCCTACGAGCAGGTGCGCAGCCAGCTCGAGGCGCAGGCCGTCGCCGGGGAGCTGCCGCCCGGCCACCGGCTGCCGACCGTGCGCCGCCTCGCCGACGACCTGGGGCTCGCCCCGAACACCGTCGCGCGCGCCTACCGCGAGCTTGAGCAGGCCGGGGTCGTCGAGACGCGTGGCCGGCTCGGGACGTTCGTGGCGGTGCGCGGCGCGGACCGCGAGCGCGAGGCGTCGGTCGCGGCGCGGGAGTACGTGCGGCGGACGCGTGAGCTCGGGCTCAGCGTCGAGAACCTCGTGCGGGTCGTGCGCCGGGAGGCGGAGGCCTGACGCCGTCCGCGGCGGGAGACGGTCGGGCGGAGGGCTGTCGCCGTGCCCGGAGGGGGACTGTCAGGCCGGGACGTGTCGCCGTGCCGGACGGGCGAAGTCAGGCCGCCGACGCGAGCCGCGCGACGACCGCCGGCTCCGGGAGCCGCAGCTCGTGCATCGCCGCGAGCAGCACCCGGTTGAACGCCGCGGGGGCGTGGCTGTTGACGTCGTGCCCGGCGCGCGGCACCACGGTGAGCCGGGTGCCGGGGCGGGCGCTGACGTAGCGGCGCTCGTCCAGGCGCAGCGGGTCGCGGCGCCCGTTCACGAGCCAGACGGGCACGTGCACGCGGCGCAGGTCCGCCAGCGGCGAGTACCCGCGCACCGCCGCGAGCATGTCTGTCACGACGTGCCACGTGCCGCCGCCGATCCGCAGCGCCCCGGTCACGTGGTGGGCGAGCCGGCGGTAGGCACCGAGCGGCTTGCCGCGCAGCTCGGTCGAGCAGCCCGCGAGCAGCACACCGGCGAGCTTCGACGGGTGGCGCGCCGCGTAGGCGAGCGACATGTACCCGCCGAGCGAGAGGCCCACGAGCAGCGGCGGGACATCGCACGAGGCGACCGCGTCGTCGATCGTCGCGAGCGCACCCGACAGCGTGAACCGCTCGTGCGCGCGCCGGCCGTGGCCGGGCAGGTCGACGGCGATCGTGCGGTGGCCGTTGCGGGCCAGCGCGCTGACCTGGTGCGTCCAGATCGCGGACGACGTGCGGACACCGTGGACGAGGACGACGGGACGCGTGATGAGGGGCTCTTCTCGAGGAGGCGCGTGGCGATGCACAGGGAAAGTGGGCCGACCTCCACGGTAACCCCGGGGGTTCGTGAACGCCGGGTGAACTACCTCACGTCCGACCCCGACGCCTCCCGACGCACTCCGCACGCACGCGTGACGGCACTCTCGCCGGACCGGAGGTGCGGGCCACCGCCCCGGCACGGCCCTCGCGCCCGCCCGCTGCCGGCGTCACGACCCGTCGAGCAGACCCCGCCGGTGCGCCAGGGTCGCGGCCTCGGTGCGCCCCGACGCCCCGAGCTTCGCGAGCAGGTTCGACACGTGCACGCTGACGGTCTTGGCGCTGATGAACAGCTCCTCGCCGATCTGCCGGTTGGACAGCCCTCGCGCCACGAGCCGCAGGACCTCGGCCTCGCGCGCCGTCAGCACGTCGACCCCGGTGGGGCGCACGCCGGGCAGGTCGAGCCGGCCGCGGCGCGCGAGGTCGCGGACGGCGCCGGCGAGCGGCCGGGCACCCATCGACTCCGCCTCCTCGTGGGCGATCCGCGCGTGCTCCGTCGCCGCCGCACGGTCGCCCGCGTCGAGCAGCGCCGCAGCCCAGCGCCACTCGCACCGGGCCACCTCGTAGCGGTACCCGTACGCGTAGGCGTCGCGCGCGGCCCGCCAGAGCGCAGGGTCGTCGGCGCCGACCAGCCGCGCGTGCTCGGCATGGGCGCGCGCGAGCCACGCCCGACCCTCGGGCCCCAGCCGCCCGCCGCGGGGACGTCCCCGCTCGGCGACCCGCGCTGCACGTGCGAGGAGCGCCGTGCCGTGCTCGACGAGGTCGGCGGCGTCGGCCCCGACGAGCCGGCGCCCGTGCGCGTCGTCGGCGAGAGCGGCGATCGTGAGCGCCGCGAGCCAGATGGCGCCGAGGAACGTCTCGCTCCACGTGCGCCCCAGGTGGTCGATGAGCCGCTGGCCGACGGACGCGGCCTCCTCGACCTCGCCCGACCAGGTCAGCGCGTCGATCAGGCAGCCGCCGCTGAGCAGCGCGATCTGGGCGTCGCGCTCCCAGCCGGGCTCGAACGCACGCCCCCGGGTGACGGCGTCCGCGTCCCCGCGCGCGACCGCCGCGTACAGGCCCACCGACGCCATGAGCCCGGGCTGGAGCTCGATCAGCGGCTCGCTGCCGAGGCGCGCCGGAGTCAGGTCCCCGAGGGCGTACCGCACGAGCTCGCCGAAGAAGCGCAGCGCGACGCCGAACTCCGTCCAGGCCAGCCCGGTCGCCGCGGACTCGTCCAGCCCGCGCGCGATGACGCGGGACGCCTCGCCGAGCTGACCGTCGTAGTAGAGCGTCGTCGCCAGGTTGTACGTGCAGCGCTGGACGGTCACGAGGTCGCCCGCGTCGCGGGCCCGGCGCTCGGCGGTGGTGAGCAGCTCGGCGGCGTGTGCGGGATCGTCGACGACGAGCACCGCGAGGGTCGCGAGCGCGTCGGACTCCGCGGCGGCCTCGCCGTGCTCCCGCGCGACCTCGACGGCCCGGGTGGCCGAGGCGCGGGCGTCGTCGTCCCGGTCGGCCCGGAGCGATGCACGGGCGTGCGTCGCGAGCACCCACCCGAGCTGGCGGGGCTCGGGGTCGTCCTCCAGCGCCCGCGTCGCGTTGCGCAGGGCCTCGAGCTCGTGGTCCGCCGCGAGCAGGTGACGGGCCAGCTCGGTGCGGAGCGCGACGCGGCGGCGCGGGTCGTCCTCGGCTGCCGCGACGGCCTCCCGGGCGAGGGTGATCGCGCGCTCGACCTGCCCGGACCGGCTCGCGGCGTCGGCCGCCCGCTCCAGCACGTCGACCCGGACGACCCCGACGAGCCCGTCCACGCCCGGCACCGACTCCCACAGCCGCAGCACGGTCTCGAGGTGCCGGAGCTCCTCCGCCGGGGCGAGCACGCACGCCGCGTCCTGGGCGGCACGCCACGACCCGTCCACGGCCACGGGCAGGTCGTGCGACTCCAGCGCGTGCACCACGAGGCGCGAGAGCGGCCCGAGCGACGGCTCGGCGCGCAGCGCCCGCAGGTAGGCGCGGTGCAGCGCGACCTGCTCGCCGGGCAGCAGGTCGGTGTAGACGGCCTCCGCGAGCAGCGCGTGCCGGAACGCGATCCGCCCCTCCTCGCCGACGAGCACGTGGTGCGCGACGGCCTCGCGGAGCGCGTCGTCGACCGACCTCGTGCCGAACCCCGCCTCCGGGTCCGCCGCGACGGCGCGCAGCAGGGGCTCCGTCACCCGGCGGCCCGCCACCGACGCGATGCGCGCGAGCTGCTGGACCGCCGGGTCGAGGTGCTCGAGGCGCGCACGCAGCACGTCCGCGAGGGTCCACGGCAGCGTCTCCGGGCCCGAGCGGGCGTCGAGCAGCTCCTCCGCGAAGTACGCGTTGCCCTCCGAGCGCTCGGCGACGCGCAGCAGGTCCGCCTCGGGCAGCGGGTGCCCGACGAACGCCGCCGCGAACTCGCGCAGCTCGTCGCGCGTGAAGGCGGGCAGGTCGATGCGCTCGACGCGCGGGTGCCGCGACATCTCGGCGAGCATCGGGCGCAGCGGGTGGCGCCGGTGCAGGTCGTCGGTGCGGTAGCTCGCGACGACGAGGAGGTGCTCGTCGCGCAGCCGCGCCACGAGGAAGCGCAGCACGTCCCGGCTCGACGCGTCCGCCCAGTGCAGGTCCTCGATGACGAGCAGCAGCGGCGCCCCGGGCCGGCCGACGGCACCGAGCACCGCGGCGATCCCGTCGAACAGCTGGAGGCGGCCCGCCTGGTCCTCGCCGGGCCCGAGGTCGCGCGCGTCGTCCGGCGGCGCCCCCTGCTCGCCACCGGCGCGACCCGCGCCCGTCCCGCCCGGACCCGTCCCGCCCGCACCGGCGTGCCCGCCCGCACCGACGGCGGCGAGGCCGGCCCCGCGCCGCGCCGGCACGAGCCGCGTGAGCACGGGGCGGGCGTCCAGGGCCGGCTCGACGACCCCCGGCACCTGGTCGCGCAGGCGCGCGAGGGCCTCGGCGAACGGCAGGTACGGCAGGCCGATCTCCCCGAGGTCCACGCAGTGCACCGTCACGACCGTCGCGCCCGCCTGCTCCGCGAGCTCGGCGGCGCGGCGCAGCAGCCGCGTCTTGCCGACCCCGGCGTCGGCGCCCAGGAGCACCACGCCGGGCTGCCCCGCGCCGGCGCGCCCCAGCGCGTCCGTGAGCCGCCGGACCTCGTCGGCCCGGGCGACGAACGGGGTGCTCACCGCGCTGCGTGCCATGCCCCCGATCTTGGCAGGTGCCACCCACGGCCCGGTCGCACCCCGGCGGCCGTGCGGACCCGGGACCGGGAGCCGCGCCCGTCGGCCCGCTCGGCCCTGCGCCCCTGCGCGCTGCCCGACCGCGACGCCGCGTGCAGCTGCTCGACCCGGTAGGCCACCTCGGCGTCGAGCGCCGGTCCCCACATCCCGTTCATGTCGGCTCCTCCTCCGTGGCGCAGGACCCGCTCCTGCACGACCTTCACGTTCGTCCTGAGGGGGGTGGGAGCGGATCGGTCGGTCGACGGGTCGTGCGCACCGGTCCGTGCCTGAGGAGGCCCTGAGGTACCTCAGACGCCCCGCGTCACGCCTGAGGTGCGGTCACGCGTGCGTCCGCCGTCGCCGACCGCCACGCCGTCCCCGGGCGCGCGGCCAGCGGATTCGGTCCCGGTACGCGGCCCGTGACACCCTCGGGCCATGCCCCTGTCGACCGCTGCCCCCGGTTCCGTGCTGTTCGACGGCGCGACGTTCGACGCCGTGCTGTTCGACATGGACGGCACGCTCATCTCCTCGCTCGCGTCGGTCGTGCGCAGCTGGACCCGGCTCGCGCACGAGTTCAGGATCGACGACGTGCGCGCCCGCGAGTTCCGGTTCCACGGCGTGCCCGCGCGCGACATCGTCGACGCGCTGCTCGCCGACCGGGAGCCCGAGGAGCGCGCCCGGGCGCTGCGCCGCATCGTCGAGCTCGAGGTCACCGACACGGGCGACATCGAGGTGCTGCCCGGCGCCGCGGAGGCGCTCGCCGCGCTCGTGGGCAGCGGGCGCAGCGCGATCGTCACGTCGTGCGACCTGACCCTCGCGCGGGCGCGCCTCGCGGCGTCCGGGCTCACCGTCCCCGACGTGGTCGTGACCGCCGACGACGTGGCGCGCGGCAAGCCCGACCCCGAGCCGTACGTGCTCGGTGCACGCCGGCTCGGTGTCGACCCGGCGCGCTGCCTCGTCGTCGAGGACGCCGCCGCGGGGCTCGAGTCGGGCCGCGACGCGGGTGCGGCGACGCTCGCGCTCGCGACCCAGTCGCACGGGGACGCGCTGACGGCCGACGTCGTGGTCGCCGACCTCGGTGCCGTGCGGTTCGACGTCTCGGGCGCGGGCGTCCGCGTCCTCGCCGCCTGACGCGAACCGCACCCGACCGCCCCGCGCCAGACCCCGCACAGCGACGTGCCCTCGTACCGCGTGACGCTCGGCGTCGGGCTGCTGCGCGGGTCGACCGCGCCCGAGGACGTGCTCCCCGCCGCCACCGCTGCGGCCCGTGAGCTCGTGACCGTCGAGGCGTACGACCTGGGGGTCGTGCGCGGCCGGGCCCGCATCACGGTGCGGTTCACCGCCGACGACGACCCCGCGGCGCTGCACGTCGCCGGCGTCGTCACCCGCACCGTGACGGCGCTCGCAACCGTGGACCAGCCGCAGGTCACGCGACGTTGGGGCAACCGCTGGTACCCGCTGCGCGCGGACGGCCGGATCCCGCGGCCCCCGACCGGCTGAACCACCCCGCGCGGCGCGCCTGCGGTCACGACGACCACCTGGCGGTGTCCGGTGTCCGTCACCTCGGTACTCGCGTGACGACCGGAGCAACGTGCCCGAGCTCGACGGCGTTCAGACCGATGTCGAGGGGACGAGCACGCACTGCACGGCCGGGGCCGTGAGGGCGACGAGTCTCTCGCGGTCCACCGCGGCAAGGTCGGGGACTCGAACGACGTCGCGTCCGACCACGAGCCCGACGAGCATCGAGGCGGTGATGCCGGCCCGGAGCGAGGCGTCGTCGACGGTGCGTGCGGCGACGGCGCCGGCGAGGAGGCGCTCGTGCAGGAACTCGCGCAGCTGCCGGTTCGCCTGCTCGTGGGCGAGGGCGCCGCGGAGCATCGCCATGAGGGGCTCGGCGGTGGCGGCGTCGTCCTCCCATATCCCGAGGAACGCGCGCACGACGCGTTCGCCGAGGCCGTCGTCGGGCCCGTCGAACGCGGCGGTGAAGCCGGTCAGCGCCTCCGGCGGGATCGCCATGACGGCGGCGAACAGCTCGTCCTTGGACCGGAAGAACTGCATGACGAGGGAGGCGTCGACCCCGGCGTCGGCGGCGACCCGGCGGATCGTCGTGCCGGCGAAGCCGTCAGCGGCGAAGCGGGCCCGGGCCGCGTCCAGGACGGCCTGGCGGGAGGTGCTCGTTCCGCGCCGACGCCCGCGCGGGGCGGCCGTCGGGGGGTCAGCGTGCGTGGTCACGACGTGAACCTACCTCGCACCGGGCGAAAATATAAACAGGTGTTGAGTTTTTGCCGTGGGCGGTCCTACGCTCGCCGCGGCCTGAGAGCTGGTCCCGGGTCCCGCAGAGACAGAGGAGCTCGTCATGAGCGTCAGCAGCGAGAAGGTGTTCGTCCCGTCCCGCCCGCTCCCGCCCGGCCGCACCGGCCTGCTGACCGGCTTCGACCCCGGCACCCGGACCCTGGCCGCGGGGACCCGGATCGCCCCGCCGTTCCGGGCGCTGCCGGTCGACGTCGTGCTCGACAAGGACGTCCCGGTCCGCCTGCGCGACGGCGTGACGATCTACGTCGACGTGTTCCGCCCTGCCGGCGCCGGTCCGGTCCCGGTCATCGTGGCGTGGAGCCCGTACGGCAAGGGTCAAGGCACCTCGGGCAGCGTCATGGGCGTCTTCGGGCTCGTCGGCCTCGACAACGCGATCGTCTCGGGCCTGGAGAAGTTCGAGGGGCCGGACCCGGCGTACTGGTGCGCGCAGGGGTACGCCGTGTGCAACCCGGACGTCCGCGGCGTCGTCGACTCCGAGGGTGACAGCGTCCTCTGGGACCGCCAGGAGGGCCGCGACTGCCACGACCTCGTCGAGTGGCTCGCAGAGCAGGACTGGTGCACCGGCAAGGTCGGGATGAGCGGCACGTCCTACCTCGCCGTCGCCCAGTGGTTCACCGCCGCCGAGCAGCCCCCGCACCTGGCGGCGATCAACCCCTGGGAGGGCGTCAGCGACGTGTACCGCGACCTCGTCCACCGCGGCGGGATGCCCGACACCGGGTTCGCCCAGCAGCTCCAGGACGGCAGCTTCTTCGGCCGGGGCCGCAAGGAGGACATCCTCACCGAGGTCCGGCAGCACCCGCTGATGGACGAGCTCTGGGCCGAGAAGATCCCGGACTTCGACCGGATCACGGTCCCCGCCTACG
This sequence comes from Cellulomonas sp. NPDC055163, assembly GCF_053607065.1. NCBI lineage: Bacteria > Bacillati > Actinomycetota > Actinomycetes > Micrococcales > Cellulomonadaceae > Cellulomonas > Cellulomonas sp. NPDC055163. The sequence continues at coordinate 140,594 of NZ_JBSGSU010000004.1, read as the reverse complement.
TCGTGTCCAGCTACTCCAACACCCTGCACACCGCCGGGACGTTCCGCGCGTGGCGGCGGATCGCGTCCGAGCACAAGTGGCTGCGCATCCACAACGGGCAGGAGTGGCCCGACTACTACGAGCCGGCGAACGTCGAGGACCTGCGCCGGTTCTTCGACCGCTACCTCAAGGACCAGGACAACGGCTGGGAGACCACCCCGCGCGTGCGCTACTCCGTCCTGGACCTCCAGGGCGGGGATCAGGTGGGCGTCCCCGCGCAGTCGTTCCCGCCGGAGGACGTCACCCCGACGCGGTACTACCTCGACGCGCGCACCCGCGCGCTGACGACGCACGCGCCCGCGGACGGCGCCGAGACCTCCTACGCCGCAGACGGCAACCCGGCCGCCGTCTCGTTCCTGGTGCGCTTCGCGGAGGAGACCGTGCTGGTCGGCTACCCCAAGGCGCACCTGTGGGTCCAGGCCCGCGGAGCCGACGACCTGGACCTGTTCGTGCTGGTGCAGAAGCTCGACGCGCACGGCACCCCGCTGCAGGCGTTCACCGTCCCGAACCAGGGCGCGGTCAACCACGACCTCACCGACCACGGCGCGACGATCCTGCGCTACAAGGGTTCCGACGGGCGGCTGCGGGTCTCGGCCCGCCACCTCGATGCGGCACTGGCGACCGACGACGTGCCGGCCCACACGTTCGACCGCGTCGAGAAGCTCACGCCCGGCCAGGTCGTCGACGTCGCGATCGACCTGCTCCCCGTCGGCCTCGCGTTCCACCCCGGCGAGCAGCTGCGCTTCGTCATCAGCGCCCGCAACCTCCTGGGCACCCTCATGCCCGGGATCCGCGAGTACGTCCCCGCGAACACCGGGCAGCACGTGATCCACACCGGGGGCGACCGCGCGTCGTACCTGCAGCTCCCCGTCCGCAGGGCGTAGGCCTGACCTCGGGCCCCGTCCCGCACCCGCCCCGCCGGAAGGAACCTCCGATGGCTCGTCCCACCCCCGGCCCTGCACGCCGCGGCCACACCATCGCGCTGTTCGGGCGCCGGGACCGTGACGCCGCTCCGCCGTCGGCCCCGCCGGGCCGCGGTCTCCGGCACCTCGTCGCGCTGGACGACGGGGTGCCGGTGACCGACGACAACATCCGCACGGCCACCGAGCTCGCCGCCGCGACGCTCGATCCGCCCCACCAGATGGCCGTGCTCGCCTACGACCGGCCCAGCGAGGCCGAGGTCCGCGAGCTCGGCGAGCTGCTCGACCTGCACCCCGTGCTGCTCGAGGACCTCCTGCACAAGCGCCAGCGCCCCAAGCTCGAGCGCTACGGTGACACGCTCTTCGTGGTGCTGCGCGCCGCCGCCTACCAGGACGACGCCGAGGACGTCGTCACCGCCGAGCTCCACGTCGTGATCCGCGGCGGTTGGACCGCCGTCATGCGCCAGGGCGAGCCCGGCGACCCGCCGTGGGACTTCGACGGGTTCCGCCAGCAGACCGACCTCCTCCGGTTCGGCCCCGAGGCGATCCTCTACACGATCATCGACAAGATCGTCGACGGCTACTTCGCCGTGCTCGACGGCGTCAGCCTCGACGTCGAGGAGATCGAGCGCGAGGTCTTCAGCGGCGACGCCGCCGTCCCCCAGCGCATCTACCGCCTCAGCCGCGAGGTCGTCGACCTCCAGCACGCGACCGCACCGCTCGTGGACGTCGTCGACGCGCTGCGCGCCGGCTTCGAGAAGCACGGCACCGCCGACGAGCTCCAGACCTACCTCCAGGACGCCGCCGACCACCTCGCGCGTGTGAACACCCGGGTCACCGAGATCCGGGACGTCCTCGGCCAGATCCTCACCGTGAACGCCACGCTCGTGGGCCAGCGTCAGAACGAGGTCACCAAGACCATCTCCGCCTGGGCCGCGATCCTGTTCACCCCGACCCTCGTGGGCGCCGTCTACGGCATGAACTTCGACGACATGCCCGAGCTCCACTGGACCTACGGCTACCCCATCGCGCTCGTCGCGATGCTCCTCCTCGGCGGAGGGCTCTACGTGATCTTCAAGCTCAAGAAGTGGCTCTAGCGAGCAACCCGCCACTCCCGGCATCGCCGACCCCAGGGGACCCGCACGCCACGGAGGCCTGCTGCAGGCGGCGCGGCGGTCGGGTGAGCCGGTCGGCAGGACGACGCCGGCTGGGTCCAGGTCCTGCCGGACGCACGGCCATCGCAGGGGCGGCGGGATGCCCGCGTGGCGGGCTCCGCGGGCAGCCGGTCAGGACGGGCCGACGGTCAGGGTCGGCTCGGGCCGCGGTCAGGGCGGCGTCAGGGCGCGGTCCGGGTCGGCTCAGGGCACGTCCCCGATGTGGGGGCGGGTGCTGCGGGGGCACCGTGGAGGTGTCAGAACGACACCCCACGAACGAAGGAACGTGAACCCCGTGACCAGCATCCACGAGACCCTCGGCCGCGACGGCCTGATCCGCCCCGTCCAGGGCCGTGTGCTCGGCGGCGTGTGCGCCGGGCTCGGCCGCCGGTTCGGGCTCGACCCCTGGCCCGCGCGGCTGCTCTTCCTGCTCGTCCTCATGGTGATCCCGGGCAGCCAGCTCATCGTGTACCCGGTGCTCTGGATCCTCATGCCGGCGGAGGAGAAGCTCGCCCGCGTGCACGCGGGCTACCCGGCTCCGGGTGTTTCGACGCCGCCGGCTGCGTGACGCCCCGCACCGCGCGGGCCACGCACCGGCCGGGCCGGCGGGCCGTCAGCGCTCGGTGACGTCCACCTCGAACTCGAACCCGTCGAGCAGCTCCGCCGCGTGGCGCTGCGCGACCCCGGTCGCCGTCTCGAGGTCGGGCGCCTCGCCCGGCACCGTGAACGTCACGGGGCCGGGCAGCGGCGCGCCGGGAAGCGCGGCCTCGTCGGCGACGTCGTCGACGGCCCCGAGCGCGTCGGCCATGCCGGCGCGGGTGTCGTCGTCGGGCACGTCCTGGACGGTGATGCGGGCGAGGTAGTCGGGCACCGGCCCATCGTCCTGCACGGCGCCCACATCCCCGATCCGGCCGGGGCGAGCCGTCACGCGCGACCCGCGGCCCGTCGGTGCGTGCCGGGCCCGGGGAGCCGTCCGCGGCCCGGTCAGCCCGACCCGCAGCCCGGTCAGCCCGACCCGCGGCCCAGCAGCAGCTCGATCTCCCCGTGCGCGGCCGGGTCGAGCGGTCCGGCCGCGAGCGCCCCGACGTTCTCCTCGACCTGGCGGACGTCCCGGAAGCCGGGCAGCGGTACGGCGCGCTCGTCGTGCGCCCAGATCCACCCGATCGCCCCCTGCGCGAGCGTGCGGCCGTCCGCGGTGAGGACCTCGCGCACGGCGTCGACGCGCTCGAGCATCTCGGGTGCCGGCGACCCGCCCGTGAACCAGCGCATCCACTCGGGCTCGCGCCCGCGCACGTCGTCCTCCGGCAGCCGGCTCGTCGCGGCGTAGCGCCCGCCGAGCAGGCCCATCGCGAGCGGCGAGCGCACGAGCACCCCGAGGTCGTGCCGCTCCGCGAGCGCGAGCATCGGGGCGTTGTCGTCGAGCACGTTGAGCTGGACCTGCACGACCGCCAGGTGCGGGGCGTGCGCGAGGACCTCGACCTCGTCGGGGTCGTCCGTGCTGACTCCCCACCACCGCACGAGCCCGTCGTCGACGAGCTGCTCGAGCGTCGCGGCGAGCTCCTCGGCGACCGCGGCGCCTGCCGTCGGGGTGTGCAGCTGGTACACGTCGACGTGGTCGCGCCCGAGCCGGCGGAGCGAGGCCTGCAGCGCGCCGCGCACGTAGGCGGGGGAGACGTCGACGCCCGTGAGCTGGCGGGTCGTGGGGTCGATCGTGTTGCCGAACTTCGTCGCCACGAGCACGTCGGGGTGCGCCGCGAGCGCGGGGGCGAGCAGCTCCTCGCTGCGGCCCGCGCCGTACGCGTCGGCGGTGTCGAGCAGCGTCACGCCGAGCTCGACGCCGCGGTGCAGGGCGCGGGTCGCCTCGTCCTCGTCGACACCCGCGTACCCGAGGGGCTGGTCGCCGCTCGCCATCCGGCCGCCGAGGGCCCAGCAGCCGAGGCCGAGCGCGCCGGTGTCGAGCCCGGAGCGTCCGAGACGTCGTCGCGGGAAGGTCATGCGGTCCAGGCTGCCACGCCCCGGGGCCGGTGTCCGCCCCGGAGCCGGAGGCGACCTGCCGACCCCCGGAGCCCGCACTTGACCGGCCGATGACCGTGCGTTGGTCGGTCGCGGGACCCTGATCCGGGGCGCCGCTCACCGGATCGGGTCGACTGTTCACCCGGCGAACTCCCGCGCAGTCGGGCACAGTGGACCGGTGGGCGATGTCAGGGAGCTGCGGAGCGCTGCGAGCGCGCGACGTCAGGATGCCCGTGCGCACACCGTCGAGCTGGTCCTGACGCCCGAGCGCGCGGCCCCGCGCGCCGCCCGGCACTGGATCATGCGGTCGATCGCCGAGGCGGGGGTGCACGGCGTCTCGAACCAGGTCATCGAGCTCCTCGCGGGCGAGGTCGTGGCGAACGCGGTGCTGCACGGGCCGCCGGACGGCGAGATCCGCGTCGAGGTCAGGGTCGACGGCGAGGCGGTCAAGGTCTCGGTCACCGACCAGAGCCCCGACCGCCCGCGCGTGCTGCACCCGGCCCCGACGGCGGCGAGCGGCCGCGGCATGGCGCTGGTGGCGGCGCTGTCGACCGCGTGGGGCATCGAGCGTCGTGAGCCGGGCGGCAAGACCGTCTGGTTCACCGTCGACCCCGAGGCCGAGCGCTAGGACCCAGCGCGGGCCGGGCGCCAGGACGGGTCCTGGACGCCCGTCCGAGTGAATCGTGTCGCGCGCCGGGGTGCCGCAACGGCCCGCTCCTCAGCATCCGCCGCACGGTGCCGATGCGCTCCTCGTCACCGTGGACACCGACGAGGAGGGCCCCATGGCCGCGCACGAGACCGCACTGCCGGAGTGGAAGCTGAACCGCGAGTTCGACGCCCTCCGCGAGCGTGCCAAGAACGCCATGATCATCTGGGGTCTCGTGGTCGGTGTCGGGGCGGCCGCCGCTGTCGCGTCCTACGCGTCCACGCTGCGGACCCTCGGCACCGCGCTCTCGGCGACCGCGGTGCTCGCGGGCGGGGTCATGCTGGCGCGAGCGGTGCACGGCTGGGCGACGGCGGACCGTCGTGCGGAGCGGAACCTCACGACCGGCGCGTGACCTGGGCGCGCGCCCGGCGGACCCGGGCCGCGAGCGTGAGGGCGACGCCCGCGAGGACGAGCCCGGCGACCCCGCCTCCGAGCAGCAGCGGCAGCCGTGAGGGGTGGTCGGCCAGCACGACGTCGTACGGGTCGTCCGCGTCGTAGCGGACCGCGATCCGTGAGCCCGCCTCGAGGCCCGCGGTCGTCGGGACGTCGAGGGTGAGCGTCGGGCCGTCCGGGTCGAGGTCCTGGACCGCGGTGACGGAGCCGTCGCCGACGTCCCGCACGACGACCCAGCCGTACTCCGCCTCGGCCTCGAACGCGGCGTCACGCACGCCGACGAGCGCGCTGCCGGCGACCAGGACGAGCGCGAGCAGACCGAGCAGGACGGGGAGCCACGCCGGTGTCGCAGACCGGCCGCCCGCGGGCGGCGGCGTGGTGGGGGCGGGTCCCGGCGTCGACGTGACGGTCGGGACGCCGCGGGAGGCGGTCGACAGCTCTCGGCGGGTCACCACGGTGCGGCTCCTCGGGTCGGCTCGCGCCGGTACGCGCCGACGCCTCGCCGCCAGGTGCGTGCGGCGAGGCGAAGTTAGCCAGCCCCCGGGGCCGGAACAATAGGTACCGATCGGTAACAATGCGGCGGGGGCGTTTCGAATCGATTCGTCAGCCCGTCGCGCTCACCCGAAGAGCCGCACGAAGTTCCGCAGGATGGTCGGGGGGTGCGTGACGGTGCCGCGTCGCACCCGTTCCTCGACCCGCTGCGCGTCCTCCGGCGGGAAGTAGCCGGCGTGCCGGTAGACCTCGATCCGCGTCACGATCCCCTCCACGTCGAGCTCCGGGTGGAACTGCGTGGCGTACAGGTGCTCGCGCACGCGGAACATCTGCACGGGGCACGTGGCCGACGACGCGAGCAGCACCGCGTGCGCCGGGAGAGTCCGGCACGCCTCGCGGTGCCCGACGAACGCCTCGAACGCCCGCGGCACGCCCTCGAGCACCGGGTCCGCCGCACCGGCGTCCGTCAGCGTGACCTCGACCGAGCCGATCTCCTCGGCGTACGTGCCGTCGATCACGGCCCCCTGGTGCGCGCCGAGCGTGCCGACGCCGTAGCACGCGCCGAGGAACGGGTGGTCCCGCGCGACGATCTCGTCGAGCAGCGGGGCGAGCTCGGCCTCGACGCGCTGCTGGACCTCGGACTTGTGCTCGGGAGGGTCCGCCGAGTTGAACGGGCTCCCGCCGACGAGGACGCCGGCGTACCGGTCGAGGTCGATCCGGGGGAGCGGCCCGGCCTCCATGCGGACGCGGTGCAGGCGCTCAGGGGCGAGACCGCCGTAGCGGAGCATCGCGGCGTACTCGCCGTCGGCAGCGGGGTCGTCGGCGCGGGACGCGAGCAGGAGGAACGGCCGCACGCCACGAGCGTAGGGGCGGGGGTCCGGACCCGCGCGGGCGGTCTCCCGGGGCCGCTCATGCTGACCGACTGGGGACGGCGAACACCGGGTGGTTCCGCATCGGGCAGGAGCACGAGAACCAGACGCTGCGCCGGCTCGTGCACGACTTCCCCGAGATGCGCTGCGGGCGTCCGACGCCGGCGTCAGCAGGCGCGCTCGGCCTGCGTCGTCGTCGTGGTGGGGACCCACCGGGTGCCGGACGTGAGCCCACCGCCGACGAGACCCAGCCGGGCGCCGAGCGGGCGCGGGGCCGCGTACTCGGGCGGCGGCCCGCCGGTGAAGCAGCGGCAGGCACCGTCGGTGTGGACGAGCGACGCGTACGGCCGCGCGGCGCACGGCACCGCGGCCGGGCTCCCCACGCGCGTCGTCGACATCGTCATGACCCCTCCATCGGAACCGCTTCGACACCCGTGAGGAGTGGCGCGGGTGGAGTCCGATACCGGACCTTCGGGCACACTTGGGCACGTCAGGGCGATGCGGCGTAGGTTCGTGCCTGGCGTGACCGTCGACGAAAGAGGCCGACCCATGAGCGAGAGCAGTGCCCTGACGGCAGACCCGTCACCCGGTCCGTCCGCCGTCCAGGCAGTGGTCCGGGCGGACGGGACGGCGGAGGTCGTCGTCGACGGATCCGTCCGTCGGGTGGCCCTCGGCAGCGTCGCCGAGGCCGGTGCCGCGGTCACCGGGCTCGTCGCCGAGATCGCCGCCGGGCTCGGACGCCCCGTGCCCGCGACCGTCGAGGACCCCGACGGCGTGTGGTCGCTCCTGATCCACCCGGACGGCAGCGTCGAGGAGGCCCCGAGCGTGGTCCCCGACACCGCGTCGGGCGCGACCCCTGCCGCCCCCGCGCCCGTGTCCGAGACCCGCGCCGAGGAGCGCACCCGGACCCGCACCGGCGAGCACCGGACCGTCGCCGCCGCCGCCGCCGATCAGGCGCCCACGCTCGACGACCTGCTCGCGACCCGCCGGCGCACGGGCCAGCAGGGCGCCGCGCACAACGGCTGGCAGGCCGGGCTCCGCCGCGTCACCGGGGGCCTCGTCTCGCCCGCTCCGGGCCGTGCCGAGCGCGCCCGCCGGGCCGCGATCGACTCCGTCCAGCGCAGCCTGGACGGCCCGAAGACGATCGTCGTGATCAACCCCAAGGGCGGCGCGCACAAGACCACCGCGACGCTGCTCATGGCCGCGACGTTCGGCATCCACCGCGGCGGGTACACGCTCGCGTGGGACAACAACGAGACACGCGGCACGCTCGGCTGGCGCTCGACGCACGCCCGCCACTCCAACACCGCGGTCAACCTGCTCCAGGACATCGGCCGGTTCACCGACCTCGCCTCGGCGCGCGTCGGCGACCTCGACAGCTACGTGCGCTCGCAGGGCCGCTCGCAGTTCGACGTCCTGGCGTCCGACGAGGACGCCGCGTCGGCCGCGTCGGTCGACGCGCAGGGGTTCACGTCGCTGCACACCGCGCTCTCGCGGTTCTACCGGGTCATGGTCATCGACACCGGCAACAACATGCGCGCCTCGAACTGGCAGGCCGCGATCGACGCCGCCGACCAGCTCGTCATCGTCTCGACGGTCCGCGAGGACACCGCGCAGTCCGCGGCGTGGGCGATCGACGCGCTCCGGGCCACCGGGCACGCCGAGATGGTGCGCCACGCGGTCACGGTGCTCTCGGCGCCCGAGCCCAAGGTCGACAAGCACCTGCGCAAGCGCCTGCACGAGCACTTCGGTGCGCTGACCCGCGCGGTGCTCGACGTCCCGCACGACAAGCGCCTGATCCCGGGCGGACCCATCGAGTACGAGTCCCTGCACCGCCGCACGCGCGACGCGTGGCTGCAGGTGACCGCGACGGTGGCCGACGGGCTCTGAGCCCCCGCGCGCGGCGGCGGGTCCCGCCGGTCCCGCCGCCGGTGCAAGACGGCGGGGCGCCGCGACACAGTGCGGGTACAGGCACCCGTCCGCCCGGGACGCGCCACCGAGCCCCAGGAGCCCCTGTGCAGCCCCGGACCGACCCGAGCCCGGACGTCCCCGTCGACCCCGACCGTCCCGCCGCGCCGACCCGGCCGGACGGCCCGCGCGACGACGCCTGGTTCGAGGGGCTCTTCCGCGAGCACGCCACCGCGGTGCTGCGGTACCTCGTGCGGCGTGGGGCGCGCGGTGACGCGGAGGACCTCGCGGCGGACGTGCTCGCGGTCGCGTGGCGCCGGCGCGGCGACGTGCCGCTCGGCGCCGAGCTGCCGTGGCTGTACCGCACCGCCGGCTTCGTTCTCGCGAACCACCGGCGCAAGGGCCGGCCGGTCCCGGTGGGCGACGTGCCGGACGTCGCGGCCGACGACGACCCCGCGGAGCTCGCGGTGACCGACGAGCGGGTGCGCGAGGTGCTCGCGGCGCTGAGCCCGCGCGACCGCCGGGTCCTGCTGCTCAACGCGTGGGAGGGGCTCACCGGGGACGCGCTCGCGGACGTGCTGGGCATCTCGCGCGGCGGGGCCGACGCGGCGCTCTCGCGGGCACGGGCCCGGCTCCGCGAGGCGTGGGCGGACGCGCCGGGGTCGTAGGCCGGGGTCGTCGGCCGTGCAAGGACCAGGCCGCCCGGGACACAGGTGGGGTAGCGGCACTTTCCGCACCACACCGAGGAGAGCACCATGACGTCGACCCCCGACGGCCCGACCGGCCCGACCGACGCGCCCACGCCCGGCGGCCCGCAGCCCGCGGCGGCGCACGGGCCCACGCCGGACGGCCCGCAGCCCTCGGCGGCGCCCGAGCCCACGCCCGACGTCGCGTTCGACCGCGTGCGGGCGGCCGACCCCGCCGCGTCGACCGTCGCGGACCTTCCGGCGCTGCGGCAGGCGGTCACGGCGCGGGCGGCGAGCGGCAGCGCCGACGTGTCGGGCGTCACCGACCTCGGGGCCGCGCGGGACGCCCGCACCGCGCGGCGGCCGGCCCGGTGGCTGCAGGTCGCCGCGGTCGTCGCGGGCGCCGCCGTGATCGGCTCGGGTGCCTACGCGCTCGGCCGCGGTGACGTCCCGGCCCCGGCCGCGGCACCGATCACGCTCGACGGTGCCGGCCGGGCCGCGGCCCCGGCGTCCGGTGCCGAGTCGATGGCCGCCGACCAGAGCACCGCCGCCACCAAGATGATCGCGCCGGGCTTCTGGGGACGCACCGTGTTCACCGGGGTCGGCCTGTCGGAGGAGGGCGGGTCGGCGCGCGCGTGGACGTTCGACCCGGCGTCGGTGTTCTCGCAGGAGACCGCCGAGCGGGTCGCGGGCGTGCTCGGCGTCGAGGGCGCCGCGACGCAGCAGTGGGGCGCGTGGACGGTCGGTGCGCAGGACGGCACCGGGCCCAATCTCCAGCTCCAGCCCGACGGGCTCGCGAGCCTGAGCTGGTCCGACCCCGCGCGCGACCCGTGGAGCTGCGTACGGTCGGCGCCCGAGACCCTGGACGTCGCCCCCGCGGAGCCGGGCACCGACGTGGCCGAGCCGGACGGCCCCGCGACCAGCGGGCTCACCGAGGGGGAGGGCGACCCGGGACTCGGTGCGGTGCCCCCGTGCGCGTCCGAGGGGCCGGCGCCCAGCGGCGACGACGCGATCGCGCAGACCCGTGACCTGCTCGGCCGGCTCGGCGTGGACGCGGACGGGTACGAGCTCGAGGTCGCGACCGACACCGGGCAGCCCGCGGCGACGACCGTCTACGCCCACCAGGTGCTCGACGGGCAGCGCAGCGGCGTGTCGTGGAGCCTGACGTTCGTCGCCGACGGCGTGCAGGCCCTCTACGGCTCGCTCGCGCCCGTCGTCGAGCTCGGCGAGTACGACGTCGTGAGCCCGGCGGTGGCGGTCGAGCGGCTCATGGACCCGCGCTTCGGCTCGTCGCCCGTGGGCGTGATGCCGCTCGCCGGGCAGGCCCGCGCGGCGTTCGCGGAGCCCATGATCGCGACCGACGACGCCGGCGCCGTGTCGCCCGACGGCGCCGGGCAGGAGCCGACGGTCCCGGCGCTGACCCCGGCGGGCTCGCCGATCTCGTGGCCGGTCCAGGAGGTCACGCTGACGTCGGCGCGGCTCGGGCTCGCGATGGTCGCGCAGGCGGACGGGTCGAGCGTGCTCGTGCCGAGCTACGAGCTCACGGACGACGAGGGCAGCGCGTGGAGCGTCGTCGCCGTCGCCGACGACGGGCTCGACTTCGCAGCCCGCTGACCCGCGTGGGGGGCCGGGCCCCGAACGGCGCCAACCCGCCACCACCGGGGGGAACAAATACCCCCGACCGATAGGCATACAGCAGCAAAGAGAAAAACAACTCCC
>NZ_JBSGSU010000004.1:126153-129685 GCF_053607065.1 Cellulomonas sp. NPDC055163 | reverse complement strand
CTGAAAAGCCACCAAAGCCACCAACCCACCACTCACCCCACCCCCGCAGCCGCGAAAACAAGCGGAGCCCGCGCCCGCCCCCCACCCCCGCCCCCCCCCCCCCACCGTCGCGACGTGGGGGCCCGGCTCCCACGGTCGGCCGGGCCGACGGCAGAGGCGCGACACGCGGTCCGCCGGGTAGGCCCGTGCGACCTCCGGGAGCCGCACGTACCCTGTCGCGGTGGACGTCCTGAGGCGCAACAACGTGGAGGTGCGCGGCCGTGCCGACGGCCCGCTCCTGCTTCTCGTGCACGGATTCGGGTGCGACCAGGGGATGTGGCGGTACGTCGTCCCGGCGTTCGAGGCGACCCACCGGGTCGTGCTCATGGACCATGTCGGCGCGGGCGGCTCCGACGCCTCGGCGTACGACCCGGCGCGGCACGGACGCCTCGACGGCTACGCGCGTGACGTCCTCGAGGTGGTCGAGGCCCTGCACGCCGGCCCGGCCGTGATCGTCGGTCACTCGGTCAGCGCGATGATCGGCGTGCTCGCCGCGGTCGCGCGGCCCGACCTCGTGGACCGGCTCGTGCTCGTGGGGCCCAGCCCCCGGTACGTCGACGACGCCGGGTACACGGGTGGTTTCACGCAGGACGAGATCGACGAGCTGCTCGACACGATGGACGACAACTACCTCGGCTGGTCGGCGTTCATCGCGCCCGTCGTCATGGGTCGCCCGGACCGTCCGGAGCTCGGTGAGGAGCTCACGAGCAGCTTCTGCCGCACGGACCCGGCGATCGCGCGGGCGTTCGCGCGGACGACGTTCCTCTCGGACAACCGCGCCGACCTGCCGCGCTGCACCGTCCCCGCGCTCGTCGTGCAGTGCCGCGAGGACGCGATCGCCCCGGTCGCGGTCGGGGAGTACGTGCGAGACCACCTGCCGCGCAGCGAGTACGTGCTGCTCGACGCCGTCGGGCACTGCCCGAACCTCAGCGCCCCCGACGAGCTCGTGGCCGCGATGCGGGAGTACCTCGCGGCATGACGGTCGGTCCGGCGGAGGCGTGGCGGTGGTCGCCGGCGGGCCTGCTCGTGCTCGACACGGACGGCACCGTCCTCGACGCGAACGACACGTTCCTGCACTGGGTCGGTCGCACCCACGCGGACGTCGTCGGGCGCGTTCGCCTGAGCGGGCTGCTGTCGGCCGGTGGCCGGATCTACTGGGAGACCCACCTCGCGCCGATGCTGCACGTCGACGGGCGGGCCGACGAGGTCGCGCTCGAGCTGCGCACGCCCACGGGGCGGATGCCCGTGCTGCTCACCGCGACGGTCCGGCGCACCGACGGTCGCGACCGGGTGCACGTGGCGTTGTCGAGCGCGCGCGAGCGCTCCCGGTACGAGCGTGAGCTGCTCGCGGCGCGCCGGGAGGCGGACCGCTCGGCGGCGCAGGTGCGCGTGCTGCAGCGGGCGACGTCGCGGCTCTCGCGAGCGACGGGCGTCCGGGGCGTCGCGCACGCGGTGCTGGACGCAGCCGTCCGGGACCTCGGTGCCCGCGCGGCGACGCTGTGGCTCGCCGACGCCTCCGGGGCGCTGCGGCTGCACGGGTCGCTCGGGGAGCGGGTCGACGAGGTGGGTGGCCCGCCGGCGGAAGCGGTGCTCGGGCAGCGGCACGCGGTCCTCGACGGTGACCGCGTCGTCGTCCCGCTGCACGGCCAGGCCGGCCCGCAGGGCGCGCTCGTGGTCGTCCCGCGCGACGACCCGGGGGCCGAGCCGCCCGCGCTCGAGGTCGTCACGGCGCTCGGGGAGCAGGCGGGGCTCGCGCTGCACCGCGCGGAGCTCTACGAGCACAGCGCGAGTGTCGCGCACGAGCTCCAGCACTCGCTGCTCGCCGCCGACCCGCCGGTCGACCCGCGGTTCGAGGTGACGAGCGCCTACCGGCCGGGCGTCGAGGCGCTCGACGTCGGCGGGGACTGGCACGACGCGTTCCTCGCCGAGGACGGGGTGCTCTCGGTCGTGGTGGGCGACGTCGTCGGGCGCGGCCTCGGGGCGGCCAGCGCGATGGGTCAGGTCCGCTCGGCGATCCGCGCGGTCGCCGGTCCGGGCGTCGGGCCAGTACGCCTCGTGCAGCGGCTCGACCGCTTCGTGGACCAGGTGCACGCCGCGGCCATGGCGACGATGGCGTACGTCGAGGTCGAGCTCGCGACGGGGCGCGCGCGGTACGTGTGCGCGGGTCACCTCCCGCCGCTGCTCGTGCGTGCGGGCGGCGGCACGGAGCTGCTGTGGGGCGGGCGCTCGGCGCCGCTGGGCGTGCGCATCCCGGGGCGCGAGCGTCGTGAGGGAACGTTCGAGCTCGCGCCGGGGGACCGGCTGCTGCTGTACACCGACGGTCTGGTCGAGCGACGCCACCGCCCGCTGGAGGAGAGCCTCGAAGGACTCGCGGTCGCGGCGGCGAGCCTGCGCGACGAGCTCCCGGGTGTCGCGGTCCCGGCGCTCGTCCAGCGGCAGCTGCGCGACGAGCGGGGGCGGGACGACGTGTGCGTGCTGCTGCTGGGCTGGCGCGGCGCTCCCGCCTGAGCCGGGTCGGGGCTCAGACGGGGAGCAGGTCGAGCAGGAGGAACGCGGTCAGCCCGAGCGCCGTCGCGGGCACGAGCGCGACGCCGGCGTACGCCCGCTCGCGCGTCGTGCGCCCGACGAGCAGCGGCGCCCCGATGCCGAGCACGACCATCGTGAGGCCCTCGGGCACCTGGTCCGCGACGACGAACGTCCGCACGAGCCCCTCGTAGCAGAGCACCCCGCCCAGCACGGCGGCGGCCGCGATGCGCTCGCGCGTCCCTCCGAAGCGGCACCACGCGCCGGCGGTGCCGAAGACGACGCCGCCGACGACCGCGCCGAGCGACCAGACGACGAGGTACCCGGCGCTGTGCGGGACGCCCTGGAGCGACGCGGCGGCGGCATGGCCGGCGGTCAGCGCGAGCAGCGTGACGACGCCGACGATCCCCGGGGCGAACCGTCCGGTCACGCGCGAGCCGAGGCCCGCGCCGACGAGGCTCCACACGGCGACCGACGTGGCGATCGTGCTCCACGCGCCGGGCAGGACGCCGTGGAGCACTTGGGTCGCGACCCCGAGCAGGAGGCCCCCGACGAGCGCGAGCGCGACGCCGACGGCCGGGTCGAGCGGCTGGTCGGCCGGGAGTGCGGCCGGTGCGCGGCCCGCGGCCGTCCGGACGGCGGGGCCGCGGCGCACGGCGGCAGCGCGGGCGTGCGACCGGTCGAGGGGCGAGATCACCGTCATACCCGCCAGTCCACCGGTGCCGGGGGCGGTCCGGCATCCGCCTGTGGTCGCGACGGGGACGGCAAACATCCTCCCCAGGGTGCACAACCTCTCGAGGGTGCGGTGCGTTGGGGGAGCGACGGGAGCAGGTCGGCGCGGGCGGCCAGCGGCGCCCGGACCGGTCCGCGAGCGCGCAGCGGGGGGCGCGACGCACAGGGGCGGGGCCCACCGGGGTCCCCCCCGGGAGGGTCAGAGGGGGGGGGCCCGAACCCCCGGAACTCCCTTTCC
>NZ_JBSGSU010000004.1:123707-126143 GCF_053607065.1 Cellulomonas sp. NPDC055163 | reverse complement strand
GCTGTACACCGACGGTCTGGTCGAGCGACGCCACCGCCCGCTGGAGGAGAGCCTCGAAGGACTCGCGGTCGCGGGCCCCGCGGGGCTCAGCTCGGGGAGGTCAGGAGCGGGGTGCCCGGACCGTGAGGCGCTCGGTGCCCGACGTCGCTCCGAGCAGCGCGGCGTCGCCCGAGTACGTCGCCGTGAGGCGGTGCGTGCCCGTGCCCAGCACCGGGAGCGCGACCCGGACCGTGCCGCCGCGCGTCCCGTCGAGCGTGACGCGGGCGAGCTCGACGCCGCCCTCGGCGACCACGACCGTCCCGCTCGGGCGCACGTGGCCCTTCGCCCGGATCTCGACGGACGCGGTCGCCGCACGGCCCGCCTGCACGGTCGTCGGGGTCAGCCTCAGGCGCACCGTCGAGGCCCGGCGCGGCGCGGGCTGCGCGGCGTCGGGGGCGAGCTCCGCGGCGGCGGGCAGCAGGCGACCGTCGAACCCGAAGAGCGCCTGGTTCTCCCACGCGTTGCCCGAGGCCGGGTCCGCCGGGTCCCAGCCGTTGCCCTCGACGGCCGTCCACGCCGGCTCCCAGTACACGGTGCCGATGCCGCGACCGCCCGGGGCGGAGGCGACGGCGTCCTGGACGGCCCGGTACGCGGCGGCCTGGCCCTGCGGCGTCGCCGGGTAGCCCGCGACGAGCTCGGCGGGCTGGTCGATGACGTTCTCCCACGCCGGGGCGTCGTCCTCGAGCGTGAACGGGTACGCGGTCTCCACGACGAGCACGTCACGGTCGTAGCGCTCCGAGAGCACCGTGACCGCCTCCTGGAGGTCGGCGAGGCTCCCGTGCCAGTAGCCGTAGTAGGACAGCCCGACCAGGTCGAACGGGACGGCCCGCGCGGTGACCTCGTCGAACCACCACGTCAGGCCGCCGACGCCGTTGTTGATGTTGGTCAGGTGCAGGATCACCTGCGTGTCCGCGGAGACCTCCTTCACGGCGGTCGCGCCCGCGGTGAGGAACGCGGCGAGGTTGTCCCACTGCGCTCCCGTGACCCCGTCGGACGTGTCGACGTCCCACGTCTGGCCCCACGGCCACAGCATCCCGGGGTTGATCTCGTTGCCGACCTGGACGTAGTCGGCGGTGATCCCTGCGGCCTGCAGCGCGTCGAGGACCTCGCGGGTGTGGTCGTGCACCGCGTCGGCCATCGCGGCGGGGGACAGGTCCGCCCACGCCGCGGGCACGCCCTGCGCGCCGGGGTCGGTCCAGCGGTCCGAGTAGTGGAAGTCGACGAGGAGGTCCAGGCCCGCGGCCTCGATCCGGCGCGCGGTCGCCACCACGTCGTCGGTGTCGTTGTACCCGTCCGCGGGGTCGACCCAGACCTTGAGCCGGCCGAGGTTCATGCCGGCGTCGGCGAGCAGCTCGACGGGGTCGCCGGGGCGGCCCGCGGCGTCCGCGTACGTCGCACCGAACGCCTCGTTCTTCGCGAGGCCGGACAGGTCGCCGCCGCGCACGTCGCGCGTGACGCGCCCAGGGGTCAGCTCTACGTCGTCGACGTCCGCCCATGCGCCCGCCGCGCCGTCGGTCGTGATCGCGACGGTGCACGTCGCGTCGTCGACCCACGCGGACACGGACAGCCGCACCCACGCGTCGTCCTGCAGCGTGAGGGGGGTCGTGGTCGTGACGTCGTCGACGTCCTGCGCCGCGCAGTCGAGCAGGCCGAGGGTCGTCGCGTCGAGCGCGCCGCCCGACTTGACCCACGCGGACGCGGTCCACCAGCCGGTGCGCAGGCCGCTGACCTGCTGCGCGGTGCGCACCTGGTAGGCGGCGTCGGCCCAGTGCGTGAGCCGGCCGGCCGAGTCGCCGCGGCCCGGCGCGGAGACCTTCGCTGCGGCCGTCGCACCGGTCGAGCTCGTGACGGTCCAGCCGTCGAGGCCCTGCTCGAAGCCGGGGTTGACGAGCGCCGCGGGGGCGGGTGCCGCCGCACCGGCCGTCGGGGCGGCGGCGGCACCGGACGCGGCGAGCGCGGCGGCGGCCAGGACCGCGGCGGCCGAGCGTGCGCGCCGTGCGGTCGGCGTGCGTGGGGAGACCTCGGGCCGGGTGGTGCCGGCCGGTCGGTCGGGTCGGGGGTCGAGCCTCATCAGCGTCCTCCTTGACGGGTGGGGCAGCCGGCGGGACGGGATGCCCGGCCGGCACGGGGTTCAGGAGCGGCGACGGCCGCGGTGCAGCGCGGGCAGCCGCGTCGGGGGACCGGCGGTCCTCGGGGAGCCCGGTGCGGGCCGGGTGCGAGCCGTGCGGCTGCGGAGCCGTCGACGCCGCACCGGCCCGTCCGTGGTCCCGCGGAGCGGCCGGGCCTCTCGGGCGACCGGCCGCCCCGCGGAGGTCATGCGTGCGGCGTCCAGACGACGCGCACACCACCGGCCTCGAACGTGAGCGTGTCCTCTCCGGCGGTCTCGTCCATGAGCAG
>NZ_JBSGSU010000004.1:80913-123697 GCF_053607065.1 Cellulomonas sp. NPDC055163 | reverse complement strand
CATGCCTCCTCTTTGGCCCCAGGAATCACCTGTCTCTCGCGCGCAACCTCCCTCCCTGCCGCGTCACCCCCCATCCCCCCTGCCCACCCCCCACGCCGCCGGCCGCGACCGTGAGCGTGCCCTCGCCGGCGGTCTCGCCCGTGAGCAGGTCGACGCCCGTGATCGGCAGGTCGACCGGCTTGTCGGTGTGGTTCGCCACGACCACGAAGTCGGCCTCGGCGCCGCGGCGGCGCACGACCTCGACGTCCTCGGGCAGCCCAGCGGGCGTCACGCCGGCGTCGCGGTAGACCCGGCGCAGGAGGCGCGCGAGCCCTTCGGCGTCGGGCCGGGTCGAGAGGTACCAGCCGGTGCCCGCGCCGTGCCGGTGCCGCGTGACGGCGGGGCGACCGGCGGCGGGGCCGTCGGTGTAGGTGCCGACGGCCTCCGCGCCCGCGAGGGTCAGGTCGTCGGCCCACACGTCGGCGACGAGCGGCGCGGGCGGCTGGGCGTCGTGCTGCGCGTCGGCCCCCGTCGTGGCGTCGTCGGTGCGCGCGTCGTCGTCCGGGGCGAGCGCCACGTGCACGCGCTCGCCCGACCGCAGCGGCAGGAACTCCTCGACCGTGACCCCGAGCGCGTCACGCAGCACGCTCAGGTGCGGACCCTCGTGCACGCGGTCGTGCTCGTCGACGATCCCCGAGAAGAACGAGGTCAGCAGCGTCCCGCCCTGCGCGACGTACGCCGTGAGGTTCTCCGCGGCGCGGGCCGTGAGCAGGTAGGACGCGGGCGCGAGCACGAGCCGGTAGCGGCTCAGGTCGTGCTCGGGGTGGGCGAAGTCGACGGTGATCCCGTCGCGCCACAGCCGGTCGTAGAACGCGTCGACGCGCTCGCGGTGCCGGGCGTCGACGCTCGGGCGCCACTCGAGGTCCTGCGCCCAGAAGGACTCCTGGTCCCACAGGATCGCGACGTCGGCCTCGACCCGGGACCCGAGCACCTCGTCGAGGCCCGCCAGGCCCGCCCCGAGCTCGCGCACCTCGCGGAACACGCGGCTGCTGGTCCCGGCGTGCGGCAGCATCGCCGAGTGGAACTTCTCGGCGCCGGACCGGGAGGCCCGCCACTGGAAGAACAGGATCGCGTCGGCGCCGCGCCCGAGGTGGCTCAGCGCGTTGCGGGCCATCTCGCCGGGGCGCTTCGCGACGTTGCGGCCCTGCCAGTTGACCGCGGACGTCGAGTGCTCCATGAGGATCCAGGGCCTGCCCCCGGCGAACGAGCGCGTGAGGTCGGCGGCCATCGCGAGGCCGACGTGGCCGCTCGGGTCGGCGGCGGTGAGGTAGTGGTCGTTCGAGACGACGTCGACCTCCGCGGCCCACCGCCACAGGTCCGTCGAGTGGCACGCGCCGGCCATGAAGTTCGTCGTGATCGGGATGCCGGGGGACTCGGCCCGGATCGCGTCGCGCTCGGCGACGAAGCACGCGAGGAGGGCGGCGTCGGTGAACCGTGCGAAGTCGAGGCGGTGCGCGGGGTTGACGACGCTCGCGGCGGCGGCCGGGACGACGACGTGGTCCCACGAGCCGTAGACCTGCCCCCAGAACGCGGTGCCCCAGGCGGCGTTGAGCGCGTCGAGCGAGCCGTAGCGGTCCTGCAGCCAGGTCCGGAACGCGGCCGCGGACGTCTCCGAGTAGTCCTCGGAGACGGGCACGCCGTACTCGTTGTGCACGTGCCAGAGCGCGAGCGCGGGGTGGCGGCCGTAGCGGCGCGCGAGCTGGGTCGCGATGCCGGTCGCGGCGCGGCGGTACTCGGGCGAGCTCGGGCACACGAGACCGCGCGAGCCGAAGCCGAGGACCGTCCCGTCGCGCGAGACGACGCGGGTGTGGGGGTAGGTGGCGAAGAACCAGGCGGGCGGTGAGGCCGTGGGGGTGCCGAGGTCGACCCGGATGTCGTGGGCGTGCAGCAGCTCGATCACGCGGTCGAGCCACCCGAAGTCGTAGACGCCCTCGGACGGCTCGAGCAGCCCCCACGAGAAGATCCCGATCGACACGAGGTTGACGCCGGCCTCGCGCATGAGGGCGACGTCCTGCGCCCAGACCTCCTCGGGCCACTGCTCGGGGTTGTAGTCCCCGCCGTAGCAGACCTTCCCGACGCCGGGCAGCCAGCCCGGCACGTGGGCGGGCGTGTGGTCGTGACCTGGACGCATGGAGCTCCTCGACGTTGCGGGCGTGATCGTGCTGTGCACGGTCACAGTCCGTGCGGCGAGATATCGGACAGGTAACACGACGATCCCCCGTGTTGACAAGCCCAACACCCGTGCACCTACTGTGACCGTGCACAGGCACAGCGGCGTGCAGGAGCGTCATCGGGGGCGCGGCGCCGTGCAGTGCCGCGCACCCCACCGCGACGACGCGGTGGGCCCGGAACGAGGAGGACACATGCGCCTGACCACAGGCACCAGGACCGCTGCGGTCGTCGCGGCGACCGCGCTGCTCGCCGCGGGCTGCTCCGGCGGGGACGGCTCGGGCGACGGCGGGACGGACGGCGCCGCCTCGGGCGAGGCCGTCGAGCTCACGTTCTGGACGTGGGCGCCCGGCATGGAGCAGGTCGTCGAGCAGTGGAACGCCGAGAACCCCGACATCCAGGTCACGGTCAACAAGCAGGACGGCGGCGACCCCGCGGTCACCAAGCTCCTCACCGCGATCAAGGCCGGCAGCGGCGCCCCCGACCTCATGCAGGCCGAGTACCAGAAGATCCCCACGCTCGTCGCCGCCGACGCGCTCGCCGACGTCTCGGGCGAGCTCGACGCCGACATCGCCGACCACTTCCCGGAGGGCGTCTGGAGCTCCGTGACCCTCGGCAGCGACGCGGTCTACGGCATCCCGCAGGACTCCGGCCCCATGCAGCTGTACTACCGCGCCGACATCTTCTCCCAGCTCGGCATCGCCGTCCCCACCACGTGGCCCGAGTACGCCGACGCCGCCGCCCAGGTCCACGCCGCGGACCCCACGAAGTACCTCGGCACGTTCTCCGCGACCGACGCCGGCTGGTTCACGGGCCTCGCGCAGCAGGCCGGCGCCTCGTGGTGGGGCATCGACGGCGACGCGTGGACGGTCTCGATCGACGACGAGGCGACCCTCAAGGTCGCCGACTACTGGGGCGGGCTCGTCGAGTCCGGCGTCATCGACAACAAGCCGATGTACACCCCCGAGTGGAACGCCGCGCTCAACGACGGCTCGCAGGTCGCGTGGCTCTCGGCGGTCTGGGCGCCCGGCGTCCTGCAGGGCAACGCGCCCGACACCGCCGGGACGTGGGCCATGGCCCCCATGCCGCAGTGGGACGCGTCCGACCCGGCCACCGGCAACTGGGGCGGCTCGGCCACGGCCGTCACGACGCAGTCCGAGCACGTCGCCGAGGCGACCGAGTTCATGACGTGGATGAACACGAGTCAGGAGGCGGTGAACACGCTCGTCTCCGAGGGCGGCCTCTACCCGGCCGACCAGCTCGCGCAGGAGGAGGCCCTCTCCGCGCCGCCGGAGTTCTTCTCGAACCAGGCCGACTTCTACCCGCTCGCCGCCGAGACCGCGGCGACGGCCAACAGCTTCACGTTCGGGCCCAACGTCAACGTCGCGTACTCCGCGTACAACGACGAGTTCGGCAAGGCCGCCGAGTCCCGCTCGCGCGCCGCGTTCGTCGCGGCCGTCGAGGCCATGCAGGAGGTCACGATCGAGGACCTCAAGGACTCGGGCTTCTCCGTCCAGGAGTGACCCCATCGCCCCGGTGACCCGGCACACGTCCCCCGTGCCGGGTCACCGGGTGCACGCCCGTCGCGCCCCGGCGTGCCGAGCCCCCGCCGTCCGTCGGCCCTCGTCGACCCCACCAGGAGCACGCCCGTGACCACGTCCCCGGTGCCCACGGCACCCGCAGCACCCGGCGAGGCCGGTGCCGCACAGCGTGCGCGCGCCCGCACCGCCCGCGCCGCCGTACCCGCCCGGCCCGGTCGCCGCCGCCCGTTCGGGCGCACCGCAGCGCCGTACGCGTTCCTCGCGCCCGCCGTGATCCTCTTCGTCGCGTTCCTCGCCCTGCCCATCGGCTACGCGCTCTACCTGAGCCTGCGGACCGTCAAGGTCAGCGGCCTCGGGCTCGGCAAGGGCGCCCGCACCGAGGTGTGGGCGGGGCTCGACAACTACACGCGATCGATCGCCGACCCGGAGTTCGTCGCGTCGGTCCTGCGCGTCGGGCTCTACGGGCTCGTGCTCGTCCCGACGATGCTCGGCCTCGCCCTGCTGTTCGCGCTCCTGCTCGACTCGCGCCGCAGCCGGGCCCGTGCGTTCTCGCGCGTGTCGATCTTCCTGCCGTACGCGGTGCCCGCGGTCATCTCGTCGCTGCTCTGGGGGTTCCTCTACCTGCCCGCCGTGAGCCCGTTCTACTTCGTGTTCGACGAATTCGGCTGGGAGGTCCCGACGCTGCTGTCCTCGCGCCTCGTGATGTTCGCGGTCGCCAACATCGCGCTGTGGGGCGGCGTGGGCTTCAACATGATCGTCATCTACACGGCGCTCAAGGCGATCCCCACGGAGCTGTACGAGGCGGCGACGCTCGACGGGTGCTCCGAGGCGATGATCGCGTGGCGGATCAAGATCCCGATCGTCGCGCCGTCGCTCATCATGACCGCGATCTTCTCGATGATCGCGACGCTCCAGGTGTTCGCCGAGCCCATGACGCTCCGCCCCCTCACCAACACGATCTCGAGCACGTGGACCCCGCTGATGAAGGTGTACCGCGACGCGTTCACGCGTGACGACATCTACTCCGCGGCCGCGACCTCCGTCGTCATCGCGCTCGCGACGTTCGTCGTCTCGTTCGGGTTTCTGCGTCTCGTCCAGGACCGCGCCTTCAGCCAGGAGAAGTCATGACCACGACGACCGCCGCCGCGCCGTCCCCGGCGCCCGCCCTGGTCCCGGGGTCCGCGCCCGCCGTGCGCCGTCGCCGCGGCGCGACGCGCCCGAGCCCGGTCAGCACCGCGGTGCTCCTCGTCGGCGCCGCGTACTGCCTGCTGCCCGTCGTGTGGGTGCTCATCGCGTCGACCAAGAGCGCGGGCGAGCTGTTTTCGACGTTCACGTTCGCGCCGTCGTCGCACCTGCTCGACAACGTCGCGGAGCTCAGCGCGTACCGCGACGGGGTCTTCTGGCGCTGGATGGCGAACACCGCGCTGTACGCGGGCGTCGGCGGCCTCGCGTCCGTCGTCGTGTCGGGGATGGCCGGCTACGGGCTCGCGAAGTACGAGTTCGCCGGCAAGAGGACGCTGTTCAACGTGCTCCTCGCGGGCGTCCTGGTCCCCGCCGTCGTCCTCGCGATCCCGCAGTACCTGCTGCTCGCGCAGGTCGGCCTCACCAACACGTACTGGTCGGTGCTGCTGCCGAGCATCATCAGCCCGTACGGCATCTACCTCGCGCGCATCTACTCCGCGGCGTCCGTGCCCGACGACGTGATCGAGGCGGCCCGCACCGAGGGCGCCGGCGAGGCACGGATCTTCCGGTCCATCGCCGTCCCGATGATGATGCCGGGCCTCGTCACCGTGTTCCTGTTCCAGTTCGTCGCCATCTGGAACAACTTCATGCTCCCGTACATCATGCTCGGCGACGACCGGCTGTTCCCGCTCACCGTCGGCCTGTCCGGGCTGCTCAACCAGGGCGCCTCGCAGCCCGCGATGTACACCTCCGTCATCACCGGTGCGCTCCTGTCGATCGTCCCCCTCGTCGCCCTGTTCCTGCTCCTGCAGCGCTACTGGCAGGTCGACCTCGCGGCGGGCGCCGTGAAGGCGTGAGCCCTCGCCTAGAGTCACGGACCGTGGAGCAGCAGCAGTCCGGCACCGCCGGGAGCGCGCCGCGCCGACGACCCACCATCCGGGACGTCGCCGCGGCCGCCGGGGTGTCCCGCGGGACGGTCTCGCGCGTCATCAACGGCGGGCACTGGGTCTCGCCCGACGCGCTCGCTGCCGTCAACGAGGCGATCCGCGCGACCGGGTACGCGGCGAACCACCACGCGCGCAGCCTCGTCACGGGCCGCTCGAACTCGGTGGCGTTCCTGCTCACCGAACCCCAGCACCTGCTCTTCGAGGACCCGAACTTCTCGGTCCTGCTGCGCGGCGCCGCCGAGGCGCTCGCCAAGCGCGAGATGCCGCTGCTGCTCATGGTCGCCGGGACGCCCGAGGAGCGGCGCCGCATCACCGCGTACGTGACCGCGGGCCACGTCGACGGCGTGCTGCTCATCTCCTCCCACCAGGGCAACCCCATGGTCGAGTCGCTGCTGCGCGCGGGCGTCCCGACGATCGCCTGCGGCATCCCGCTCGGCTTCGAGGGGCGCGTCGGGTACGTCGCGGCCGACGACGCCGGCGGCGGGCGGCGCATGACCCGCCACCTCCTGGGGCTCAGGCGGACCCGGGTCGCGATGATCACCGGCCCGCTCGACACCCCCGGCGGGACGCTGCGGCTCGACGGCTACCGTGCCGAGCTCGGCGACGCGTACGACCCCGGGCTCGTCGCGCACGGCGACTGGACCCGCGCGAGCGGCGAGCGCGCGATGCGCGAGCTCCTGGACCGGCGGCCCGACCTCGACGCGGTGTTCGTCGCGTCCGACCTCATGGCCGCCGGCGCGATCGTCGCGCTGCGGGACGCCGGGCGCGACGTGCCCGGGGACGTGGCCGTCGGCGGGTTCGACGACAACGGTCTCGCGGCGAACCTCACGCCCGCGCTCACGACGATGCGGCAGCCGTTCGAGCGCATCAGCGCCGAGATGGTGCGGCTGCTGCTCGAGGTCATCGAGGGCGAGGAGCCCGCTGCGGTGACGCTGCCGACGTCGCTCGTGGAGCGCGACTCGGCCTGACGCGCCGGGGTCGGTGCCGGGCGGCGTCAGTGCCCGCGGAACTTCTCGATCTCGCGCCGCTCGCGCTTGGTCGGCCGACCCGCGCCGCGGTCCCGGGTCGGGACGAACGCGATCTCGGTCGGCTTCGGCGGGGGAGGGGTCCGGTCCACGAGCACGTCCGCGACGAGAGCCGCCCCGACGCGCTTCTCGATGACCCGCGCGACCTCGACGATCCGCTCGACGCCGCCCTCGCGCACCCGCACCTCGTCGCCGACCTTGACCTGCGTCGCGGGCTTGGCGCGGTCGCCGTTGACCTTGACGTGCCCCGACCGGATCGCGGCGGCGGCCAGCGCACGGGTCCGGAACAGCCGCACGGCCCACGTCCAGCGGTCGACGCGGGTCGCGACCCCGGAGCTCGTCGGGGCGCTCATCAGGCGCCGACGCCGGTCGTCGCGCGGGGGGAGGCCATGGGTCCAGGGTGCCACCGGCCCGGGACGGAGACGACCACACCGGTGCGGGGACGACCGGCCCGGTGCTGGGACGACCGCACCGGGCGCGTCGACCTGCCCGGTGCGCCGACGGCCGGCCGGTGCACCGACGGCCGGCCGGTGCACCGACCTGCCCGGTGCGGGCGGCGCCCGGGCCGTGGCCTCCGCCCGTGCCGCCCGGCTCCGCAGGCTTCTGGTCCGCCGCGTCCCGCCGTACGGTTGCGCCCATGACGGACCGCCGACCGCTCCTGCTGCTCGACACCGCGTCGCTCTACTTCCGGGCGTTCTTCGGTGTCCCCGACTCGGTCAAGGCGCCCGACGGCACCCCGGTCAACGCGGTGCGCGGGCTGCTCGACATGATCGCCCGGCTCGTCACCGACCACCGGCCGTCGCGGCTCGTCGCGTGCTGGGACGACGACTGGCGGCCGGCGTTCCGCGTCGAGGCGATCCCGTCGTACAAGGCGCACCGCGTCGCCGAGGTGCTGCCGGGCGGCGCGGAGGCCGAGGAGGTTCCCGACCTGCTCTCGCCGCAGGTCCCGGTCATCGCCGAGGTCCTGGCCGCGCTCGGGATCGCGCGCGTCGGGGCGCCGGGCTTCGAGGCCGACGACGTGATCGGCACGCTCGTCGCGCGCGAGAGCGCCCGGCCCGCCGCGCAGCGGTCCCCGGTCGACGTCATCACCGGCGACCGCGACCTCTTCCAGCTCGTGGACGACGACGCGCCCGTGCGCGTGCTCTACACGCAGCGCGGCATCAAGGACCTCGAGGTCGTCGACACCGCGCGGCTGCGCGAGAAGTACGCGGTCGCGTCCGGTCAGGCGTACGCGGACATGGCGGTGCTGCGCGGCGACCCGAGCGACGGTCTGCCGGGCGTCCCCGGGATCGGCGAGAAGACGGCGGCGGCGCTCGTCGCGCGGTACGGCGACCTCGCGGGGATCCTCGCGGCGCGCGACGCGGGCGACCCGGGGCTGACCAGGAGCCAGCGGTCCAAGCTCGTCGAGGCCGCCGACTACCTCGCGGTCGCGCCCCGGGTGGTACGGGTCGCGCCGGACGCCCCGGTCGGCGACGTCGACGACACCCTCCCCGCGACCCCCGCCGACCCCGACCGCCTCGTCGAGCTCACGACGCGCTGGGGGCTGACGTCGAGCGTCACGCGCGTGATCACGGCCCTCACGCTGGACTGAGCGCGTGCGCGTGCGCGTGCCGTGGCGGCTGCGGTGGTGGGCGGTGCGGTGCTGACGAGCGCCACGTCGCTCGTGGCTGCCCGTGGTCCGGACGACGTCCCCGCTGCTCCTCCCGAGGGCGGACCGTGGGTGATCGGCATCCGCCACCCGAGGGGCGACCTGAGTGCGTGCGGGGACGACGCCGTCGCCGAGTCCTTGATGACGGCGGACGTGCCGCCGTCGTCGGCCACGATCACGCTCGAGCCCTGGGCGAGCGCGGCGGACGCGCGCCGGGTGCTCGACTGCCTCGACCGGAGCCTGACGGGCGGCGAGGTCACGGTGACGACGCGGCCTCGGTGAGCGCAGCAGGCCGCCCGCTGGCCTGGACGCAGGAGCGACCGCCGGACCGGTGGCCGGTCGAGCGGGGCGCTACGAGTGCGCCGACACGCCGTCGCGCACGTACAGGTTGGCCGACAGGCGCTCCCACGCGGTCCCGTCAGCAGCCGGGGCAAGGCCGTCCGGGACGAGCGCGAGGGTCTGGGGCTCGGGTGACGTGAACTCGGAGCGGAGCAGGTGGTCGCTCGCCACCGGGTCGGTGCAGCCCATCTCGACGACGTCGCCGACCGGCACCGTGACGAGGCAGACGAGGCCCGTCGCCTGCACCGCGAGGTAGTGGCTGCCCGCCGACGTCGCGCCGAGGAACCGCGTGGTCGCGGGGTCCAGGAGCGCCGTGCCGGGCTCCTCCGCGAGGACGTCCGTGTCGCGCTGCCGCTCCGCGAGCACCCTGAACAGGACCGCGGGTGCGACGACCGCGGGCTCGGTGGCCCGGGCGTCGAGCGCGGCCCGGGCGCCGACCGCGCCACCCACGACGAGCGCACCCGCGGTGAGCACGACGGCCAGTCGGCGCACCGAGCTGCGCCGTGACGCGGCGCGCTCCGCGCTGTCGCCGGACACGAAGTCGTCGAAGAGGTCGAAGGTGCTGCCGTCGATGGCCGTCATGCGCACCTCATCGGCACTGACCTGCACGGACGTGAGCGGATGGGGTGCCCCGTCGCCCGATCGGGTGGGCCGCAGGACGGTCCGCGCCGGCTGCGGCCACGGACGCACCGTCGTGCCGCAGTCCGCCGAAGCCTGGTGCACCTGATGCCGGGTCCGCCAGGATGCCAGGCATGCGCTCCCGGACCCGCCGCCCGCACCGTGCTGCCGCGCTCGCGCTGGCGGCGCTGCTCGTGCTGGCGGGGTGCGCCGGACGCGTCGTCACCGGCGCGCAGGAGGCGCCGCCCCCGTGCCCCTACGACCCGACCGAGGAGGCGCCCGAGGGCTGCGTCACCTACGACCCCGACGACTCGCTCGCACCCCGGGCGGGCGCCTGCCCGCTGACGGTCCCGGAGCACGTGCCCGAGGGCTGCGAGGACTTCGGGTACGACCCCGACGCCGCGATGGAGCAGAACCGGGTCGGCGACGACGAGGCCGGGGAGGCCGCTGCGGACGCGGCCCGGGCCGCAGCCGATCCGCAGGAGCGGCTCGCGGACTCGCTGGAACCGGAACGCGCCGCGGTCGAGCAGGCGCTGATCACCCTCGTGGGACCTGACGGCCCGACCGAGGAGGGGGTCGTCGCGGCCCTCGGCCGAGTCGGCTTCGCCCCGTCCGACATCACGACGGCCGCGTCCGTCACGTCGGGCGGCGAGCACCGGGTCGACGTCGTCGTGCCGGTGGGCCGGGGCTGCCTCGTCGGCTCGGTCACGAACCGGTTCGTCGTCGTCAACGTCCGGGCCGAGGCACCCGGCGGCGGGTGCGACGCGCCGAGGTGACGGCGGCGCCCGGCACAATGGTCCGCGTGATCACGGTCAGCACGGACGGCTCCTGCCTGCGCAACCCCGGAGGGGCGAGCGGCTGGGCGTGGGTCAACCACGACGGCTCGTCCGCGTCGGGCGGCATCGCGTCGGGCACCAACCAGATCGCGGAGCTCACGGCCGTGCTCGAGGCGGTCCTCGCGCACCCCGGGCTCGAGCCGCTGCGCATCGAGTCCGACTCGACCTACGCGATCAAGTGCGCGTCGGTGTGGGTCGCCGGCTGGAAGCGCAAGGGCTGGCGCACCGCGAGCGGCGGCCCGGTGCAGAACCTCGGGCTCGTGCAGGCCATCGAGCGCGCGCTCGCCGAGCGGGAGGGTGAGGTCGTCTTCCACTGGGTCCGCGGGCACCAGGGGGACCACTTCAACGAGCGGGCCGACGCGCTGTGCGGTGCCGCGGCGCGCGCCGCCCAGCAGGGCGACGTCGTCGTGACGTGGACGTCGGCGACCGGCGAGGTGACCGTCGGCGCCGCCGGGCCCGTACCCGTCGCGACGGTGGCCGTGGCTGCGGCGCCGGTGCGGGCGACGGCGACGCGGTCCGCCGGCGGTCGCACGGCCCCGGTCGCGCGGGTCCCGCGCGGCGCGCAGCCAGAGCCGGAGCTCGACGTCCTGTTCTGAGCGGCCGGGCACGCGGGGCGTCGGTGCCGGGCCGTCACTCCGTGGGGGCGCCGGGTTCCGCGAGGGCATCGGGCTCGGCGGCGTCGTCGGACGCCGCCGTGCCGGCGCCCGCTGTGTCACCAAGGCCCGCAGAGTCGGAGCCCGCTGTGTCACCGGAGACCGCGGTCGCACCGGGGCCCGCGAGCTCCGCGAGCCCACGGGCGATCTCGTCCGGGTACCCCGCGAGCCAGCCGGTCTCGCCGGCCGACCACCGGCGGCTCACGACCCCGACCGGGTAGACCAGCACGTCGACCCCCGGGTGGGTGAGCGCGAGCTCGGTGCCCGCGTCGTCGGTCGAGGAGACCCAGGCAGTCCCGGGCGCGAGCGCGACGACGAGGTCGCCGAGCGCGATCCCGAACGCCCGCACGAGCTGCTCGGCGTCGGCGCGGTCCTCGGCGGGCGACGCCGCCCAGGTCACGAGGACGCGGTCGTACAGGGCACCGACGGCCTCGGCCGTGACCGTGCCGCTGCACAGGCCGGCGACGAGCTCGCGGTGCTGCGCCACGAACACGAGCTCGGCGGCGTTGAGCGGGGCGACCTCCGGGCGAGGCGCGAGGGTGTGAGCGGTCATGACGCCTCGATCGGTCGCGGGTGCCCGCGGCTTGAACGTCCGCGGGGGTGGTTCCCCGGCCCCCCGCACTCCGCCCGCGTCCCGCCCGCCTCCCGCGGGCGTCCCGCCCGCCTCCCGGCGGCCACCGGGCACGCCGGAGGGGCGCCCCCGGACCGGCCGGTGGCGCCCCTCCCCTGCCGTGCGGGCCGCCGTGCGGCGGCCCCGGTGATCAGCTGCGACGTGCCTGCTTCACCTGGTACGAGCGCTGCGTCTTCGAGCTCTCGACGTCGGCGCTGCCCACGTACACCGCGGTGATCTGGTGCGTGCCGACCTTGAGGTCCGTCGGCAGCGCGATCGTGACCGTGCCGGTCAGCTTGTCCGTCACGAGCGTGCCCGTGCCGAGCACCGTGCTGCCCTCGCGGAGCTCGACGGTGCCGGTCGGCGCCGCGGTGCTGCCCTTGACGGTCACGGTCGCGCTGACGGCGTCGCCGGGCTTGCCCGACGCCTTCGACAGCATGAGGCCGAGCGTCGAACCCGACTTCGCGACCTTGGTCGTGACGACCGTCGAGGTCGACGCCGCGTACGTGCCGCCGTCCGGGGTGAAGACCGCGGACAGCGCGTGCGAGCCCGCGCCGAGGCGGACGTTCGTGGTCGCCTTGCCGTAGCGCACCGCGACCGCGGCGAGCTCGGTGTCCCCGTCGAGGAACCGGACGGTGCCGGTGGCCTCGGCCGGGGTCACCGTGGCGGTGAGCGTGAGCTCCGCGCCGGCCTTCGCCGAGCCGCCGACCTTGAGGGTCGTCGTCGTGGGCGTCGCCTCGGGGACCGTGACGTCGACGAGCTGCGCGCGCGCCGTCGTCGTGGCGTTGCGGCTGTGCAGCACGAGCAGCTGCGACTCGCCGGCCTTGGCGGCCTCGGTGCGGTGCACCGTGATCGGCGCGTCCGGACCGGACAGGAACCACAGCGTGTCCGGGGTGCCCGCGTCGAACCAGAACGGCGGCGTGAACGGGTCGACCGTGAACGGCTCGACCTCGTCGACGACACCCTCGGGGTCGGCGGCGTACTCCGAGTAGGTCCAGACCCGGACCGTCGGCGTCGCTCCCGGCGCGATGCCGACGTCCGCGAGGCTCAGCGGGACCACGACGACGTTGTTGTCGAACACCGTGGTGTCGACGTCGCCGAAGTAGCCGTTGACGGGCTGCACGTCGAGGACGTCGTCGGTCACGAGGTCGAACGTGGCCTGCACCGTGACGTCGGACGAGTCGTCGAGCTTCTGCACGACGGTCTGGGTGTCGTACGTCCCGTCGCCGTCGATGTCGATGTCGATGATCGGCAGGGTGTACCGGCCCAGGGTCGCCCACTCGCCCTCGGTCGCGATGCCGATGCCGAGGTACCCGTCCTCGGCGGTCCCGCCCGCCGCCGCGCGCTGCGGTGCGGTCGTGGACCACCCGACGTACCGGAGGTCACCGGCGGCGTTGGCCGACGGGGACGTCTCGACGCGCGGGTCGTCCTCGAGCTGCGGGCTCGTGGCCCCGAGGACCAGGGGTGCGGCGAGCGAGTACCAGCCGCCCGACGCGACCCCACGCCCGGTGAGGGCGAGGTCCGCGGTCGTGGCGCCCGCGTCGGCGAACTCGACGGGCTGCGCGGTCAGGTCGCTCACGAGGCGCGGTGCGGCGTGCACCGGGACCCGCAGCTCGCTGCCGTCGGTCGTCAGCACGAGACGCCCCGAGACCGTGGCGACGTACTCGCGCGGGACCCCGCCCTGCTCGGCGTCGGACGTCGGGTCGAGCTCGCGCTCGAGCGTCGCGGGGTCGGCCGTGAGGGTCACGGTGACGAGCCGCGACTGACCGGCAGGGACGGTGAGGTTCGCCGGCGAGGTCGTGATCGTCGCGCCGCCCGCGGTCGTGGCCGTGTCGAACGACGTCGCGTAGCGGACCGCGCGGTTGCTCGTGTTGGTCACCGTGACGGTCTTCTTCTCGACGACCGTCTGTGCACCGACGTCGACGATCCCGAAGACGACCGAGACCTGCTCGGGCGCCTCGGAGGCGTAGGCGAGGACGCCGTTGGCGACGGCGTCGACCGCGTCGACCCGGCCGGAGCCGACCCGCTCGGGGCCGTAGACGTCACCGGTCCGGTTCGGGCCGGTGAACAGGTCGTGGGTCGCGGTGTTCATGATCGACGCCTTGACCTGCGCGGGCGTCCAGCCCGGGTTCGTGGCACGGACCAGTGCGGCGATCCCGGCGACGTGCGGTGCGGCCATCGAGGTGCCCGAGAGAGTGTGCGACTCGTTGCCAGTCCCCGACGCAGCGGACTGGATGCTCGTGCCCGGTGCGGCGACGTCCGGCTTGAGGATGCCGAGCGAGCCGTGCGCGCCGCGCGAGGAGCTGGGGTTGAGCGCGTCGCCCGCGGACGCGTCCTCGACGGTCCCGGCGAGCGACGGGCCGATGTGGGCCGTGACGGTGCCGGTCTGGATCGCCGGCAGGAGCGCGTCGGTCGAGGCGGCCGTGAGCTGCGCGCCCGGGATCGTCGGGTTCCCCGAGATGCCGGCCGAGAAGATCGTGTTCTCGGTGCCGAGCAGGACGCCGACCGCGCCGGCGGCCTGGGCCGCGTTGAAGCGGGCGACGCTGCCGCAGCGGCGGGCCGAGTCGTCGTCGTCCCACCACAGGTAGGCGATCTTGCCGGCGAGCTCGTCGGCGAACCCGGTGAGCGGCTCGCAGCCGTCGATCCCGTCGCCGAGGTACGCGACGGGCGCCGTGACGTCGTCCGTGCCGGCGTACGCGATGCTGTTCTGGGCGGCGTACGTGCCGTCGAGCGACGGGTCCGCGCCGACCGTGACCTCGACGCCGTCCAGGTCGAGCGGGGTGCCGACCGAGTTCGCGACGGTGAGCCCGGAGGCGGCGCTGCCGGGGGAACCGCCGATGTCCGTGAGGTCGAAGGAGTTGCCCGCCGAGAACACGGAGAGCACGCCGAGGTCGGCGAGGCGGTTCACGACGAGAGTGTCGGGGTCGTCGACGGGGGCTCCCGAGGCACCGAGCGAGAGGTTGACGACGTCGAGGTGGTCGTTGAAGTCGCCGTCGCCGTTCGGGTCCGCGGCCCAGTCCAGCGCCGCGGCGGTGAGCTCGGTGGAGCCGCCCAGGTCACCGAAGACCTTGAGCGCGTAGATGCCGGCCTCGGGGGCGGAGCCGGGGCCGACCTGCCAGTCGGACAGGTCGGTGAGCGAGGCGTAGTCGCCGTCGAACGTCGTGCCGTCCGCGGTCACGCCGTAGCCGACCGCCGTGCCGGCGACGTGCGTGCCGTGACCGTGGTTGTCGCTCGTGTAGAGGCTGTCGATCGGGTTCTCGTCGGCCACCGGGAGCGGGCTCGTGCCCGGGATCGGGTCGGAGCTCGGGTCGTACAGCGGGCCTGCGAAGTCGTGGCCGCCGAGGAACTTCTCGGGGTCGTACAGGCCCTCGGGCACCGGCTGCGTGCCGTCCTCGCCGTAGGCCTCGTCGTACGCCTCGATCGTGCCGGGGCCGCCGAACGACGCGTGCGTGTAGTCGAGCCCCGTGTCGATGACGCCGACGCGGATGCCCTCGCCGGTCTGGCCGGTGGACTGCCACACCTCGAGCGCCCGCGTGAGCACGTCGGTGTTCCGGTTGTCGGGCGTCTTGGGCGTGACGCGGCGGATCGAGACGACGTCGTCCGACGCGGCGAGCGCGCTGATCGTCGCGGCGTCGCCGGTGACGAGAGTGCCGGAGACGACGTTGGACAGCGTGGCGATCCGCTGGGGCGCGGGCGTCGCGGCGCGGGCGGCGACGCGGTCGGGGACGACGTCCGCAGCGAGCTCCTCGACCTGCTCGGCCGCGGTGCGGACCTCAGCGGGCGTGCCGCCGTCCTCGACGACGTCGAGGCCCGACGGGGTGTCGAGCTCGACGAACGCGGTGATGGTGCCCTCGGCGTCGAGGACGCTGCGGCTCACCTTCGCGCGGGACAGGTCCTTGCCCGACGCGACGGCGCCGCCCGGTCCGCCGGGTGAGCCTGGGTCGGGGGCTGCAGCGGCGACCTGGGCGCCGACGAGGCAGGACGTCGCGGCGAGCGCGAGGGTCGTCAGCACGGAGAGCAGCGGGCGAGGCGTCATGGGCTCACTCCTGGGCGGGGCGGGTGAAGGCGTGGTGAGGACTGCGGCGCCGCCCGAGTGTCGTGGTGTCCCGGATCGCGGGACGGCCCCCGGGGTGACGGTAATCCCGAACGGGTGATTCGTCACCCGTTCGCGCACCACGAGTTACTGCCGAGTACGACTCCGTGTCGCGTCGAGGTGCTCGCGGCCGTACGCGGACCCCGGTCAGCGCAGCGGGACGAACGCGTAGCTGCCCAGCCGGCGGTGCACGAACGTCGCGCCGCGCCGCTCGACGACCCAGAGGGTCGTGCGCACCGGGAGGACGACGCGCCCGCCGTCGGCGACCTGCCGCAGCAGCGCGTGCGGGAGGCGCGGCGCGGCCGCGGACACGAGGATGCGCGTCCAGCCGTCCGGGGCCTCGCGCCCGAGGGTGCCCGGCGTCGCGGGCTCGATCCGCGCCCACGGCTGCCGGGTCGCGGCGAGGTTCTCCGCACCCCACCGCGCGAGCCCCGGCTCGAGCTCGAGCCCGAGCACCTCGCCCTGCGGCCCGACGAGCCGGGCGAGCAGCGCCGTCGTCCACCCCGAGCCGGAACCGACGTCGAGCACGTGCGCGCCGACGGGGACGCGCAACCACCGCAGCATCGTCGCGACGGTGCTCGGCTGGGAGCACGTCGGTCCGTGGCCGAGGGGGAGGGGCCGGTCCTCGTGCGCGTGCGGGCGCTGGTCGGGCGGCAGGAACGC
Source organism: Cellulomonas sp. NPDC055163 (assembly GCF_053607065.1). NCBI lineage: Bacteria > Bacillati > Actinomycetota > Actinomycetes > Micrococcales > Cellulomonadaceae > Cellulomonas > Cellulomonas sp. NPDC055163. The sequence continues at coordinate 107,334 of NZ_JBSGSU010000004.1, read as the reverse complement.
GCGCCGGTCCAGGTCGCGCATCGCCTGCGCGACGTCGTCGGCCCGCTCGAGGGGGTCCGGCCGGTGGCCGCCCGCACCCGTCATCCGTCGAGCGTAGGCGCGCGGACCGCGGGTGTCCGCGCAGACCGCAGTGTCAGCGAGGGGAGCCGGCCGGCGCGGGGCCGGGAGGGTCAGCGGGGAGCGTCCGGCGCGGGCCGGGCGGCGGTGCCGGTGCCGGGCTCCGGTGCCGGCTCCGGTGCCCCGAGGCGATCAGGGCGCGGGTGCGACGACCGGGAGCTGCCCGGTGGCGGTGGGCAGCGGGTCGAGCACGGCCTGCACGGAGACCACCGGGATCGACTGGGTCTCGGAGATGAGCTGGGCGACCGTGCGGGGCCGGCGGCCGGGACGGCCGGGCGTGCGCCGCTGCTCGATCCCCTCGAGGGTCGACGCCCGCCACACGGCACCGCCGTTGAGCCGGCCGTCGGGCGCGGGGAGCCACGGGACCTTGCGCGAGAGCCAGACGCGGATGGTCGCGTGCTCGACGCCGAGCCGGTCCGCGAGGCGTCCGATGTCGTAGAGGTCGTCGAGGCCCTGCGGCTCGGCCGCCCTCTCCCGGGCGCGGATCTGTGCACGGGTGAGCGGTGCGTCCGGTGCGGCGTGCGCCGCTCGTCCGGGCGCCTGAGCGGCTTCGAGGTCCCCTGAGTCCACGTCCAGAAGCGTAGCCGGGACACATCGGACAGGGGAGGGGCAATCTGTCACGGAAGCGTGACGAGACCCACAAAGAAACTCACCCTCAAGGGTCGAGGACCGCCGTCCGATACACATAACGTGTTACGTGTGAGTGACAGATTGCCGACCACGCGGCGCTCTGCACGCGGTGGGCGGCACGCTGCCCCCCGCGCCGGAGCCGCCGCCCAGCCGCGCGCCACCGCAGTCCGGGTGGCCCGCGGTGCCGTCGCCGTCGCCATGACGCTCAGCGTCAGCGCCTACGCCTTCACCGTGCCGAGCATGGCCGACGTGACCGCGCAGCGACAGGCCACCGAGCAGGCCCAGGAGGCGCAGGCGCAGCTCGTCGCCTCTGCCGAGGCGACCGAGGCGGCGCTCACCGAGCGCCGCGCCGCCGTCGTCCAGGTCGCCGACTCCGTGGCCGCCCGCGCACAGGTCGCGAGGGAGACCGCGAACGCCGCCGCGCTGACCCCCGAGGTCGTCGCGCCGCTCGACGAGGCCGTCGCCGAGCTCGGTGAGCTCCTCGAGATCGCCCGCGCCGAGAGCGCCGCCGACCCCGCGCGGGCCCCCGAGCCCGCCGCGACCGGCCCCGCCGCACCGCTCGCCGCGTCCGCGCCGTCGCCGACCGAGGGCGCAGCCGAGCCGGCCCCCGCGCCGCTCCCGTCCGACGCGCCGGCCGCGACGCCGACGCCGACCCCCTCGGGCACCGCGTCCGCCGTGCCCGAGAGGTCCATCGTCACCACCGAGGTCCCCGCGCGGGTCGCGGGCGTCGACGTCCCCCAGGGGCCCGAGGACGCCACGACGGCTCGTCTGCGCGAGGCCGTCGAGAAGGTCGCCCAGGCGTCCGCCCAGGTCGAGCTCGTCGCCGAGGCCAACTCCGCCGCCGTCGAGGTCGCGGCGGGCGTCCAGGCCGCTGCCGCCGCCGAGTCGGAGCGCGCGGCGGCCGAGGCGGCGCGGGTCGCCGCCGAGCAGGCCGCGACGCGCGCCGCGTGGCGCACCTCGCTCGAGAAGTACGGCAACGGCCAGGTGCCCGAGTCGGCGCTGTGCGCGCTCGACTTCGACACGGCGCACGAGCTGCGCTGCGACGCCGCCGAGCAGCTCGAGCTGCTCGACGCTGCGTACGTCGACGCGTTCGGCGTGCACATCTCGATCTCGGACTCCTACCGCTCGCTCGCCGGGCAGTACGCGTGCACGCGCACCAAGGGCAGCCTGTGCGCGGCCCCCGGGACCTCGAACCACGGGCTCGGCACGGCCGTCGACCTCGGCGGCGGCATCCAGACGTTCGGCACGCGGCAGCACCGCTGGCTCGTCGCGAACGCCGACGAGTTCGGCTGGACGCTCCCCGAGTGGGCCCGCGCGACCGGAAGCAAGCCCGAGGCGTGGCACTGGGAGTACGTCGGCTGACCGGGCCGCACGCGCGCCCGGGCCGCTGCGCCGAGCTGCGCGGCGGGCTGCTGGACCGCTGACCAGCGCGACGACCGTGCTCGCGCCGCCCGGCCCGCAGCGTGCGCAGGACCTACCATCGGCCTCATGAGTGCTCACGGCGAGCCCGGTCGCGATCGGCCGCTCGTCGGGCGCGGGCCCGAGCTCGACGACCTCGACGACGCGCTGTCGTCGGTGTCCGCCGGGAGCGGCTCGATCATGCTGCTCGAGGGCGAGGCCGGCGTCGGCAAGTCGTCGATCGCGCACGCGGTCCGGACCACCGCGCACCTGCTCGGCCTCGAGGTCCGCGGCGCGTCGGCGTCCGCGGTCCCGCGCCGCCCGTTCGCGCTGCTCGCCGAGGCCCTGCTGTCCCCGCGCCCGGAGCACGGGACCGACGACGCCCTGGGCCCGGTGCCGTCCCGCGCGCCCTCGCCCGTCGAGGAGGAGCTCGCCGCGCTGCTCGACGGTGCGCGCGACGCCCCCGCGGCACCCGCCGTCGTCGCCCGCACCGAGGAGCTGTTCACGGCGCTCGTCCGCCGCCGCGGCGACTCCGGCCCCTGGCTGCTCGTGCTCGACGACCTGCACCTCGCCGACGAGGCGTCGCTCGCGGTGCTCTACCGGCTCGCGCGCGAGGGGACCGTCGAGCGTGCGCTGCTGCTCGCGACGATGCGGCCCGTGCCGCGCGGCGCCGAGCTCGCGACCGTCGTCGCCGCCTGGACGCGCGCCGGCGCCCGGTACGTCGAGCTGCGCCCGCTCGCGCCCGCCGCGGTCGTGGAGCTCGCCGAGTCCCGGATCGGCGCGCCCGCCGGGCCGGCGCTGCGCGGGGCGCTCGCGACCACGGGCGGCAACCCGCGCTTCGTCGCCGACCTGGTCCGCGCCCTCCAGGACGCCGACGCGCTCGTGCCCACCCCGCCGGGCGGCGTCGACGTCGCGCACGACGGCTGGACGGCGCCGCTCGACACCCTCGTCGTCGCGCGCCTCGACTACCTCGGCGCGGACGTCGTCGCGCTGCTCGCCCGGGCCTCCGTGCTCGGCTCGTCGTTCGTCGTCGGGGACCTCGCCGAGCTCGCGGACCTGCCCGTCGCGCACTGCTGGCGGATCCTGCGGCACGCGCTCGCCGCCGGAGTGGTGCACGCGCGCGGCGACCGGCTCGCGTTCCGGCACGACCTCGTGCGCACCGCGCTGTACGCCGGGCTGGACCCGGCGGAGCGCCGCGACCTGCACGCACGCGCGGCGCGGGCGCTGCAGCAGGCGGGGGCGCCGCCCGCCGTGGTCGAGCGGCACCTGCACCGGACGGTGTGAGCGTGGGGGTGCACGACGGGCACGACGGCACGACCGACACGGGTGCGTTTGCGCCGGACGAGCGCACGCCCGAGCAGCGCACACGTGAGTCGTCGGCCTACGCGTTCGCCCTCGAGGTCGTCACGCGCCTGGCCGCCGAGGGGATCGACGCGGAGGCCGAGGTCACGCCGGTTCGGGTGAACGAGCCCGGGGACGGTTCGTACCACGTGTCCGTCGAGGTCGAGGGCGGTGGCCCGGACGTCCTGTGCGAGGTGGTCGACGGCGTGCCGGACGTGCGGGTCATGGACCCGAACGGGGAGGGCATGCCCCCGAACGAGGCGCTCGCCTACGTCGTGCGGCGAGCGCTCGGAGACTGCCCGCGGGACGCTGCTGCGGCGGTGTGGCCGGCGACGGCGAGGTGGGGCGTCCCATGGCCTCGGGCGCCGGAGCGGCGAGAGTAGAGCGCGTCCTGGTGCGCCACCTGGGTGACAGCTTCCTGCGACCGGGTGACTGGCTGGTAACTTCCCGGTCACCGTCATCGAGCTGCAGGTGAGCGCTGTGCCGGGGCTGGGAGCTCGCCGAGCTCGGCCGGTGCGGTGCCAGGGGTGCGCGGCGGGGGTGTCGCGCTGATGCAGGGGGCTGCGCGTGAGCGCTCTTGTCCACGTGTTCGGTGTGCCGCAGTCGTGGCGTCGGGTGGTTCCGGGCGCGGCGTTCGCCGCTCTGGCCGGCCTGGTGGTCACGACGGGCGCCGCAGCCCCTGCGCGGGCCACGGTCCCTGAGCCGGCGCCATCGGCGAACACCTCGCCCGCTGCGGCGTCGGACGCGCAGGCGGGGCCGCTGACTGCCGCGGACCTGGTCAGTGCGAGGGCGATTGCTCGCCTGACGGGGGAGCGGGTCGAGGTCCTGGGTGAGCGCACGATCGCCGGGTCGGTGTTCGCGCTGCCGGACGGGTCGTTGGCGTCGGGACAGGGTTCGGGCCCGGTGTGGGTGCGCCTCGGCGGGGACGGGACCAGTGAGGAGGAGTGGGCGCCGGTCGACCTGACCCTGGTGGTCGGGGAGGACGGGTTGGTGCGCCCGGTGGCTCAGGTGGCCAACCTCGTGCTGTCCGGTGGCACGGACCCTGCCGCCGCCCGGGACGCGCAGGCATCGGAGCAGGCCGCCAGCGAGGTGGCCCCTGCCCCGTCCCCCAGCTCGAGCACCCCCGCTGCGGACGCGCCTGCGTCTCCGCTCAACCCGTCGGCGAGCCCCACACCCGCACCGACTGCGGGCGGCGACCAGCCGGTGACGGGGGCCGAGGGCTCCGCGGCCGCGGCCGCGGTGGACGTGCCGTCGGTGGAGATCGCGAGCGTGAGCGATCCGGTGACGGGCACGGTGACCCGGGTGGCGTGGGAGGGAGAGCTGCCCGCGCCGCGCCTGGAGGGACGCCGGGCGACGTACGAGTCGGTGGAGCCGGGCACGGACCTGGTGATCGAGGCGACGAGCACGGGGTTCGAGCAGTTCTTCGTGGTGCACGAGCGCCCCGCCGGCGACGCCGACCTGACGTTCCCGCTGACCGTGACCACCGACGGGGAGAAGGTCGAGGTCGCCCCGGACGGGTCGCTCAGCGTGCACAGCGACGCCGGGCAGATAGTGGCGCGGGCGGCGGTCCCGGCGATGTGGGACGCGGACTCCGATGCCGGTCGGGCGTTCCCCGTCACCGAGCCCCGCCCTGCGGAGGACGCGGACACCCCGGCCCTGGCCCCGATGCCGGACTTCATCGCGGAGCGGGACGGGACCGCCCCAGCGGACGACCCCGCTTCGGAGTCGATCGCAAGCCCGGTGGTGGGGGACGGGCGGGTGGACCCGCTCGCAGAGGCTGTGGAGGTCCCACGTGACGTGCAGCAGACTGCCGCCGCCGAGGTCGCGGTGGAGCTCGCACCGAGTGAGGACTTCCTGCAGGACCCGGACACGACGTACCCGGTGGTGGTCGACCCGGGCGTCACGATCGAGACGTCCTGGGACACCTACGTCATCAAGGGCTACTCCGACAACCGGTCGGAGGAAGCCGAGCTGCACATTGGGACGTACAACAGCGGGACGAACATCACCCGGTCCTACCTGAACTTCCCGGTGGGCCAGTTCGCCGGCGCGACGGTCTACGAGGCGCGCCTGGAGCTGTTCAACTCCTACTCCTGGTCGTGCCAGAACCGGAACTGGCAGGTGTGGAACACCTACCCCTCGGGGTACGGGTCGACGTGGGCGAACCAGCCCGGCTGGGCGCAGCACTTCGCGACCAGCAACGAGACCCACGGGTACTCGTCGGCGTGCGCCGGGTCCTGGTCCTACGCGAACATCACCAGCTTCGCCCAGAAGTGGGCCGCGGACGGGGAGATCGAAGGGCACGTCGGGCTGCGGGCGGAGAACGAGTCCGACAACTTCTCCTACAAGCGGTTCCTGTCGTCGAACTACGGGGCGCTGATCCCGACCATCTGGGTCAACTACAACCACACCCCGAACGCCCCGACGAACCTGCGCATCGACAACGCCGGGATCAACGCCGGCGGGGCGTCGGCCCCCACGCTGACCCCGACGCTGCGCGCCACCATCACCGACACCAACGGCGGTGGCCTCAACGCCCACTTCCGCATCCAGCGCGGCACCGACGGGGTCCTGGTCTACGACCGGGTGGTCGCCGGATCGGCCGGGACGGACGTCGCTCTCGCGGTCGAGCCCGGGTACCTGCACGAGGGCACGCCGTATGCGTGGACGGTCAGCTCGGGGGACTGCTGCGTCATGGGCCCTCAGGCGCCGTGGGCGTGGTTCGACATCGACACCAAGAACCCGCTCGCCCCGACCATCCGGTCCGATGACTACCCCACCGGCGGGGCATGGAAGGGAGCAGCGGGCCGCGAGGGATCGTTCCTGCTGAAGCCGTCCGGGGCCTACGACACGACGCTGCGGGGGTTCATCTGGGGCCTGGACAAGGCACCGGACCCCAACCAGTTCCTCGCCGAGCCGGGGTCGACCGGCGAGGCCTTGCTGAAGGCCACACCCGCCACCCCTGGGCGGCACGTGCTGCGGGTGCAGGCGATCGACCGGGCCGGGAACAAGTCCGGGGTTGTCGAGCACGTCTTCTACGTCGGGCGCGCCGGGATCGTCACCCCGGAGGACAACACCCGGGTTGTCAACCACGCGCGCCTGTACGTCACCGGTGAGCCGGGGTTCACGCACGTGAAGTTCCAGTGGCGCCGCGGCCCGGACTCCCTGCCCGTCGACATCAAGGATGTCCTGCCCGGGTACTTGACGTCATCGTCCGGCACCCCATGGGCAGGAGCGTCGTGGCTGTCCGCGGCCGGGTTCGCACCCATGCCCGCCAACGCGGGGTACACGACGTGGGATGTGGCCAAGACCCTCGGCGCAACCGGCGGGCCGATCCAGGTCCGTGCCGTCGTGGCCACCGACGCCCAAGGCGGCGGGCTGTATGCCGACACCAACTGGGTCACCCTCATCGTGGACCCCGACGCCGACGGGGCCGCGACCGCGAGCGTCGGCCCGGGATCGGTGAACCTGCTGACCGGGGACTACGGGCTGTCGGTCACCGACGCCGAGGAGTTCGGCCTGACCCTGGCCCGGACCACCTCCTCGAGGGACACCGACTCCGGCTACCAGCTGCAGGTCGACCGGTTGACCGCCACCCAGCGCGATGCCAGCGCCCTGACCGGGGTAGGTGGCTCCGCCGACGTCGCGATCGACACCACGCGCTTCCACTCCGACACCCTCGACCCGACCGACCCGGCCAAGAAGGCGACCTCGTTCAAGATCACCCCGCGGAGCGGGGTGGGCGATTCCTACGTCTCCCTCGGCGGTGATGTCGGTACCACCACGGTGATGGAACCCGGCCGCACCTACCGGGTGTCGGGCTGGATCTACGTCCCCAGCGCCACCGGGCTGGGCAGCACGAACGATCGCGCCCTGAGTATGGCGGTGTTCGCCAAGAAGCCCGACGGCAACTACACCGTGCCGGTCGCGGACAAGATGCTCACCCCGCGCCCGACCCTGGTCGATGCCTGGCAGCAGCTCACCGTCGACGTCACCATCCCCTCCGGCGCCACGGAGTCGTTCGTGCGGCTCTACAACGGGCACTCCGACCCGGCCAAGGTCGTCTTCTTCGACGACCTTTCCGTGCGCGAGCTGTGGGCACCGTTCGGCAAGCAGTGGGCCATCGGTACCGCCGACGCTGCCGCCGGGACCGCCTACACCCACGTGTCGAAGCCCTACGACGACGTCGCCGCCGTGCACCTGGCCGGTGGGGGAGAGGTCTGGTTCACCTCCGGCAACGGCACCCAGTGGTGGCCCGAACCCGGCGCCGGTGACCTGACCCTCACCGTCACCTCGACCAACAGCTGGCGGGTCACCGAGCTCGACGGCACGGTCACCGACTTCGCCCGCGACAACCCCGCCGCTACCACCTTCCCCGTGCGCAGCACCTCCCCACCCGGCACTACCAGCGCCACCCGGCACGTCTACGAGCTCGTGGGCGGGCAGGTCCGGCTCAAGCGGATCATCGCCCCCATCGAGGACGGCGTCGACGGTTGGCCCACCAAGACCGACGCCTGCACCAGCGCCACCCCCGTCCGCGGGTGCGAGGTCCTCGAGCTCGTCTACGCCCAGACCACCACAGCCACCGGCACCGGGACCACCGGGACGTTGGGCAGCTTCGCCGGGCAGGTCGAGGCCCTGAAGCTGTGGACCACCACGCCGGCAGGCGTCGTGGCGGACGTCGTGGTCGCGCGGTACCGGTACGACAGCACCGGACGCCTGATCCAGGTCTGGGACCCGCGCCTGAACCCGCCGAACAAGGCAGAGAAGGCGCCGGCGGCCGGGGACCAGGTCACGGTGTACGAGTACCACGAGGACGGCACCGGCAAGGTCACCGCTGTCACCGGACCCGGCGAGGAGCCCTTCCGCTTTACCTACGGCAAGGCCGGGGGCACGACCACCGGCACCGGCGACTTCATCGACTCCTTGAGCGGACGCCTGCACAAGGTCTCCCGGCGCACGCTGGTACCTGGGTCGGCCACGCAGTGGCTCACGGACGCCAACGGTAAGGACGTGCTCAACGAGTCCTCGGTCGTCTACAAGGTGCCGCTGACCATCGCGAAGGGTGGCCCGTATGACCTTGGGCCTGCTCAGCTCGCCGCGTGGTCGCAGACCGACGGGCCAACGGACGCCACCGCCATCTTCGGACCCCAGGACCCACCCAACGTCGCGAACGCGACGGCCACAGTCACCAGTCCCGGCCCGTCCGGTTACAGGCCCGCCACGGTGCACTACCTCAACGCCGACGGCCGCGAGGTCAACACCGCCAGCCCGGTGAGCAAGGGCGCCCCGGCTGAGGGCTTCATCGCCACCGCCGAGTACGACCGATTTGGCAACGTCGTACGGACCCTCGACGCGAGCAACCGGCTGCTCGCCCTGGGCAAGAACCAGCCGTGCATCAACAGCCAAGGACAGACCTACCACTGCCTGCACGACTGGCAGCTGACGAACCTCACTGCACCAGACGCATCGGTCCACCTGTCGCAGGCGCTGGACTCGCGCACCGTGTACTCCGCCGACGGCCTGGACGTCATCGCATCCCGCGGCCCGGCTCAGCGACTCGCGGACGGCAACGACCCGGACAAGCTCCTCACGATGTTCCCGGTGACCCGGACGACGTACGACGAGGACAAGCCCGACGGTGTCGCCTACCACCTCCCGACCACCTTGACCTCTGGTGCGCTGCTACCCGGAGCCGACCTCGTGACAGGTGCACTCCAGGACGTCACAGTGACGAAGCACAAGTACGACCCGATCGACCAGACAATCGACGACCTGGACCCGACCTCGGGGTGGGTGCACAAGCAGCCGACCGCCATCACGATCGACGCCGGCCGGCCCACGGCCCTGACCTCGACCGTCGTGTACGACCGCAAGGGCCGCCCCCTGCGCTCGAGCAAGCCCGGATCCAACGGCGCGGACCCATCCACGACCATGACCGTGCTATACGTGGCGGGAGCCCAGGTGGTCGATGGCATCGATTGCGGGAACCACCCCGAGTGGGCCGGGCAACCCTGCCTGACCAAGATGGCCGGTCCCGTGACCGGCCACGACCCGACCCGGATGTCCACCACCCTGCCGGTCAAGCATGTCGCGGAGTACAACCAGTTCGGGTCCCCCCGGATCATCAAGGACTCCGCCACTGGCCCGGTGGCCGGTGCAACCATCACCCAGAGTCGGACCACCATCACCGACTACGACGAAGCCGACCGGGTCACGGCAGTCCAAATCACCGGCAGCGGCACCGGCGTAGGCACCCCCATCGAGAAGACCGAGACGGTCTATGACCCGGCCACCGGAGAAGTGACCGAGAACCGGTCGGTCAACGCCACCGGCGTCATCGCCGCTGTGAGGAAGTCCTACGACAAGCTCAGCCGACTCGTGACCTACACCGACGCCACCGGCGCGACCACCATCACCACCTACGACCGGTACGGCAACCCTGACACCACGACGGAGAAGCTCGGCACTCGCACGATCGGCGAGACGAAGTACACCTACGACAGAGCCAAGGACCCCCGCGGATTCGTCACGTCCTTCTCCGACTCCGTCGCCGGCGACTTCGAAGCGACCTGGGGGCCCGATGGTCAACTCCAGACGCAGAAGCTCCCCGGCGGTGTGACCCTGTCGATCGGGTACGACCCAGCGCGGGTCCCGGTCTCCCGCAGCTACACCCGCACACGCGACGGGGAACCCATCGCCGGTGACGCGGTGATTGAGAACCACCGCGGCCAGTGGGTCCGGCACTCCTCGAACACCGGTCAGCGGGACTACGAGTACGACCGGCTCGGCCGGCTGACGAGGGTGGAAGACACCTCGGCCACGAAGGTCTGTACGACGCGCACCTACGGGTACGCCAGCCAGACGAACCCAGCATCGGCAAACCGGACTTCGTTCGGGACCATGACGGGCGTCACCGGCCAGCCGTGCGCGGAACCGACCCCGACCGCGGCGTCAACGTACGACACCGCGGACCGGCTCAAGACCAGCCCGGGCACGGAGGGGTCGTCGTGGACGTACGACCCGCTCGGACGAGTCACATCGATGGCAACCCCTGACGGATCGGCGAAGGTGACGAACGGGTTCTACGTCAACGACCTCATCGCCTCTCAAACCCAGGAGGGGACCGAGCAGTTCACGTGGAAGCTGGACCCCCTCCAGCGGCGCTCCTCCTTCGAATCGTTCAAGTGGGTCACGGACTCCAACGGCACGCAGGGCTGGGCGTCGCAGATCAAGAAGATCTCGCACTACGGGTCCGACTCCGACGAGCCGACCTGGATCCAGGAAGATTCAACGCTGCCCGACGACCTCACCCGCTACGTCGCAGGCGTCGAAGGCGCCCTCGCCGTGACTACGAAGGGACAGAACGCAGCGAAGGACAAGCTCGGTCGAGTGCTCCATCTCGTTGATTTGCACGGCGACGTCATCGCGAACCTCGAGATCGACAAAAACGCCGTAGAAGCGACCTGGACCACCTTCAGCCCCAAGTCCTACGACGAGTTCGGTGTCCCGCAACCACTCTCCGGAGCCGGCGCGACAACCGGCCCGCCGACGCGGTACGGATGGCTCGGCGCCGCGCAGCGGTCCGCCGAAGCTCTCGGCGGCGTCATCCTCATGGGCGTCCGCCTGTACTCCCCGGCCACAGGACGATTCCTGTCCGTCGACCCAGTCGCGGGTGGATCGGCCTCGGCGTACGACTACTGCAACGCCGACCCCGTGAACTGCACCGACCTCGCTGGCACGTTCTCCTGGAAGGGCGCACTGAAGACGCTCGCCGTCGTCGGTGAGGTTGCCTCCATGATTCCCGGACCGGTCGGAGCTGTCGCTGGCGGCGTGTCAGCCGTCGCGTACTTGGCCACCGGCGACAAGCAAAAGGCTCTGGCCGCCGCGGGCGGCGCGGTACTAGGGCTCGTCGGCCTCGGAGCTGTCGCTGGGGCAGCAAAGGCCCTACGTGGTGTCGCCGCAGGCAGAAAGGCTGCGGGTGCAACTCAGCGAATCGCACGTGCACAAAGGGCCGCCCCTGGCTGCAGTTTCGAGCCCGGAACACCCGTCGCCATGGCGGACGGCTCGTACAAGACCATCGAAACGATCGCTGTCGGGGACCTCGTCCTAGCCAGCGACCCGCTCACCGGGGTTGACTCGGCGCAACCAGTCGTGACACCGATCAAGAGCAGCGGCCTCAAGCACCTATACGAGATCTACCTCCAGGACGCTCCGGACGTTCCGATCGTCGTGACTGGAAACCACCCATTCTTCGTGCCGTCCGGAAACCAAGAGGGCTGGATTGCCGCTGAAAGCCTCGGCAAAAACGACGTCCTGCGCACAACCCTCGGCTCAAAGATCAAGGTTGAGCGGGTCGAAGATCTCGGCACTTTCGATGATCACATCGTTTACAACCTTTCCGTGGCCAACGTGCACACGTACTTTGTCGCACCAACCCCGGGCATCGACGTGCTCGTTCACAACGCAGCTGGGAGGGCAGCATGCGAAGTTGGAAAAGCAGGCGAAGTGGCGGCAGGAATCCGGAAGAATAATGCTTCGATCACCGTTAACGGTCGATCGCGCACGCCTGACGAACTAGACCTCGGGCGCGGAATCATCGGTGAGGTAAAAAACGTAAAGTACCAACACCTTTCCACGCAGATCAAGGATTATCTCGACTACGCGAAGAAGCATCGGCTCCAAATGCATCTATATGTGCGCCGCGGCACAGGCACTAGACTATCGCGACCCCTTCAGGCCAAGGTGGACTCGGGCGCCATCCAACTGCACAAGAGGATCTAGAGTGAGCGAACCGGAAGATGAAAGTCAGCATGCCGAGCTGGTGGAACGGTTGCTCAACGACCCCAGCGTGCGGCGGGAAGTGGACGCTCACCCCCAAGTGCGCGCTAGACGAGAACTATATGCTCACTACTCCAAGGACTTGCTAGAATCTTTGCGAAACTCCGGGTTCCGCGTGCACGACTCGCTCAGCGAGCTGGCCGGAACTCCCGGTGGATATCGGCTGGCAATTCCTATCCTTCTCGACTGGCTGCCGCGTGCCGAATACGTCTTCTTGGCGGCAGACATCGTGGGCATGCTCGGTGTGCCGCACGCCCGAGACCAAGCGGCACCCATCCTTCTAGAGCTGTTCCGGAAACCCCCGGAATACACGGACCCGCTGAGCTCGGGCGACGACGACGGTGCGCCTCCGACAGAGATGTTTCGAGAGGCTGTAGCCGCGTGCCTAGCGCGTCTGGCAAGTCCATCGATAGCAGACGATCTTATTGCGCTGGCGGTCGACCGATCCGCTGGCGCCTCAAGGGGACCCATCGTGGCATCGCTGCCTAGAACGAAAGATTCCCGGATAGAGCATGTGCTAATCGGCTTATTGGACGATCGCGCGGTCGCTCCGTTCGCCGTCGAAGCGCTCGGCAAGATGCGGAGCCGTTCCGCGGAAGGTCGACTCTCCACCCTTCTCTCGAGCGTGGACCCCAACCTCCGGTCAAGCATTCTTCGAGCGCTGAAACGCATCCAGAAGCCATAGTGTCGTAGATTCGACGCCCGGACCTGGGGCATAGCTGAGCGGCGACGCATCGTCCTGCCCCGAACTTCGCTCATCGGCTTGGCCTCGGACACGACACGCGCCGCAAGGCATGCAGTGAGGACGAGCACCGGCTGCAGCCGCAAGGCTAGGCACTTGAGCAACGCGAGTGAGGAGACCGATGGCCGAGCAGCGTCCTGACGACCTCGGCGCGGAACGCGACTTCATCGGCCGCCTTTGGGTCGGCGACGAGCCGGGGGTGCGACTCGTGGTGCGCGCGCGATCAGTCGCTGAGACAAGGCGACTGGTTATCGCGCAGCATGGAGAGGGACACGTCATCACGCTCTGGAACGAGGAAGACGCACGCCGGCGGCGATAGCTCGCTCGGGGCCGTGCACCCGCTAAGCGGCGAGGCATTTGTCATACGATCCGTTATCAGCGCGGCTCGGAACTCGCCGCCTGAGTCAGACGGGCGCCACCGCACGCACCGCTGTCGCCCCCGCCGCCGCGACCCTACGGTGGACGGGCGGCGTCGCCCGGCGTCGCGCACGCCACGACGAAGGAGCGCCATGCCAGTCCGTACCGCACGCACCGCCTGGAACGGGACCCTGCAGGACGGGGGCGGCAAGGTCGAGCTGACGAGCTCGAGGGTCGGCACGTACGACGTCTCGTTCCCGCGCCGCGCCGCCGACGACGCGGGCGGGGTCACGAGCCCCGAGGAGCTCATCGCGGCCGCGCACTCGTCCTGCTACGCGATGCAGCTGTCCGCGCTGCTCGGCGAGGCGGGGGCGACGCCGGTCGCGCTCGAGGTCACGGCCGACGTGACGCTGAGCCCGGACCCGGCCGGCGGGTTCCGGATCAGCGGGATCGCGCTGAAGGTCCGCGGCGAGGTCGAGGGTCTCGACGCCGACGGCTTCGCGAAGGCGGCCGCCGCCGCCAAGGCCACGTGCCCGGTGAGCAAGGCCCTGACCGGCACCGAGATCACGCTCGACGCCGCGCTGGACTGACCGGCGCGCCGTCCGTCCTGCGCCGGCGGCGCGTGCGAGCGCGCGTACGCCGTCGGCGCGGGGCGGTCGGTGCGCCGCGGTCGGTGCGGGAGCGGTCGGTGCGCCGCGGTCGGTGCGGGAGCGGTCGGTGCGCCGCGGTCGGTGCGGGAGCCGTCGGTGCGGAGCGGTGCGTGGCCGCAGGACCGGGCGCGCCGCAGGTCGGCTCAGCGCCCGGGTGTCAGCGCAGGCGCGCGAGCAGCCGCAGCGCGCCCGTGAGGCGCGGGGGCTCGTCGACCTGGGTGACGCGGGCGAGCGTGCGGTCCGTCACCTCGCGCACGAACGTGGGCAGCCCCTCGGGGACGCCGGCCCGCCAGAGGGCGGCGACGGCGTCGAGGGGGAGCTCGAGCGCCGTGGTGCGGGGGTGTGCCAGCGCGATGCTCGGCGAGCTCTCGACGCGCACCCACGTGAGCCCGGGCACGCGCGCGACGATCGCGTCGCCGGCGAGCAGCCCGAGGGCGGTGATCGTGGGCAGCGGGTCCCAGCGCACGGCCGTCTCGACGGCGTGCCAGGCGCCCATGAGCTCGTCGAGCAGGACGCCGAGCCGGTCGACGTCGGTGAGGTCGAGCCCGGGTCCGCGCAGAAGCTCTCGGGACTCCGCGAGCCACATGACCTCGGCGGGATCCAGCCCGCGCACTGCGGGACGCACGTCGGGGGCCGCGCGTCCCGCAGTGCCGCGGGGGGACGGCACGAAGTTACGACGATCCCGCGAGCGCGACTGCCGTGCTGTGCCTGTCATGCAAGAGATATCGGCAGGGCGCCGTTCCGTGTGCACGGCCACCAGGGTGAACCTGGGCACCCGGCGCGGGTGCCGGGCTGTGGGTGGGAGACTGCAGCCGTGTCGACCGTGACGGATCCCGCGCAGCGCTCGGACGCGGCCGCGCAGCCCACCCCCGACGTCGTCGCCGCGCTGCGCTCCGCGGTCCGGGGCGCCGTGGACGACTCCTCCCGGCGTCGCGCCGAGTACTCCACGGACGCGTCGAACTACCGGGTCGTCCCGCAGGTCGTCGTGTTCCCGCGGGACACCGACGACGTGCTGGCGGCGCTCGAGGTGACCCGCGCGGCGGGCGTCCCGCTGACGTCTCGCGGCGGCGGCACGTCGGTCGCGGGGAACGCCGTCGGCACCGGCGTCGTGCTCGACTTCTCCCGGCACGTGAACCGGGTGCTCGCGATCGACCCCGAGGCCCGCACCGCACGCGTCGAGCCCGGCGTCGTCATGTCCGAGCTCCAGCGCCAGGCCGCCCCGCACGGGCTGCGGTTCGGGCCCGACCCGTCGACGCAGGCCCGCGCGACCCTCGGCGGCATGATCGGCAACAACGCGTGCGGCCCGCGCGCCGTGGCGTACGGGCGGACCGCGGACAACGTGCTCGCGCTCGACGTGGTCGACGGCACCGGCCGGCGGTTCGAGGCCGCCCGCGGGCTCGACCCGGTGCCGGGCCTCGACGGCCTCGTGCGCGCGAACCTCGAGACGATCCGCACCGAGCTGGGCCGCTTCGGCCGGCAGGTCTCCGGGTACTCGCTCGAGCACCTGCTCCCCGAGAACGGCGCGGACCTCGCCAAGGCGCTCGTCGGGACCGAGGGCACGCTCGTGACGCTGCTCGGCGCGACCGTCAACCTCGTCCCGGTCGCCGCGGCGCCGGTGCTCGTCGTGCTCGGCTACCCGGACATGCCGACGGCCGCCGACGCCGTGCCCGCGCTCCTCGCGCACGCCCCGCTCGCGATCGAGGGGATGGACGCCCGGCTCGTCGACGTCGTCCGCCGCGTCAAGGGCGCGAGCGCCGTCCCGCCGCTGCCGACGGGCGGGGGCTGGCTCATGGTCGAGGTCGGGGGAGCGGACCTCGACGAGGCGATGACCCGGGCGCGCGCGTTCGCGGCCGACGCGGGGACCGACGCGGTGGGGGTGTTCCCGCCCGGACCGCAGGCGGCGGCGATGTGGCGGATCCGCGAGGACGGCGCCGGCCTCGGGGGGCGCACGCCGTCGGGCGAGCAGGCGTGGCCGGGCTTCGAGGACTCCGCGGTGCCGCCCGCGCGGCTCGGCGCGTACCTGCGCGAGCTCGAGGCGCTCATGGCCACGCACGCGGTCGACGGGCTCGCCTACGGGCACTTCGGCGACGGGTGCGTGCACCTGCGCCTCGACGTCCCGCTCGAGCGCTCGGGCGACCCGCTGCGCGCCTTCATGACCGACGCAGCGCACCTCGTCGCCGCGCACGGCGGCTCGCTCTCGGGCGAGCACGGCGACGGGCGCGCGCGCAGCGAGCTGCTGCCCGTCATGTACTCGGCGAAGGCCATCGCGGCGTTCGAGGCCGTCAAGGACCTCCTCGACCCCCGTGACCTGCTCAACCCCGGCGTGCTCGTGCGCCCGCGCCCGCTCGACGCGGACCTGCGCCGTCCGCACGCCCGATCGCTGCTCGCGGGCTCGGGCGGGTTCGCGTTCGCGCACGACGCCGGGGACTTCACGACGGCCGTGCACCGCTGCGTCGGGGTCGGCAAGTGCCGCGCAGACACGTCCGCGGCCGGCGGGTTCATGTGCCCGTCGTACCTCGCGACGCGCGACGAGAAGGACTCGACCCGCGGCCGTGCGCGCGTGCTCCAGGAGATGGCGAACGGCACGTTCGTCACGCAGGGCTGGGCCGCACCCGAGGTCCACGAGGTGCTCGACCTGTGCCTCGCGTGCAAGGCGTGCTCGAGCGACTGCCCGGCGGGCGTCGACATGGCGCAGTACAAGTCCGAGGTGCTGCACCGCACGTACCGCGGGCGCCTGCGCCCCGTGAGCCACTACGCGCTCGGCTGGCTCCCGCGGTGGACCCGGCTCGTGACCGGCGTGCCCGGGCTCGCGCGCCTCGCCAACGCGGCGCTGGCGATCCGCCCGGTCGCGCGGCTCGTGCTCGCCGCGGGCGGCATGGACACGCGCCGGAAGATGGTCACGTTCGCCCCGACGCCGTTCCGGGCGTGGGCGCGCGGCGAGGGGTCGGCGCAGGTCACGCGGGGTGCGGGCGCGGTGGACGACGAGGCGCCCGAGGGTGCCCGCCGGCCGCGCGTGCTGCTGTGGACCGACTCGTTCAGCGACGGGCTCGCGCCCTCGGTCGCGCAGGCCGCCGTGCGGGTGCTGCGCGCCGCCGGGTACGAGGTGATCGTGCCCGAGGACGAGGCGTGCTGCGGGCTCACGTGGATCACCACCGGCCAGCTCGACGGTGCGCGCGAGCGCCTCACGCACCTGCTCGGCGTGCTCGGCCCGTACGCGGTCAACGGCGTCCCGATCGTCGGCCTCGAGCCCTCGTGCACCGCCGTCCTGCGCTCGGACCTGCTCGACCTGCTGCCCGACGACCCCCGCGCGGTCGCGGTCGCCCGCGAGACCCGGACCCTGGCGGAGCTGCTCACCGCCCCCGCGCCGATCGGCCCGCGCGAGCGCTGGGAGCTCCCCGACCTGTCGGGCGTGACCGCCGTCGTCCAGCCGCACTGCCACCACCACTCCGTCATGACCTACACCGCGGACCGCACGCTCCTGACGGAGGCGGGCGCGCAGTTCTCGACGCTCGCCGGGTGCTGCGGCCTCGCGGGCAACTTCGGGATGGAGAAGGGCCACTACGAGACGTCCGTGGCCGTCGCGGAGCACGCGCTGCTGCCCGCGCTGCGCGACGCCGCGCCGGGCGACGTGTACCTCGCCGACGGGTTCTCGTGCCGCACGCAGGCCGAGCAGCTCGCCGGGGTCCGGGGCGTGCACCTCGCGGAGCTCCTCGCGGCGCACCTGCCCGCCGGCGCGACGGCGGTCGCGGAAGGTCGCTGAGCTGGCGGGTGCTCCCCGTCGGACCCTGACTCGTCGGTACCGACGAGCCCGGCGGCGGCTGGCTGGGCTGCCGTGCGCCGGGCACGCCGCGGCCCGCCGGCCCGGCGGCAGACCGGGCCGGGCGCGTCGCCCCGGGGTGGGCCGCCCGCCGTCCGCCTGCGCCGCGGCAGCGTTCGGGTGAGGGCCGGTTGGGCTTCGCAGCGGGGCGTGGGAGAGTGTTCGCCGGGCGGCCGGGGGCGGTCGTCCGGGGCGATCGACGCGGGTGCGCACGGCGGCTGCGCGCGCCCGAGGAGGGAGAGGCAGTGCCGATCTTCGAGCTCGACGAAGGTCGACCCCTCCTGGTCCAGCCGATGCAGCCCGCGAGCTCGACGTTCGCGCCGGACACCTCCGCGCTCGTCGCTGACCACCTCACCGCGCTCCTCGGCGAGCAGCTCTTCCAGGTGCGGGTGCGCCACGAGGACGACGAGGCGCCGCACCTGCTCGCGCTCGACGCGGGCGGTCAGCCGGTGGTCGTCGACGTCGTCCACCTGCTCGACGTCGAGGCGCTCGTGCGCGCGCTGGGCTTCGCCGGACAGGCCGCCCGGCTGACGCGCTCGGACCTCGCACGCGCCTACCAGGGCGGCCGCGAGGCGTTCGACGCGGACCTCGCGGTGTTCCGCGACCGCTCGCCGCTCACCGCGCAGCACGCCCCCCGCACGGGCTCCCGCCTCGTCCTCGTGTGCTCCGAGGTCGACGACGACGTGAGCGACGCCCTCGCGTTCCTGCGCCAGCCGGGCCGCCAGGTCGAGGTCCTCCAGATGGGCGTCGTGCAGGGTGGCGACGGGCGCCGGTACGTCGACGTCTCGCCGGTCCAGCTCGGCCCGCACCGCACGCCGCGCCCCGTCGAGCCCGCCGCGATGATCGTCCCCGCGCCGGTCCCCGCGCCCCTCACGGTGACGGGCGCGTCGGCGCACGAGAGCGTCGCGGCGCGCGCGGCGGCCGCGGAGCGCCCCCGCCCGGAGCCGGCGCCCGTGCCCGTGCCGCGGCCCTCCGCCGAGGAGTGGGACGTGCGGGACGTGGACGGTCCGCAGCCCGTCACGGACGCTTCTCCGGCTCCGGCTCCGGCTCCGGCTCCGGCTCCGGCAGCACCGACATCCGCGCCCGCGCCCGTGCCGGCGCCGCGTCCGGCCCTCGCCGTCGCCGCGGACGTCGAGCTGACGATGCGCATGGCGCCGGTGCCGCTCGAGGACGACGACGAGGCGCTGCCCGAGCCCCCGACGCGGTCCGGCGGGTTCGCGCCGCGCCCTGAGGAGCAGCGGGCGGCCGAGGAGCGCGCCGCCGCCCGACGGCGTGCCGACGAGAGCACGACGACCGACCTCCCGCGCGACCCCGCGGTGCACGCCGCCGAGCTCCGGGCCGCCGACGAGGCGCTCGCCCGTGCGCGCGCGTTCGACGCCGCGCGGATGCGGCCGGCCCGCCGCGAACCGAGCCCGCTCACGGCGCCGATCTTCCTGCCCGACCGCCCGACGGGGCAGGCACCCGCCGGCCGGGGCGTCCCGGGCGCGGGTTCCGCCGTCGAGGCGACGAGCGCGGCGTGGGCGAGCCCGTCCACGCCGGCCTCCGGACCGGCACCCGCGGGTGCGTCGCGAGCGACGGCGTCGGGTCTGGCACCGTCCGGGGCGACCCCGCCGGACCCAGCGGCGTCGGGCTCGCTCGCGGCGCCGGGGGCCGGTGCGCCGGGGGCCGGCAGCCCGTCCGGGTCGACTCCCGCGCCGATCCCCACCCCGGAGCCGTACCGGCCGGCGTTCCTCACCGACGAGCGCCGGGTCGCGACCCCTGCGAACGGTGCGCCGGCGGCCTCCTCCCAGGCCCTCGGCACGTCCGGCGAGCACCACCCGGTGCCCGCCGGCACCCCCGCGGCGACGCCCCCGGCGCCGACGTCCTCCCTGCCGCCGTCCTCCGCACCGACCTCGTCCCTGCCGCCGTCTTCCACGCCGGCTTCCTCCGCACCGGCGTCCCCCGCGCCGGCTTCCTCCGCGCCGGCGACGCTCGCACCGACGTCCCCCGCGCCGGGCACCCCCGCGCTCGGGGCCCCTGCCCCGACGACCGCCGCCCCGGACCTCCCCGGCCGCGCGCCGGCGCCCGACGAGGACCTCCCGGTGCGGGACCGCCGGCCCCGCACCGACGTCCCGGACGTGCCGCTCGCCGGTTCGCTGCGGCCGGCGTCGTTCACCGGCGCGTCGTCCGCCCCGAGCCCCGACCCCGCCCTCGCGGCGCTCGCCCGGGGGCGCGGCGCCGTCGCGACGCTCGTGTGGTTCCGCGAGCGCCGCGGCCAGCGCCTCGTCGCGACGCTGCGCGGCGACGGACTGATCGAGCTGCCCGGCGGCCGCGTGCACGCCGACCCCGACGAGGCGGCGGCCGAGGCCGCGAACGCCGAGGGCGCCGTCGACGGGTGGAGCTCGTGGCGTGTCGGCGACGGGGGCCCGACGCTCGCGGAGGCGGCAGGCGTCCGCTGACCCGCACCGGCGAGGCGCTCGCGGTGGTCAGTGCGCGGCGGGTCAGCGCGCGGCGACCCACCCGTAGCTGCCCGCCCACCGGGAGATCTCGCCGTAGAACCGCGCGCGCACCGGCGCGGGCGAGAGCGTGAGGTCGTGCAGCCCGCCCGGCACGCGCACGACCGTGACGACGGGGCCGAGCTGCACCGCGCGGCGCGCGACGAGCTCCACGTCGAGCACGATGTCGGCGGCCCGCATGTCCTCGTTCCAGCGCCGGCTGATCACGGTGCGCGCCGAGACGAGCGTGAGCACGGGGGCGTCTATCGCGAGCCCGCGCGCGACCTGCGCGTGGCCGGTCATGATCGCGCTGAGCCACCCGGCGCGCACCGGGAACGACGGCACGGGTCGCCAGCGGTCCTCGTAGGTCCACTCGCCGCCGTCGGTCGCGCGGACCGTGCGCGCGTAGTACCCGGGGTCGATGTTGGGCAGCGGAGCCCGCGGCTGGAGCTGGGCCATCCGCGCGATGGCCGGGGCGCTGACGTGCCGCAGCACCGCCGAGCCCTGGAGCTCGAGCCAGGGGCTGTTGAGGACGAGCCCGCTCAGCCGCCCGGGGTTGCGGTCCGCCCACAGCGCGGCGACGAGGCCGCCCGTCGAGTGCCCCATGACCATCACCCGGGCCCGTGGCCCGAGGTCCCGCTGCACCTGGGTCAGCGCCGCGTCGAGGTCCTCGTCGTAGGTGCGCAGGTCGTCGACGTAGCCCGGGGTCTGGTGCGGGCGCAGGCTGCGGCCGTACTTGCGCAGGTCGAGCGCGTAGAACGCGGCCCCCTGCGCGTGCCAGTACCGGGCGAGCCCGGTCTGGAAGAAGTAGTCGGACCACCCGTGCACGTAGAGCACCGCGCGGGCGGGCCGCACCGGCTCGGGCGTCGGGGGCGCGTACCGCACGAGCGTCGCGACGACGTCGCCCTCGTCGTCGGGCGCGAGCGCGAGGGTCCGGGCGCGGAAGTCGTCGCCTAGCACGTCGGGTCCCCACCGGCCGGCCACGCACCCGCCTCTCCGCCGGCCCGCGCCGGCCGCTCGTGCCGCCCGGCCGGGAGGCCCCGGTCGGGCGCCGCGTCAGACCTCGACGACGACCTTGCCGAACTGCGCGCCGCGCGCGAGGCGGTCGAGGCCGTCGCGTGCGCGGGTCAGCGGGAACGTCGCGTCCACGAGCGGGCGGACCCCGGTGCGGTCGAGCATCGCGAGCAGGTGCACGAGGTCCTCCTTGGCGCCCATGGTGACCCCGAGGACGCTGATCTCGAGGAAGAAGATCCGCTGCAGCTCGGCGGGGCTCGCGTCGCCCGAGGTCGCGCCCGCGACGACGATCGTGCCGCCGGGGCGCACCGAGCGCACGGAGTGCGACCACGTCGCCGCGCCGACGGTCTCCAGCACCAGGTCCACCTTGCCGGGCAGCCGGCCGCCGGTCTCGAACGCCCCGGCGGCGCCGAGCTCGACGGCCCGGGCGCGGCGGGCCTCGTCGCGGCTCGTCACGAGCACCTCGAGCCCGGCCGCCGCACCGAGCAGGACCGCGGCCGTCGCGACCCCGCCGCCGGCACCCTGCACGAGCACACGCTGGCCCGGGGTCGCGCCCCCGCGCGTGAACAGCATCGTGTAGGCGGTGAGCCACGCGGTCGGCACGCACGCGGCCTCGACGAACGAGAGCCCCGCGGGCTTGTCGACGAGGTTCCACGTCGGCACCGCGACGCGCTCCGCGAGCGTGCCGGGGTACCGCTCGGACAGCAGCGAGCGCGGCTCGTCGGGCCCCACGCCGTGGCCGAGCGCGCCGCCGACGACGCCGTGCACGACGACCTCGCGCCCGTCGGGGGTGACCCCGGCGGCGTCCGTCCCGAGGACCATCGGCAGGGCCTCGGCGCGCAGGCCCACGCCGCGCAGCGACCACAGGTCGTGGTGGTTGAGGGACGCGGCGCGCACGTCGACGGTCGTCCAGTGCTCGCGCGGCTCGGGTTCGGGGCGCTCGCCGACCTCGAGGCCGTCGAGCAGGTCCTCGGGCGTGGCGCCGAAGCGGGTCACGTACGCAGCGAGCATGCGAGCACCGTAGCCCGGCGGGCTCCGCGAGGCCCGGACGCCGCCGGGTGCGGGGTCAGTGCGACCCGGACGGTGCGGGCTCGAGCGTGCGCGAGGGCGGCTGCGGGTCCGCGACGACCACCCGGTCGCGCCCGTCGCTCTTGGCGCGGTACAGCGCGTCGTCCGCCCGCCGCAGGAGGGTCTCGGGGGTGTCGCCGGGGACCGCCTCCGCGACGCCGAGGCTGATGGTCACCCCGACCGGCCCGGCGGCCGCCTGCACGGTCGTGCCCGCGCACGCCGCCCGCCACTCCTCGGCACGCCTCGTCGCGACGCCGACGTCCGCGCCGGGCATGACGACCACGAACTCCTCGCCGCCGTACCGAGCGACGACGTCGGTGCCCCGCAGGCTCGACGCGAGCGTGGTCGCGAGGAACACGAGCAGCTCGTCGCCGACGGCGTGCCCGTGCGTGTCGTTGACGTGCTTGAAGTGGTCGAGGTCGACCATGACGACCGTCAGCGGCGTGCCCGCGGACGCCGACCGGGCGACCTCCGTGGCGAGCGCGAGCGCCAGGTGCCGCCGGTTGTGGACGTGCGTGAGGGCGTCGCGCGACGCCTGGTCGACGAGGTCCGCGCGCAGGTGCTCGAGCTCGGTGACGTCCCGGGCGACGGCCACGAAGCCGAGCAGCCGGCCCTGCCGCGACCGGATCTCGGTGACCCGCACGTCGAGCACCTGGCCGTCCTGCGTCGTGACCGTCACGGGGTCGCGGCTCCCGAGCGCGTCCGTCAGCTCGGGCCCCAGCACGTCGCGCCACCGCGCGCCGATGAGCGTGGAGCCCGCCGCGCCGGGCGCGCGCGCGAGGAGCCGGACCGCCGCGGGGTTGAGGTCGAGGAACCGGCCCCACGGGTCGAGCACCATGGCGGCGTCGCCCAGCGCGGCGAGGACCTGGCGCGCGGACAGCGACGGCAGCGCCAGCCCCTGGCCCCAGCGGCGGTCGAGCAGCCACCACGACAGCGCCGTCACGAGGAACAGGACGGGTGTCAGGTCGACCGTCTGGGGCCCCGCCACGCCGGTGAGCGTCGCGACGTTGCCGACGGTCGGTGCCGCGGCGGCGACGAGGACGAGGACGAACGTGCGGCGCTGGCCGGCGATCGAGCGGCGCATCGCCTGCACGAGCAGCACGGTCGCGGCGGCGCTCAGCGCGTAGCTGTACGCGCTGTGCACCCAGAACAGCGGACCGAAGTCGACGTGCGGCATCGCGCCGGCCGGCGCGCGCTCGACCGACGTGAAGAACAGGTGGTGCCACGGGTCGGTCGCGGCGGCGACGACGGTCAGCACCGGGACGACCGCGAGCAGCACGGCGTGCCGGCGGCGGAGCTGCTCCGCGTGGCCCGCGGCGACGAGCGCCTGCCACAGGAAGCCCGCGATCACGGCGCACACGCCCGGGTAGATCGCGAGGCTGAACGCGTACGCCAGCCCGGGGTCGGTGACGGCGGCCGAGGCCGCGTCGAAGGCGCTCCAGTACGCGATCCCGAGGTGCAGCAGCGCGAGCGGCCGGGCGGCGGGCCCGCGCGCACGGTGCTGCCAGGACGTCAGCGCGGGGACGAGCGCGACGAGCGCGACGAAGGCGTAGACGAGCGCGAGCACGACGCTGCCACCTTCCCGTCCGTCCCTGGGCTGTCCCCGGCACGATCGGCAGGGAGGATCGGGCCGTGAGGGCCCGACCGGGTGGTCGTGTCAGAGCAGCGGCAGCATCCGGCCGAGGTCCGGCACGGCGTCGGACGTGTACTGCGGGCTCAGCGCCTCGGCGAGGACGTCGACGTCGTACGGGACGCGGCCCGCGGCGAGCCGGACCCACGTGAGCGGCCGGGCGACCTCGAGGCTCCACCCGCCGCGCGCGACGACGATGCGCAGCAGCACACCGGCGACGAGGTCGAGGGCGTCGTGGTCGACGGGACCGGCGCCGGACGGGTCGGTGCGGCCGGTGCCCCGCAGCGAGCGGGCGAGGTCGTCGGCGTGCACCACGAGCTCGAGCACGCGTGAGGCGACCATGTCGGAGAGCAGCACGGGTCCACGGCGGGCGAGCACGACGACGTCGGACGTGCCGAGGGCGTCGAGGCGCGCGAACGCGGCACGGGCGAGCGCGTCGACCGCGGGGAGGGGGTTGTCACCGAGCTCGGCGGTGAGCTGGCGCGTCGCCTCCGCGGTCTCCGACGCCCGGTCGGCGTACTGCCCGAGGTACTCGGCGAGGGTGAGCGGGACGGTCCCGGCGGGGGCGACCTCGACCGCGGTGAGCGAGTCCATCGCGCGGCCGAGGTGCGCGACGAGGTCGCCCACGGTCCAGCCCTCGAGCACGCTCTCGGCGCGTGCCGCGCGTGCGTCGACCACGGTCCCGACCCATCGCCGCAGGAGGTCCCACTGGGCGTGCAGCGCGGTCGAGGCGGCGGCGAGGTCGGTCGACGAGGGGTGCGTCATGCTCCCATCGTGCCCCAGACCGGGCCGAACCGGGCAGGCGTCCGGCACGGGTCCGCGCTCGTGCGCCCGGCCGCGGCCCCGCGTGCCGGCCCGCCACGGCCGAGACGTGTCGCCGGACGGCGCCGGGCCGCAGCGCTCGTCCGGATCGGCCCCCGTCAGCCTTCCGCGAGGAACTCGCGCACGATCGCGCCGACCTGCTCGGCCTCGATGAGGAAACCGTCGTGCCCGAACTCCGAGCGGATCGTGCGCACCGGCCCCGAGCCGGGGATCCCGGCGGCGATGCGGTCGGACTGCGCGGGCAGGAACAGCCGGTCGGAGTCGACCGCGACGACGAGCGAGCGCGCGGTGATGCTCGCGAGCGCCGCCTCGACGCCCCCGCGGTCCCGCCCGAGGTCGTGCGTGACCATCGTGCGGGTCAGCGCGACGTACGTGTTGGCGTCGAACCGCCGTGCGAGCTTGTCGCCGTGGTGGTCGAGGTAGGACTGCACCGCGAAGCGCCCGCCCTCGAGCGGGTCCTCCCCGCCCTGCGGGATCCGCCCGAACCGAACGTCGAGCTCGCGCGCGCTCCGATAGGTCTGGTGCGCGATCTGCCGCGCGATGCCGAGCCCCACGTGCGGGCCCTCGCCGTCGGGCGCGTCGTAGTAGTCCCCGTCGCGGAACCTCGGGTCGGCGTGGATCGCGGCGAGCTGCGTGTGGAAGCTCGCGATCTGGTCGCCGGACGTCTGCGCGGCCGTGGCGATCGCCGCGAGGGACCGGACCCGGTCGCGCGCGCTCACGCCCCACTCGAGCACCCGCTGCCCACCCATCGAGGCCCCGACGACGAGCGCCCACGAGTCGATGCCGAGCGCGTCGGTCAGGCGGGTCTCCGCCGCGACCTGGTCACGGACCGTGATGTGGGGGAAGCGGCCACCCCACGGCCGGCCGTCGGGCGCGGTCGACGCGGGGCCGGTCGAGCCCTGGCAGCCGCCGAGCGCGTTGGGTGCGACGACGAACCACCGGTCCGTGTCGATCGGTGCGCCGGGGCCGACGAGCGAGCGCCACCAGCCGGGCGTCGGGTGCCCGGGGCCCGCGTCGCCGGTGACGTGGGAGTCGCCGGTCAGCGCGTGCAGCACGAGCACGGCGTTGTCGCCGGCCTCGTTGAGCGTGCCCCACGTCTCGTAGGCGAGGCGGACGGAGCCGAGGCGACCGCCTGCCTCGAGGCGCAGCGGGCCGAGGTCGGCGAACTGCCGGCGGCCCACGGGGTCGCCCTCGCGCCACGCGGCGCTCGCCGGGACGGGGGCGGGCGGTGCGGCGACCCGGCGGGGACCCGCGGGGGCCGCCCTGCGGGTGGTGGGTGCCGCGGCGCCCACCGGGAGGTCCCCGTCGGCGGCGGTCGTGGGCCGGTCGGTCGGCCGGTCGGTGGGCATGGCTGTCCAATCTACGGGGGCGTCCTGCGCGGCGCGCGAGGGTGACCGCGGGGTGTGCACCCCGAGCGCGGTGCGGGAACAAGGGCGACGTGGGGGGGGGTACCTGGGGAGGTTTGGTTAGGGTACCTTGCTGGCGTGAAGACAACCCCCGAGGCTCCCAAGAGGGCTTTC
>NZ_JBSGSU010000004.1:50280-80903 GCF_053607065.1 Cellulomonas sp. NPDC055163 | reverse complement strand
GACGGCCCCGGCACGACGGGGCTCGGGGGGGGGGGGGGGGGACGGGGGGGGGGGCACCCGGGGGGGGGGGTGGCCCGGGGCGGGCTGTGTGTGACCCGCCCGGGGCCGTGCGGTCAGGCGCCCTTCGCGGCGCGGAAGCCCGCCTCGAGGTCCGCGAGGATGTCGTCGATGTGCTCGATCCCGACCGCGAGCCGCACGAGCCCGGGCGTGACGCCCGAGAGCGCCTGCTCCTCGGGCGTGAGCTGGCTGTGCGTCGTCGAGGCGGGGTGGATGACGAGCGAGCGGACGTCGCCGATGTTCGCGACGTTCGAGTGCAGCTCGAGCGCGGACACGAACGCCTGGCCGGCCGCGGCGCCGCCGTCGATCTCGAAGGCCAGCACCGCACCGGCGCCGCGCGGCGCGTACTTGCGGGCGTTCGCGTTCCAGGGGCTCGACGCCAGCCCGGCGTAGTGCACGCCGAGCACGTCCTCGCGCGCCTCGAGCCACTCGGCGACCTTCTGGGCGTTCTCGACATGGCGCTCGACCCGCAGCGACAGCGTCTCGATGCCCTGCGCGATGAGGAACGCGTTGAACGGGGAGATCGCGGCGCCGAGGTCGCGCAGGAGCTGCACGCGGGCCTTGAGGATGAAGGAGAGGTTCGCCCCGAACGCGCTGCCGACGCCGAGGTCGCGCGCGTAGACGAGCCCGTGGTAGCTCGGGTCCGGCTGGTTGTAGTTGGGGAACCGCTCGGGGTGCTGCGCGTAGTCGAACGTGCCGGCGTCGACGATCACGCCGCCGATCGCGGTGCCGTGCCCGCCGAGGTACTTGGTCGCGGAGTGGACCACGACGTCGGCGCCGTGCTCGAACGGCCGGATCAGGTACGGCGTCGCGACGGTGTTGTCCACGACGAGGGGCACGCCGCTCTCGTGCGCGATGCCGGCGACGAGCTCGATGTCGAGGACGTCGGCGCGCGGGTTCGGGATGGACTCCCCGAAGAAGAGCTTGGTGTTCGGGCGGACGGCGTCGCGCCACGCCTGGGCGTCGTGCGGGTCGGCGACGAAGGTCGTCTCGATGCCGTACCGGGGCAGCGTGTGGTGCAGCAGGTTGTAGGTGCCGCCGTAGAGGCTCGGGCTCGCGACGACGTGGTCGCCGGCCTCGGCGATGTTGAGGATCGCGAGGGTCTCGGCGGCCTGGCCGGACGCGAGCAGCAGCGCGCCGACGCCGCCCTCGAGCGAGGCGATCCGGTCCTCGACGGCCTGCTGCGTCGGGTTGCCGATGCGCGTGTAGATCGGGCCGAGGTCCTTGAGGGCGAAGCGGTCGGCGGCGACGCCCGCGTCCGGGAAGACGAAGGACGTCGTCTGGTAGATCGGCAGCGCGCGGGCGCCGGTGGTGGCGTCCGGGGTCTGGCCGGCGTGGACCTGGCGGGTCTCGAAGGACCAGGCGTTGTTCATGGGGATCTCCTCGGGGCGGGCCCGGCGTCGGGAGGACGCGTCGGGCGGGGGTGCGCGGGGGCGGGGGAGGGGCGCACGCTGCCGCGGTGCCGGGGAGCGGCCCGATCAGGACCGGGAGCCCGGATCCCGTCGTCCGCGACGTCGCGCGGGGAGGGAGGGCTCAGGTGACCGGTCACCGGGCACAGCCGAGCGTGCGCTGGTCAGCGACACATTCGGCGGGACATGTCACGAACAGTACGAGCGCCGTCCCGTATGTGAAACGGCGGTCTCGCGATGCGGGACGACTTCACCCCGGTTCACGCCGGCCGTCGGCGCTCCGCCCGTTCGGGCAGCTTCACCCGGTGGATTCGCCCGATCCCTCCCGAACGACATCCGTGTGACTCGTGTGACGGGTGTGACTGCTGTTCACTTCTGTGAATCACGCCGGTAGCGTGCCGACGGGCGCCCCCGACGGCTCAAGGTCGCGCCCCCGGACGACGAAGGACATGACGTGACCCACCTCCACCGACGCACGGCGCCCGGGCTCCGGCGTGCCGCGGCGGCCTCGCTCGCCGCCGCGCTGCTCGTGCTGGCCCCGGTCGCGGCGACCGCCGTCCCCGCCGCGCCCAGCGACCAGGACGTGCGCGACGCACGCCGCGCGGTCTCCGGCGCCGAGTCGTCCGTCGCCGCGATCGAGGTGCGCCTCGCCCAGCAGAGCGCCGAGCGTGACGCCGCCCTCGTGCGCGTCCAGCAGGCCGCCGAGGCGTACACGCAGGCGCAGGTCGACAGCGAGGCCGCGGCCGCCGCCGCGACCAGCGCCACCGA
This sequence comes from Cellulomonas sp. NPDC055163, assembly GCF_053607065.1. Taxonomy (NCBI): domain Bacteria; kingdom Bacillati; phylum Actinomycetota; class Actinomycetes; order Micrococcales; family Cellulomonadaceae; genus Cellulomonas; species Cellulomonas sp. NPDC055163. Next base: position 78,669 of record NZ_JBSGSU010000004.1, on the reverse strand, counting down.
GAGCCACCGCGTCGCCCAGGAGCAGGCGGAGGCCGCCCGCCGCACGCTCGTCGCGATCGCCCGGCAGAGCGCCCGCTCGGGCGGCTCGATGGACTCGGTCCAGGCGTTCCTCTCGGCCGACGGGTTCGACCAGGTCGTCGAGCGCAGCACCGCGCTCGCCCGGGTCAGCACCAAGGCCGACACGGCCGTGCAGGAGTTCCGCGCCGCGCAGCTCGTCGCGACGACGCTCAAGAAGCGCGCCGACGAGGCCGTCGCCGCGCGCGAGCAGGCAGCCGCGGCCGCGCAGGACGCGCTCGCCGAGGCCAAGCAGGTGCAGCAGGAGGCCGACGAGGCCGTCGCCGCCGCCACCGTCGAGCGAGAAGGACTCATCGCGCAGCTCGCCGCCGCGCGCAGCACGAGCGCCGACGTCGAGCGCGCGCGCCAGGACGCCCTCGACCTCGAGCGCCAGGCCCGCGAGAACGCCGCCGCGCAGGCACGCCGCACGGCGACGCCGGCCGCGCCCGCCGCCGCGGCTCCTGCGGCGCAGGCCCCCGCCGCGTCGGCTCCCGCGGCTCCGGCACCGGGCGCGCCCGCACCTGCCGCTCCGGCCCCCGCCGCACCGGCGCCCGCACCGGCCCCCGCGGCCCCGGCTCCCGCTCCGGCGGCCCCGGCACCCGCCGCACCCGCACCCGCTCCCGCCCCGGCCGTCCCCGCGCCGGCCCCGGCGCCGAGCAACCCGCACGGCCTCGGCACCGGGCGCTCGCGCGGCAGCGCGGGCCAGGGCGAGGCCGCGTCGGCGTGGGCGCGCGCGCAGACCGGCATCCCCTACCTGTGGGGCGGCACCGGACCGAGCGGCTACGACTGCTCCGGGCTCACCGGGGGTGCGTGGCGCAACGCGGGCGTGAACCTCAACCGCACGTCGCGCGACCAGTACAAGCAGGTGCTGAAGATCAGCTACGACTCGATGCGCCCCGGCGACCTGGTCTTCTGGTCGACGGACCCGAGCAACCCCGACAAGATCCACCACGTCGCGATGTACGTCGGCGGCGGGCAGATCATGGAGGCCCCGCGCGAGGGCGTGCCGGTGCGCCTCGCGTCGATGCGCTGGTCGGGCACGATGCCGTACGCCGGGCGCCCCTGACGCGACGGTGCGCCGCGCGTCCGTCGCGCAGCACACCCGGCCGCGCGAGAACAGCACCGCACGACCAGGACGGGCCGCCCCGAGGGGCGGCCCGCGTCCGGCTCAGTGGTGGTCGTACCCCGCGTCGATGGCCCGCTGGCGCGAGCGCTCGATCTCGTCCTCGGCCTCCTGGCGGCCGGTCCAGTGCGCGCCCTCGACCGACTTGCCGGGCTCGAGGTCCTTGTAGACCTCGAAGAAGTGCTGGATCTCGAGACGGTGGAAGTCGGAGACGTCGTCGATGTCCTGCCGCCACGCGGCGCGCTGGTCGCCCGTCGGCACGCACAGCACCTTGTCGTCACCGCCCGCCTCGTCGCGCATGCGGAACATGCCGAGCGCGCGGCACCGGATCAGGCAGCCCGGGAACGTCGGCTCCTCGAGGAGCACGAGGGCGTCGAGCGGGTCGCCGTCCTCACCGAGGGTGCCCTCGATGAAGCCGTAGTCGTCGGGGTAGCGCGTCGAGGTGAAGAGCATGCGGTCGAGGCGGATCCGCCCCGTCGCGTGGTCGACCTCGTACTTGTTGCGCTGCCCCTTGGGGATCTCGATCGTGACGTCGAACTCCACAGCTCTCCTCCGCCCGTGCGGCGGGAGCGCCGGTGGGCGCGACCTGTCCACACGTGTCTCCGACATGCCTGCGGCGGCGTGCCGACGTGGGACGCCCCCCTGGTACGTGACCTAGTGTGACGCACCGGGACGACTTGCTCCCGCGCACGCCGCCGAGCGTGCCCGGTCGAGCAGTCGACTGAGACCAACGACACGCGCGACACGCGCGACACGCACGGACGGGAGGGCGCATGTCGACAGGCGCGCGCGTGGTCGGGGTGAGCCTGCTCGTGCTCGTCCTGGGCGGTGCCGCGTACGGGACGGCCGACGCGTACGACGTCGTCCCGGGCGTCGTGACCCTCGCACCCGTGCCGCCCGACCCGGAGCCGTTCCCTGCCGTCCCGGGCGTCGCCGAGCCGCCCGCGGTCGCCCCGGCGCTGGGCCCGCTCGACGCCGCGGCGCCCGTGCCCGACCCCGGGCAGGTGGCCGCGCTGGTCCAGGGCCTCGTGACGGACGGGCGGCTCGGACCGGCCGTGGGCGTCGTCGTGGCGGACCAGATCACCGGCGAGGTGCTCGCGTCGCACGCGTCCGACCAGCCGCGCGTCCCGGCGTCGACCGCGAAGCTCGTGACCGGCGTGGCCGCGCTCGCGACGCTCGACCCCGCCTCGACGCTCGACACGCGGGTCGTCCGCGGCGAGGGCGACGAGATCGTGCTCGTGGGCGGCGGCGACATGATGCTCGCCCCCGCCGAGGGCGACGCGGACGCGGTCGTCGGGCACGCGGGGCTGGGCGACCTCGCGACGCAGGTCGCGGGCGTGCTGGCCTCGACGGGGACGACGAGCGTGCGGCTCGGCTACGACGGGTCCCTGTTCTCCGGGCCGGCGCTGAGCCCGGCGTGGAACCCGTCGGACGTCAACCAGGGCTTCGTCGCGCCGGTCACGAGCTTCGCGGTCGACATCGCGAAGATCCGCGCGGGGGAGTACCCGCCCCGCCACGCCGACCCCGAGGCGAACGCGGCCGGGGTCCTCGCGCAGCGCCTCGCCGAGCACGGGATCACGGTGACCGACGTCGGCCCCGTGGGGCCGGCTCCCGCGGGCGCCGAGCAGCTCGGCCTCGTCCGGTCGGCGCCGCTCTCCGACGTCGTGCACTACTTCCTCGACACGTCGGACAACACGATCACCGAGGTCGTCGCGCGGCTCGTCGCGGTCGACTCCGGCCTGCCGGGCAGCTTCGAGGGCGCGTCGCAGGCGGTCCTGCGGGCGGTCGCGCAGCTCGGCGTCGACACGTCCGGGGCGCAGCTCGTCGACGCCTCGGGGCTCGGCGCGGGCTCGCACCTCTCGCCGGACCTGCTCCTCGGGCTCCTGCGGCTCGTGACGGACCCGGCGCGCCCCGAGCTCCGGGAGATCGCGACCGGGATGCCGGTGGCCGGGCTCACCGGCACCCTGGCCGAGCGGTACACGACGACGTCCGCGCGGGGGCTCGTGCGCGCCAAGACCGGCAGCCTGCCGGGCGTCACGTCGCTCGCCGGCACCGTGGTCGATGCCGACGGCCGCCAGCTCCTGTTCGCGGTGGTCGCGGACCAGACGCCCGGCGGTGGGCAGCCGGCGCCGCGCGCAGCGATCGACGGGTTCGTGGCGCGGCTCGCGGAGTGCGGCTGCCGCTGACGCCGGGCCGGGCCTGGCCGGGTACCGGGCGGCTCGCGTCGGGGCGGCGCGGGCAGGGCCGACGCCCCGCGACCCGGCGGTTACGGTGGGCGCGTGGCACCGCGTCGAGCAGCACACCCGGACCGCGTCGACGCCGAGGCGGGCGTGACCGGGGCGGGCGCACGCGCGCTCGTCGACTGGGACGTGGCCGCACGGCTCGCGGGACGGCTCGCGACGCCGGGCCCCCGCGCCACGCGGGACGAGGCCGCCGCGCTCGTCGAGGGGCTGCGCTCCGCGGCGGCCGCGGCACCCGAGCACGTCGCGCGGATCACCGGCCTGACGCCCGCCGACGGGCGCGCGCCCGCGACCGTGCACGTCGTCGACCGTCCGGCGTGGGCCCGCGTGAACACCCGGCTCATGTCGAGCATGACGCGCGACGTCCCCGTGCCCCGGCCGGTTCCCGGCGCCGCGCGGCTCGCCGCCGCGACGCAGGTCGGTGCGGTGCTCGCGCTGCTCTCGGGCAAGGTGCTCGGGCAGTTCGACCCCTTCACCGCCGACGTGCAGGCGCCCGGCGGCCGCCTCCTGCTGGTCGCGCCGAACGTGCTCCAGGCCGAGCGCGCGATGCGGCTCGACCCGGCGGACTTCCGGCTGTGGGTGTGCCTGCACGAGCAGACGCACGCGCTGCAGTTCGCGGCGGCCCCCTGGCTCGCCGACCACCTCCGCGCGCGCTCGGGCACGCTGCTCGCGGGCCTCTCGGGTGACGCCGGGCGGGCCCACGGGCGCGGGGACGGCGCGCCGGACGACGACGGGCCGACCCTGCTCGACCTGCTACAGGGCGTCGCCGGTGCGCTGGGCGGCCCGGACGACGGCCGCGGCATCCTCGACCTGCTGCCCGCGGACCAGCGCGCGCTCGTCGACGAGGTCGGCGCCGTCATGGCCCTGCTCGAGGGGCACGCGGACGTCGCGATGGACGCCGTCGGCCGCTCGGTCGTGCCGTCGGTGCGCCGCATCCGCGCCCGGTTCGAGGCCCGTCGGGACGCGGGTGCCCGGTCCCGCGGTCCCGAGCGCGTCGTGCGCCGGCTCCTCGGGCTCGACGCGAAGCTCGCGCAGTACCGCGACGGCGCGGCGTTCGTGCGCACGGTCCGCGCCGCGGTGGGCACCGACGGGCTCAACGCCGTGTGGGCCGCCCCGGAGCACCTGCCGTCGGCGCGCGAGATCGCCGAGCCCGGCGCCTGGGTGCGTCGCGTGCACGGCTGAGCCCGTGACCGGACCCGCACCTGCCGTGGCGGCCGCACGCACCGCGGTCACCCGCGCGCTCGACGACCTGCCCACGGGGTCGCTCGTGCTCGTCGCGTGCTCGGGCGGGGCCGACTCCCTCGCGCTCGCGGCGGCGACGGCGTTCGTCGCGGGGCGCAGCACCCGCTCACCGCGCACCGTGCGGGCGGGCGCCGTGGTCGTCGACCACGGACTGCTGCCCGGCAGCGCCGACGTCGCGGCGGAGGCGGCGGCGGCGTGCCGGGGGCTCGGCCTGGACCCGGTCGAGGTGGTGGAGGTCGACGTCGGGGGCCCGGGCGGTCCGGAGGCGGCGGCCCGCGAGGCCCGGTACGCGGCGCTCGACGCGACCGCGCGGCGGCTCGGCGCAGCGGCGGTGCTGCTGGGACACACCCTCGACGACCAGGCCGAGGGCGTCCTGCTCGGGCTCGCGCGCGGGTCGGGCGCCCGCTCGCTCGCGGGCATGGCGCCGCGCCGCGACCTGCTGCGGCGGCCGTTCCTCGCGCTCCGGCGCGCGGGCACCGAGGCGGTGTGCGCGGCGCACGGGCTCACGCCCTGGCACGACCCGACCAACACCGCAGGGCCCGGCGACCGCACGGCGCCCGCCCGCTCCCGCGTACGGGCCGCGGCGCTGCCGGTGCTCGAGGACACGCTCGGCCCGGGGGTCGCCGTCGCGCTGGCCCGGACCGCCGACCTGCTGCGCGAGGACGCGGACGCGCTCGACGCCCTCGCGGCGGAGCTCCTCACGGCGGCGGCCCGCGACACGCCCGGAGGTGCGCCGCGCGACCCGGCCCCGGGCTTCGTGCTCGACGTCGAGACCCTCGCGCGCGCCCTCCCGGCGGTGCGCCGCCGCGCGCTGCGCCGGGCCGCGGTGCGCGCGGGGTGCCCGTCCGGGAGCCTCACCCGGGCGCACGTCCTCGCGGTCGACGCCCTCGTGACCGCATGGCACGGGCAGGGTGCCGCGCACCTGCCGGGGCCCGTCGTCGCGTCCCGCGCGTGTGGCAGGCTGAGGCTCCACCCCGGAACGCACGAAGGAGAATGACGACCGTGGATCCTGCGGACATGGGGGACGACCTCGAGCGCGTGCTGCTCACGGAGGCCCAGCTCGGTGCGCGCCTCGACGAGCTGGCGGCGCAGATCGACGCGGACTACGCGGGCAAGGAGCTCCTGGTCGTGGGGGTGCTCAAGGGTGCGGTCATGGTCATGGCGGACCTCGTGCGCCGCCTGCACACCACGGTGCAGATGGACTGGATGGCCGTGTCGTCCTACGGCTCGGGCACCAAGTCCTCGGGCGTCGTGCGGATCCTCAAGGACCTCGACACCGACCTCACCGGGCGGCACGTGCTGATCGTCGAGGACATCATCGACTCCGGGCTCACGCTGTCGTGGCTGCTGGCGAACCTGCGCAGCCGCGGCCCGGAGAGCGTCGAGATCGCGACGATGCTGCGCAAGCCCGAGGCCGCGAAGGTCGACGTGGACGTGCGCTACGTCGGCTTCGACATCCCCAACGAGTTCGTCGTCGGCTACGGGCTCGACTACGCGGAGAAGTACCGCAACCTCCCGTTCGTCGGGACGCTCGCGCCGCACGTCTACTCGCACTGAGGCGCGCTTCCTGCCCTGGGCGAACAGACCCCGTCGATCCCAGGTGCAGCGTGTAACTTCGACGCCACCTGCTGCCCTGCAACCCGGAGGGATGAGGGGGCGCCACCCCCGCTGCCCATGAATCTCAAGCGACTCACCCGCGGCCCCGCCGTGTGGATCGTGCTGGCCGCCGTCATCGTCTGGATCGGCCTCGGCACCATCTTCGGCTCCCCGCGCACCCAGCGGGTCGACACGTCCGTCGGGCTCGAGCTCCTCGACGAGGGCAAGGTCGAGCAGGTCAAGGTCACGGAGGGTGAGCAGCGGGTCCAGCTCACGCTCGCCGAGGACTACGTGCAGGGCGACGACAACCTCGGCAAGAACGTCGAGTTCTTCTACGTGGAGCCGCAGGGCGAGACGGTCGTCACCGCGATCGCCGACGCGGACCCGGACAAGGGGTTCACGTCGGAGGTCCCGCGGCAGTCGTGGTGGGGCAGCCTGCTGACGCTGATCGTGCCGTTCCTCATCATCCTGGCCGTCTTCTGGTTCCTCATGTCGAACATGCAGGGCGGCGGCTCGCGCGTCATGAGCTTCGGCAAGTCGAAGGCCAAGCTCGTCAGCAAGGAGTCCCCGCAGGTCACGTTCGCGGACGTCGCGGGTGTCGACGAGGCGGTCGAGGAGCTCCACGAGATCAAGGAGTTCCTCGCCGAGCCCGCCAAGTTCCAGGCGGTCGGCGCGAAGATCCCCAAGGGCGTGCTGCTGTACGGCCAGCCCGGTACCGGCAAGACGCTGCTGGCGCGGGCCGTCGCCGGCGAGGCGGGGGTGCCGTTCTACTCGATCTCCGGCTCGGACTTCGTCGAGATGTTCGTCGGCGTCGGCGCGAGCCGCGTGCGCGACCTGTTCGACCAGGCCAAGCAGAACGCCCCCGCGATCATCTTCATCGACGAGATCGACGCCGTCGGCCGGCACCGCGGAGCCGGCATGGGCGGCGGGCACGACGAGCGCGAGCAGACGCTCAACCAGATGCTCGTCGAGATGGACGGGTTCGACGTCAAGACGAACGTCATCCTGATCGCCGCGACGAACCGTCCCGACATCCTCGACCCCGCGCTGCTGCGCCCGGGCCGCTTCGACCGCCAGGTCTCCGTCGACCCGCCGGACCTCAAGGGCCGCTCGCGGATCCTGCAGGTGCACGCGCAGGGCAAGCCGATGGCCCCGCACGTCGACCTCGAGGCCGTCGCGCGCCGCACCCCGGGCTTCACCGGTGCCGACCTCGCGAACGTGCTCAACGAGGCCGCGCTGCTGACGGCGCGCACGGGCGGCCAGACGATCGGCGACCACGAGCTCGACGAGGCGATCGACCGCGTCATCGCGGGGCCCCAGAAGCGCACCCGGATCATGAAGGTCTCGGAGCAGAAGATCACCGCGTACCACGAGGGCGGCCACGCGCTCGTGGCGGCGGCGCTGCGCTACACCGACCCGGTCACGAAGGTCACGATCCTCCCGCGCGGGCGCGCCCTCGGCTACACGATGGTCATGCCGCTCGAGGACAAGTACTCCACGACGCGCAACGAGCTGCTCGACCAGCTCGCGTACGCGATGGGCGGACGCGTCGCCGAGGAGCTCGTGTTCCACGACCCGACGACGGGCGCGAGCAACGACATCGAGAAGGCCACCGCGACGGCCCGCAAGATGGTCACGCAGTTCGGGATGAGCGAGCGCATCGGCGCCGTCAAGCTCGGCCAGGACTCGGGCGAGGTCTTCATGGGCCGCGACATGGGCCACGGGCGCGACTACTCGGAGTCGGTTGCCGCGACGGTCGACGTCGAGGTCCGCAAGCTCATGGACGCCGCGCACGACGAGGCGTGGGAGATCCTGGTCCAGTACCGCGACGTGCTCGACCACCTCGTCCTCGAGCTGCTCGAGCGCGAGACGCTCAACCAGGCGGAGCTCGCCGAGATCTTCGCGCCGGTCGTCAAGCGCGAGCCGCGCCAGGTCTGGCTGTCGAGCGAGGAGCGCGCGGTCTCGAAGCGCCCGCCGGTGCTCACCCAGGGGGAGAGGGCCGCGCAGAACGGCGCGCCGATCATCCCCGAGGACATCGCGGCCGACGCCAAGCCCGAGCACCCCGCCGAGATCCCGGTCCAGCTGCCGTGGGACGGCACCCCCGACCCGAACGCGCAGGGCTGACCGGGATGAGCGTCGACGAGCACGACGGCGCGCTGCCCGAGCTCCTGCCGGCGCCCGCCGCCGCCCCGGAGCGCCGCGTGGTGCCCGAGTACGACGCCGCCCGGGCGGAGGCCGCGATCCGCGAGCTCCTGCTCGCGGTCGGCGAGGACCCCGAGCGCGAGGGCCTGCGCGACACGCCGGCGCGGGTCGCCCGGGCGTACCGCGAGATCTTCGCGGGCCTGCGCCAGGAGCCGGAGGACGTGCTGACCACGACGTTCGACCTCGGCCACGAGGAGATGATCCTGGTCAAGGACATCGAGGTGTACTCGACGTGCGAGCACCACCTCGTGCCGTTCCACGGGGTCGCGCACGTCGGGTACATCCCGAGCGCCACGGGCCGCATCACCGGGCTGAGCAAGCTCGCGCGGCTCGTCGAGGTGTTCGCGCGCCGCCCGCAGGTCCAGGAGCGGCTGACGTCGCAGATCGCGGACGCGCTCGTCGAGAACCTCGACCCGAAGGGTGTGCTCGTCGTCATCGAGTGCGAGCACCTGTGCATGTCGATGCGTGGTGTCCGCAAGCCGGGCTCGCGCACGGTCACGTCGGCGGTGCGCGGGCAGATGCGTGACGTCGCCACGCGGGCCGAGGCGATGAGCCTCGTCCTCGGACGCTGACCGGGGCCTAGGCTCGGCCCCGTGAGCACCGGAGCACGTCCCGCACCCCTGCCCGAGCACCTCACGGGCGCGGGGCGGACGCTGGTGATGGGGGTCGTGAACGTGACCCCCGACTCGTTCTCGGACGGCGGCCGCTGGTTCACGCCCGACGCGGCGGTGGCCCACGGGCTCGCGCTCGTCGAGGCCGGTGCGGACCTGCTGGACGTGGGCGGCGAGTCGACCCGACCGGGCGCGCGCCGCGTCGCGGTCGAGGACGAGCTCGAGCGGGTGATCCCGGTCGTCGCCGAGCTCGTCCGGCGCGGCGCCACGGTGAGCGTCGACACGACGCGCGCGGTCGTGGCCCGCGAGGCCGTGGCGCGCGGTGCGTCGGTCGTCAACGACGTCTCGGGCGGCCTGGCCGACGACGCGATGCTCGCGACGGTGGCGGAGACCGGGGCGGTGTATGTCGCGATGCACTGGCGCGGCCACGCGGACGTCATGGACGCGCGCGACGACTACGACGACGTGGTGGCCGACGTACGGCGCGAGCTCGCCCAGCGGGTCGACGCGCTGCGCGCTGCGGGGGTGCGCGACGAGCAGGTCGTGCTCGACCCGGGGCTCGGCTTCGCGAAGCCGGGGGCGAGCAACTGGCCGCTCCTCGCGCGGCTCCCGGAGCTCGTCGCGGACGGCTTCCCGGTGCTCGTCGGGGCGTCCCGCAAACGCTTCCTCGGGCACCTGCTCGCGGACCCGGACGGCACGCCGGCGCCGCCCCTCGCGCGGGACGGCGCGACGGCCGCGGTCTCGGCGCTCGCGGCGGCCGCGGGAGCCTGGTGCGTCCGGGTGCACGAGGTGGCAGGCTCGGCGGACGCCGTGCGCGTCGCGGCAGCGTGGCGGCGCGCCGGCGGCGACGCGGGTGCGACGGGCGGGACGGGTCGGACGACGGGAGGCGAGCGGTGAACGTGCACGCGAACGGTGAGGGTGGCCAGCCGGCACGGGGCCGGGACCCGCACGCGCTCAGCGCGGCGGTCGCCCACGACGCGTCGGGCCGGCGGCTCGACCGCATCCGGGTGCTCGGCATCTCGGCGATCGGCTACCACGGGGTCTTCGAGCACGAGCGCCGCGACGGCCAGGAGTTCGTCGCGGACGTCGTCGTGCACCTCGACACGCGGCGCGCCGCCGCCCGCGACGAGCTCGCGCTCACCCTCGACTACGGGACGCTCTCGCTGCACGTCGCGGGGGTGCTCTCGAGCGACCCCGCCGACCTGATCGAGACGGTCGCCGAGCGGATCGCCGCGACGGTCCTCGCGTTCCCGCAGGCGGTCGCCGTCGACGTCGCGCTGCACAAGCCGCGCGCCCCGATCCCGGTGCCGTTCGACGACGTCGTCGTGGAGATCTACCGCGACCGCGACAAGCTCCCGGCGGCCGAGCCGTGGCGCCCCGCTGCCGAGGACGGGCGTGAGCGGGCCGCGGTGACGTCGGCCCCGGTGCGCACCGTCACCGCGCAGCTGCCCACGGTCGCCGCCGCTGTCGCTGCCCCCGTCGCGGCGCCGTCCGGGCCGCGCGCCGCCGAGCCGGTGCCCGACCCGCACCCGCCGGTCCCGCACCCGCCCGCCCCGCACCCGCCCGCACCCCTGCCGCCCGTCCCGACCGGTCCGCACCCGGGGGCTCCGACGCCCGCGGACCCGACCGACCCGCTCGTGCGCGCGACCCCGTTCCCGTACGACGAGGGGCCCTACCAGCCGCTGCCGTACCGGCCGGAGGCCCCCGCCGCGGAGCCGCGCACGGAGCCCGACGAGACGCCCGGCACGCACCACTCGGGGCCCGTGCGCCTCGACGGCGCCGCCCACCACGGCGCGGCCGGTCACCCCGCGCCGCCCGCCCCCGAGCTCGCGCCGCACGTCCGGGCGACCCGGCCCGAGCTCCTCGGTCCCGGCGACCCCGACGACGACGTGGTCGACGGCGAGCTCGTGACCGACGCGCTCGACGAGGCTCCGCACGGCGCGGTCGAGGTCGTCCTCGCGCTCGGCTCGAACCTCGGAGCCGCGCAGGAGACGCTGCGCGACGCGGTGTACGACCTCGCCGAGGTCCCGGGCATCGAGGTCGTCGACGTGTCGCCGCTCGCACGCACCGCACCCGTCGGCGGCCCGGACCAGCCCGACTTCCTCAACGCCGTCGTCCTCGCGCGCACGACCCTCTCGCCCCGCGACCTGCTGCGCGCGACGCAGGCCGTCGAGCAGATCCACGGGCGCGAGCGGCACGAGCACTGGGGGCCGCGCACGCTCGACGTCGACATCATCGTCTACGGCACGACGCTCGCCGTGACCGAGGACCTCGAGCTGCCGCACCCGCGCGCGCACGAGCGGGCGTTCGTGCTGCAGCCGTGGGCCCAGGTCGCGCCCGACGCGGTGCTGCCCGGGCTCGGCGGCGGACCCGTCGGCGCGCTCGCCGCGACCGCGCCGGACCGTGACGGGATCCGCTGGCTGGCGCTCGACTGGCTCACGGTGCCCGTGCCCGCGGTGCAGCCCGAGCCCGCCGGCGGCGACCCGGGGACCGGGCCGCACGCGTGATGCACCGCACGCGATGGCAGACGCTCGCACTCTGGGCGTTCGTCACCACCGCCCTCAGCGCGACGCTGGTCCGGGCGCTCGCGAACCGCGGAGTCCAGCTGCCCGAGGTCCCGTGGCTCGTGGTCGGCGTCGAGCTGGTCATCGCCGCCGTCGTGCTCTCGATGGGCTGGGCCGTGCGTCAGTTCCTGCAGGGCAGCCGCCCGGACCTGTCGCCGATCCGAGCGGCGCGGACGGCGGTGCTCGCGAAGGCGTCCTGCTACACGGGCGCGGTGCTCGTCGGCTGGTACGGCGGCCAGGTCCTCGCCGTGCTCGGGGACCTCGACATCGAGCCGCAGCGCGTCCGTGCGGCGACGGCGGGGCTCGCGGTCCTCGGCGCGCTGGTGCTCGCGGTCGTGGGTCTCGTCGTCGAGTGGTTCTGCCGCGTGCCGCCGCCCGAGGGCGGGGCGAAGGACGACCCGTCACGCCCGCGCGAGCCCGCACCGGACCCCGCCGCCGGCTGACCCGCCAGCCCGCGTCGCCGCACCTACCTGCGGACACCGGGCCGTCACCCTGGGTCGGACGGGATCCACCGCACGACCGACCCGGCGGCACCGGCCGCGGTGGAAGGATGAGCGCATGACGACTGCACCCGGACACGCGCCCGGCGGCCCGTTCGACCCGACCGGCGTGACCTGGACCCCCGTGTCGAGCCGGCTCGCGGGGGCGCGGCTCACGGCGATGGGCATCACCACCGCGATCGTGCTCCTGGTCCTCGTGCCCATCCCGCTGCTGACCGGCGCGGCGTGGACGTGGGTGTTCCCCGCGGTCGTGCTCGTCCCGGTGCTGTGGGCCGCCGTGCTCGTGCCGCGGCAGGTGCGCGCGCACGCGTACGCCGAGCGCGCCGACGACCTGCTCGTCCGCAAGGGGATCCTGTTCCGCCAGCTCGTCGTCGTCCCGTACGGGCGCATGCAGTACGTCGACGTCACCGCGGGCCCGCTCGCGCGGCGGTTCCGGATCGCCTCAGTGCAGCTGCACACCGCCTCGCCGAGCACGAACGCGACCATCGACGGACTGCCGCCCGAGGAGGCCGCGCGCCTGCGCGACCAGCTCGCGTCACGCGGCGAGGCGCAGCTGGCGGGGCTGTGAGCGAGCCCGGCGGCGACGTGGCGGTCACCCTCCCGGAGCCCGCGGCGGACTCGCGCGTGTGGCGCCGGATGCACCCGGTCACGCCCGCGATCAAGGGCTGGCGCGTGCTCGTCGGCGCCATCGCGGTGCTCGGCTACCAGTTCGGCGACGACCTGCGGAACGCCGCCGAGCTCGTGGGCGACGGGCGCTGGCGGTTCGTGGTCGGGGGGCTCGTGCTCGTCGCCGCGATCGGCTTCGTGTACGCGCTGCTCGCGTGGCGCATGACCCGGTTCGCGGTGACCGACCAGGCGGTGCACCTGCACACCGGCGTGCTGTTCCGCCAGCAGCGCCAGGCGCGGCTCGACCGGCTCCAGGCCGTCGACGTCGTGCAGCCGCTGCTCGCCCGGATCACCGGGCTCGCCGAGCTCAGGCTCGAGGTCGCCGGCGGCTCGGGCTCCGCGGTCTCGCTCGCGTTCCTCAAGCAGGACGAGGCCGAGGGGCTGCGCTCGGAGCTGCTCGCGCGCGCCGCGGGCCTGCACGTCGAGGCCGGCGCCGAGCAGGGCGGGCCCGTGGTCGAGGCGGCACCCGAGCGGCAGGTCTTCGAGGTGCCGATGGCACGGCTCGTGCAGTCGGTGCTGCGCTCGGGCGTGACCGTCTGGGCGGGCGTCTTCATCGTGCCCGTGATCGTGGGCGTCGCCTGGACGCGGGAGCCGGGCGCCGTGTTCATCGTCGTCCCCGCGCTCTTCGGGATCGCCGGCGCGATCTGGTCGGCGGTCAATCAGGGCGCGAACTTCCGCGCCGCGATCTCGCCCGACGGCATCCGGCTGCGCCACGGCCTCACAGAGGCGCGCGCCCAGACGGTCCCGCCGGGTCGCGTCCAGGCGCTCGCCCTCACGCAGGGCCCGCTGTGGCGGCGCAAGGACTGGTGGCGCGTGCAGATGAACGTCGCGGGCTACGGGGGAGCGAGCGAGCAGCAGACGGAGAACGTGCTGCTCCCCGTCGGGACGCGCGACGACGCGGTGCTGGCCCTCTGGCTCGTGCTCCCGGACCTCGGGGTGGCCGACCCGCGCGCGGTCGTCGAGGCGGGGCTCTCGGGCTCGCAGGACGACGACGCCTTCGGCTTCCTGACCGTCCCGCGCCGCGCCCGCCTGCTCGACCTGCTCGCGTGGAACCGGCGTGGGGTGCTCGTGACCGAGCGCGCGCTGCTCGTGCGCTCCGGGCGGTTCGTCCGGCGGCTCGTCGTCGTGCCGCACGAGCGCACGCAGTCCCTGCAGCTCGACCAGGGGCCGCTCCAGCGCCGGTTCGGCGTCGCGTCCCTCGTCGTGCACTCGACGCCCGGCCCGGTGAGCCCGCGCGTCGACCACCTCGACGCGGCGGCCGCGGCTGCGCTGCTCGACGAGCAGGCGGAGCGTGCCCGCGCGGCCCGGGCGAGCGCGGGTCCGGAGCAGTGGATGCGGCGCGAGGGCACGGCGTGAGCGGTGCGAGCCGGCCCGGGCGCCTCGGTGTCGGGGTCGTGGGCGCCGGTCGGGTCGGTGCGGTGCTCGGCAGCGCGCTGCGGGCCGCGGGCCACCCGGTCGTGGCGGTCAGCGCGATCTCGGCGGAGTCGCGGGAGCGCGCCGAGCAGCTGCTGCCGGGCGTGCCGGTCGTCGACGTCCCCGAGGTCGTGCGCCGGTCCGAGCTCGTGCTGCTCGCGGTGCCCGACGACGCGCTCGAGGGCCTCGTGACCGGGCTCGCGGACGTCGGCGCGTGGCAGATGGGTCAGATCGTCGCGCACACCTCCGGGCGGTACGGCGTCGGGGTGCTCGCCGCCGCGCGCCCCGCCGGCGTGATCCCGCTCGCGCTGCACCCCGCGATGACGTTCACGGGCACGTCGCTCGACCTCGCCCGGCTCGTCGGCTGCACGTTCGCCGTGACCGCGCCGGGCCCGGTGCTGCCGATCGGTCAGGCGCTCGTCGTCGAGGTCGGCGGCGAGCCGGTCGTGGTCGCCGAGGAGGCCCGCCCGCTGTACCACGCGGCCCTCGCGCACGGCGCGAACCACCTCGTCGTGCTCGTCGCGCAGGCCGCGCAGGCGCTCGCGGCGGCGGGGGTGGACGACCCCGGCCGCGTGCTCGGGCCGCTGCTCTCGGCGGCGCTCGACGGGTCGCTGCGGGCGGCGTCCGCGGGCGCGCCGGCGGACGGTGCGTCGGGCGGCGGGCCGGGCGCGATCACGGCGCTCACGGGACCGGTGCGGCGCGGCGACGCGGGCACGGTCCGCGACCACGTCGAGGTGCTCGGCGCGCTCGGGGCGGGCACGGGCGCGGTCGACGTCCCGCTGAGCTACCGGACCCTCGCACGGGCGGCGACGTCGCGCGCGCTCGCGGCCGGGATCCTCGACGCGGGCTCCGCGCAGGCGCTGCTCGACGTGCTCACCGAGCCGCCCCCGGTGCCGGGCATGCCGGGGGACCCCGCGGCGTTGGACGGGGTGGGGCCCACCGGCCCCGACGCACCGGGGAGCGCGCAGGACGCGCCGGACCCCGTGGACGACCGCACGCAGGAGGACGACGCATGACGGCGCACGAGCACCGCGACGGACCCGCCGCGCACGAGCACCGCGACGGACCGGACCGCGGACCGACCCTGGCCCGCACCCGTGCGGAGCTGGCCGTCGCCCTCGCGGCGCAGGACGCCGCAGCCGGCGGCGCCGGCGACCTCCCGGCGCGCGCGGTCGTGATGACGATGGGGGCCCTGCACGCCGGGCACCTCGAGCTCGTGCGCGCGGCCCGCGCGGCCGCCCGGCACGTCGTCGTGACCATCTTCGTCAACCCCCTGCAGTTCGGTGCCGGCGAGGACCTCGACCGGTACCCGCGCGACCTCGACGGCGACCTCGCGCTGCTCGGCGGCGACGGCCTGCTCGGCGCCGGCGACGTGGTCTTCGCGCCGACCCCGGACGTCGTCTACCCGGGCGGGGACCCCGTGGTGCGCGTCGCGGCGGGGCGCGTCGGCGACGTGCTCGAGGGGCGCACGCGCCCGGGCCACCTCGACGGCGTCCTGACCGTCGTGCTCAAGCTGCTGCACCTGACGCGCCCGTCGGTGGCCCTGTTCGGCGAGAAGGACGCGCAGCAGCTCACCGCGGTGCGTCGCATGGTCCACGACCTCGACGTGCCGGTCGAGGTGCGCGGCGTGCCCACGGTGCGGGACGCCGACGGCCTCGCGCTGTCGTCGCGCAACGCGTACCTGAGCCCCGCGGAGCGCACGCAGGCGCTGTCGCTCTCGCGCGGGCTCGCGGACGGCCGGGAGCTCGCCGGCGCCGGCAAGGACCCCGGCGACGTCGTGCAGGCCGTGCACGCCGCGCTCGCCCAGGCGGGGGTCGTGGACGTCGACTACGTCGCGCTCGTCGACGCGGCAGGCTTCGAGGACGTACGACCCGGGTTCGCCGGCACCGCGGTCCTCGCGGTCGCCGCGCGCGTAGGCTCCACCCGGCTCATCGACAACGTCCGGCTCACCCTCGGAGACCCCGAGCAGGCCGGGCCCGACCGACCCGAGGGGACCCGATGACCTCGCTCCAGCGACCGATGATGATCGGCAAGATCCACCGTGCGACCGTGACGCAGGCCGACCTGCACTACGTCGGCTCCATCACGGTGGACGCCGACCTGCTCGCCGCCGCGGACCTGCTGCCCGGGCAGCAGGTCGACGTCGTCGACGTCACCAACGGTGCGCGGCTCACGACGTACGCGATCGCGGGCGAGGCCGGCTCGGGCCAGGTGTGCATCAACGGGGCCGCCGCGCACCTCGTGCACCCCGGCGACGTCGTGATCCTCATCGCCTACGGCATGCTCTCGGACGCCGAGGCGCGCACGTACTCCCCGCACGTGGTGCTCGTCGACGCGGACAACCGCATCGTCGGCGCGGGCGACGACCCCGGGCAGGTGCCGCCCGAGTGGACCGAGCTCTCGGGTCTCGAGCCGAGCGGCGTGCCGTTCGCGCAGGGCCGCTCGCTCGTGCAGGGCCCGCACCCGGCGATCCCCGGCTCCGCGCGATGAGCCTGGCCCCGGCGCCGGCGAACCCGCAGGGGCTCGAGGCGCGCGAGGGGGAGGGCGTCGTGCTCGCCTCGCACCTCGCGGCGCCGGAGCCGGGCTGGACCGTGCGGGCCGACGCGGTCGTCGTCGGCTCGGGCATCGCCGGCCTCACGGCCGCGCTCGAGCTGCGCACCCGCGTCCCGCGCGTCCTGCTCGTGACCAAGGGCGTGCTCGCGTCGGGGTCGACGCTGTGGGCGCAGGGCGGCATCGCGGCCGCGCTCGACCCGACGGACTCGCCCTCGGCGCACCTGACGGACACGCTCGTCGCGGGGGCCGGCGTCTGCGACCCCCGCGCGGTCGAGGTGCTCGTGACGGAGGGGCCCGCGCGCGTGCGGGAGCTCGTGGCGGGTGGC
Organism: Cellulomonas sp. NPDC055163; assembly: GCF_053607065.1. Lineage (NCBI taxonomy): Bacteria > Bacillati > Actinomycetota > Actinomycetes > Micrococcales > Cellulomonadaceae > Cellulomonas > Cellulomonas sp. NPDC055163. The sequence goes on along the minus strand of NZ_JBSGSU010000004.1, from coordinate 61,579 downwards.
GCCGTGTTCGACCGCGCGGCCGACGGCGAGATCGCGCTGACCCGCGAGGGCGGCCACCACGCCGACCGGATCGCGCACGCCGGCGGGGACGCGACCGGCGCCGAGATCTCCCGCGCGCTCGTCGCGCAGCTCGACGCGGTCCGCGCCGACCCGGGTATCGAGGTCGTGGAGCACGCGCTCGTGCTCGACCTGCTCACGGGCCCGCGCGGACCGGACGGCGAGCCCGGCGCGGTGTGCGGTGTGACGCTGCACGTCATCGGCGAGGGCACGCGCGACGGCGTCGGCGCGGCGCTCGCCCCCGCGGTCGTGCTCGCGACCGGCGGGATCGGGCAGGTGTTCCGCTCCTCGACGAACCCGGTGCAGGCGACGGGCGACGGGATCGCCGCGGCGCTGCGGGCCGGTGCCCGGCTCGGCGACCTCGAGTTCGTGCAGTTCCACCCGACGGTGCTGTGGCTCGGCTCGGGCGTGCGCGGGCAGCTCACGCTCGTCTCGGAGGCCGTGCGCGGCGAGGGCGCGTACCTGCTCGACACCGACGGCGTGCGCTTCATGCCCGCGGTGCACCCGATGGCCGAGCTCGCGCCGCGGGACGTCGTCGCGCACGCGATCGTCACGCAGATGGCCCGCACGGGCTCGGAGCACGTGCTGCTCGACGCGCGGCACCTCGGTGCCGACTTCCTGCGCCGGCGCTTCCCGACGATCCACGAGCGCCTGCTCGAGCACGGCATCGACCTCACGACCGACCTCGTGCCGGTCGCCCCGGCGCAGCACTACCACTCGGGCGGCATCGTCACCGACCTCGTGGGCCGGGCGTCGCTGCGGGGGCTCTACGCCGTCGGCGAGGTCGCCTGCACCGGCGTGCACGGCGCGAACCGGCTCGCGTCGAACTCGCTGCTCGAGGGCCTCGTGTTCGCGCACCGCGCCGCCCGCGACATCGCCGAGCGGGTCGGTGCCGGGGACCTCGTCCCCGAGGAGCCCGAGCAGCGCCCGGGTCGCGCCGCGCTGGTGGCGGGCGCGAGCCGCTCACGCATCCAGCGGCTCGCGTCCTCGGGCCCGGGGGTGCTGCGCTCCGGGGACGGCCTGCGGGCCGCCGCCGAGGGGCTCGCGGGCGTCCGGACCGACGCGCACGTCGTCTCGCACGGCTCCTCGGGCGTCGTCGCCGACCCGCAGACCGCGGAGTGGGAGACCACGAACGTGCACCAGGTCGCGACCGCGCTCACCGCGACGGCGCTCGTGCGCGAGGAGAGCCGCGGCGGCCACGCACGCACCGACTTCCCGGTGCCCGACGACGCGTGGCGCCTGCGGATCGAGGTGCACCTCGACGCCGAGGGGCGGCTCGTGACCGAGCAGGTGCCGCTCGGCGGGGACATCCCGCTCGCCTGACGGCGCCCGCTCTCGGTCCGGTGCCGGCCCGGCGTCAGCGCCCCGGCACCTCCACCGGGAGCCCGGCGCGACGCCACGCGCTCGTCCCGCCCACGACGTTGACGGACTCGACGCCCTGCGCCTCGAGCCATCCCGCGGCTTGGGCCGAGCGACCGCCCGACTCGCACACGAGGTGCACGGGCGTCGGCAGCCCGAGGACCTCGGTTGCGCGCGCGACGAGCTCCGACAGCGGCACCGACACCGCCCCGGGGACGTGCCCGCCGGCGTACTCGTCGGCCTCGCGCACGTCCACGACCGTCGCGGCGGGGTCCTCGCTCAGCAGCGCGTGCAGCCGGGCGACGTCGATCTCGTTCACGCGGGTCCTCCTCGGGTGGGGCGGCGGTGGTGCGCCGGGGCCGCCGGCGGGCGGCCGCGTCCCAGGATGGGGTGCCCACGCGAGGAACGGAAGACGACACGGCCGACGGGGTCGGTGGCGGGACGGTGGCGTGGCTCGCCGGCGCCCACCCGGTGGCCCGGTGGGACGGTGACGAGCCGCGCCGGCGCGCACCCGGTGCCCCGGCGCGACGGTGACGAGACGCGCCCACACCCGCTTCCACCCGGGACGTCGGCCCGCGTCGCCCCGCGGCGCGGCTACCGTGACGCCGTGACCGCGCAGACCCCGTCCGACACCCCGACCCCCGCCGCACCGCACGCCTCGACGGGGGCCCCGCCCGCGGCACCGCACGACGCGCCCGACGCCGCGTGGCTCGCACGGCTCGTCGCGCTGGCCCTCGACGAGGACCTCGGCCCCGCGCCGGGCCGCGACGTGACGACGCAGGCCACCGTCCCGGCGCAGGCGGCGGGCGCGGCCGACGTCGTCGCGCGCGCCGACGGGGTCGTCGCGGGGCTCGTCGTGGTCGCCGAGGTGCTCGACCAGGTCGCGGACCGGCTGGCCCTGGCGCCGGCGACGGTCGACCTGCACGTCCCCGATGGCACGCGCGTGCGCCGCGGCGACGTGCTCGCGACGCTCACAGGGCCCGTCCAGGTGCTGCTCGTCGCGGAGCGGACGCTGCTCAACCTCGTCTCGCGCGCGTCGGGCGTCGCGACCCACACGCGCCGCTGGGCGGACGCCCTCGACGGCACGGGCGCGCAGGTGCTCGACACCCGCAAGACGACGCCGGGCCTGCGCGCGCTCGAGAAGTACGCGGTGCGCTGCGGTGGCGGCACGAACAAGCGCCTCGGCCTGTACGACGTCGCGATGGTCAAGGACAACCACGTCGTGGCCGCGGGCTCGGTCGCGGCGGCCGTCGAGGCGGTGCGCACGCGGTTCCCCGACGTCACGGTCCAGGTCGAGGCGGACACGCTCGCGCAGGCGCTCGAGGCCGTCGAGGCGGGCGCCCGCTTCCTGCTGCTCGACAACATGGCGCCGGCGGTGCTGACCGAGGTCGTCGCCGCGGTGCGGGCGGGCGAGGCGCGCACCGGCAGGGTCGAGCTCGAGGCGACGGGCAACCTGACGCTCGACGTCGCCGCCGACGTCGCGCGCACCGGGGTCGACTACCTCTCGGTGGGGGCGCTGACGCACTCGAGCCCGATCCTCGACGTCGCTCTCGACCTGACGCCCACCCCGGTGCCCGGCGCCGGGGCGGGGCACGCCGGTCGGTAGGATCGTCCGGTGATCGAGAGCGTGCCCGCCGGGGCGGACGACGAGCTGACCGAGGACCTCCCCGAGCAGATGCGGGTGCGCCGTGAGAAGCGTGAGCGCCTGCTCGCCGAGGGCGAGGCGTACCCGGTCTCCGTGCCGCGCACCCACACCCTCGCGCAGGTCCGCGCCGCGCACCCGGACCTCGAGCCGGGCACCGAGACGGACGACGTCGTGGGCGTCGCGGCGCGCGTGGTGTTCCTGCGCAACACCGGCAAGCTGTGCTTCGCGACGCTCCAGGACGGCGAGGGCACCCGCCTGCAGGTCATGCTGAGCCTCGCGGAGGTGGGTGAGGAGTCGCTGAGCCGCTTCAAGGCGCTCGTCGACCTCGGGGACCACCTCTTCGTGCACGGGCGGGTCATCTCCTCGCGCCGCGGGGAGCTCTCGGTGTTCGCGGACGAGTGGCAGGTCGCGGCCAAGGCGCTGCGCCCCCTCCCGGTGCTGCACAAGGACCTGTCCGAGGAGGCGCGCGTCCGGCAGCGCTACGTCGACCTCATCGCCCGCCCGGCCGCACGGGACGCCGCGCGGCTGCGCGCCGCCGTCGTGCGCTCGCTGCGCGAGAACCTGCACGGGCGGGAGTTCCTCGAGATCGAGACGCCGATGCTGCAGACGCAGGCCGGCGGTGCCGCGGCGCGCCCGTTCGTCACGCACATGAATGCGTTCGACATCGAGCTGTACCTGCGGATCGCGCCCGAGCTGTTCCTCAAGCGCGCGGTCGTCGGCGGGATCGAGCGCGTCTTCGAGATCAACCGGAACTTCCGGAACGAGGGTGCCGACTCCACGCACTCGCCCGAGTTCGCGATGCTCGAGGCGTACGAGGCCTACGGCGACTACGACACGATGGCGACGCTCACGCAGGACCTCGTGCAGACCGCGGCGAACGACGCGCTCGGCGGCACGGTCGTGACGCTCCCGAACGGCGAGGAGTACGACCTCGGGGGGCGGTGGACGCAGCTGTCGATGTACGAGTCGCTCTCGGCGGCGCTCGGCGAGGAGATCACGCACGACACCCCGGACGAGCGGCTCACGGCGCTCGTCGCGAAGTTCGACATCCAGATCGACCCGCGCCGGCAGAACCACGGCAAGCTCGTCGAGGAGCTGTGGGAGCACCACGTCGGGAACGACCTGTGGGCGCCCACGTTCGTGCGCGACTTCCCGGTCGAGACGAGCCCGCTCACGCGCGACCACCGCACCAAGCGCGGGCTCGTCGAGAAGTGGGACCTGTACGTGCGCGGCTTCGAGCTCGCGACCGCGTACTCCGAGCTCGTCGACCCGGTGATCCAGCGCCAGCGCTTCGAGGCGCAGGCGCTGCTCGCGGCCGCGGGCGACGACGAGGCGATGCAGCTCGACGAGGACTTCCTCACCGCCGTCGAGTACGCGATGCCGCCCGCCGGTGGCATGGGGATGGGCGTGGACCGCCTGCTGATGGCGCTCACGGGGCTCGGTGTCCGCGAGACGATCCTGTTCCCGCTCGTGAAGCCGCAGTCCTGACCGAAATGCAGCCGGGCACCCGGTGAGCGGGCCGGGCGTAGACTTGTCGTGATGAACGACTTCCTTCTGGCTCTCGCCGCGCTGCTGCCCTCGGTGGGCGTCGGCGCGATCTTCTGGTATGTGATGCGGGCGCTCGTGAATGCCGACCGCACGGAACGCGCCGCATTGGCGCGCATGGACGCGCAGGATGCGGAGCGCGCGGCGGAGGCCAAATCAGCCCGGGTCGAATCAGATATCTGACACTCGCTGTTCCCCGGTGCTCGCGCGTCCCCTTTGACGCGACTTTCGAATGGTGCGATGCTGCGTTCAACACCCCGTGAGAATCCCCCATCGCACCAGGAGAAGAACAATGGCCCAGAAGGTCCAGGTCCTGCTCGTCGACGACATTGACGGTGGAACCGCCGACGAGACCGTCTCTTTCTCGATCGACGGCGTCTCGTACGAGATCGACCTGACGTCGGAGCACGCGAACGAGCTGCGCGAGTCGCTCGCCACGTGGGTGGGCCACGCGCGCAAGACCGGCGGGCGCGCGTCCTCGTCGGCCGGCCGTGGCGGGCGCAGCACGCGTCGCTCGCCGGGCTCGTCCTCGACCGGTGACGCCGGTGCCATCCGCGACTGGGCCAAGGCGAACGGGCACCCCGTCTCGGAGCGCGGGCGCATCTCGGCGGACGTCAAGGCCGCCTACGAGGCCGCGCACTGACCTCGGCGCCACCCCGCCGCGGTCGCCCGCGGCACCCCAGCACGTGACGAGTGCCCGGCACCACCCCATGGGTGCCGGGCACTCGTGCGTCCGGGTGGGAGGGCACCCGGAACGGGCGGACACGCGCCCGGTCGGTACCGGGCGCGTGTCGGACGGCTCAGGCGGGACGCGTCCCGGTGAGCTCGCGCACGGCCGCGTACTGCGCGCGCACGTGCGGCGCGGGCTCGGCGCGGTAGACGGTCGACTCGCCGGCGCCGGTCCACGCGGGCGGCGTCGGCTCGCCCGAGAGCACCCAGGCGGCCTGGCGTGCGGCGCCGTCGGCCACGTACTCGCCGGGGGTCGGCACGGTCACGTCGAGCCCGAGGACGCTCGGCGCGATCTCGCGCACCGCCTGCGACTGCGCGCCGCCGCCGATGAGGAACACGCGCTCGACCTGCACGCCCTGTGCCCGCAGCGCGTCGAGCCCGTCGGCGAGCGCGCACAGCATGCCCTCGACGGCGGCGCGGGCGAGGTGCGCCGGCGTCGTGTTCGCGAGCCGGATGCCGTGCAGCGCGCCGGTCGCGTCCGGCTTGTTGGGTGTGCGCTCACCCTCGAGGTACGGCACGAGCACGAGCCCGTCGGCCCCGGCGGGCGCGGACAGCGCGAGCTCGGAGAGGCCCGCGTGGTCCACCCCGAGCATGCGCGCGGCGGCGTCGAGGACGCGCGAGGCGTTGAGCGTGCAGGCCAGCGGCAGGAACGCGCCGGTCGCGTCGGCGAAGCCGGTGACGAGGCCCGAGCCGTCGGCGCTGGGCGCGGAGGCGATCGCCGAGACCACGCCGGAGGTGCCGATCGAGATCGCGACGTCGCCGGGGACGAGCCCGAGCCCGAGCGCCGCGGCGGCGTTGTCGCCCGCGCCGGCGCCGAGCAGGGGGCCGCGCGCGCCGACCGTCGAGGTCCCGGCGGGCTCGCCCGGGCGCACGACCCGCGGCAGCACCGCGTCGTGGCCGAGCGCGAGCTCGAGGAGGTCACGGCGGTAGTCGTCGGTGAACGGGGACCAGTAGCCGGTCCCGGAGGCATCGGAGCGGTCGGTCGTGAGCGCCTCGAGCCCGGTCCGCCCGGAGCCCGGCCCGTGGCCCGCGAGGCGCCACGTGAGCCAGTCGTGGGGGAGGGCGACGGCGGCGACGCGCGCGGCGTTCTCCGGCTCCGCGTCGCGCAGCCAGCGCAGCTTCGTCACGGTGAGCGACGCGACGGGCACCGAGCCGGTCGCCTGCGCCCACGCGGTCGCGCCGTCGAGGAGCTGGGCCCCGTCGGCACCGTCGGCACCGCTGCCGTCACGCGGGGTGCCGTCGAGCTCGGCGACGAGGTCGAGGGCGGCCTGTGCGGAGCGCGTGTCGTTCCACAGCAGCGCGTCGCGGACCACGGCGCCCTCGGCGTCGAGCGCGACCATGCCGTGCTGCTGCCCGCCGACGGCGATCGCGTCGACGTCGTCGAGGCCCCCGGCGTCGGCGATCGCGGCCTGGAGCGCGTCCCACCAGCGGGCGGGGTCGATCTCGGTGCCGTCGGGGTGCGAGGCGCGACCGGAGCGGACGAGCGCCCCCGTCTGCGCGTCGCGGACGACGACCTTGCAGGACTGGGTGGAGGAGTCCACCCCGGCGACGAGCGTCATGTGCGTGTGCCCTTCGTGCGAGGAGCCGGGCCCGGCGTCCGCGGGTGCGGTCGCCGGGCCCGGCCGGGGTTTCTCGGGTCGTGCGGTCGTGCGGGGTCGGCAGCGGTCAGCGCGCGCCGATGGCGTGCTCGAGCGCGAGCTGGTTGAGGTGCACGAAGTCGAAGCCGCGCGCCGCGACGGCGTCGACGTCGAGGTCCTCGTACGCGGACGCGTCGGCCAGCAGGTCGGCCAGCGTCTCGCCCTCGCTCAGGGTCGGCTGCGCGAGCTCGAGGACGCCGGACGCCTCGAGCGCCGCCTGGACCTCGGGGTCGGCGCGGAACGCGAGCGCGCGCTCCTTGAGCAGCAGGTAGGTGCGGATGTTCGCCTCGGCGGACGCCCAGACCCCGTCGAAGCTCTCGGTGCGCGAGGGCTTGTAGTCGAAGTGGCGGGGGCCGTCGTAGCGCGGGCCGCCGCTCGGGAAGCCGTTCTCGATGAGGTCGACCGTCGCGAACGCGGAGAACAGGTCGCCGTGGCCGAAGACGAGGTCCTGGTCGTACTTGATGGACCGCTGGCCGTTGAGGTCGATGTGGAAGAGCTTGCCCGCCCACAGCGCCTGCGCGATGCCCGACGTGTAGTTGAGGCCGGCCATCTGCTCGTGGCCCGTCTCCGGGTTGAGGCCGACGATGTCGCCGTGCTCGAGCTTCGCGATGAAGCCGAGCGCGTGCCCGATCGTGGGGAGGATGATGTCGCCGCGGGGCTCGTTGGGCTTGGGCTCGATGGCGATCTTGAGCCCGTAGCCCTTCTCCTTGATGTACGCGGCGACGGTGTCGATGCCCTCGGCGTAGCGGTCGTGCGCGGCGTTGAGGTCCTTCGCGGAGTCGTACTCCGCGCCCTCGCGCCCGCCCCACATGACGAACGTGTCGGCGCCGAGCTCGGCGGCGAGGTCGACGTTGCGGACGATCTTGCGCAGCGCGTAGCGGCGGACGCGGCGGTCGTTCGAGGTGAACGCGCCGTCCTTGAACATCGGGTGGCTGAACGTGTTCGTCGTGACCATCTCGACGGTGATGCCGGTCTCGTCGAGCGCGCCCTTGAACCGGGCGAGGATCTCGTCGCGCGTCGTCGCGTCCGAGCCGAACGGCACGACGTCGTCGTCGTGGAACGTCACGTGCGCGACGCCGAGCTTGGCGAGCTGGTGCACGGACTCGACCGGGTCGAGCCACGGGCGGGTCGCGTCGCCGAACTGGTCGCGCGCCTCCCACCCGACGGTCCAGAGACCGAACGAGAACTTGTCTGCGGGGGTGGCCTTGGGCGCCATCGGGTACTCCTCCACGAGTGCCGGCGGGATTTGTTGTATGAGTGAACTTATGGGCGCGAGCGGCTAGGGTCAAGTCATGACGTCCGACCGGTCCGCCTCCGCCGCGCCGTCAGCGCCGTCCGCGCCGTCCGAGGTGCCAGGGCGGGCATCCGCACCCGAGGCGGCCCAGGCACGCCCCGGGGTGGCGCGGCGAGGACGCGGCGGCGCGGGCGCCCTCACCGTGCCGGGCCGTCCGTCGGCGACGCGCGTGCGGGCGCCCGGCCGGGCCGCGGGCCAGGCGTCGCTGCGCGAGCACAACCTGAGCCTCGCCCTCCAGCACGTCCTCGACGCGCACGCGCCGCTCTCGCGGGCGGACATCGCGTCCGCGACGGGACTCGCCCGCGCGACGGTCTCGGGGCTCGTCGACCAGCTCATCGCCGCGCAGCTCGTCGTCGAGCTCGAGCCGCTCGCGGCGCAGCGCGCCGGCCGGCCGGCGGTCCCGCTGGCCCCGGCGCGGGGCACGGTCGCGGCGCTCGGCATGGAGGTCAACGTCGACTACGTCGGCGTGCGCGCGCTCGACCTCGCGGGGCGCGTCCTGACCGAGCGCGTGGAGCTCGGGGACCTGCGCGGGAGCCGGCCCGAGGCGGTGCTCGACCGGCTCGCGCAGATGGCCGGCCGGGTCGCCGCGAACCTCAGCGCGGACGGCGTGCGGGTCGCGGGCACGGCGCTCGCGCTGCCCGGCCTGGTCGACCGCGTGACCGGGCCGCTGCGCGTCGCGCCGAACCTCGGGTGGCGGGACGTCGACGTCGTCGCGCACCTGGCGACGCACCCCGTGCTCGCCGGGTTCCCGCCCCGGCTGGCCAACGAGGCGAACCTCGCGGCGCGTGCCGAGGCGCATGCGCGCAGGTCCGCGGGCCGCCCGAGCTTCGTGTACGTCTCGGGCGAGGTCGGCATCGGCGGCGCGATCGTGCTCGACGGCGAGATCTTCCTCGGTCGGCACGGCTGGAGCGGGGAGCTCGGGCACACCGTGCTCGACCCGTTCGGCCCAGGCCGCGGGACGCTCGAGGAGTACGCGGGGCTCGACGCGCTCGTGCGCGGGGCGGGGCTCGAGCCGGGTGCGCCGCTCGCGAGCCTCGTCGCAGCGGCCGACGCGGGGGACCGGGCGGCGCTCGACTCGCTGCACCGGGGCGGCACCGCGCTCGGCGTCGCGCTCGCGAACGTCGTCAACGTCGTCGACGTCGGGCTCGTCGTGCTGGGCGGCACGTTCGGGCAGATCTACCCGCACGTGCGCGACGCGGTCGCGGAGCAGCTCGACCGCTGTGTCATCTTCGGTGGGTGGTCTCCGGTCGAGCTGAGCGACGCCCGGGCGGGGGAGTACCCGGCGATGACCGGCGGTGCCCTCGCGGTGCTGCGCGCGGTCGCGGCCGACCCGATCGGCTGGTTCGGGACCGGTGACCGTGCCGCTGCGGGCGCCGCAGGGTCCGGGGCGCGCGCGTGAGATCGCCGGATCGCCGGGCGCCCGGCGCGCACGATCGGGTGACGGTGTGCGGCACCCGGGTGTCCGTTTCGTCCATGTGACCGCTCACATCGCCGCGACCGGGCATCGTCACCGGGATGTGATCCCGTCGTTGTGCAATCGTGACCTTCAACAGTTGTACTGTCCTTGCGCAGGATGGGTTCACATCCTAAATTCATCGCGACAACAAACCTGGGTCGGCCGGCCCGGGTGCACATCAGGCGAGGGTGCCTGACGGCGACCGCAGGTCGTCCCGGGGTACCCCGAACCCGACGCGAGGACGCGTCACCTCACCGCCGGGCAGTCCGGCGGTCGGACGAAGGGTCGACAACGATGTCTCTCAGAAACACCAAGGTCGTCGCGGCGTTCGCCGGCGCGGCACTGCTCGTCGGCGGCCTCGCGGCGTGCAGCACCGAGCGCGCGAGCGACACGCCGGAGGGCGACGGCACGGCCGCCGCCGCCGAGGGCGGCCTCATCGGCATCGCGATGCCGACGAAGAGCCTCGAGCGCTGGAACCGCGACGGCGCGCACCTCGAGGAGCTCCTCCAGGAGGCGGGCTACGAGACCACGCTCCAGTACGCCGACAACAAGGTCGACCAGCAGATCACGCAGCTGCAGAACATGATCAACCAGGACCCCGAGGTCCTCGTCGTCGCCTCGATCGACGGCACCGCGCTCGGCCCGGTGCTCGCCCAGGCCAAGGAGAAGGACATCGCGGTCATCGCCTACGACCGCCTGATCAACGGCACCGACGACGTCGACTACTACGCGACGTTCGACAACTACAAGGTCGGCCAGCTCCAGGGCGAGTTCATCGTCGACGCGCTCGGCCTCGAGACCGAGGCGGGCCCGTTCAGCCTCGAGCCGTTCGCGGGCTCGCCGGACGACAACAACGCCAAGTTCTTCTTCTCCGGCGCGTGGGACGTCCTCAAGCCCTACATCGACGAGGGCAAGCTCGTCACGCCGTCGGGCAAGGCCCCGAAGTCGAACGACGAGTGGACCTCGATCGGCATCCAGGACTGGAAGTCGGACACCGCGCAGTCCGAGATGCAGAACCGCCTGAACACGTTCTACGCCGGCGGCGAGAAGGTCGACGTCGTGCTCTCCCCGAACGACTCGCTCGCGCTCGGCATCGAGCAGGCGCTCGAGGGTGCCGGCTACGCGCCCGGCGCCGACTGGCCGGTCATCACGGGCCAGGACGCCGACCAGGCGAACGTCCAGAACATCCTCGCCGACAAGCAGTCGATGTCGGTCTGGAAGGACACCCGCACGCTCGGTGACCAGGTCGCCAAGATGGTCGACCAGATCGTCACGGGCGAGGAGGTCGAGGTCAACGACGAGGAGACCTACGACAACGGCAACAAGGTCGTCCCGACCTACCTGCTGCCCCCGCAGGTCGTCACGAAGGACGACGTGGAGCCCGTGCTCGTCGAGTCCGGCTTCTACGAGGCCAGCGACCTCGGTCTCTGACACCCGGAACCGGTCGGGGGGGTGGGGGGGGGGAGAACCCCCCCACCCACCCCCCCCCCGCCCCCCCCCGGCGACCCTTCGCCCCCCCACCACACCCCCGCCCACACGAACCGCCACCGGCCCCACAACCCCCTCGCGTTGCGGTA
>NZ_JBSGSU010000004.1:18075-50270 GCF_053607065.1 Cellulomonas sp. NPDC055163 | reverse complement strand
GCGCACGCCGCCCCGACCGGCCTCCGCCGGGACCACGCCGGGCGTCCGGCGGTCCACCGACGACACGACTGCGAGCAGACATGACAGGCGATCGAACGATCCTCGAGATGCGCGGCATCACCAAGACGTTCCCGGGCGTCAAGGCGCTGCAGGACGTCACCCTCGAGGTCAGGCGCGGCGAGGTCCACGCGATCTGCGGGGAGAACGGGGCCGGCAAGTCGACCCTGATGAAGGTCCTCTCGGGCGTGTACCCGCACGGCGACTACCAGGGCGACATCCTCTTCGAGGGCGAGACCTGCGAGTTCAAGGGCATCCGCGACAGCGAGGAGCGCGGGATCGTCATCATCCACCAGGAGCTCGCGCTCAGCCCGTTCCTGTCGATCGCCGAGAACATCTTCCTCGGCAACGAGCGCTCGAAGCGTGGCGTCATCGACTGGAACAGCACCAACGCCGAGGCCGCGAAGCTGCTCGCACGGGTCGGGCTCACCGAGAGCCCCGACACCAAGATCATGGACATCGGCGTCGGCAAGCAGCAGCTCGTCGAGATCGCCAAGGCGCTGTCCAAGCGCGTCAAGCTGCTCATCCTCGACGAGCCCACGGCCGCGCTGAACGACGACGACAGCGCGCACCTGCTCGACCTGCTCCGCAGCCTCCAGGGCCAGGGCATCACGTCGATCATCATCAGCCACAAGCTCAACGAGATCGCGGCGATCGCGGACACCACGACGGTCATCCGCGACGGCCGCACCATCGAGACCATGTCGATGCACGGCGACGAGCCGGTCTCCGAGGAGCGGATCATCCGCGCCATGGTGGGGCGCTCGCTCGACGCGCGGTTCCCCGACCGGGAGCCGGTGATCGGCGAGGAGGTCCTGCGCATCGAGGACTGGACCGTGCACCACCCCGTCGACCACGGTCGCGTCGTCGTCGACGGCGCCAACCTGTTCGTGCGCCGCGGCGAGATCGTCGGCATCGCCGGCCTCATGGGTGCGGGCCGCACCGAGCTCGCGATGAGCGTGTTCGGGCACGCGTACGGCTCCAACATCTCGGGCCGTATCCTCAAGGACGGCAAGCCGATCCAGGTCGGCTCGGTGCGCGAGGCGATCCGTCACGGCATCGCGTACGCGACCGAGGACCGCAAGCGCTACGGCCTCAACCTCATCGACACGATCAAGCGCAACGTCTCGTCGGCCGCGCTCGGCAAGGTCGCCCGCCTCGGCGTCGTCGACCGCGAGGGCGAGACGAAGATCGCCGAGCAGTACCGCAAGGACCTCAACGTCAAGACCCCCACGGTCGAGGCCCTCGTCGGCAAGCTCTCGGGCGGCAACCAGCAGAAGGTCGTGCTGAGCAAGTGGATCTTCGCGGACCCCGACGTGCTCATCCTCGACGAGCCGACCCGCGGAATCGACGTCGGCGCGAAGTTCGAGATCTACACGATCATGAACGCGCTCGCGGCTCAGGGGAAGGCGATCATCGTGATCTCCTCCGAGCTCCCCGAGCTGCTCGGCACGTGCGACCGCATCTACGCCCTCTCGCAGGGCCGCATCACGGGTGAGGTGTCCCGCGAGGACGCGACCCAGGAGACCCTCATGCACTACATGACCATGGAGAAGGACGGGGCCGCCCGATGAGCACCACCATGACACCCGAGACGCCGGCGCAGGCCCGGGTCTCGCCGCTCGCGCGCCTCCAGGGCATGGGCGGCAACATGCGCCAGTACGGCATCTTCGGCGCGCTCGTCGTGATCGTCGTGCTGTTCCAGGTCCTCACCGACGGCAAGCTCCTGCTGCCCAACAACGTCGCGAGCCTGATCCAGCAGAACGCGTACGTCATGATCCTCGCGATCGGCATGGTCATGGTGATCGTCGCCGGGCACATCGACCTGTCGGTCGGCTCGCAGGTCGCGTTCATCGGCGGGCTCGTCGCGCTGATGATGAAGGACTACGAGCTCCCGTGGCTCGTCGCGGTCCTGGTCGGCCTCGCGGTCGGGGCGCTGGTCGGTGCCTGGCAGGGGTACTGGGTCGCCTACATCGGGATACCCGCGTTCATCGTCACGCTCGCCGGGATGCTGATCTTCCGCGGTTTCGCCATCCTGCTCGTCGGCGTCACGGTCGCCGGCTTCCCCGGGCCGTTCATCGACATCTCGGGCGGCTCGATCCCGAACTTCCTCGGTTTCGCGGGGAACGCGGACGCCGTGACGCTCGTGCTCGGCGCGCTCGTGATCGCGGCGCTCGTCGGCAGCCAGGTCCGGGCGCGGTCCGTGCTCAAGAAGCACGACCTCAAGACCGAGGCGTTCCCGCTGTTCCTGACGAAGATCGTGCTCATCACGATCGGCATCGGCGCGGTCACCTGGGTGCTCTCGCAGAGCGCGGGCGGCACCCCGATCGTGCTCATCATCGTCGGCGTGCTGATCCTCGCGTACACGTTCCTCATGGGCCGCACAGTGTTCGGCCGGCACATCTACGCGATCGGCGGCAACGTCCAGGCGGCGGTGCTGTCCGGGGTCAACACGCGCAGCGTGAACTTCTGGATCTTCGTCAACATGGGCTTCCTCGCCGCCGTCGCGTCGGTCGTCGTGACGTCGCGTGCCGGTGCGGCGGTCGCCGCCGCCGGGCAGAACTACGAGCTCGACGCGATCGCGGCCTGCTTCATCGGCGGCGCGGCGGTCACGGGCGGTGTCGGCCGGATCTCGGGCGCCATCATCGGTGCGCTCATCATGGGCGTGCTCAACATGGGCCTGTCGATCCTCGCGGTCGACCCGGCGGTGCAGCAGGCGATCAAGGGCTTCGTGCTCCTCCTCGCCGTGGCGTTCGACCTGATCAACAAGCGCCGCGCGGGCGGCGCGCGCTGAGCCACCGGCGTCCCGCTCCCTCCCGACGCGCCCGCGTCGACCGGCCCTGGGGGGTCGCGTCGACGCGGGCGCGTCGCGTCCGGACTCGGGGCGGCGCGGTGGACCCGCGCTCGGCGCGTGCCTCGGCGCCCGGGGTGCCCCGGACGCTCCCGGCGCTGTCGCGGCGTACCGCCTACGCTCGGCTCCCGTGACCGAGCAGCCGAGCAACCACCCCACGAGCACCCGCCCCACGACCACCCCGGCGACCTCCGCCGCGCCGGCGTCTGCGCCGTCCGCCGCGTCGCGCGACCTGTGGGTCGGCACGTACCCGGCCGCGGGTGCCGGCACCCCCGCCGGGCTGGGCGAGGGCGTCTGGCGCGTGACGCTCGACGTCGCGACGGGCGAGCTCCGCGACGCCCGGCAGGTCGTGGCGACGCCCGCGCCGTCGTTCGTCGCGGCGCACCCGTCGGGGCGGGTGCTGTACGCGGTGGGGGAGCGGTCCGAGGGGACGGTGACGGCGTTCGCGGTGCGCGGCGGCGGGGTGGAGGGTGACACGTGCGCCGGGGGCGGCCCGTCCGGCGGCACCGTGCCGGTGCGGCTCGACCCGGTCGCGACGGTCGCGTCGGGCGGCGCCGACCCCTGCCACCTCCTGCTGGGCCCGGACGCGCGCACCCTGTACGTCGCGAACTACTCGGCGGGCACGGTCGCGGTGCTGCCGCTCGACGCGGACGGTGCGTTCGCGCCCGAGGTCCTCGCGTCCGGCGCGCCCGTGCAGGTGCTCGGGCACGAGGGCAGCGGCCCCGACGCGAGCCGCCAGGAGTCGCCGCACGCCCACTTCGTCGCGCTCGCGCCCGGTGCGTCGCACGTGCTCGTGTGCGACCTGGGGACCGACGAGCTCCGGCGCTACCGCGTCGAGGCCGGCGGGCTCCTCGCGGAGGACGGCGTGGCGGCGACCTTCCCGCCGGGCACGGGCCCGCGCCACCTGGTCTTCTCCGCCGACGGGCGCCACGCGTACGTCGTGGGCGAGCTCGACGTCACGGTGCACGTCCTCGCGTGGGACGCGGCGACCGCGACGGGCCGCCCCGCGCAGGTCCTGCCCGCGGGCCGCACCGCGGCGCCGGCCGACGGGGCGACGGGTGTCGCGCCGCGCGTCCTGCCCTCGCACGTGACGCTCGACGGCGACCGGCTGCTCGTGGGCGTGCGCGCGGCCGGTGTGCTCGCCGAGCTCGTGGTGGGTGCCGACGGCCTCCTGACGCCCGTCCGCGACGTGCCGCTCGGCGCGGGGACCTGGCCGCGCCACCACGAGGTGCTCGGCGGCTGGGCGGTCGTCGCGCAGCAGGTCGGGGATGCGGTGGCGACGTTCGCGCCCGGCGCCGAGGCGCCCGCGGCCGTCCTCCGGCTGCCCGCGCCCGCGTGCGTGGTCCCCGTCCGCTGACGTCCCGGGCTCCCGGCGACGCGGCACGCGAGCGATCCCGCCCGCCCCGGTTGCCCGCGGCGACGACCGGGCGTCCGAGACGCGAGACAATGGGCGCACGACGGGCCCCCGCCGTGGTGCGGGTGCACGCTGGGGACAGGCCCGAGACCGGTGGCCGATGCCCGAGCCCGCCCGACCCGACCCTGGAGCGCCCGTGACCACCGAGCTGCCGCGCGTCGCGATGCTCTCGGTGCACACGTCCCCGCTCGACCAGCCCGGCACCGGGGACGCGGGCGGCATGAACGTCTACGTCTCCGAGCTGTCGCGTGCGCTCGCGCGCCGGGGTGCCCGCGTCGAGATCTTCACGCGCGCCACGTCGTCGGCCCTGCCGGAGACGGTCGTGCTGCCCGGGACCGACGCACGCGGCGACACCCTCTCCCGGGAGGACTCCCGCCGCGTGCTGCTCGCCGAGCACGTCGAGCCCGGCGTCGTGCCGCCCGTCCTCGTCCACCACGTGCCCGCGGGGCCGTTCGAGGGGCTCGACAAGAACGACCTGCCCGGCCAGCTCTGCGCGATGACCGCGGGCGTGCTGCGGTCGGAGGCCGCGCGCCGGCCCGGCTGGTACGACGTCGTGCACTCGCACTACTGGCTCTCGGGCCAGGTCGGCTGGCTCGCCGCGGACCGCTGGGAGGTCCCGCTCGTCCACACGATGCACACCATGGCGCGCGTGAAGAACGCGTCGCTCGCGCCGGGTGACGCCGCGGAGCCGACGGGCCGGATCATCGGCGAGGAGCAGGTCGTGGCGGAGGCGGACGCGCTCGTCGCGAGCACCGCGGAGGAGAGCGACGACCTCGTGGCGCTCTACGACGCGGACCCCGAGCGCGTGCACGTCGTGGCCCCGGGCGTCGACCTCGAGCTGTTCGCGCCCGGTGGCCCCGCCGGGCGCGCCGACGCCCGCCGCGTGCTGGGGCTCCCGCCCGACCGGCGCATCGTGCTGTTCGCGGGGCGTGTCCAGCCGCTCAAGGCGCCCGACGTGCTCGTCCGCGCGCTCGGCGTGCTCGCGCAGCGCGCCGGGGACGGCCGCGGGGTCCCGCTGCTCGTCGTGCTCGGCGGTCCGAGCGGTCGCCCGACGGCGGTCCGCGAGCTCGAGGCCCTCGCCGCGACGACCGGCCTCACCGAGCACGTGCTGTTCCGCCCGCCCGTCCCGCGTGCCGAGCTCGCGCGCTGGTACCGGGCCGCCGACGTCGTCGCGATGCCGTCGCGCAGCGAGTCGTTCGGTCTCGTCGCGGTCGAGGCGCAGGCGTCGGGCACCCCGGTCCTCGCGTCCGCCGTGGGTGGCCTGCGGTCGGTCGTGACCGACGGGGTGTCGGGCCGGCTCGTGCACGGGCACGACCCCGCGGTCTGGGCCGGTGCGATCGAGGAGGTGCTCGCGGACGACGCCGCGCGCGCGACCCTCGGGCTCGGTGCCCGGCGCCACGCGGAGCGCTTCGGGTGGGACGGCGCCGCCGAGCAGGTGCTCAAGGTGTACGCGCTCGCCGGGGCGCGCCGTCGCTCCTGACGCTGCTCACGGGCCGAACGTCCCCGCTGCGGTCCGACGCAGGTGCGGCAGGATGAACCCATGACCTACACCCTCGTGCTGCTCCGCCACGGCGAGAGCGAGTGGAACGCCAAGAACCTCTTCACCGGCTGGGTCGACGTCCAGCTCTCCGAGAAGGGGGTCGAGGAGGCCAAGCGCGGCGGGACGCTGCTGACGGACGCGGGCGTCCTGCCCGACGTCGTCCACACGTCGCTCCTGCGCCGCGCGATCACCACCGCGAACCTCGCGCTCGACGCCGCCGACCGCCACTGGATCCCCGTCAAGCGCAGCTGGCGCCTCAACGAGCGCCACTACGGCGCGCTCCAGGGCAAGGACAAGAAGCAGATCCGCGACGAGTACGGCGACGAGCAGTTCATGCTCTGGCGCCGCTCGTACGACGTCCCGCCGCCGGACATCGAGCTGGGCTCGGAGTTCTCGCAGGACGCCGACGCGCGCTACGCCGGCGAGCCGATCCCGCGCGCGGAGGCGCTCGCGCAGGTCCTCGACCGCTCGCTGCCGTACTGGCACAGCGACATCGTCCCCGACCTGCAGGCGGGCAAGACGGTGCTCGTCGCGGCGCACGGCAACTCGATCCGCGCGATCGTGAAGTACCTCGACGACGTCGACGACGCGACGATCGCCGGCATCAACATCCCGACGGGCATCCCGCTGCGCTACGAGCTCGACGAGGAGACCCTCAAGCCCGTGACGCGCGGTGGCGAGTACCTCGACCCCGACGCCGCGGCGGCGGCCATCGCCGCGGTGGCGAACCAGGGCAAGTAGGCCCCGAGCCGTCGACCGAGCACGACGAACGCCGCGGTGCACCGTCCGGTGCTCCGCGGCGTTCGTCGTCCCGGGGTCCGTACGCCTCGTCGGCGCCCAGGGCCTCGTGCGAGACCCCGACCTCCGGGATCGAGCCGGGTCGAGCGGTCCTACCGCCCGGCGCGCGAGTCCTCGAACGCACCCGTGACGAGGTACGTCACGCGACGTGCGACCGAGACCCCGTGGTCGCCGAACCGCTCGTAGTACCGGCCGAGCAGCGTGACGTCGACCGTCTCCTGCGGGTTGCCGTTCCAGCCGACGCCGAGCAGCGCCGTGAACGTGTCGGCGTGCAGCGAGTCGAGCAGGTCGTCGTCGCGCTCGATGCTCTGCGCGACCTCGAGGTCACGCGTCGTCAGCACGTCCGTGGTCCGCTTCGCGACCCGCGTCGCGGCCTCGTGCATCTCGGTGAACGTGCCCGAGAGCGCGTTCGGGACGGCGACGCGCGGGTAGCTGCGCCGCGCGACCTGCGCGATGTGCCGGGCGAGGTCACCCATGCGCTCGAGCGTCGCGCTCATGCGCAGCGCGGAGACGACGACGCGCAGGTCGGTCGCGACGGGCTGCTGCTGCGCGAGCAGGTGCACGCACCGCTCGTCGAGGTCGCGCTCGATCGCGTCGATCGCGACGTCGTCCGCGATGACGCTCTCGGCGAGCTGGAGGTCTGCCGTGAGCAGCGCGATCCCCGCGTTGGTGATGGCGTGCTCGACCAGGCGGCTCATCGCCGCGAGGTCGTCGCCGAGCTGGGTCAGCTCGGCCTCGAAGATCTGCCGCATGGTTCCTACTCTCTGCGTGCTGGTGCGCGCGACCGTCACGTTCGCACCCGGAGGTGAACGGCTTCCCGCCCTCAGGTGAACATCGGGAGGCCATCGACCCGCCCGGGCCGCGCTCGTGCGGGGGCCCTCGGGGGCGACCGTACGCTGGCAGACGTGGATGGTCCTGATGGTGTCGTGGCGGTCGTCGCCGGCCTGCTCGGTCTCGTGGTCGGGGTCGTCGCCGTGGCGGCGTTCCGGTGGAGCGAGCGTGCGCAGTACAGCGTCCCCGCGCAACCCGAGCGCGAGCTCGACGAGGGTCTGGTGCGGGTGCTCGCGGTGCTGCGCTCGGCGGCCGTGGTGCTCGACGACGACGACCGCGTGGTGCGAGCGAGCCCGCCCGCGTACGCGCTCGGCGTGGTGCGCGAGGGGCAGGTCGTGCACGCGGCGATCCGCGACCTGATCGCCGACGTGCGCCGCTCGGGGGTGATCCGCGACGAGGAGCTCGAGCTGCCGCGCGGCCCCGTCGGGCCCGGCACCCTCATGCTCCAGGTCCGCGTCGCGCAGGTCGGCCCGCGCCACCTGCTCGTGCTGGCGGAGGACCGCACGCAGGCCCGGCGCCTCGAGGCGATCCGGCGCGACTTCGTCGTCAACGTCTCCCACGAGCTCAAGACCCCGGTCGGCGCGCTGTCGCTGCTCGCCGAGACGGTGCAGGACGCGGCGAACGACCCCGAGGCGGTCCGCCGCTTCGCCGGGCGCATGCGCGGGGAGGCCGCACGGCTCTCGGCGCTCGTCCACGAGATCATCGAGCTGTCCCGGCTGCAGGTCGCGGGTGCGCTCCAGGACATCGCGGTCGTGGACGTCGACGCCGTCGTCGAGGAGTCCGTCGACCGGGCCCGCACCGCGGCGAGCGCCAAGCAGATCCGGCTCGACGTCGGCGGCGAGCGCGGCCTGACCGTGTACGGCGACCACGCCCTCATCGTGACCGCGGTGCGCAACCTGCTCGACAACGCCGTCGCGTACTCCCCGGACGGGGCGCACGTCGGCATCGGGGTCCGGGCCGTCGAGGGGCTCGTCGAGGTCGCCGTGGTCGACCAGGGCATCGGCATCGCGTCCGACGAGCAGGACCGCGTCTTCGAGCGGTTCTACCGCGTCGACCCCGCACGCTCGCGCGACACGGGCGGCACCGGGCTCGGCCTGAGCATCGTCAAGCACGTCGCTGCCGACCACGGCGGTGACGTCACGGTGTGGTCGCGCCCCGGCAAGGGCTCGACGTTCACGCTGCGCCTGCCCGTGGGCGCCGTGCCTGACCAGCTGCTCGCCGCGGCGCCCGCCGCCCGCACGACCGGCACGCTGCCGAGCACGCCGGCCACGCCCGTCCCCGCACCTCACCCCGGCGGGGACGACCCCGCGCACGAAGGAGCCGCCCGGTGACCCGGATCCTGCTGGTCGAGGACGAGGAGTCCTACCGCGACCCGCTCACGTACCAGCTCGAGCGCGAGGGCTTCGAGGTGGTGACGGCCGCGACGGGCCCCGAGGCGCTCGAGCGGTTCGCCGACGGCGGGGCGGACCTGGTGCTGCTCGACCTGATGCTGCCCGGCCTCTCCGGCACCGAGGTGTGCCGCGAGCTGCGCCGCACGAGCGACGTCCCGGTCATCATGCTGACCGCGAAGGACGGCGAGATCGACAAGGTCGTCGGGCTGGAGATCGGCGCCGACGACTACGTCACGAAGCCGTACTCGTTCCGTGAGCTGCTCGCGCGCGTCCGCGCCGTGCTTCGCCGCCGCGGGGCACCCCCGGCCGCGGGCTCCCTGGCCGACGACGACCTCGACGACGGCACGCTCGAGGTGGGCCCCGTCCGCCTCGACGTCGAGCGGCACACCGTGCACGTGCGCGGTGCGCTCGTCGCGTTCCCGCTCAAGGAGTTCGAGCTGCTCGAGCTGCTGCTGCGCAACGCCGGCCGCGTGCTCACCCGCGGCCAGCTCATCGACCGGATCTGGGGCTCCGACTACGTCGGGGACACCAAGACCCTCGACGTCCACGTCAAGCGCGTGCGCGCCAAGATCGAGGACGACCCGGCCAGCCCGACGATGCTGCAGACCGTGCGCGGGCTCGGCTACAAGATCGCGGACACGGACGAAGCGTCCTGACCCGCCGCGCCGCAAGCCCTGGCCGCTAACCGTCGACCACCGTTCACCGGGGGTTCACCTCCGGCGGGCCACGCGGTCACTTCCTCTCCTTAGCGTCTGTGGCGCACCGAGGCCCCCGGGGTCCGGTGGGTCTACGACGAAGCATCAGGAGAGGGATTCCCGTGAAGGTTCGGCAGCTCGCACGACAGACCGGTCTGGTCGGTGTCGTGCTCGTCTCGTCTCTGGCGCTCGCGGCCTGCGGGTCCGACAACAACGCCGGTGGCGAGGGGACGGCGGACTCCGCCGCTGTGACCGCGGGGGGCAGCGACATCGACTGCGGCGAGGGCGGCACGCTCAACGCCGAGGGGTCGTCGGCGCAGAAGAACGCGATCGAGCAGGCCATCGCCTCGTTCGAGGAGGTCTGCCCCGACATCACCGTGAACTACAACCCGACGGGCTCGGGCGCCGGCATCACGCAGTTCACGGCCGGCCAGGTCGAGTTCGCCGGCTCGGACTCGGCGCTCAGCGCCGACAAGGGCGAGGTCGAGGCGGCGCAGGCGCGCTGCGAGGCCGGCCCGGCGTGGAACATCCCGATGGTCACGGGCCCGATCGCGGTCGCCTACAACCTCGAGGGCGTCGACGAGCTCGTGCTCGACGCGGCGACGACGGCCAAGATCTTCCGCGGCGAGATCACGACGTGGGACGACGCGGGGATCGCGGCGCTCAACGAGGGCGTGACGCTCCCGGCCGAGGAGATCCACGTGTTCTTCCGCTCGGACGAGTCGGGCACGACCGACAACTTCACCAAGTACCTCAACGCCGCCTCGGGTGGCGTGTGGACGGACCCGAACGCCAAGTCCTGGCCGTCGTCGGGTGTCGGTGAGGGCCGCGAGAAGTCGGCCGGCGTGTCCGAGGGCGTCGCGACGACGCCCGGCGGCGTCACGTACGTCGAGTGGTCCTACGCCAAGGACAACGAGCTCGGCGTCGCGCAGATCGACAACGGCTCCGGCCCCGTCGAGCTGACGGCCGAGTCCGCGGCGACCTCGGTCGCCACCGCCGAGCGCACGGGCGAGGGCAACGACCTCGCCCTCAAGCTCGACTACGCGACGCAGGAGGAGGGCGCCTACCCGATCGTTCTCGTGACCTACGAGATCGTCTGCTCGGCGGGCCTCGACGAGGCCGCCACGGCCGGCGTCAAGGCGTTCCTCACGCACTTCGCCTCGCCCGAGGTCCAGGAGGGCCTCATCGAGATCGGCTACGCGCCGCTGCCGGAGGACGTGCAGACCGACGTCCTGGCCGCGATCGAGGCCATCGCCTGACCTGACCTCCACGCGCTGCCGGGCCGCACCCGGCCCGGCAGCACCGGAGGGCCGTCGTCGTCCCGGTCCACCCCACGAGGGAGGGCCGGGACGGCGGCACGCACGACTCGGGGCGCACCGCCGCAGAGCCCGACGCCCACCCCGCACCGCCCAGCACCGAGTGAAGGACGCCGATGGCCACGACCACCAGCACGCCGCGCGTTCCCGGCGCGCCGCCGGGCCCCGAGGGCCTGAAGCAGGGTCTCTCGCGCGGGCCCGACCGCGCCTTCAAGATGCTCGCCGGGGGGTCGAGCGCCGTCGTCGTCGCGCTCGTCGTGATCGTCGGGGTCTACCTCGTCAGCAAGGCGTGGCCGTCGCTCGCCGCGAACGGCGCGAGCTTCCTGACGTCCCGCGAGTGGAGCGTCGCGGACCCGGACAACCTGCGCTTCGGCATCGCACCGCTGCTGTGGGTCACGATCATCTCGTCGGTCGTCGCGATGGCGATCGCCGTGCCGATCGCCATGGGCGTCGCCCTGTACCTCACGCACTACGCGCCGGCCCGCGTCGCGAAGCCCTTCGCGTACCTCGTGGACCTGCTCGCCGCGGTGCCGTCGATCGTGTTCGGCCTCTGGGGCGCGCGGGTGCTCATGCCGTACGTGCAGCCGTTCCAGGACGCGCTCAAGACCGCGTTCGGCTGGTTCCCGCTCTTCGCGCCCACCGCCGTCCAGGCCGGCACCATCTTCCTCGCCTCGATCGTGCTCGCGATCATGATCCTGCCGATCATCACCGCGCTCTCCCGCGAGGTCTTCCGGCAGACCCCCGTCGGGCACATGGAGGCAGCGCTCGCGCTCGGCGCGACGCGCTGGGAGATGATCCGCACCGCGGTGCTCCCGTTCGGCCGGCCCGGCGTCGTCTCCGCCGCGATGCTGGGGCTCGGGCGGGCGCTCGGCGAGACCATCGCCGTCACGATCATCCTGTCGACCACGACGGGCGCCTTCAGCTGGTCGCTGTTCTTCGGCGGCGAGACGTTCGCCTCGAAGATCGCGAACGCGGCGTCCGAGTTCGACTCCCCGTCCAAGACCGGCGCGTACATCGCCGCCGGGCTCGTGCTGTTCCTCCTGACGTTCGCGGTCAACGCGATCGCCCGCGTCATCATCGAGCGCCGGAAGGGGTTCACCGAGTGAGCGCCACGTCCCTGACCTCGCCCCTCGTCCCCGCGGACCCGGGCGACGTGTCGCCAGGCGACGACCTGCGCGCCCTCGGCGGCGGCAGTGCGTCGGGCTCCCGCCGCGTCAAGGACCGCGCCGCGACGGTCGTCATGCACCTCGCGTTCCTCGTCGCCGTGATCCCCCTGGTGTGGATCCTGTGGACCGTCGTGTCGCAGGGCTACCACATGCTCCTGGAGTCGACGTGGTGGACGAACTCGCAGCGCGGGATCACCGTGCGCGACTTCGGCGGCGGCGCGTACCACGCGATGGCCGGCACGATCCTGCAGGCCGCCGTGACCGCCGTGATCTCCGTCCCGCTCGGCATCTTCACGGCGATCTACCTCGTCGAGTACGGCCGCGGCCGCGTCGCGCGGGCCGTGAGCTTCATGGTGGACATCCTCACCGGCATCCCGTCGATCGTCGCGGCGCTGACGGTCTACGCGCTGTGGATCTCGACGTTCGGCTTCTCCCGTGTCGGCTTCGCGGTGAGCCTGTCCCTCGTGCTGCTCATGGTCCCGACGATCGTGCGGTCGACCGAGGAGATGCTCAAGCTCGTCCCGAACGAGCTGCGCGAGGCCAGCTACGCGCTCGGGGTCCCCAAGTGGAAGACGATCGTCAAGATCGTCCTCCCGACGGCGTTCTCCGGGATCATCACCGGCGTCCTGCTCGGGCTCGCGCGCGTCATGGGCGAGACCGCGCCGCTGCTGATCCTCGGGCCGTACACCAAGTCGATCAACATGGACCTCTTCAGCGGCAACATGGCGTCGCTGCCGACGATGATCAACCAGGACCGCACCGAGTTCCTCGACGCCGCGGTCCAGCGCACGTGGGGTGCGGCGCTCACGCTGATCCTCATCGTCATGGCCCTGAACGTCGCGGGCCGCGCGATCGGCCACTTCAGCAAGGTCAAGTCATGACGCGCCCCGCACCCGTCACCCCCACCGCACTGCCACGAGAGGAGCGCTGAGGGCCGTGGCCAAGCGCATCGACGTCAAGGACCTGAACGTCTACTACGGGGACTTCCGCGCGGTCGAGGGGGTCACGATGGGGATCGACGCCCGCTCCGTGACCGCCTTCATCGGCCCCTCGGGCTGCGGCAAGTCGACGTTCCTGCGGACACTGAACCGCATGCACGAGGTGCTGCCGATCGGGCGCGTCGACGGCGAGGTGCTGCTCGACGGCGCCGACCTGTACGACAAGAACGTCGATCCCGTGGCCGTCCGCCGCACCATCGGCATGGTGTTCCAGCGCCCCAACCCGTTCCCGACGATGTCGATCTTCGACAACGTCGCCGCGGGCCTGCGCCTCAACGGCGTGAAGAAGAAGAGCGAGCTCCAGGACACGGTCGAGAACGCGCTGCAGGGCGCGAACCTCTGGAAGGAGGTCAAGGACCGCCTCGACAAGCCCGGTGCCGGCCTCTCGGGCGGTCAGCAGCAGCGCCTGTGCATCGCGCGGGCGATCGCGGTGCGGCCGCAGGTGCTCCTCATGGACGAGCCGTGCTCGGCGCTCGACCCCATCTCGACGCTCGCGATCGAGGACCTCATCTCGCAGCTCAAGAACGACTACACGATCGTGATCGTGACCCACAACATGCAGCAGGCCGCGCGGGTCTCCGACCGGACGGCGTTCTTCAACATCGCCGGCACCGGGGCGCCGGGCAGGCTCATCGAGGTCGACGAGACCGCGACGATGTTCTCGTCGCCGCGCGAGCAGGCCACCGAGGACTACATCTCGGGCCGCTTCGGCTGATCCACCGGCCGGTCCGCCCGGGCGACCCGCCCCGGCAGGCCGACCGCGCGGCTCCGGCCGCCGCACCAGGACCCGGCGACCGTGCCCGGCCCTGGTGCCGTCATGTCCGCGTCCCCGCCGCGCCGCCGCCACCCGGCCCGGTGCGCCCGGGGGCGACGTCCCCAGGGGAGGAACCTCACGTGGCGCTACGCCAGCTCGCACGGATCGCCGGCCCGGTCGGTCTCGCACTCACCCTCGGGGTGCTCGGGGGCTGTGCGTCTCAGCCGGCCTCGGGGGGCGACGCGCCGGTGGGGGCGTCCGCACCGGCCACGGCGTCCGCCGACGCGGCCGCGCGGTGCGGCGCGGGGACGATCGAGGCCGCGGGCTCCTCGGCGCAGCGCAACGCCGTCGAGCAGGCGATCATCACGTTCTCGACGGTGTGCCCCGACGTCGTGGTGCGCTACGACGCGAGCGGCTCGGGTGCGGGCATCACCCGGTTCACGGCCGGGGAGGTCGCGTTCGCGGGGTCGGACTCCGCGCTGAACCCGGCCAAGGGTGAGGTCGAGGCGGCGGCGGCACGCTGCGCCGGGGCGCCCGCGTGGAACCTGCCGATGGTCACCGGCCCCGTCGCGATCGCCTACAACCTGGACACGGTCGGCCAGCTCGTGCTCGACGCGCCGACCCTCGCCCGCGTGTTCCGCGGCGACATCACGTCCTGGGACGACCCGGCGATCGCCGCGCTCAACCCCGGTGAGCTGCTGCCCGCCGAGGAGATCGCCGTGCTGTTCCGCGCCGACGAGTCGGGCACCACCGAGAACGTCACGCGCTACCTCGCGGCCGCGGCCGGCGACGTGTGGACGGACCCGCCCGCGAAGAGCTGGCCGGTCGAGGGCGTGGGGGAGGGCCGGGAGAAGTCGGCCGGTGTCGCCGAGGCCGTCGCGACGACGCCCGGCAGCCTCACGTACGTCGAGTGGTCCTACGCGAAGGAGAACCGCCTGGGCGTCGCGAAGATCGACAACGGCTCCGGCCCGGTCGAGCTCACGACGCAGAGCGCCGCCGCGACGGTCGCGACCGCCGAGCGCACCGGCGAGGGCGACGACCTCACGCTGACGCTCGATCACGCGACGCGCGAGCCCGGCGCGTACCCGATCGTGCTCGTGACGTACGAGGTGGTCTGCTCGGCGGGGCTCGACGCCGCGACCACCGCGGCGGTCCGGGCGTTCCTGCGGCACCTGGCGTCGCCCGCGGTCCAGCAGAGCCTCGTCGACATCGGCTACGCGCCGCTGCCCCCGTCGGTGCGGGCGGACGTGCTCGACGCGATCGGCTCGCTCGCCTGAGACCTCCGGCCCGGACGCTGGGCCGAGCCGCGGCCCGGACGCCGGGCCGAGCCGCGGCCCGGGTCGCTCGCCCCGGTCGAGCGGCGGCCGCCGGCGAGGCCGCCCTCCGCCGCTCCCGTAGGCACGCGAGAGCCTGTGCGGCTCGTGCGCACGGGTGGGCCCGGGCGAGCGCCGGTGGCCCGCAGCGCGACGGCCCCCCGGGATGTCCCGGGGGGCCGTCGTGACGTGCAGGGCGTGCGGCGGTGTCAGCCCGCGGTCGGCGTGGGCGTCGGCGTCGGCTCGAGCGTCGGGTCCACGCCGGTCGGCGCGGAGGGGCTCGTCGTCGGGGTCGGCAGCGCGGTCGGGACGTGGTCCGCGTACTCGGGCAGGGTGCCGTCCAGCACCGGGACCGCGATCGTCTCGGAGCCGCCGGTCGCGGTCGTGATCGTCACGTCGGTCGTCGCGCCCGGCACGTCGACCGACGTGAAGAGCAGCTGCTCCCCGTCGGTGCCGCCGAGCAGCACCCCGTCGCCCGGGCCGACCTCGACCGTGCCCACCTCGGTACCGTCCTCGAGCGCGAACGTGACCTCGAGCGCCTCGGCACCGTCGTTGGACACCGCACCCTGCAGGCTCGCGGGCTCGCCGGCGCCGGAGGTGAGGACCAGCAGGTTCTCGGCGGTCAGGTCGCCGAGCGTGGCGCGCACGCCGTCGGACGCCGCGTACGGCCGCTGGGTGGTGATCGGGTTCGTCGCCGAGCAGCCGGCGAGACCGGCGCCGACGAGCGCGACGGCGACGGTCGCCGAGAGGCGCAGGTGCAGGGACGGGCGGACGCGGGCCACGGTGACTCCTCGGGGCGGAACGGGTGCCGGCGACGGCCGGCGGTGCTGGCAGGTGCTGGCAGGTGCTGGCCTGTGCTGGTGGCGGGTCCGCGCACCGCACGGACCGCAGCTCCACAGCCTAGTCGGCGTCGCCGGATCCGGGGTCCGGGGGGCACCCGCGGGAGCGTCCCCGTGACCTGCGCAAACGACGGGGGCGGCCGCGGGCGGGCGAAAGGGGGCGAACAATAGCGTGATAGAATGGGGTTCCGCGAAAGGGGACACCTGCAGATGACTTTCACTGTTGGGGAGACGGTTGTCTACCCGCACCACGGTGCAGCGTTGATCGAGGAGATCAAGACCAGGACCATCCGCGGCGAGGACAAGATCTACCTCAAGCTCAAGGTCGCCCAGGGTGACCTGACGATCGAGGTTCCCGCGGAGAACGTGGACCTCGTGGGTGTGCGTGACGTGGTCGGCCAGGAGGGTCTGGACCGCGTCTTCGAGGTGCTGCGTGCGCCGTACACCGAGGAGCCGACCAACTGGTCGCGCCGCTACAAGGCCAACCTCGAGAAGCTCGCCTCGGGTGACGTGATCAAGGTCGCCGAGGTCGTGCGCGACCTCTCGCGCCGCGACGCGGACCGCGGGCTCTCGGCCGGCGAGAAGCGCATGCTCGCCAAGGCCCGTCAGATCCTCGTCTCGGAGCTCGCACTCGCCGAGCACACCGAGGAGGAGAAGGCCGAGGCCATCCTCGACGAGGTCCTCGCCTCGTAACGCGTCCTCCGACGACCTCCTCGACGCCCCCGTGACCGGGAACGCCGCCGCAGAGCCGCGCGCCTCCGGCGACGACAGCGGCACGGGTGCACGTCGGGACCGGGTCGTGGCCGTGCTCACCGCCGCCGGCAGCGGGACCCGCCTCGGGCACACGCTGCCCAAGGCGCTGGTCCCCGTCGGGGGGACCCCGCTCGTCGTCCACGCCGCCCGCAGCCTCCTGGCCGCGGGCGGCGTCGCGTCGTCCGGGCGCCGGTCATCCGTGAGCGTGAGCCCGACGGAGGGGCCGCCGCCCGCCGTGGGCGCCAGCCCGACCCAGGGGGCGCCGCTCGCCGTGGGCGCGAGCCCTGTCGAGAGGGCGCCGCTCCCCGTGAGCGCCCTCGTGGTCACTGCGCCCTCGGACCGCGTCGAGGAGTTCGCCGCGCTGCTCGACGGTGCCCGCCTCGGCGTCCCGGTCCGGGTCGTCGCGGGTGGCTCGACGCGGCAGGCCTCGGTGGCTGCCGGGCTCGCCGTGCTCCCGGCGGACGCCACGGTCGTCCTGGTGCACGACGCGGCGCGCGCCCTCGTCCCCGCCGAGACCGTCGACCGGGTCGTCGCCGCCGTCCGGGCCGGGCACCCCGCCGTCGTCCCCGCGGTCCCCGTGACCGACACGCTCACGCGCGTGCACACCGACGGCTCCGCGGCGGGCACCGTCGCGCGCGCCGACCTCCGCGCGGTCCAGACCCCCCAGGGCTTCGACCGGGCGACCCTCGACCGCGCGCACCGCGAGGCGCGGGCCGTCGCCGACGACGAGGCGAGCGCCGCGACCGACGACGCCGGACTCGTCGAGCGCCTCGGGCTGCCCGTGCACGTCGTCCCGGGGCACGACGACGCGTTCAAGGTCACGACGGCCCGGGACCTCGCGCTCGCCGAGCTCGTCCTCGCGGCCCGCGCGGCCGCGCACGTCACCCCGACCGCCCAGGAGGCCGGCCCGATGACCGACACCGCCGACACCACCGACACCACCGACACCACCGACAGCACCGGCGCAGGCGGACCCGCTCCGCGAGCGCGCCCGAGCGCGGGGGCAGGCGACGTCGCCCCGCCCGCGCTGCCGCGCACGGGGATCGGCGTCGACGTCCACGCCTACGCCGCCGAGCCGGGTGCGGACGCCGTGCTGCACCTCGCGGGGCTCGCGTGGCCGGGGGAGCGCCCGCTCGAGGGGCACTCCGACGCCGACGTGGCCGCGCACGCGGCGGCCGACGCGCTCCTGTCCGCCGCCGGGATCGGCGACCTCGGCTCGAACTTCGGCACCGCGGAGCCGCAGTGGAAGGGCGCCTCGGGCACGGCGCTGCTCGCGGAGGCCGCGCGGCGGGTCCGGGCGGCAGGCTTCGAGGTGGGGAACGTCGCGGTCCAGGTGATCGGCAACCGCCCGCGTCTCGGCCCGCGTCGAGCCGAGGCCGTCGAGGCGCTCAGTGCGGCCGCGGGGGCGCCGGTGAGCGTCTCGGCGACCACGACCGACGGGCTCGGGCTCACCGGCCGCGGCGAGGGTGTCGCGGCCGTCGCGACGGCCCTGGTGGTCGCGCGCCCGTCCGGCGGGTAGCACCCCGTCCGGCCCTGGCCGACGCGTCACCCGGGCGCGGGACACGACGGGCGCCGACCGGGCGCTCCGGCGGTCGGGGGGTCGCATCACGGTCGGAATGTCTGTACCGTCCCGCTTCGTGACGAAGACGCACCGCCCCCCGACTCGCCCGGTCGAGCGCGTGAGAGCGCTGCCAGGTCACGGGGCAGCACCGGAAGGACCCGCACCGCTCCCGCAGCGCGAGGGCGTCAACCGGGTGCGGCTGCGTGTGCGCATCCCGACGGACGTGCTGGCTGCCACGATCGACGGTCTGGCCCAGCTCGACGACCACCGTGCCCCTGAGCTCAGCGAGAGCGAGGCGGCCGCCGCGCCGCCGCCGCCCGTGAGCGCGGAGCTCGCGACGGGCGCCATCCCGGTCACCCGCGTCCGGCGCCCGACGCCCGGGAGCTGACCCGGCGCACCGCAGCGGAGACCGGGCAGGTCGGTCCCTGCCGCTCAGCGCTGCCGTGCCGCGCACCCGCCGTGCCGCTCGCCTCGGTGCCGCCGCGGGTCTAGCGGACGGCGGCGTCCTCCGCGGCCCGCCCGGCTCGGTCCGCGTCCGGGGTGTCGCCGGTGCTCGCGGGACCGGCGGTCGGTGCCGCGACGGGCGCGGCCCGGCGCCGGGGGCGCGAGCTGCCGAGCAGGACCCCGCCCACGACCAGCGCCCCGAGCGCGAGCTCGACGACCGGCGTCGGCTCGCCGAGCAGCAGCCACGACGCCGCGACGCCGACGACGGGCACCAGCATCGAGAACGGGGCGACGGTGCTCGACGGGTGCCGTGACATGAGCGCGGTCCACAGGCCCGTGCCGAGGACGGTCGCGACGAGCACCGTGTAGGCGAGCCCGGCGAGCGCCAGCAGTCCGGTCGGGCTGCCGAGCGTGGTGAGCGACGTGCCGATCGCCGCCGGCCCGTCGACGACCAGTGCGAGGGCGAGCATCGGCAGCGGCGGGACGACGGACATCCACATCAGGAGTGCGAGCGGGGAGCTGCTGCGTGCCTGGCGGTTGCAGATGTTCCCGAACGCCCAGCCGAGGCCCCCGCAGAGGGTCAGGAGGACGGGCAGGAGCGTCGCGGAGCCGCCCAGCTCGGCCCGGTGCACGGCGATGCCTCCGAGGCCCAGGACGGCCAGCGCGATGCCGACGCCCTGGCGGGCGCTGAGCCGCTCGCGCAGCCAGACCGCCCCGAGCACGACGGTGAACGGCGCGGACGACTGGAGTACGAGCGACGCGAGCCCGGTCGGCATCCCGGCGTCCATCGCGAGGTACAGGAACGCGAACTGCAGGATGCCGAACCCGAGCCCGTAGCCGAGGACCCAGCGCCACGGCACGGCCGGGCGGGGGACGAGGAGCAGCGCGGGTATTGCGAGCACCGCGAACCGGAGCGAGGCGAGGAAGAACGGCGGGAAGTGCTCGAGCGAGAGGTGGATCGCCGTGAAGTTGAGGCCCCAGGTGAGGGCGACGACGGCGGCGAGGAGGCGGTCGCGGGGCGGCATGGGTCGATCGTCCGTCCCGCGGTGTCGCAGCACCATCGAAAAGTCCGGCGTCGACTCTGTAGCGTGGCTTCATGGATGCCCGACTGCTCGAGACCCTGCGCGCGGTGCACGACCACGGCGGCGTCACCGCCGCGGCTGCCGCGCTGCACGTCACGCCGTCCGCGGTCTCCCAGCAGGTGCGCGTGCTGCAGCGCGAGGTCGGGGCGGTGCTGCTCGAGCGCGTCGGGCGTGGGGTGCGGCTCACGCCCGCCGGTGCGGCCCTCGCCGCGGCCGCGGTCGACGTGGCGGTCGCCGTCGAGCGGGCGCGTGCGGCGGTCGACGCGCACCGCGCCGAGCCGCGGGGGACGGTACGGGTCAGCGCCTTCCAGAGCGCCGCCCAGATGCTCCTGCCCGGGCTGCTCACGCGGGTCGCCCGGCTCGGCGGCATCGCGCTCGAGTGCAGCGACGAGGACGTCGCGCAGGCCGAGTTCGGCGTGCTGACCGCGGACTTCGACGTCGTCGTCGCGCACCGGCCGGACGGGTCGGCGGGCTGGGGCGGGGGGCTGCGCGTCGAGCCGCTGCTGCGTGAGCCCCTCGACGTCGCGCTGTGGCCGGGCCACCCGCTCGCGCAGCGGGCGACGCTCGAGCCCGCCGACCTCGCCGGGGAGGACTGGATCACGGTCCGGGAGGGGTTCCCGGTGGCCGCGGTGCTCAACGAGCTCGCGACGCTCGCGGGGTCGCCGCCGCGGATCGTCCAGCGCATCAACGACTTCCACGTCGTCGAGGCGCTCGTCGCCGCCGGCCACGGGATCTCCCTGCTGCCCCGCTACACGAGCGGCACGGCGCCCGACCGCCTGCGCCTCGTACCGCTCGCCGGCGTCCGGGCCGGTCGCCGGATCGACGCGCTGCTGCGCCCGGACCGTGCCGAGCGCCTCGTCGTGCAGCGCGTGCTCGGCGAGCTCCGGGCGCAGGCGCGGGAGATCGAGCGGTCCGCCGCGACGTGACGACCGGGCGCGCCGGGTGCGGGCGGCGCGCGCCGTCCGGCGCCCCGTCGGCTCAGGCCGCGCGCTCCGCCGGCGCCCCGAGGACGTGGTCGACGTAGGTGTTCGCGAACCGCCCGCCGGGGTCGGCCTCCGCGCGCACCGCACGGGCCTGCGCGAGCCGCGGGTACAGCGCGTCGAGCTGCTCCGGGCCGAGCCAGTGCAGCTTGCCCCAGTGCGGGCGGCCCTGGACCTGCGCCACGATCCGCTCGACGGCGTCGAAGTAGCGCCGGTACGGCAGGCGGACGTACTGGTGCACGGCGACGTACGCGGTCTCCCGCTGGTACGCGGTCGACAGCCACACGTCGTCCGCCGCGGAGTACCGGACCTCGAGCGGGAACGGGATCCGCTCGCCGGTCGACGCGAGCCAGCCCTCGATCTCGGCGAGGACCTGCGGCACGGCCGCGCGGGGGATCGCGTACTCCATCTCGCGGAACCGCACGCGGCGCGGCGAGACGAGCACCTCGTGCGAGGCGGCGGTGTAGGTGCGCGCGCCGAGCGCCCGGGCGGCGATGCCGTTGACGGACGGGGTCAGCGCCGGCACCGCGGCGGTCAGCGTGTTGGTGGCGGCGAAGACGCCGTTCGAGAGCAGCTCGTCGTCGACCCACGCGCGGACCTTCGACAGCGGGCGGACGTCGTCGTCGGGCACCCGGTTGTTCCGCTTCGTGAGCGTGCGGCGCGTGTGCGGGAACCAGTAGAACTCGAAGTGGTCGTTCGACTCGATCAGCCCGTCGGGACCTTCGAGCCGCTCGAGC
Organism: Cellulomonas sp. NPDC055163; assembly: GCF_053607065.1. Taxonomy (NCBI): domain Bacteria; kingdom Bacillati; phylum Actinomycetota; class Actinomycetes; order Micrococcales; family Cellulomonadaceae; genus Cellulomonas; species Cellulomonas sp. NPDC055163. The sequence continues at coordinate 28,750 of NZ_JBSGSU010000004.1, read as the reverse complement.
ACCCGGTCGAGCGGCCACGGCTCCTCGACGGCCTCGAGCCGGAACGCGGGCACGACGTCGAGCGTGACCGCGGAGAGCACGCCGACGCTGCCGAGCCCGAGCCGTGCGACCTCGAACAGCTCGGGCCGCTGCTCGGCCGAGGCCTCGACGATCTCGCCCGACGCGGTCACGAGCCGCACCCCGACGACCTGCGCGGCAAGCCCCGGGAGCTGGATGCCGGTGCCGTGCGTGCCGGTCGAGATCGCGCCGGCGATCGACTGGCGGTCGATGTCGCCGAGGTTGCGCAGCCCGAGCCCGTGCGCGGCGAGCCCGGCGTTCAGGTCGCCGAGCCGCGTCCCGGCGCGCACGGTCACGCGCGCGCTCCCGTCGGCCCGGTGGTCGACGCGCTCGAGGCCGGTCATGGCGTCGAGGCTCACGAGGATGCCGTCGGTCACGGCCGCGCCGGTGAACGAGTGACCGGCTCCTACGGCACGGACGCGCAGGTCACCCGCGCCGCGCACGAGCGCGGCGAGCCCTTCCTCGTCGCGTGGGCGCACCCACCGCGCCGGTGTCGCGTGCGCCGTGCGCGCCCAGTTCTGCCATTCCCCACGGTTCCCCCCGAAGTTCATGGGCTGACTGTTGATCTGGTCGGCCGTCCAAGTCAAGTGCTCCGCACGCTTGACTATTGTCACGGCGCACATTGAGATGGGGTCAAGGGGGCGCACGGGCACCGCAGACCCCGTGTCGCGCGGAGCCCGGGCGAACGAGGGGATCGAACGGGGGACCGATGAACCGCATGCCTGTCGCCGCGAGGCGAGAGCAGCTGATCGAGGCGGCGCTGAGCGTCGCGAGCAGGGACGGGATCGACGCGGCCACGGTGCGTGCCGTCGCCGCCGAGGCCGGCGTCTCGCTCGGCGTCGTGCACTACTGCTTCCAGGACAAGGACGAGCTGTTGCGCGCGGTGGCGGACGCGATCACCGTGCAGAACCGGCAGGCCGCCGAGATGGGCCTGCCCGAGGACGCCGACCTGCGCACGACGTTCCGCGCGGCGGTCGAGAGCATGTGGGACAGCATCCGCACCAACCGGGGCGCCCAGCTCCTGAGCTACGAGCTGACGACGACGTCGCTCCGGCACGCGGAGCTCAACCAGGTGGCGATCGCGCAGTACCGCGGCCAGTGGAACTCCGCCGAGGTGTTCCTCGAGAACATCGAGCAGGCCGTCGGGATCACCTGGCTCGTCCCGCGCGAGCGGCTCGCGCGCTCGCTCGTCGCGGTCGTCGACGGCATCGCCCTCGCGTGGCTCGTCGACGGTGACGACGCGGCGGCGACGACGACCCTCGCCGGGTTCGCGGACTTCCTGGCGTCGCAGGCCGCGACCTTTCCGCGTGAGCTGATCGACGGGCCGGGAGCGCGCGCGGACGAGGCGTCGGCCGCGCCGCTGGCGTACCTCGACGCGAGGCGTGAGCCGGGCGCGAGGCGTGAGCCGGGCGCGAGCGCGACGCTCCCGGAGCACGCGAGCTCGCACGCGTGACCCGCACGGACACCGGACGCCCGGCCCGACCGCTCGACGGTCCGGGCCGGGCGGTCCGTCCCCGGGGCCTGAGCCGGTTCCCCGCGTGACCGGCGGGACGTCGGTGCCCGGCGCGCCCGCGGGCCTCGACACCGGCGCACCGCCCACCGAGCTCCCGGCCGCCGCCCGCGCCGCCCGGGTCGTCGTCGCGCTCGCGTTCGGCGCCCAGGGGCTCGCCTACGGTGCGCTCATCACGAGCCTGCCGGGGTTCAAGGACCGGTTCGGGATCGGCGACGACGTCGTCACTCTCGTCGTCCTCGGGGTGTGCCTGATGGCGGCGGTCGGCACGGTCCTGTCCGAGCGCCAGGCGCGCGGACCGGGCTCGCGCGCGGTGCTCGCCACGGGTCTCGCGAGCATCACGCTCGCGGTCCTCCTCGTCGCGCTCGCACCGAGCCTGCCGGTGTTCCTCGTCGGCTTCGCGCTCTACGGCCTCGGGCTCGGGCAGGTCGACGCCGGGACCAACATGCAGGCGGTCGCGCTCCAGCGCGCGTACGGGCGCAGCATCCTCACCGGCTTCTACGCGGCCTGGTCGGTCGCCGGCATCCTCGCGACCGTCTACGTCGGGCAGTACGTCTCGCGCGGCGTCCCGCAGCAGGTCGCGCTGCCCGTCGTCGCGGCCGTCGTCGCGGTGATCGGGGTGCTCGTGCTGCGCAGGGCGTGGCGCGCGCACGACGCGCCGCTCGCGCCCGGCGCCGCCGACGCGCCGGCCGGGCAGCCCGGGCGGGTGGCGCTCCCGTGGGCCGCGATCTCCGTGCTCGGCGTCGCCGTCGTGGCCTACTACGTCGTCGACTCGGCCGCGTCGACGTGGAGCACGATCTACCTCGGCGACGTCCTCGGTGCGGCGGACGACGTCGCACCGCTCGGCTACGGCGTCTACCTCGCGACGACGCTCGTGTCGCGGCTCTCGGGCGACCTCGCCGTGCGTCGCTGGGGACGCGTCGCCGTCGTCCGTACCGCGGGCCTGGTCGGCGCGGCCGGGCTGCTCGCGGTCGTGCTCGCGCCGAGCGCCGCGGTCGCCGTCGGCGGCCTCGGGCTGACCGGCCTCGGGCTCGGTGTCATCGCGCCGCTGTGCTTCGCCGCCGCCGGGGGGCTCGCACCGGAGCACGCCGACGCGGTCGTCGCGCGGCTCAACGGGTTCAACTACCTCGGCGCCGTGCTCGGCGGGGTCCTCGTCGGGGCGATCGGCGCCGGCTCGACGCTGCGCATCGCCTACACGGTGCCGCTCGCGCTCGCGGTCGTCATCGTGCTGCTCGCACCGCGGTTCGGGACCCGGCGGTCGGCTGCGTGACGACGCTCGGCGCACGCCTCGACGCGGCGACCCACGGGCTGCCCGCCCCGCTCGCCGTCGTGGACCTCGACGCGTTCGAGGCCAACGCCGCGGACCTCGTCCGGCGCGCCCGCGGTGTGCCGATCCGCGTCGCCAGCAAGTCGGTGCGCGTGCGGCACCTCGTGGCCGCCGCGCTCGCGACCCCCGGGTTCGCGGGAGTCATGGCGTACTCGCTGCGGGAGGCGCTCTGGCTCGTCGAGAACGGCGTCGACGACGTGCTCCTGGGCTACCCGACCGTCGACGCGGGTGCGCTGCACGAGCTGGCCCGCGACGCGCGCGCCGCCGCGGCGATCACGCTCATGGTCGACCACGTGGGCCAGGTGGACCTCGCACAGCGGGCTGCCGCCGCGGGCGGCAACCCGGTCGGCGTGTGCCTCGACGTCGACGCGTCGCTCCGCCTCGGGGTCGGCCGCGCGGTCGTGCACCTCGGTGTGCGCCGGTCACCGGTGCACACGCCGCGCCAGGCGGAGGTCCTCGCGGCGACGCTCGCACGCCGGCCCGGCATCGACGTCCGCGGCGTCATGTTCTACGAGGCGCAGGTCGCCGGGCTGCCGGACTCCGACGTGCTCGTCCGGGCCGTCAAGCGCGCGTCGGTGCGCGAGCTCGACCGCCGCCGCGCCCGGGTCGTCGACGCCGTCCAGCAGGCGACGGGCGAGCCGCTGCGCATCGTGAACTCGGGCGGCTCCGGCTCGGTCGGGACCAGCGCCGCCGACCCGGCGGTCACCGAGGTCACCGCCGGCTCGGGGATGCTCGTGCCGACGCTGTTCGACGGGTACCGCGCGTTCGAGCCTCGCCCCGCGGCGTTCTTCGGGCTCGACGTCGTGCGCCTGCCCGGGCCCGGTTTCGCGACGGCGTTCGGGGGTGGGTACGTCGCGTCGGGGCCCGCGACGCGCTCGCGTCTCCCGCGGCCCGTCGCCCCCGCGGGGCTCACGCTCACGCCACGCGAGGGTGCCGGCGAGGTGCAGACGCCCCTGCGCGGTCGGGGCGTCGAGGGGCTCTCCGTCGGCGACCGCGTCTGGTTCCGGCACGCCAAGGCCGGCGAGGTGTACGAGCGCTTCCCCGAGGTGCACCTCGTGCGCGGCGAGACCCTCGAGCGGACGGTGCCGACGTACCGCGGCGAGGGCCGGACGTTCGGCTGACCGGCTGACGCCCGCCGCTCGGGGCACGGCGCACCGGGCCCGTCGCCCGGACCGGCGGGTGACGAGGCCACTCGCCGGTAACCTTGCGGGGTGAGCCTGCGCCTGTACGACACCGCGACCCGCCGGGTGCGCGACTTCGTGCCCGTCCGCCCCGGCTCCGTCGGCATCTACCTGTGCGGTGCGACGGTGCAGGCGCCCCCGCACATCGGGCACGTGCGCTCGAGCATCGCGTTCGACGTGCTGGTGCGCTGGCTCCGGCGGGCCGGCAACGACGTCACGTACGTCCGCAACGTCACCGACATCGACGACAAGATCCTGTCGAAGGCCGAGCAGGCCGGTCGCCCGTGGTGGGCGTGGGCGCTCGAGAACGAGCGGGCGTTCACCTGGGCGTACGACGCGCTCGGGGTGCTGCCCCCGACGTACGAGCCGCGCGCGACGGGCCACGTGCCCGCGATGGTCGAGCTCATGGAGACGCTCGTCGGGCGCGGTCACGCGTACGTCGCGGCCGACGGCGACGTGTTCTTCGACGTGCGCTCCTACCCGGAGTACGGCGCGCTGACGAACCAGCGGCTCGAGGACATGGTCCCCGCACCCGACGGCGGTCCGACCGACGGCGACGTGCCGGCGGTCGTGAAGAAGGACCCGCGCGACTTCGCGCTCTGGAAGGCCCCGAAGCCGGGTGAGCCCACGAGCGCGTCGTGGCCGACACCGTTCGGCCGCGGGCGCCCCGGGTGGCACCTCGAGTGCTCCGCGATGGCGCAGCGCTACCTCGGTGACACGTTCGACATCCACGGCGGGGGTCTCGACCTGCGGTTCCCGCACCACGAGAACGAGCAGGCGCAGTCCCACGCGGCCGGGCTCGGCTTCGCGCGGTACTGGCTGCACAACGGCTGGGTCACGCTCGGCGGCGCCAAGATGAGCAAGTCGCTCGGCAACGGGCTGCTCGTGAGCGTCCTGCTCGAGACGGTGCGGCCCGCGGTGCTGCGGTACGCGCTCACGTCCGTGCAGTACCGCTCGATGCTGGAGTGGACACCCGACACGCTCGGCGAGGCCGAGAGCACCTGGGACCGGCTCGCCGGGTTCGTCGAGCGCGCGACCGAGCGGCTCGGGCCCGAGGGCGCGGTGACGTCCGCGGAGGTCGCATCGGGCGAGCTGCCCACCGACTTCGTGACCGCGATGGACGACGACCTGAACGTGCCCGCGGCGCTCGCCGTCGTGCACGAGCACCTGCGCGCCGGCAACAGCGCGCTCGCCGCCCGTGACGCCGCAGCCGTGCGCTCCGAGCTCGTGGCGGTGCGCGGCATGCTCGACGTGCTCGGGCTCGACCCCGCCGGCGACCAGTGGGGCGGCCACGGGACCGACGGCCGTTACGCCGAGGCGCTCGACGCCCTCGTCACCGCGGAGCTCGCCGCACGCGCCCACGCGCGCGCCGCACGCGACTTCGCCACCTCCGACGCGATCCGGGACCGGCTCGCCGCCGCCGGGGTCGTCGTCGAGGACTCCGCGACCGGCGTCCGCTGGTCGCTCGCAGCACCACGTACCGAGGACGACGACTGATGCCAGGGAACTCGCAGCGCCGGGGCGCCACACGCAAGCCGGGATCGAAGAAGGGCGCGGTCAGCGGCTCGGGGGGCAAGGGTCGCCAGTCGCTCGAGGGCCGCGGGCCGACGCCGAAGGCCGAGGACCGTCCGTACCACCCCGCGGGCAAGAAGAAGATCGCCGCCGAGCGGCGCGCGGCCACCGGGACCGACCGCGGGCCGTCGTCGGGCGCACGCGTGGCCGGTGGCGGGGCGCGGGCCTCGCGCAGCGCGGGCGGCACCAAGGGCGGGCGCGGGGTCTCCGCGACCCACGAGATCGTCAACGGCCGCAACTCCGTCGTCGAGGCCCTCCGCGCCGGCATCCCCGTCTCGACGGTGTACATCGCCGCGCGGCTCGAGGCCGACGACCGCACGCGCGAGATCCTGCGCGCGGTCACCGAGCGCGGCTACCCGCTGCTCGAGGTCACGAAGCCCGAGCTCGACCGCCTGACCGACAACTCGGTCCACCAGGGCGTCGCCATCCAGGTCCCGCCGTACGCCTACGGCGAGCCCGACGACCTGCTCGACGTCGCCGAGGCGTCCGGCCGGCCGCCGCTCATCGTCGCGCTCGACGGCATCACCGACCCGCGCAACCTCGGCGCGGTGCTCCGCTCGGCCGGCGCGTTCGGCGTGCACGGCGTGCTCGTGCCCGAACGGCGCGCCGCCGGCGTCACCGCCTCGGCGTGGAAGGTCTCCGCCGGTGCCGCCGCGCGCGTCCCGGTGGCCCGCGCGACGAACCTCGTGCGCACGCTCGAGCAGTACCGCAGCGCCGGGTGCTTCGTCGTGGGGCTCGACGGCGGCGGGGACACCCCGATCGGCGACCTGCCCTACGCGAACGACCCGCTCGTCATCGTCGTCGGCTCCGAGGGCAAGGGGCTCTCGCGGCTCGTGCGCGAGCACTGCGACGCGATCGCGTCCATCCCGATCGGCTCGGCGGTCGAGTCGCTCAACGCCGGCGTCGCCGCCGGGATCGCGCTGTATGAGGTCGCGCGGCAGCGCGGGGCCTGACGCCGGGACGCCGGCGCGGCCGGACCGGGCGCGTCCGCCGGGAGGTCGTCGCAGCCGCTCCCACGGGTCGGGCGCAGCGGGGCCCGCGACCGGCGCGCTGGCATCCTGGGGCGCATGCTGCCCGACGAGCGTGTCGAGACCGTCCGCCTGCGCCCGCTGCTGCCCTCGGACGAGGCCGAGGCGACCGCCGCCCACCGCGAGCTCGCGGCGGACGGGTTCGAGTTCCTGCTCGGCTTCCGGGCCGGGGACGACTGGGCGGCGCACCTCGAGCGCCTCGCGCACGAGCGGGCCGGCGCGGACCTTCCCGAGGGGCGCGTGCCCGCGACCTACCTCGTCGCCGAGGTGAACGGCCGCATCGTCGGCCGCGTCTCGGTGCGGCACAGCCTGAACGAGCACCTCGCGCACGTCGGCGGGCACATCGGCTACGCCGTCCGGCCCGCGCACCGAGGCCGCGGGTACGCGACCGCGATGCTGCGACGGGCGCTCGGTGTGGCGGGGGGCGCCGGTGTCGACGTCGCGCTCGTCACCTGCAGCGAGACGAACGTGGCGTCGGCGCGCGTCGTCGAGCGGTGCGGCGGTGTGCTCGTCGACGTCGTGGACGCCCCGGAGGGACCCCAGCGGCGGTACCACGTGCCGACGACGAGCTGAGCGCGACGGCGCCGGACCGGGCGCCTGTGGACAGGGATCGACCGCATCACGACGGCCCGCACTACGGTCCTCACGGCCGCGCCGGACGCACCGTGTCCGCGCGAGACGGCCGTGGACCGAGGAGCGACGATGCGTGGACGTGGGTGGACGAGGGCCGGCTTGGTCGCCCTGGCGTCGTGGGCGCTGCTGGTGCTCGCCTCCTGCGCGCCCTACGACCCGTATCCCGCGGGCTCTCGGGAGTTCCGCGAGTGGGCGCGGGAGGTCGACGGCGTCGACGACGTCCGGACGCAGCGGATGGGAAGCGCGTTCCCCTTCACCGGCTATGCGAGTGCCACCGTCGACGTCGGTCCGCAGCGCGACGGCGATGCGCTGGCCGCCGTGCTGGAGGAGCTGGCATCCTTCGAGGGCGACACCAGGGGCCTCGACATCGATGTGGATGTCACGTATAGGCAGGCCGACTACGCAGCCACGTTCCGTCTGGATCTCGGGCGACGCGAGGTCCTCGACCTCGTGCTGGATCCCGACGTCGCCGGCGCCGCGACCCTGCTGACCTACGAGGAGAGCGCCGGCCGCCCGGTCGTCGGGGCCGTCGCGCGCTACGGGGTCGACTTCCTGACGGCCGCGGACCGGCTGCTGGCCGAGACGGTCGCCCGTCTCGACTGCCCGGACCCCGACCTCACGGTGTCGAGCGCGAACGGCTGGTTCGTCCTGGACGGCGCGGCCGCCACCGACTCGGCGGCTCGCCGCATCTTCGAGCAGATCAGGGCGACCCACCGGGTGACGGCGGCGACCGTGCACACGGCGTTCGTCCGCGTGACGCTGGCCGACCCGCTGGACCCTGCCGCCCTTGCCGCGCTCGAGGCGCTGGGCGGGCAGTACCCGACGGTCGAGGTCACGGCGCCGCCGGTTCCGCCGGCGGCGTGACGGGCCGGCGCGCGTCGGAGACCGCCGACGGGCGTCGACGCCTCGGGCGGGCTCGGGCGGGCCCGGACGGCTTGGACGAGCTCGGACGGGCCCGGACGGCTTGGACGAGCTCGGACGGCTTGGACGAGTTCGGACGGCTCGGACGGCTTGGACGAGCTCGGACGGCTCGGACGGCTCGGACGGCCCGGCGTGCGCGGGCGGCTGCGACCGGGCCGAGGCGGAGGTGGCGCCGAGCCACCACGGGCCGTGTCACGATGGGACCGATGACGACCGAGCTCCGCCGCTGGGACCTGAGCGACGCCCCCGCGCTGCGTGCGGCGCTCGCGGGCAGCGCCGACCTCGCGGTCCAGCTCGGCGGTGGCACCGATCTCGACGACCTCGCGGCGTGCGAGCGGCTCATCGTCGCGCAGCTCGACTCGTGGGGGCCCTCGCACTACGCGTTCGCGATCAGCATCGACGGGACCGCCGTCGGCGCCGTCGGTCTGAGCCACGTCGAGCACGTGCACGACACCGCCTGGGTCTCGTACTGGCTCGCCGCGAGCCACCGCGGGCACGGGATCGCGACGCACGCGGTCCAGGCCGTCGCCGCGTGGGCCTTCGGCACCCTGGGGCTGTTCCGGCTCGAGCTGGGCCACCGGGTCAACAACCCGGCGTCCTGCCACGTCGCCCGGCGTGCGGGCTTCGTCGCCGAGGGGACCGAGCGGCGCAAGCTCCGGTACGGCACCGAGCGGTTCGACGTCGAGACGCACGCGCGGCTGCGCACCGACCCGGCTCCGGCGGGGCCCGCGTGGCCCGTCGTGGGCATCGGCGAGGCCGTCACGCTCGGCGGGCACTGACACCCGGGCGGGAACCACGGCGCCGGGAGCTGCCGGTCACCTCGGCCGCGAGACGCGCCGAGCACCGGGACGCCGAGACGTGCGAGCCCGGCGCGGGAGGCTCGGCGGCTCGGTCGCGGTCGCCGTCGCGCTCGCCCGCCCGTCGTCCGGGTCAGTCGCGCCGAGGGGCGGGCACCACGTCGGCGTCCTCGTGCAGGTCGGCGGCGCTCACGCCGAGGATCGCCTGCTCGTCGGGCCGGTGCGGGAGGATGTCGCGCACGTAGCTCTGCGCGGCCTCGGGCATCGGCACGTCGCGGCCCTGCTGCTGCGAGAGGAACCAGCGGTGGTCCAGCAGCTCGTGGAACACCTGCGCGGGCTCGAGCTTGAGCCGCAGGTCCCGCGGGACAGCCCGGACTGCCGGCTCGAAGATCCCGGTGAGCCAGTCGTGCGCCACGAACGACTCGTCCTCGTTCTGCCGGTCTGTCGCCGCGCGGAACGCGTCGAGGTCGTTGAGCAGGCGCCGGGCCTGGTTCTCCTGGACGTCGAGCCCCGTGAGCCGCATGAGCCGGCGTGAGTGGTGACCCGCGTCGACGACCTTGGGCTGGATGCTGACCGTCGTGCCGTCGACGTCCGTCGTGATGTCGAGCTCGCCGACGTCGAACCCGAGGTCGTTGAGCCGCTCGATGCGCGCCTGGACACGCCAGCGCTCGCCCAGCGTGAACGACTCGGCGTCCGTCAGGGTGGTCCACAGCTCCGAGTAGCGCTCGACGAGCATCGCGCCGATCGCCACGGCGTCGACCTCCTCCTCGAGGAAGTCCCCGGCCTGCAGGTCCATGAGCTCGCCGATGATGTTGACCCGGGCGACCTCGAGGTCGTACGCACGCTGGCCGTCGGTGAGCCGGTCGTGGAGGTCACCGGTCTCGGCGTCGACGAGGTACGCCGCGAACGTCTCGGCGTCACGCCGGAACAGCGTGTTCGAGAGCGACACGTCGCCCCAGTAGAAGCCGATGAGGTGCAGGCGCACCATGAGGACCGCGAGCGCGTCGATGAGCCGGGTCGCGGTGTCGGGGCGCAGCGACTGGCTGAACAGCGCGCGGTACGGCAGCGAGAAGGACAGGTGCTCGGTGATGAGCACGGCCTCGAGCGGCTCGCCGTCGGGTGCGGTGCGGCCGGTGATGACGCCGATGGGGTCGACGCTCGGCACGTCGATGCGGCTCAGCTGGCGCAGGAGCTCGTACTCGCGGTACGCGACCGTCTCGCCGATCTCCTTGACCGCGATGACCCGCCCCGACAGGCGCGCGAACCGCACGATGTGCCGCGAGATGCCGCGGGGGAGCGCGGCGAGCGTCTCGGCGGGCCAGTTCTCGAGCGGGATGTGCCAGGGCAGGTCGAGGAGCGCCGGGTCGGGCGCCGCGGTCGTGATCTGCAGGCGCGCAGGCGGGCGTTGGCTCATGCACCGATCCTCTCATCACGGTCGGACGCGGGGACGTGGGAGCACCGACAGTGCGCACGGCCCCCACCCGGGCGACACCGACAAGCCACCGGACGCGCGCGCACGCGACCGGGTAGGTGCGACAACGCCGCGGGGGGGGGAAGGGGGGGGGTGGTCGTCCCCCGCGGGGGAGGGGCGGGGGGGGTGGGAGGGGAAGCAGCGGTCGACATAAGACAGGCGGGAAAAAGACTTTTCT
>NZ_JBSGSU010000004.1:6735-18065 GCF_053607065.1 Cellulomonas sp. NPDC055163 | reverse complement strand
GGGAGGGGGAAAACCAAAAGGGGAAAACGCCCCCCACCAGGAGAACACAAAAAACCAACAGAACACACAAAAACGAGGCGGGGGGGGGAAAAAAACCCCGGGGGGGGGGCCGGGTGGTTCCCGTCCCCCCCTCGCGGGTCAGTCAGGTGCAGGTCAGGCGTACGCGATGCGCTCGCCCGAGCCGGCGTGGAACAGGTGCTGCTCGCCCGTGCGGATGCGGACCCAGATGGTCTCGCCCTTGGCGGGGACCTGACGGGGGTCGACGCGGACGACGACCTGCGCGTCGCCGGCACCGGAGTGCACGGTGGCCGCGGCACCGAACTCGTTGGTCAGCGAGCCGTAGACGAACGCGTCCGAGCCGAGCTCCTCGACGAGGTTGACCTCGACCGGGATGGCGTCCGGCGTGCCCTGGGGGACGACGTCGAGCGACTCGGGACGGAACCCGATCGTGACGTGGCCCTTGTCCTCGGTCGTGAGACCCGTGATGACGTCGCGCGGGACGGCGATGCGGGCCTTGCCGACCTGCGCGTAGCCCTCGAGCACCGGGAACGTGCCGATGTTCATGGCCGGCGAGCCGATGAAGCCGGCGACGAAGACGTTCTTCGGGGTGTCGTACATGTCGCGCGGCGTGCCGACCTGCTGCAGGAGGCCGTCCTTGAGGACCGCGATGCGGTCACCCATCGTGAGGGCCTCGGTCTGGTCGTGCGTGACGTAGACCGTCGTGACGCCCAGGCGGCGCTGGAGCGAGGCGATCTGCGTGCGCGTCTGGACCCGGAGCTTGGCGTCGAGGTTCGACAGCGGCTCGTCCATGAGGAACACCTGGGGCTGACGCACGATCGCGCGGCCCATCGCGACGCGCTGACGCTGGCCACCCGAGAGGGCCTTCGGCTTGCGGTCGAGGTACTCGGTGAGGTCGAGGATCTTGGCGGCCTCCTCGACGCGGCTGCGGATCTCCGACTTCTGGGTTCCGGCGATCTTGAGCGCGAAGCCCATGTTGTCGGCGACCGTCATGTGCGGGTACAGCGCGTAGTTCTGGAAGACCATCGCGATGTCGCGGTCCTTGGGCTGGACGTCCGTGACGTCGCGGTCGCCGATGAGGATGCGACCGGCGTTGACGTCCTCGAGGCCCGCGAGCATGCGGAGCGAGGTCGACTTGCCGCAGCCGGAGGGGCCGACGAGGACGAGGAACTCGCCGTCCTCGACGTGGAGGTTGAGCGCGTCCACCGCGGGACGCTCCGTGCCGGGGTAGACCCGGGTGGCGTTGTCGAACGTGACCGTAGCCATGATGTGTTCCCTTCACCGGCAGGTACGTGCCGGACGATCCGTAGTGAAAGGTGTCAGAAGTGTCGCCGCTGACACAGACCGGGAGCAGTCGTCGGCCGTGGGAGCACCTGCTGAGGTAGCTCGCGGGTGCGCACACGGTCGGCGTCGTCGCCCTCGGTCCGCGGCCCATCCTGCCACACGACCCGCCCGTGCAGGTGGGAGGGGGTCGGGCACCTCTCAGCCGAGCACCGTCCAGCGGTCCGCGTCCCTCGACCACGCCACTGCACGGCCCCCGAGCGGCTGGACGCCGTCGACCTCGAACGGCAGGGTCCCGGCCCACGTGGACCGGCCGTCCCGGAGCGCGTACGCCCGGGCCTCGGTGGCGCCGGCGCGTCGGGCCACGACGACGAGGGACCGGCCGTCCGTCAGGAGCGAGGGACTGGTGGTCGGGCCGTCGCCGGTGCCCCTCGCGCTCGGGGGTGCCGTGCGCCAGCGCGTCGTCCCGTCCTCGAGCTCGACGGCGCGCAGCGAGCGGTCGTACCCGACGAGGTACGCGACGCCGCCGAGCACCACGGCGTCGGCGACGAGCAGGTCGTCGACGGCCCAGCGCACCTCGGCGGTCCCGGCGTCCCACGCGAGCAGCCCGCCGTCCGCGTCCGGCGCCCCGGTGAGGAGCAGCACGTCGGGCTCGGACCCGTCGTCCACGGTGAGGGGCCGGAGACTGCCCTCGGGCAGGGCCGTGACGGTCCCGTCGGGGGCGAGCAGCGAGTCGGCCGTCCCGCCCGAGATCCCGAGCCCGCGGCGCACCACCCGGTCGCCCCGCGCGGGCTGGACGACGGAGCCCGTCGCCGAGGCGCTCGCGGGGGCCGTGCCGGTGAGCGTGCCGTCGGGGCCGAGCAGCACCACGGCCGTCCCGAGGACGACGACCACGGTGTCGCCCGCAGGCACGAGGTACGGGACCGCCCCGGCGCGCGCCCACTCACGCTCGGCGGTCCCCGCCGGCAGGGCCTGCTCCCACGCCACCCCGCCCGTGCGCACGTCCCGGGCGCGGACCACGACGCTCCCGTCGTGCTCGCAGGACGCGGTCACGACCGTGCCGCCGGCCACGAGCATCCCGGTGCGTGGCTGCTCGGGCGTGCGGCGGACGACCTCACCCGTCGTGGCGTCGAGCACCACGAGATCGGCCTCCCGCGGCACCGGCGTGGGCAGCGACGTGTCGCCTCCATAGGACTCGGGCGGCACCGACGGGCGCTCGTACCGGCCGCCGACGAGGCAGACGAGCAGCGGCGCCTCGCCCGTCGTCGCGTCGCACGGGACGGCCTGCAGGTTCTCCACGGCGTCGACGAGGAGCTCCTCGGGACCGCGCAGCGGCGTCGACCACCGGACGTCGCCCGTCGCCGGGTCGAGGGCGACCGCGCTCTGCGCTCCGGAGTCCTCGAACCGTGCGCCGAGCCCCAGCCCGCCGACCTCGGCCCCGGCGTACAGGGTGAGCACGTCGCCGAGCCCGGGCTCCCAGCGGGCCTCGAGGCCGTCGCCGAGCGGCGGGAGCACACCGGGCACCTCGGCGTAGCGGGCCATCTCGGCGCGCTCGCGGGCGTCGAGCGCCGACTGCGTCCCGACGAGAGCCGCGACGAGGACCGCACCGGCGACGACGACCGTCCGGGTGCGCACGCGCCGGCGCGGCTCCTCGGCCCGCCCGGCTTCCGGCGCCGAGCCCGGGTCCTGGGCGGGGGCCGCGACGAGCTCGACCTCGACCATCGGGTCCCGGCTCACCGTGCCTTCCGTCCTCGACGGCCGCTCGCGCGCCGCCCACGCCCGCACCGACTCACCTGCCCACCTCACACCCCTACCAGATCACCTGCACGACGGCGGTCTCCCGACGCTCCCCGTCGCCCGTGCGGCCGGGTCCCGTGTGCGGTCAACCGAGGGCCAGAACGCGGTCGGAGCCGAAGTCCGGGATCCCGAACAGCAACCGACCGCTCGACGTCAGCACCTCGACGTCGGGGAGCTCCCCGGTGAAGGCGCGGCTGCCGTCGGAGAGCGCGAACCCGCTCAGCCGGCGGCGGCCGTCCTCCGCGAGCTCGAGCACGAGGACCATGCGGCCGTCGGTCCAGACGCTGCGGTCCGCGCTCGGCGTGAACGCCGCCGTCCAGCGCGTCGCACCGGTCGCCGCGTCGAGCGCGACGATCCGCCCCGACGCGTCGGCCCCGTACAGGGCGCCGTCGAGCAGGATCGTGTCGGTCCAGGGGACCGCACCGTCGCCGATCCGCTCGCTCTGCCACACCGCGGTGCCCGTGCGGGCGTCCCACGCGTGGAAGCGCTCGTCCGCGGTCAGGACGAGGCCGGGCGCGGAGCCGTCGTCGACCGACGTGAACGCCGGGACACCGGGCAGCAGCGGTCCGGGCGTGCCGTCCTCGAGCAGCAGCCGCGTCGACCCCGAGCCCTCGTAGGAGACGAGCCCGACGCGCCCGCCGCGCAGCGCCTCGGGCCACGCGACGACCTCCGAGCCCGTCGTCGTCGCGTGCAGCAGCTCGCCGTCGGGCGAGAGGAGCCACGTGCGGCCCTGGGTCTCGGCGATCTGGAGGTGCCCGCCGGTGACCCACAGCGAGAGGAGGACACCGAAGCTGCGGTCGACCGCGAGCGGCTCGGGCACCGAGAACCGCCACCGCTCGGCGCCCGTGCGCGGGTCCTCGGCGGTCACGAGCAGCCGGCCCGAGTCGTCGCCGCGCGCGCGGACGAGGGCGTCGCCGAGCACCGCGAGCCGGGTGCTCGGCTCCGTCGGGCGGCGTGCGACGACCTCGCCCGTCGCCGGCTCGAGCACGAGCACCTCGGCCCAGGTGGGGACGCCGGGCCGCGCGCCCGTGTCGGTGTCCGCCACCCCCGTGACCAGGCAGACGACGAGGCTGCCCGGACGCTCCTCGTCGGCCTGGCACGCCGGCCCGAAGCCGGGCTCGATCACGGAGCGGGGCGAGGACGCGCCCACGGCCGTGGACCACACGGTCGCTCCGGTCGACGACCGGACCGCGCCCACCGTCGGGACGCCGTCCTCGCCGGCGAACGTGCCGACCAGGAGGTCCCCCGACCGCACGCCGGTCCGCACGAGGTGCCCCGCGACCCCGTCGGACGTCCACCGCACGTCGAGGGTCTCGCCGAGCGGAGCGAGCACGTGCGGCACCGTCGCGAGGCGGGCGAGCCGCGTGCGCTCCCGCGCGTCGAGCACGAGCTGCGTCCCGACGAGCACCGCGCACACCACGAGGGCGACCACGACGAGCGTGCGGCGCGCCCGACGGCCGAGGCGGGGACGGTCCGCCTGGGGAGGTGCGGCCGGGACCGGGTCCGGGGCGTCCCCGGGGACGAGCTCGACCGCCTGCATGTCGCCACGGCCCATGCCTCGCAACCTACGCCGCGGCGCACGGACCGGCTCGACGGAGCGGGCAGGGACGGGGCGCGACGGGCGGGGAGGGCGGGGTGCGAGGCGGACGTGCGACCGGGGACGGGGTGCGAGGCGGGGCAGGGCGCGACGCGGGGCGGGGTGCGACGCGGGGCAGGGTGCGACGCGGGGCAGGGTGCGACCCGGGGGACGGCGCGCGACGGAACCGGCGGTCGTCGCGGGCCCGGTCCGCCGCCCCCGCCGTCCGTCAGCCCTGCGCCACCCCGAGGTCCGTCGCGAGCAGGTCGAGCGCCTCGACCACGTCGTCCGGCGAGGCCAGCCGGAACCGTGCGACCGTGTCGCCCGCCCCGACCTTGACCGTCACGTCGTCCGGCCCGAGCGCCGCGAACGCGTGCTCGTCGGTCACGTCGTCGCCCGCGTAGACGACGACGGCCGCCCCGAGCTCGGTCCGCAGCGCCGTGATGGCCTCGCCCTTGCTCGCGTGCAGCACCGAGATCTCGACGACGTCCTTGCCGTGCAGCACGCCCGAGCCGAGCTCCGCGCCGATCTCGAGCGCCTCACGCTCCGCTGCCGCGGCCACGTCCCGCTCCGCGAGCCGGGTGTGCACCACGACCGCGGTCGGCTTGGTCTCGACCCACACGCCGTCCCGCCCGCGGGCCACCGACGCGGTCTGCGCGCCGAGGGCCGCGAGGCGGTCCGCCTGCTCGTCGCTCAGCTGCACAACGTCCCGGTCCAGGCCGAACGTCGTGACGCGGGCGCGCTCGGCGCCGTGGCTGCCGACGAGGAACGTGCCGGGCGGGACCTGCGCGAGCGTGTGCAGGTCGGCCATCGCGCGCCCCGAGACGAGCGCGATGCGCACCCGGGCGTCGTCGGGCAGCCCACCGAGGGCCTCGAGGGCCGTGACGCCGCGCGGGAGGATGCGCGACGCCGACGGGTCGTCCTGCAACGGGGCGAGGACGCCGTCGAAGTCGAGCGCGACGAGCAGCGGGCGGCGCGAGGTGTCGCCCGCGAGCGCGGCGAGGGCCGCGAGGGTCGTGGACCGGTCGTCGGCCGGGCCGGTGGCGGCGGTGGCCGTGCGCGGCTCAGACATCGTCGCCCCGCCCCGCGGAACCGGCGTGGACGGAGTCGGACGACTCGCCGTGCGTCGTCGAGCCGCTCTCCCCGCGGACCGGGACGGCGGTCAGCACCGCGAGGAACGAGTCGGACCACTGCGCGACGTCGTTCTCGAGCACCCGCTTGCGCAGCCGGCGCATCCGCTTGCGCGCCTCGCGCGGGTCCAGGTGCACCGCGTACGTGATCGCGTCCTTGAGGCCCGCGATGTCGTGCGGGTTGACCAGGATCGCGCCCGTGAGCTCGTCCGCGGCACCCGTGAACTCGCTGAGCACGAGCGCGCCGCGGTCGTCGGACCGGGCGGCCACGTACTCCTTGGCGACGAGGTTCATGCCGTCGCGCAGCGCGGTCACGAGCATCACGTCGGCCGCCAGGTACAGGGCCGCCATCTCCTCCATCGGGTAGGAGTGGTGCATGTAGTGGATCGCGGCGTGCCCGAGCTCGCCGTAGTCGCCGTTGATCCGCCCGACGAGCAGCTCGACGTCGTCGCGCAGCTGCTGGTACGCGCCGACGTTCTCCCGGCTCGGGCTCGCGATCTGCACGAGCGTGGTGTCCGCGACCGAGAGGCGCTCGTCCTCGAGCAGCTCGCCGTACGCCTTGATGCGGTGCCGGATGCCCTTGGTGTAGTCGAGCCGGTCGCAGCCGAGCAGGAGGACCTTGGGGTCGCCGAGCTCGGTGCGGATCTCCTTGGCGCGCTGCTGGACCTCGGGTGTGCGGGCCAGCGCGTCGAACCTCTTGGAGTCGATCGAGATGGGGAACGCCGCCGCGCGCACGTGCCGCTCGACCTTGCCGTGCTTCGTGATCGTCACGACCTGACCGCGCGTCGTCAGGTCCGTGAACCGGCGCACGACGCGCACGAAGTTCGCCGCGTCGCCCGGGCGCTGGAAGCCGACGAGGTCGGCGCCGAGCAGGCCCTCGACGACCTGCTTGCGCCACGGCAGCTGCGCGAAGATCTCGAGCGCCGGGAACGGGATGTGGTGGAAGTAGCCGATCCGCACGTCCGCGCGCAGCTGGCGCAGCATCGCCGGGACCAGCTGGAGCTGGTAGTCGTGCACCCAGACGGTCGCGCCGTGCGCGGCCTGCTCGGCGGCGGCCGTCGCGAACCGCCAGTTGACCTTGCGGTACGACTCCCACCACTGGCGGTGGAACTGCGGCGGCTCGATCACGTCGTGGTAGAGCGGCCAGAGGGTGTCGTTCGAGAACCCCTCGTAGTAGTCCTCGAGCTCACGCTCGGACAGCGGCACCGGGACGAGGCGCATGCCGTCGGCGTCGAACGGGTCGAGCTCGAGGTCCGGCGAGCCGCCCCAGCCCACCCAGGCGCCGTCCGCGTCCTTCATCACGGGCTCGAGCGCGGTGACGAGGCCACCCGGCGACCGGGTCCACGTCGGCTCACCGTCCTCGCCGAGCGAGACGTCCACGGGCAGTCGGTTCGCGACCACCACGAGGTCATAACCGGCACTTCCCACCGTCGATCAGCTCCTTGGGGTTTTTTCGACCATACCGTGGAGTGCTCGTGCAGGCGGCGTGCCCACGAGCGGGCTGCGCCCGGACGCCCGCGCGCCCCGCTACTGTCCGGGCATGGAGCGCAAGGGCCTGACCCCGGGGTCAGAGGTCGGTGGGTACTCGATCGTCGCACCGCTCGGGTCGGGTGGCATGGGGACGGTGTACCGGGCCCTCGACGGCGGCGGCGCGGCGGTCGCGCTCAAGCTGCTGCACGGCGCCGACGACACCGACACCGAGGCCCGCGAGCGCCTGCGCCGCGAGGTCCTCGCGCTGCAGCGGCTGCGCCACCCCGCGGTCGCGGCGGTGCTCGACGCCGAGGCCGACTCGACCGAGGCGTTCATCGTCACCGAGCTCGTCGACGGGGTGAACCTCGAGGAGCACGTGCGCGCGCACGGGCCGCTCGACGCCGCGATGCTGCACGAGGTCGCGGAGGGCCTGCGCAGCGCGCTGACCGCGGTGCACGAGGCCGGCGTGGTGCACCGCGACCTCAAGCCGAGCAACGTCCTCGTGACCGAGCACGGCCCGGTGCTCATCGACTTCGGGATCGCTCACGCCGCCGACGACGCACGCGTCACCTCGACCGGTCTGGTGATCGGCACGCCCGGGTACCTCGCGCCCGAGCTGCTCGACGGCGCCGAGCCGACCGAGCGCAGCGACTGGTGGGGCTGGGCGGCGCTCCTCGCGTTCGCCGCGACGGGCCGTGCGCCGTTCGGGCTGCGGCCGCTCGAGCAAGTGCTCGCGAAGGCGCGCGCGGGCGACCCGGACGTCGCGGGGATCGGCCCGCTGACCGCGGGGGCTCTGCGCGGGGCGCTCGCGGCCGACCCGGGGACACGGCTCTCGGCGGCCGACGTGGTCGCGGCGTTGCAGGTCGCGGCCGTGGACGGGGACCCGGCCGGGGCGGCGGCCGCCTCGGCGGGCGGGGGCGTGGGGAACGACGACGCGGAGGACGACGGCGCAGGGGACGACGGCGTAGGGGACGACGGCGCGGGGGACGACGGCGCGGGGGACGACGCGGCGCACCGTGCCGGCGGGGTCGGCCCGGAGGACGACGACGCCGACCGGGACGGCGCCGACCTGGGCGACGCGGACGGGGACGACGCGGACCTGGGCGACGCAGGCGACGACGACGACGACGCGGACGACGCCGGGGACGCCGAGGACGCCGTCGCGACGGTGCTGCTGACCAAGCGCGTGCCGGCCGCGGTCGGGGCCGCGGGTACCGGCGCTGCCGCGGCGGCGACCGGGCTGGCCGGTGCGGCCACCCTCGCCCCGCAAGGCGACGCGACGGAGCGCGCCGCGGACGGCGGTGGCGCCGACGGCGACGAGCCGGACGAGGACGACGAGCGCGAGCCGTACGCCGACGACGCGCAGGACACCGTGCTGCTCGGCGCGGCCGGGACCGCGGTCGGCGCGGTCGCGAGCTCGACGGTCCTGACCAACGACGGCCACACCCAGGTGCTGCGGGCGCCGGTCGCCGCGCCACCGTCCGTCCCGGTGGGGACCCGCGCCGACCGCCACGACACGCTCGTCGACGACCGGGCGTACGACGGCGCCGCCCACAACGCCGATGCCTACGACGCCGATGCCTACGGCGGCGGTGCCTACGCCGGCGCGGCCGACGACGGCCGTGGCTACGGGGCCGACGACGCCGGCGCCGGCGCCGGCGGCTGGGCCGACCCTGCGGGCGACGACGCGTACTCGGAGGACGACGACCTCGGCTACGAGCGCCCGTTCGCGCGCCGCCGGTGGGGGAGCCTGCTGGCCCTGGCGCTCCTGGCGACCGCGTCCGCCGCGCTCTACCCGGGCTGGACGCTCGTCGTGCTCGGCGTCGTGCTCGTCCTGGTGCGGACTGCGGGCTCCACGGTCGAGGCGATGCACACCCGCCGCGAGCGCAACGGCGTGCGGCGCACCGACACGCTGCGCGCCGTCGTGTCGGTGCCGTGGCACCTCGTGCTCGCGGTCCTCGGGCTCGTGCCCGCGGTCCTCGTCGCCGGCTGCCTCGTGCTCATGGTGCTGGGCGTCCTGTGGTGGCTGCTGACCGGCGGGTACTGGGCACCCGACGGGGTCCGGGGCGGGGAGCCGACCGGGATCATCGCCTCGGCGATCGTCGCCGGGGTCTTCCTGCTCGGCCTCGTCACGCTGTGGTGGGGGCCGATCGCGCTCACGACCCGCATCGGCGCCCGCCGGGTGCTGTCCGTCGTCGCGCCGGGACGTGCGGGGGCGTTCGTGCTGACCCTCGTGGCGCTCGCGGTCGCCGCGGTCCTGGTGCTCGAGACGCTCGGGGACCCGCAGGTGGCGTGGGCGCCCCTGCCGCAGCCGCGGCTGCCCTGACCGCTGCGCCCCGGTGAGGCGCCGGGCGGCCCGCACGCCGTCGTTGCGCTGGACCGCCCTCGACGCACAGCCCTGACCCGTACCCTGACCCCATGACCGGCCCACGCGCGCGTGCGGCGGTGCCTGCGCGGCACCGCCTGTGGTCGCCGCGCGGGCGCGTTCCCGGCCGCCCGGCCGCGCGACTCGCGGGATCCGCCCGTCCGTCGCCGCTCGACCGGTCGCTCGCCCTCGTGCTCACGGCGGCCGGCCTGCTCGCCGTCGCGCTCGGCGTGCTCGTGCTCCAGGGCCGCCTGCTGCTGCACCCGTGCGTGAGCGCCGACGGGCCGCTCGGTCAGCTCGGCGTGCGCCTCGCGCTCCTGAGCAGCGCGAACGACTGCCCCGAGGGCACGCTCGCCGTGAGCGACGCCGCGACGCACGGCGCCATCCTCGTGCTCAGCGTGGCCGCCCCGGTGCTCGTCGCGCACGTCGCCGCCGCCGCGTTCGGGGCGGGCCTGACCGCCCTCGTGGTGCGCGCCGCGTCGTCCGCCGGGGAGCTGCTCCGCGTCGTGCTCGTGCGGCTCCCGGCCCGCTCGCACGTCGCGCCCGCACCGCTGCGGCGCCTCGTCGTCGTCGGCGAGCCCGACGTCCGTCCGCCGGGGACCCGTGGTCTGCGGCTGCACCCGCACCGGGGTCCGCCGCTCGCGCCCGCGTGAGCAGCCCACCCACCACCCCGGACAACGAGAGCAGGACCATGCCCAACGAACCCCGCCAGTCGAAGGCCGAGCGCCGCGACGAGGCCCGCCAGAAGGCGCTCCAGCTGCAGGCGGAGCAGAAGAAGCGCGAGAAGCGCAACCGGATCGTCGCGATCAGCGGCCTCGTCGCGGCGGTCGCCGTGCTGGCCGTCGTCGTGACGCTCATCCTCAGCCAGGGCAAGGACGTCGCCGCCGGCGCCGCGTACACCGGCGACCCGGTGGCGATCACCGAGGTCGAGGCCCCGTCGACCGCGGTCGAGTCCGGCGGCATCCCCGTCGGAGCCGAGGGCGTCGCGGGCGAGGAGCCCGGGGACGGCGCGACCGTCGTCGACGTGTACCTCGACTTCATGTGCCCGTACTGCGCCCAGTTCGAGGCGTCCAACGAGAGCGAGCTCGCCGCGCTGCGGGCGTCCGGCGACGTGACGGTCGTGTACCACCCCACGTCGATCCTCGACCGGTTCTCGAACGGCACCGAGTACTCCACGCGTGCGGCCGTCGCGGCGGCGGTTGTCGCCGACGAGGCGCCCGAGCAGTTCCTCGACTTCACGGCGGCGCTCTTCGCCAACCAGCCGGCCGAGAACAGCGAGGGCCTCTCCGACGAGGAGATCGCCCAGATCGCTCGTGACGCCGGCGTGCCCGACGAGGTCGCCACCCGCTTCACCGCGGCCGACGGCGACGAGGAGTGGCGCGTCTTCGCCCCGTACGTCGCCAGCCTCACGGACAACGCGGGCACCACGCTCGCGTCGGCCGGCGGCAGCGGTGAGTTCACGACGCCCGCGATCGTGATCGACGGCAAGCGCTTCGAGGAGGACTGGCAGCAGCCGGGGGCCCTCACCCAGGCGGTGACCGCCGCGAAGGGCTGACGCTAGGCTGGGCGCGGCGCCGGGGGAGACCCCAGCGCCGCGCCTCCAGCTGCGGCAAGTCGACCTCGCTCCGCACGCTCGCGGGGCCCGAGGAAATCCACCCCGGTTGCACCCTCCTTGGCGACCGCGAAGTTAAGG
>NZ_JBSGSU010000004.1:0-6725 GCF_053607065.1 Cellulomonas sp. NPDC055163 | reverse complement strand
CTCTAAGCCTAGGTGCTCCCCGCTAACCCGCCCGCTCACAGCCGGCGCGGTACCCGTCTTAGGCGGCCTGCCCTAGGCACCCCCCCCCCCCCCCCCCGCCTCCTTAGCTCAGCTGGCCAGAGCACCTGTCTTGTAAACAGGGGGTCATCGGTTCGAATCCGATAGGGGGCTCCCAGCGCCGCGGTGCCCGTTCCCGCCGCGCACGTCGTCGCTGCCACTCAGCCCGTCGCCGCAGCGCAGCCCGTCTCGGCCCGCGCCACCGCGCGGCCCGTGCACGATCGTGCAGCCCGCGACCGCGGCCCATTCGCCGCGGCCCGTGCGCGCGACGATGGCAGCCTGACCCTGGGGGAGGCTGTCATGAAGAACACCCGCCTGACGCTCGGCGTCCCGCTCGCCCTCGCGGTGCTCGCGACCGGCGCCTACCTGGCCTCGGCCGGCTCGACCGCCGTCGCGACGCCACCGGCACCGAGCCCGTCCGCGCCGAGCTCCGCGAACCTGGTCACGGGGGAGCTCGCGGGCAGCGAGAACGGTCCCGCGAAGGTGTCGCAGGACGGCATCGAGCTCAAGACCAAGACGCCGACGACCGTCACGACGTTCGAGCTCACGTACCCCGTCGGCTCGTACTCCGGCTGGCACTCGCACCCCGGGATCGTCGTCGCGGTCGTGAAGGAGGGCGTCGTCGAGCGGCGCACCGGCTGCGGCGCGGGCGAGGTCTTCGGTCCGGGTCAGTCGTTCACCGAGACAGGGCTGCACCACGTGAGCAACGTGGGCGAGGTCGCCGCCGTTCTGTCGATCACGCGGATCTACCCGACGGCGAGCACCGTCGGGCGCATCGACCAGCCGGCGCCGCGCTGCTCGTGAGCCGGCGCCGAGGCTCGTGGGCCGGCTGTGCTGTGCCTGAGCCGGCTGCGCGGCCCACGTGCGGCGGCGGCCTCGTCGGACGGCGTCGCGGCAGCGTCGGGCCACGTCGCGGCCAGGCCCGGAGTCGCCCGACGTGGGCTCAGTCGTCCGCGAGCTCCGACGGCAGCGGGAGGCGCAGCTGCTGGAGCAGGCGCGCGAGCGTCGCCTCGACGAACACGTCGACGGGTTCGCCGTCGGCCCCCGCGTCCGCGAGCAGCGGCCGCACGGACCCGGCGTCGAGCCCCACCCCGAGCACGTCGCGCGCCCACACGACGAACGCCGCGGTCTCGGTGTCGTTGTCGACCGCCCGGCTCGCGGCGGGGTCGTCGAAGTAGTCGCGCGGCTGGCAGCCCAGGTAGAAGAGGCCCGCGGCGCCGGTGCTCCAGAACGACACGATCGCGAGGTCCGAGTCGTGGATCTCGACGCGCAGGAACGGCGCGAGCGGCGCGGCGTCGTCGCGCCACGCCCCGTCGGTGTGCAGGTGCACGCCGAAGTAGCCCACGGTCTCCTCCTCGTCGACGCGGCGGTCCGGCTCGGGATGGCGGCCGTCCGGCTCGACATGGTGACAGCGCCGGGCCCCGCGCGTGGGCGGTCCGTGCGCGGTTCACCCGCGCGGGCTCACGCGGTGGGTACGGTCGCCTCGGGGAGCCGCACCGCGAAGGCTGACCGGGGGCCCCGCGTCGGGTCGGCGTCGCCGCCGGGGCACGGGTGGAGCGCGTCGCCGGGGCCGTCGAGGACCCGACGCGTCCTGCCGCGCGGCTACTCTCCCGGTTGCTCGCCGCGCGCCTCGACGGGCTCGAGGTGCGGGCGCTTCGCGACGCGCGTGTCCCCCGACGAGCGTCCGCGCAGCCGGCGCGTCGCCCACGGGTAGACGTGCTCCCGCAGCCACTGCGCGTCCTCGCGGGCCTTCTGCAGGCGCGGCGGGGTCGGCAGCGGCGTGAGCGGGTCGTCCCACGCGGCGTCGTCGGGGGCGAGCCCGAGCGCGACGAGCGCGGCCTGCGCGACCCGGGCGTGGCCGTCCTCGGTCAGGTGGATCCGGTCGGGCGCCCACATGCGCCAGTCCCGCAGCGAGCGCATGCCCCACAGGTCGACCACGTGGCCGCCGTGGCGCCGCGCGATCGACCACACGTGCGCGTTGTAGATCCCGACGCGTCCGCGGGTGCGGCGCACGATCGGGCTGTCCGTCGAGTCGACGCCGGTCGCGAGCAGGACGTCGGCGCCGGTGGCCCGGATCCGCACCACGGCGTCCTCGAGCGAGCTGGCCAGCGCGTCGACGTCGGCCTGCGGACGCAGGATGTCGTTGCCGCCGCCGACGAGGCTCACGAGGTCCGGCTGCATCGCGAGCGCCTCGGGCAGCTGCTCGGCGAGGATCGCCCGGAGCAGGCGACCGCGGATCGCGAGGTTCGCGTACACGAGCGGGTCGTCGCCGGCGGCGGTGCGCCGGGTCGAGAGGTGCAGCGCCAGCACGTCCGCCCAGCCGCGGCACTCGCCGTCGGGCGCGGGCTGGTCCCACAGCCCCTCGGTGAACGAGTCGCCGATCGCGACGTAGCGGCGCCAGGGGAGGGTGTCGACCGCGCCGGGAGCCGGGCCCGAGCCGGGGTGCGCGCCCGGGCTGTGCTGCGGATCCTGCTCGGGGACGGGTGAGGGGCTCTGCGCGGGGGTGCTCACCGTCCCATTGTGCCGCCGGCCACCGACGCGTTCAGGCCGCGGCTCGCGCGCCCCGACCCGTCGCGCGTCCCGCAGTCGGGCGAGGGGTCGGCGCCTACCCTGCCGTGCGTGCCCCGTGCCGCCCCGGAACCGGGCTCAGGGCAGCGACCAGTCCACGGGCTCGGCCCCCTGCTCGACGAGCAGCGCGTTGACCGTCGAGAACGGCCGCGAGCCGAGGAAGCCGCGGTGCGCGGACAGCGGGCTCGGGTGCACGCTCTCGACGCGCGGCACGCTGCCGAGGGCGCCGCGCAGCGACTGCGCGTCGCGGCCCCACAGCACCGCGACGAGGGGGCCGCCGCGCTCGACGAGCGCCTCGATGGCCCGGTCGGTCACGGCCTCCCACCCCTTGCCGCGGTGCGACGCGGGCGCGCCCGGCCGCACGGTCAGGACCCGGTTGAGCAGCATGACGCCCTGGTCGGCCCACGGCGAGAGGTCCCCGGACGTCGGGGGCGTGACCCCCGTGTCGGCCACGAGCTCGGTGAAGATGTTCGCGAGCGAGCGCGGCACGCGTCGCACGTCGGGCTGCACGGAGAACGACAGCCCCATCGCGTGACCGGGCGTCGGGTACGGGTCCTGGCCGACGACGAGCACGCGCACGTCCGCGAGCGGGCGCTGGAACGCGCGCAGCACCGAGGGCCCGTCGGGCAGGTACCCGCGACCGGCGGCGACCTCGGCACGCAGGAAGTCGCCCGCGGCGCGGAGCTGCGGCTCGACGGGGGCGAGCGCCTGCGCCCAGTCGGGTGCGACGAGCTGGTCCAGGGGAGCGGGGTTCACGGGGGCGAGGGTACCGAGCGTGCGCGGTGCGGGCCCGTGCGGGGGTGCGGGCCTCGTGCGGCGCGGGGGTGCGGGCCTCGTGCCGCGCGGGGGTGCGGGCCCCGCGCGGTGCCGGCCCGGCGCGGGGGTGCGGCCCTCGTGCGGTGCGAGCGCCGTGCAGGGCGGACCCCGTGCAGGGCGGACCCCGTGCAGGGCGGACCTCCTGCAGCACAGCCGCCGGGTGAACGCCGGCCCACGCGGGCCGCCCCGCCCGGGTGCTGAATGACACGCGTGTCATTCGCGCCTACGATGGCGGGGTTCGTGCGGCCCCCCAGCCGCTGCACCCCGCTCTCCTCGAACCAGAGCGCGAGCCCCCCGGAGGACGCGATGGACGCTGCCACGCTGACGGGCTCCTCGACGCAGGAGACCCCCGAGAACGCCGCCGCACCCCACGACGCCGACGCCGCTCCTGCCGGGCTGTCCGAGCGCGACCAGCAGGTCCTCGCGTTCGAGCGCCAGTGGTGGAAGTACGCGGGCGCCAAGGAGCAGGCGATCCGCGAGCTGTTCGACATGTCGGCGACCCGGTACTACCAGGTGCTCAACAGCCTGATCGACTCCCCGGCGGCCCTCGCGCACGACCCCATGCTCATCAAGCGCCTGCGGCGGATGCGCTCGACGCGCCAGCGTGCGCGCACGGCCCGCCGCCTCGGCGGCGACGCCTGACGCACACCGCCCGGGCCGTCGCGTCCGGGTGGACGCTGATCGCACCTTTCGTGCGGCACGCGGGTCAACCGGCCGCTGCGCCCAGTCGCAGCCGTTAGCCTGTCCGCCGTGAGCAAGGGCAGCTACCCGTACCCCGAGGACGAGTTCGACGCTGCGGAGGACCTCGACGGCCCCCGCGGCGTGCACCGTGCTCCCCGCTCACGGTGGCGGGCGCTGCTGCCGTTCGCGATCGTCCTCGTCGTGTTCGCGGGGCTCGGTGCGGGCGTCCTGCTCTACCTCGCGAACTCGGACGTCACGCTGCCCGCCGGCCTCGGCAGCGGCACGACCGCAGGGGACGACGCAGGCGACGGGACGTCCGAGGGGGAGGGCGACCCTGCTGCGGAGGAGGGTGGCGAGGCCACCGACCCCGCCGAGGGCGACGCCGCCGAGGAGCCGCCGGCGACCGACCCGGTCGCCCCGGCGCCGGACTTCGCGGCCCCCGTCACGGTGTTCAACGCGGCCAAGGTCGCGGGCCTCGCGGGAGAGACCGCGGAGACGCTCACGTCCGCCGGGTTCACCAACGTCGACACGGGCAACCACACCGGCGCGGGCGTCGACGGCACGACCGTGTTCTACGCGAACGAGGCGCAGCGCGCGACGGCCGATGCGGTCGCCCAGGCGCTCGGGATCACGAAGGTGCTGCCGTCCGCGACCGAGGCGGCCGCGGGCATCGCGGTCGTCCTGGAGGCGGACTTCACGCCCTGAGGTGCCTCCGCGCGAGCGGACCGCTGCTTGCACTCTCGGGGGTCGAGTGCTAACCATTGACTTAGCACTCTCCGGTGGAGAGTGACAGGATCAACCGGCCGACCGGTGAGGTCCACCCCGCGCGGGACATGACCGCGGGAGGTGGGCCGTCCGTCGCGGGCACCGAGCGGCCACCCACGAGCACAGTGAAGGATCACCGCCCCATGGCCAAGATCATTGCCTTCAACGAGGAGGCCCGTCGCGGTATCGAGCGCGGGCTCAACGTCCTCGCCGACACCGTCAAGGTCACGCTCGGCCCGAAGGGCCGCAACGTCGTCCTCGACAAGAAGTGGGGTGCCCCCACGATCACGAACGACGGCGTCTCCATCGCCAAGGAGATCGAGCTCGAGGACCCGTTCGAGAAGATCGGTGCCGAGCTCGTCAAGGAGGTCGCCAAGAAGACCGACGACGTCGCGGGTGACGGCACCACGACCGCCACCGTGCTCGCCCAGGCGCTCGTGCGCGAGGGTCTGCGCAACGTCGCCGCCGGCGCCAACCCGATCGCCCTGAAGAAGGGCATCGAGGCCGCCGTCGAGGCCGTCACGGCCCAGCTCCTCTCGCAGGCCAAGGAGGTCGAGACGAAGGAGCAGATCGCCGCGACCGCCTCGATCTCGGCCGGCGACACGGCGATCGGCGAGCTCATCGCCGAGGCGCTCGACAAGGTCGGCAAGGAAGGCGTCATCACGGTCGAGGAGTCCAGCGCGCTGGGCCTCGAGCTCGAGCTGACCGAGGGCATGCGCTTCGACAAGGGCTACCTGTCGGCGTACATGGTCACGGACCCCGAGCGCCAGGAGGCCGTCCTCGAGGACGCCTACGTGCTGCTCGTCGAGTCGAAGATCTCGAACGTCAAGGACCTGCTGCCGCTGCTGGAGAAGGTCATCCAGTCCGGCAAGCCGCTGTTCATCGTCGCCGAGGACGTCGAGGGCGAGGCCCTGGCCACGCTCGTCGTCAACAAGATCCGTGGCACGTTCAAGTCGATCGCCGTCAAGGCGCCCGGCTTCGGCGACCGTCGCAAGGCGATGCTGCAGGACATGGCCATCCTCACGGGCGGTCAGGTCGTCTCGGAGACCGTCGGCCTCAAGCTCGACACGGTGGGCCTCGAGGTCCTCGGCACGGCGCGCAAGATCGTCGTGACGAAGGACGAGACCACGATCGTCGAGGGTTCGGGCGACGCGTCGCAGATCGCGGGCCGCGTGTCCCAGATCCGCGCCGAGATCGAGAACTCGGACTCGGACTACGACCGCGAGAAGCTCCAGGAGCGCCTCGCGAAGCTGGCCGGCGGCGTGGCCGTCATCAAGGCCGGCGCGGCGACCGAGGTCGAGCTCAAGGAGCGCAAGCACCGCATCGAGGACGCCGTCCGCAACGCGAAGGCCGCTGTCGAGGAGGGCATCGTCGCCGGTGGTGGCGTCGCGCTCATCCAGGCGGGCAAGCTCGCGTTCGAGGGCCTCAAGCTCGAGGGTGACGAGGCGACCGGTGCGAACATCGTCCGCATCGCGCTCGACGCGCCGCTCAAGCAGATCGCGATCAACGCGGGCCTCGAGGGTGGCGTCGTCGCCGAGAAGGTGCGCAACCTCCCGACCGGTCACGGCCTGAACGCCGCGACGAACACCTACGAGGACCTGCTCCTCGCGGGCGTCAACGACCCGGTCAAGGTCACGCGCTCCGCGCTGCAGAACGCGGCATCGATCGCGGCGCTGTTCCTCACCACCGAGGCCGTCGTGGCCGACAAGCCGGAGAAGGCGTCCGCGCCTGCCGGCGGTGGCGGCGAGGACTTCGGCGGCGGGTTCTGATCCGCTGAGCCTCACCCGGCGGCGCTGAGCCGCCGACAGCACACGGCGACGGGCCGGTCACCTTCGGGT
>NZ_JBSGSU010000003.1:351923-501309 GCF_053607065.1 Cellulomonas sp. NPDC055163 | reverse complement strand
AGGCCCAACGCGACTTCTTCGGCGCCCACACCTACCGCCGCACCGACCGCGAGGGCACCTTCCACACCGAATGGACCCTCGACCGCACCGAGAGCGACGCGTGAACGAACGGCCCTCCTCACCCGTGCGGCGCGCGCACGCCGCGAGCCCCGACGACACCGGCAGCGGGCGTCGGGGCTCGCCCCGTGCCCCGGGGCTGGCGCACGCAGCGGGGCTTGCACCGTTGCCGCAGGTCAGCGCGCGGTGCAGGGTGGCGGCATGACCCACGAACCCCACGCGTCCCCCGCCGACCCCGGTCGCGTGCTCTGGGTCGACGCGTCCGCCGGCGTCGCGGGCGACATGCTGCTCGGCGCGCTCGTCGACGCCGGCGTCCCGCTCGACGTCCTGCAGGGGGCGGTCGACGCCGTGATCCCGGGCTCCGTCCGGCTCACCGCGGGCACCGTCACGCGCGCCGGGCTGCGCGCCACCAAGGTCGACGTCGAGGTGCTCGTCGACGACCCGCCGCACCGCACGTGGTCCACGATCCGTGCCCTGCTCGACGACGCCGACCTCGACCCGCCCGTCCGCGTCGCGGCCCTCGCGGCGTTCACGCGCCTCGCCGACGCCGAGGGCCGCGTGCACGGCGTCCCGCCCGCGGACGTGCACTTCCACGAGGTCGGCGCGCTCGACGCGATCGCGGACGTCGTCGGGTCCTGCGCCGGGGTCGTGCACCTCGGGGCGGCGCACGTCGTCGTCTCCCCCGTCGCGCTCGGCTCCGGCACCATCGAGGCGCACCACGGGACCCTGCCGGTGCCGGCCCCCGCGGTCCTCGAGCTCGCGCGTGGCTGGGAGGTGCTCGCGGGCGGCCGCGGTGAGCTCGCGACTCCGACAGGCCTCGCCCTCGTGACCGCCCTCGCCTCGACCTCCGGCCCGCTGCCGGCGATGCGCGTCGAGCGCACCGGCATCGGGGCGGGCACCCGCGACCGGCCCGACCGGGCCAACGTCGTGCGGCTCGCGCTCGGCACCGGGGCGGACCTCCGCCCGTCGCACGCCGGGACGCGGCCCGAGCCGGCGGTCGTGATCGAGACCAACGTCGACGACCTCGACCCCCGGCTGTGGCCCGGGGTGCTCGCCCAGCTCCTCGCCGCCGGGGCGTCCGACGCGTGGCTCACGCCGATCCTCATGAAGAAGGGCCGCCCCGCGCACACGCTGCACGTGCTCGCCGACCCGTCGGCCGCGGACGCCCTCCGCGCGCTCGTCCTCGCCCGGACCACGACGCTCGGTGTCCGGGTCAGCACCGTCGACAAGGACGTGCTCGACCGGGCCTGGGTCGCCGTGCGGGTGGACGTGACAGCCGCCGGTGCCCCCACCACGCACGGGCACGGGCACGGGCACGGGCACGCGCACCCGCACGACCACCCGCACGGCGCCACGGCGCCCAGCGGTGCGGCAGCGGAGAGCACCACCGTCGTGCGGATCAAGGTCGGGCACCGCGCGGGCGTCGTCGTCCAGGCCATGCCGGAGTTCGAGGACGTGGCGGCCCTGGCGGACGCCGCCGGCGTGCCGCACGCCCGGGTGCTCGGGGCCGCGCACGCGGCTGCGGCGCGTGCCGGGGTCGTCGCTGGCGCGGCCTGGGACGGCAGCGGGGAGGGCATCGCCACGGACGACCGCCCGGCGGCGGACGAGCCCTCCGCGGAGGAGAGCCCGGGGCGGTGAGCGCCGCGCGTGCCGGCGCGGTCGGACGGCACGCCCGCGCCCGTCGGCCTGCACGCCCGCGCCGGGCGAGCCCGCGTCGTCGACCCGCGCGCCCGCGTCAGCCCGCGTGCCCCCACGGCGCCGCGACCTGCGCGGCCAGGTGCCCCGCGCCGTAGCCGTTGTCGATGTTGACCACGGCGACACCCGGCGCGCACGCGTTGAGCATCGTGAGCAGCGGCGCGAGCCCCTCGAACGCCGCGCCGTAGCCCACCGACGTGGGCACCGCGACGACGGGCGCCTCGACGAGCCCTGCCACGACACCGGGCAGCGCCCCGTCCATGCCGGCGACGACGACGAGCGCCCGGGCCGAGCGCACGAGGTCGAGGTGCCCGAGCACGCGGTGCAGACCCGCGACGCCGACGTCGACGACCGTCTCGACGGGCCGCCCGAGGTGGCGGGCGGTGAGCGCGGCCTCGCGCGCGACGGGGAGGTCGGACGTCCCTGCGGCGAGCACGACGACGAGGCCCCCGGTCGCCTCGGGCGGCTCCCCCGGCCACGCGACGAGCCGGGCGTCGGGGTCGTGCGCCGCGCCGGGGAGCTCGTCGAGCAGCACGTCCACCTGCGCGTCGGTCACGCGCGTGAAGAGGGTGCGCGCCTCGCGGTCACGCACCTGCCCCGCGATGACGCGCACCTGCTCGACCGACTTCGACGCGCACAGGACCGCCTCCGGGAACCCCCGGCGCTGCGCGCGGTCGTGGTCGAGCTCCACGAAGTCCGCGAGCGCCGGCGGCGGCGCCCAGCGCTCAGGCACCCCGGACCCCGACGAGCGGGAGCGTGAACGCGCCGGACTGGACGCCGGCGAGGTCGAGCGCGACGAACCGGAAGCCCGCGGAGCGCACGGCCCGCCACACCTCCTCGCGCAGCGCGTCGCTCACGACGGCCGCGAGGTCGCGCACCGGCACCTCGAGCCGCGCGACGTCGCCGTGGTGCCGCACCCGCAGGTCGCCGAGCCCGAGGCGCCGGAGCTCGGCCTCGGCGGCCTCGACCTGCGCGAGCTTCTCGGGCGTGACCTCCTCGAAGTGCGGGATGCGCGACGCGAGGCACGGTGCTGCGGGCTTGTCGGCGGAAGGCAGCGCGAGTGCACGCGCGACCCGCCGGACTGCCGCCTTGTCGAGCCCGGCGTCGGCGAGCGGGCGCAGCACCCGGTGCTCGGTGGCCGCACGCGAGCCGGGCCGGTCGGGTCGGCGCGCGTCGTCGGCGTTCTCCCCGTAGGCGACCGCGGTGAGCCCGTGCGCGGCGACGACGTCCGCGCCGATGCGGGTGAACAGCTCGTCCTTGCAGAAGAAGCAGCGGTCGGGGCTGTTGCGCCGGTACTCGGGGTTGTCGCCCTCGTGGGTCTCGACCTCGACGAGCGGTGCGCCGACGACCCGGGCGACGTCGTGCGCCGCGGACCTCTCGTCGGACGCGAGGCTCGGCGAGACACCGAGGACCGCGACGACGCGGGCCGCGCCGAGGGCCTGCGTCGCGAGGGCGAGCACGACGGAGGAGTCGACGCCGCCGGAGAACGCGACGCCGAGGCGCCCGGACGGCACGGCGGACAGCAGCCCCGCCGCGAGGTTCTCGACGGCGGCGCGGTCCGCGCCGTCCAGGAGCCGCAGCCACGGCGACTCGACGTGCTGGGGCATCAGGCCTCCTGGGCCGGGATCGGGCGGGTCACGGCCGCGCGCTCGGCGCGGCCGCGGGCGACCTCTCCGACCCTAGCCGCGACGCTCGCGCGGGCCAGCGGGCGCACGGGCGCCGCACGACGGGGCCGGGCGCTCACGGCTGGCCCCTCCAGCGCCGGCGCAGCGCGTGCGCGGCGGCCTTGGGCTGGCGGTCCCGGGTGAACACGCCCTTCTTGTTGCCGCCGACGCGCATGATGCCCGACGACGTCTGGAAGTCGGCGAAGTTCCACACCTGCTCCCCGACGACCGCGTCCACGTCGTCGAACACGCGGTGGTTCATCTCGAGGTACTCCACCTGGTACTCCTCGGTCCACGGCGTCGGGGTGAGCGAGTGCAGGCCGGGCACGGTGTCCGCGCCGTACTCGGTGATGATGATCGGCTTGCCGTCGCCGGCCCACGCCTCGAGCTCCTCGCGCCACGCGGCCTCCGCGGCGACGAGGTCCCCGCTGTTGACGTACCAGCCGTAGTAGCGGTTGAGCATCAGCACGTCGCCGAGCTCCGACACCTGGCACTTCCCGTGCGGCGCGAGCATCACGTTGACGAACCCGACGGGACGCGTGGGGTCGAGCTCCCGGGTCAGGGCGAACAGGGGCTCGAAGTACGCTCGCGCGGCGTCGGTGTCCGACTCGGGCTCGTTGGCGATCGACCACAGCACGACGCTCGGGTGGTTCTTGTCGCGGGCGACGAGCTCGCGGATCGCCTGCGCGTGCACCTCGCGCGAGGTGTCGTTGACGGTATCCGGGGAGAACGTGACGTAGCCCTGCGTGCCGAAGACCCCTCCCGCGAGGCCCATGTTCTGCCCGACGGCGGCGACCTCGTCGATCACGACGACGCCGTGCCGGTCCGCGTAGTCGTACACCTCGTCGGCGTACGGGTAGTGCGACGTGCGGAACGAGTTGGCGCCGACCCAGTCGAGCAGCGCGAAGTCGTGCACGAGGAACGCGTCGTCGTGGCCCTTGCCGCGCACGGCGCTGTCCTCGTGCTTGCCGAAGCCGGTGAAGTGGAACGGCTCGCCGTTGATGAGGAACTCGATGCCGCGGACCTCGACCGTGCGGATCCCGACGGTCTGGAGGTAGCTGTCGAGCGTCTTCCCGTCCTCGCCGACGAGCTCGACGTCGAGCTCGTGGAGGTACCCGTCGCCGGGTGCCCACGGGTGGGCGTCCTCGACGCGCAGCTCACCCTGCTCGCCCTCGCCGGTGGCGACGACGCGGCCCCCGGCGTCGCGGAGGGTCACCCGCGTGGTGCGGGCGGCGTCGCCCGCGGACTCGACGGCGTACCGGACGACACCGGTCGTGCCGTCGAGCTCGGTGACCACGGTGACGTCGCTGACGTACGTCGTGGGCGTGGCGTAGAGCCACACCGTGCGGTGCAGGCCCGCGTAGTTGAAGAAGTCGTGGAAGTACCGCTGCCTGCGCCCGTGCGGGGTCTCCTCGACGACGCCGGGCGGGATGGTCTGGAACGAGAGCTCGTTGTTCACGACCGCGGTGACGCGCAGCTCCTCGCCGGGCACCGCGAGGTGCGTGACGTCCACCTCGAACGGCGTGTACCCGCCCTCGTGCTCGGCGACCTGCGTGTCGCCGACCCACACCACCGCGCGGTGCGTCGCGGAGTCGAAGCGCAGCACGACCCGCTCCCCTGCCCACCCGCGCGGGACCCGCACGGTCGTCTGGTACCAGGCGTCGCCGACGTGGTCGCGCACACCGGCGTCGGCGAGCACGTCGTTGTAGCTCGCCGGCACCGGGATGTCGACGGTGTCGTCGAGCTCCTCGGCGAACCAGCGGTCGCGGCGCCCCGCACCCTCGGCGTCGAGCCGCAGCTGCCAGATGCCGGCGAGGGACTTGCGCTCGCGGGTCCGGGTGTCCTGGGGGCGAAGCATGGGTTCCTCCTCTCCGCCGAGCGCGCCGGCGGACCCGTGTGGGGCGTGCGTCCACCCCATTCACCGCTGCGGACGCCGCGCCGACAAGCGGTTGCCGCGGGTTGTCACCGCCCGTACGGTGCACGTATGCCCGAGGATCAGGGCCCGCAGCGCCGCGGACCGACGATCTACGACGTGGCCCGCGAGTGCGGGGTCGCCCCGTCGACGGTCTCCCGGGCCTTCTCCCGCCCGGGCCGCGTCAACGCCGACACCGCGGCGCGCATCCGGGCGGCCGCCGAGTCGATGGGCTACCGCGCGAACCCGCTGGCCCGGGCCCTGCCGACCGGGCGGACCGCGCTCCTCGCGCTCATCGTCTCCGACGTGACCAACCCGTTCTTCTTCGAGATCATCCGCGGCGCGGAGCTGGCGGCGACCGCGGCCGGGTACACCGTGCTCGTCTCGGACGTGCAGGAGTCGGCGCAGGCGGAGCGGCAGGCGCTCGACCGGGTGCTGCCGCTCGTCGAGGGGGTCGTGCTCGCGACGTCGCGCATGTCGGACTCGACGATCCGGGTCATGGCCAAGCAGCGGCCGACCGTGGTCCTCAACCGGGTGCTCACCGAGGTGCCGAGCGTCGTGACCGACAACTCGCGGGGCATGCGGCGTGCGGTCGAGCACCTTGGGGAGCTCGGGCACCACACCGTCGCGTACGCCGCGGGGCCGGAGGCGTCGTGGGCCGACGGGATGCGCTGGCGGAGCATGCGCGAGGCCGGGTACGAGCTCGAGCTCAAGGTCCGGCGCCTGGGCCGGTTCGAGCCGACGGTGCGCGGCGGGCTCGACGCCGCGCACGCGCTCGCCGAGGCTCCCGCCACCGCGGTGGTCTGCTACAACGACCTCGTCGCGATCGGGCTCATGCGCGGCCTCGCGTCGATGGGTGCGCGGGTCCCCGCCGAGGTCAGCGTCGTGGGGTTCGACAACATCTTCGGGTCCGACTTCTGCAGCCCGCCGCTGACGACGGTCGCGGCGCCGCTGCGCGCGCTGGGGTCGCACGCCGTGCGCGCGCTCCTGCGGGAGCTGGGGCACACCACGCCGCACGCGGTGCGGGCGACCGTGCTGCCCGCCCAGCTCGTGGTCCGCGGCTCGACGGCCAAGCCCGGCCGGCGCCGGCACGCGTGGACCCGGCCGGCGGCCCCGGCGGCGGCGTCGGGCTCCGCGTCGGCGTCCACCGCGACGGCGTTCCCGTCGGCCTCCGCGGCGTCGTCCGCGACGGCGGCGGCGTTGCGTGCAGCGTCCCGCGGGGCGCCCGTCGGGCACGGGTGACCGGCTCCCGCGGTCCGGACGTTGCCGCTCGTTGCCACGACCCGTTGCCCCGGTGGGCCGGAGGGGCGCAGGGTGGGCGGATGACAGCCCTCACGCAGCACGCGGACCGCGTCGGCGCCCGGTCCGTCGGCGGACCCGGCCAGGTCCTCGACGACGCCACGGTCCGCGCGTTCGTCACGGAGCGCCTCGCCGAGATCGACCTCGCGGGCCGGACCCTGTGCGTCCTGGTCCCCGACGCGACCCGCAGCTGCCCGCTGCCCCTGCTGCTCGGGGCGGTGCACGAGGCCGCGACGGCCGCGGGGGCGGCCCACCTGACGTTCCTCGTCGCGCTCGGCACGCACGCCGCGATGGCCGAGCCGGAGCTCGCGCGTCACCTCGGGTACGCCGCGGGCGAGCTCGCCGGGACGTACCCGGGCACGACCGTGCTCAACCACGAGTGGTGGGACGAGGCGACGTTCGTGTCCGTCGGGACGATCGGCGCCGAGCGGCTGTCCGAGCTGTCGGAGGGACGCCTCGTGCGCGACGTCGACGTGCGCCTGAACCGCGCCGTCGTCGACCACGACGTCACCCTCATCATCGGCCCGGTCTTCCCGCACGAGGTCGTGGGGTTCTCCGGTGGCAACAAGTACCTGTTCCCGGGCGTCGCCGTGAAGGACGTCATCGACGTCTCGCACTGGCTCGGCGCCCTCATCAGCAGCTCGGAGATCATCGGCACGCGGGGCATCACGCCCGTGCGGGCGCTGATCGACGAGGCCGCGGCGCTCGTCCCCGGTGAGCGGTACGCGCTGTGCGTCGTCGCGCAGTCCGGCACCGGGGCCCTGCACGCCGCGAGCTTCGGGAACCCGCAGGACGCGTGGGCCGCCGCCGCGGACGTCTCGGCCGAGACGCACGTGCGCTACCTCGACGCGCCCGTGCGCCGCGTGCTGTCGGTCATCCCCACGAAGTACGAGGACATGTGGACCGGCGCGAAGGGGTTCTACAAGGTCGAGCCGGTCGTCGCCGACGGCGGTCAGGTCGTCGTCTACGCCCCGCACATCACCGAGATCTCCGTGATGCACCCGCAGATCCTCGAGATCGGGTACCACTGCCGCGACTACTTCGTGAAGCAGTGGGACCGCTTCTCGCACCTGCCCTGGGGCGACCTCGCGCACTCGACGCACCTGCGCGGCCAGGGCACCTACGACGACGAGCACGGCGAGCGCTGCCGGGTCACGGTGACGCTCGCGACGGGCATCCCCGAGGACGTCGTGCGCGCGGCGAACCTCGACTACCTCGACCCGGCGGAAGTCGAGGTGGACGCGTGGGCAGCCGACCCCGACACCCTCGTGGTCCCGCAGGCGGGCGAGGTGCTGCACCGGCTGCGCACGCCCTGACGGTCGCGCCGGGCCCCGCCGCGGGCCGGTCGGGCGCGGACCTGGGCCGTGACCGGCGCGTGTCCGCGTCGCGCGATGGTGCGGCGCGCGTGCCGTCGCGGTCCGGCGCCGCCACACTCGGGACATGAGCGCTCCGACGCCCTGGGTCCTGCACGTCGACCTCGACCAGTTCGTGGCCGCCGTCGAGGTGCTGCGCCGCCCCGAGCTCGCCGGACGACCCGTGGTCGTGGGCGGGCGCGGCGACCCCACCGAGCGCGGTGTCGTGTCGACGGCGTCCTACGAGGCGCGCGAGCTCGGTGTGCACTCCGGCCTGCCGCTGCGGGTCGCCGCACGCAAGGCGCCCGACGCGGTGTTCCTGCCCGTCGACGGCCCCGCCTACGAGGCGGCCTCCGACGAGGTCATGACGGCGCTGCGCGGGCTCGGTGCCGTCGTCGAGGTGCTCGGGTGGGACGAGGCGTTCCTCGGCGCGGCGACCGACGACCCCGAGGCGCTCGCCCGCCGGGCGCAGGAGACGGTGCTCGCGGCGACCCGGCTGCACTGCTCCGTCGGGATCGGCGACACCAAGGTCCGCGCGAAGATCGCGACGGGCTTCGGCAAGCCCGCCGGCGTCTTCCGGCTCACGGAGGCGAACTGGTTCGACGTCATGGGCGAGCGGCCGACGATCGAGCTCTGGGGCGTCGGCACGAAGGTCTCGCGCCGGCTCACCGGGCTCGGGGTCCGCACCGTTGCCGAGCTCGCGGCTGCGCCGACCGACGCGCTCGTCGCCGAGTTCGGGCCGCGCATGGGGATCTGGTACCACGAGCTGGGGCACGGTCTCGGGCCCACCACGGTCGACGACCGACCGTGGGTCCCGCGCGGGCACAGCCGCGAGACGACGTTCCAGCAGAACCTGACCGCGCCCGATCAGGTGCGCGCCGCGGTCGGCGAGCTCGCGCGCGCGGTCGTCGTCGACACCGCGGAGGACGGGCGCGAGGTCGTCCGCGTCGCGCTCAAGGTTCGCTACGCGCCGTTCGAGACCAAGGTCGTGAGCCGCCGGCTCCCGGCCCCGAGCCGCGACGCCGCGGAGGTCGTGGCCGCCGCGCTCGCACTCGCCGAGGGCCTCGAGGAGCGCGAGGTGCGCCTGCTCGGGGTCCGCGCCGAGATGGCGATGCCCGACGACGCCGAGCCGGCCGAGCGGACGCCGGTGCGCGGGCGGATCTGACCTGCCCGGCGTCGGGTGGGACCGCGTCCCGGCGGACCGGGCCCCGCGCGTCGAGCGTCCCGCGGCACGCCCCTGCGCGTCAGGCGTCCGGTGCGTGCACGCGCGCGTGGTGCGGGCTCTCCGGGTTGAGCAGCGAGTGCCGGCGCCCGTACGTGAAGTACACGACGAGCCCGATCACGAGCCAGACCCCGAACCGCACCCACGTCTCCCAGTGCAGCTGCAGGATCAGGAACAGCGAGGCCAGCACGCCGAACGCGGGCACGAACGGCATGAACGGGAGCCGGAAGGAGCGCTCCGCGTCGGGCCGCGTGCGCCGGAACATGATCACCGCGACGCACACGACGACGAACGCCGACAGGATGCCGATGTTGGTGAGGTCCGCGACGGCCCGGATCGGGAACACGCCCGCGAGCGCCGCGGCCGCGATGCCGGCGATCCACGTGACGCGCTGCGGCGTCCCGTGCCGGTCGACGCCGGCGAACCAGGTCGGCAGCAGGCCGTCGCGGCTCATC
Source organism: Cellulomonas sp. NPDC055163 (assembly GCF_053607065.1). NCBI lineage: Bacteria > Bacillati > Actinomycetota > Actinomycetes > Micrococcales > Cellulomonadaceae > Cellulomonas > Cellulomonas sp. NPDC055163. The sequence goes on along the minus strand of NZ_JBSGSU010000003.1, from coordinate 491,653 downwards.
GAGAACCACACGCGCGTGACCCCGAGCAGGAAGGTCAGCATGACCGTCATGATCGAGAGCACCGCGAACACCGAGATGATGGTCGCGATCACCGGCAGGCCCACGTTCGTGAACGCCGACGCGAAGCCGGCGGTCGGGTCGATGTCCTCGTAGCTCTGCAGGCCGGTGAGAACGAGCGTGGCCGCGACGTACAGCAGCATCGCGATCACCAGCGACAGGATGATCGCCTTCGGCATGTGCGTGCGCCCGTCCTTCGCCTCCTCCGCGGCGGTCGACATCGCGTCGTACCCGAACACCGCGAAGAACACCGTGGCCGCGCCGGTGAGGACGGGCCCGAAGCCGTTGGGCATGAACGGGTCGTAGTTGCCCGTGTCCACGTAGAACGCGCCCAGCCCGATGATGAACAGGATGAGCCCGACCTTGATCGCGACGGCGACGAGCTCGAACCGCCCGAACGTCCGGGTGCCGCGGCTCAGGATGAACGTGACGAGCAGGCAGACCAGGACCGCGGGCACGTTGACGACGCCGCCCGACTCGGGGCTCTCCGACACGGCCGTGGGCAGCTCGAGGCCGACCCCCGCGAGGAACGCGTCGAGGTACCCCGAGATGCCGATCGCCACGACCGCGACGATGGCGATGTACTCGAGCAGCAGGTCCCAGCCGATGAACCAGCCGACGATCTCCCCGATCGCGACGTACCCGTAGGTGTAGGCCGACCCGGCGCGCGGGATCATGCCCGCGAACTCGGCGTACGACAGCGCCGCCGCCGACGACGCCAGCCCGGCGATCAGGAACGAGATCAGCACCGCCGGACCCGCCCCGGGGTTGTCGGCGTCGCCGTGCGCGACGAGCCCGGCGAGGGAGAAGATCCCGACGCCGATGATCCCGCCCACCCCGATCGCGGTGAGCTGCCACAGCCCGAGACTCTTCGTGAGCCGGCCGGCCCCGCTCGCGCTCTCCGCCTCGTCCATGCGGTCGACGGGCAACCGTCGCCAGATCGAGCGCTGCTCCCTCGACACGGCCATGCGTGTGCTCCCCTCGAGGACCGGGCGGCGCCGGAGCGTCGTCCACCGGACGCCTGCCTCCCGAGCCTCACAGCGATCCGGCCGTGCGTCCACCGGTCGAGGACCCCGCACCGGCGTCCGTCCCCGTCGGGCAGGGGCGGACGCCGGGCGGGAGGGCGACGGGCTCCGTCAGACCGGGGCGAGCGCCGGGCGGAGCGCGACGACCCGCTCGGGCACGTACGGCGTGACGAGCAGCGGCCGGCCCCACTCGGCCGGCGTCCGGTCGGCCTTCGCGTTGTTGCACGCCCGGCACGCCGCGACCGTGTTGAGCCAGGTCAGCGCACCACCGCGGGACGCGGGGACGACGTGGTCGACGGTGTCCGCGCGCCCACCGCAGTACGCGCACCGGTGGCGGTCGCGCGCGCGGACCCCGGCCTTGGTGCACGCGGCGGCACGGCGCTGCAGCCAGCCCATCGCGACGTACCGCAGCAGGCGGACCTTGGTCGGCAGCGGGTGCGGCCCGAACGTCGCGCCCTCGACGAACTCCTCGACGATCGCGACCCCGCGGGCCAGCATCGTGATGGCGTGCTGCAGCGAGACGTGGTGCAGCGGCTCGTAGCCGGCGTCGAGGACCTGCACGCTCCGGGTGCTCACGGTCCGTCCTTCCTCTCGTGGTGGGTCGTGCTCGGGGTCGCGGGGGTGGGTGGCTGCGTTCGCTGCGCGCGGGAGAGGGGGCGTGTGGGTGGTGGGGTGCACGGTGTGCGGATGGACATGGGCCGCGTCTCCGACGACGACATCCGGGCTGCCCGGGACGCCTGGCTCCTCGTGCGACCGCCGGGCGAGCGCGAGGGGCCGGAGTACGCGTTCCTGCTCAACCTCGTCCAGGCGCAGTCACGGCAGCTCGCCGCCGAGTTCCGTGCAGCACGCTCGGGGCCCGCGGAACGCGCCGGACGGGCGGACCCGTCGGACCGGGCAGGCGGCCAGGCGCGGTCGGGCCGACCGGACGGCGCACCGCCCGGGTGAGCCACTCGGGACCGACGCCACCCGTCCCGTGTGCCGGGACGGGTCGACGCCGGGCGGTGCGTCGGGACGGAGGGACTCGAACCCTCGATCGCCTGCTCCCGAGGCAGGAGGCCTCGCCGCTGGCCCACGTCCCGTTCTGCCCGTCGGCGAGCACACCGACGGCGTGCACGGTGATGGGTCGCCGTGCCGACCTGCGCGCCCGGAGGGACTCGAACCCCCAACCTCCGCATCCGTGGTGCGGCGCTCTGTCCGTTGGGCTACGGGCGCATGCTCTCGACGCCGCGCTCCCCCTGTCCGGGACGGTGTGCGCGGTCGTTCCTCTCTCGCTGTGCAGCTGTCAGACCGTCGTCCGCGGGGTGCGGGCGGCGGCACGAGCACGCCCCGGTGCCGGGGGTGCGGGTCGTGCGGGTCGTGCTGGTGTTGCTGGTCGTGCCGGTCGTGCAGTTCCGCGGCTCGACCCGTCCCCGGTCCGGCCGGACATGCGAGGAGCCGCCTCGGGACGACTCCCGGGGCGGCTCCTCGACGCTGTGCCAGACGGCGTCTGGTCAGGTCACGGGGCCTCCGCGGGCGGCGCGGGGCTTGCGCATCGCGCGGTCGAGCGGCTCGGTGCACGGGTGCGCGGGCGGAGCGCCCACGGCGTACGGCATCACGCGGTTCAGGCCGCGGGCCTGGTGCGTGCGCGTCGTGCGGCGTTCCATCGGGTGCTCCTCGTGCGTGCTGGCCGGTCGTGCGCAGGTCGTCGGGGCGAGCGGGCCCGGACCGGGCTCGTGTCGACCGCGGACGGGAGCCTGCCACGGTGCGCGGAACGCACGCACGGCATTTACGCCGGGGCGCGGTGCAGCAGGAAGAAGAACGGCTCGGGCATGCCGCGCAGGTCCATGACGCCGAGGAGCGTCCGGTCGTCGACCCGGCGGAACACGTCGATGACCGGCACGGAGTCGTAGAGCATCGCGGCGGTGCGCACGCCCCGGTGCTCGACGGTGCGCAGGCGCGAGCGCGGCGCGCGCGTGGCGAGCAGCGGGAGCGCCCGCCGGAACACCCGGTCGACGAGCGGGAGGCGCGCCAGGCCGGGCCGGCGGACGAGGAGCGCCAGCGGGATCCGGGCGGGGTCGAGCGACCACAACGCGCCCCCGGCGCCCCGGAACACGAGCGGGTGCCCGTCCTCGGTCCCGGCGAATCGCTTGCCGTGCCAGCCCAGCCGCTCGAGCAGCCCGTCGAACGGGTGCCCGGACGGAACCCCGGTTCCGAGCCACGCGCCGACGACGTCTCCGACGTCCACCGCCGGCAACCCGTCGAACAGCGTGAGGAGGTCCCCCGCCGAGCCGCCGTCCCGCGCCAGGTCGAGCGGCGGGCCTGCTCCGGGTGTGCGCGCCGCGGGGCCTCCCGGGCGTGCGGTCACGGACCTCCTCCGTCCGTCACGGCTGCACGCGTCGCGCCCCCGCCCTTCGAGCCGTTCCCCGTCGCGCCACCGCGCGTCGAGCCGTTGCCCGTCGAGCCGTCGCCCGTCGAGCCGTCACTCGCCGGGCCGTCGCCCGGCGCGCCGGTGCTGCTCGACCTGTCGTGCGCCCGCGACCGGCCGCCCAGCCTCCCGAGGACACGCAGCCAGGACCGGGAGCGGGCAGCGGCACGGTGCTCGGCCGCGGCTCGGTCCTCGGCGGCCGCGGCGGCGGACTCCTCGCGCTCGCGCTGCGCCGCCTCGGCCCGCCGCACGCGACGGCGCTCGTGCCAGCGCGCTACCTCGGTCTCGACGTCACGCACGGGCGTCACGACCGGCGGCCCCCCGAGGAGCTGACGGCGCGCGGCGACGACCCGGGCGCCGAGCTCCTCGACGAGCTCACGCACCCGCTCCTCGGTCCGTTCCTGGTCGAGGCGACCGTCGAGCGCCGCGTCGTCCTTGCGCAGCTGGAGCGCCTCCGGCAGCACGCCCGTGATCTGCTCGCGCTCGATCAGCGCCTTGAGCCACCAGTCCGGGTCGTGCCGGCCCGTGAGCCCGGGGATGGGCTTGCCGGTGAGCGGGAGGTCGTCGAACTCGCCCCGGGCCATCGCCTGCCGCACGAGCTCGTCGGCGAACGAGCCGCGCGCCGCCATGCTCGGCGGCCTGGGCCCGCGGGGCCGGCCCGCAGCCGGCCGGCGGTCAGCCGAACCTCCCGCTGCTCGACCGCCCGCAGCCCGGCCGTCCGCCGCCGGCCCGTCGCCGGCCGAGGGCGACGCCGTCGGCTCCCCCGCACCGCCGTCGTGCACGGCGTCGGCGTCGTCCCGGCGGTCCTGCTCGGCGAGCCGGTCGAGCCGGTCGAGCCGGTACTGCACGGCGCGCCGGTGCGGGTCCCGGTCCTGCATCGCCACCCCCGTGCGGGCCGTCGGTCGTCGTCGCGCCGGCCGCGCGGCGCCGTACGACCACGCTACGACGACGACGCGCAGCACGCCCCACCGGCCGGCCCACCGGCGCGGTCCGGGCGTCAGCCCCAGCAATTCCGCACGCCGAACGGCACGTTCTCCGAGCCGACCCCGGGCACCGGGTAGCGCGTGACCAGGGTGACGCCGGTGTCGAGGTACCCGCTCGGCCGGTCGCCGCCGCGCACCGCCTCGGCGATCTGCCGCACGCCCTGCGCGGCCATGTTCTCGGGGTACTGCTGGGCGGTGGCGTCGAGGTCCCCGGGGCGCACGGCGCTCTTCATCGCGGCGCACCCGCCGTCGACCGACACGACGACGGTCTCGGCCATGTCGACGCCGGCGTCCCGCATTACGGCGATCGCCCCGAGCGCCGCTGGCTCGTTGACCGTGTAGACGACGTTGATGCCGGGGTCCTGCGCGAGGAGCTCGCGCATCGCCACCCGTGCGAGGTCCTCGTCCCCCTCGGTGTCGACGGACCCGGAGATCACCGGGTCGTCGTCCTCGATCCCGAAGCCCGAGAGGAAGCCCACGCGCCGCTGCTCCCCCGACGCGATCCCGGGCGCGAGGTCGAGCAGCGCGACCCGCGGCTCGATGCCGAGCTGGGCGACCTTCTCGCGCGCGTACCCGCCGACGAGCGCACCGGCGCGCTCGTTGTCCGTCGCGAACACGGCGTCGACGGCGCTCGTGGGGTCGGTCGGGGTGTCGAGCGCGATGACGATCACTCCCGCGTCCCGCGCCTCCTCGATCGCCGGGACCACGGCCTTCGAGTCGGTCGGCGCGACGAGGATGCCGTCCACACCGTCCGCGGTCATCCGGCGGATGGCCTCGACCTGCGACTCGACGTCGACGTCCGACGAGCCGGTCGCCGTCACGAGGTCGACGTCGTAGCGGTCGGCAGCGTCGAGCGCGTCGTTCTTCATCGCGACCCAGTACGGGTTGGTCTCCTGCTTCGTGATCAGGCCGATCGTGACGGCCTCCTGCTCCTCACCGCTGCAGGCCCCGAGCGCGGTGACGAGCACGCACACCGCCCCGAGCGCGAGCGGGCGCGACCAACGCGGCTGCGGGTGCGGACCGGGCCGACGGCGCGTGCGCATGGTCTCTCCTCGGGCTAGAGGGCGGGAGCGAGCTGGTGCGCGTCCTCGCTGCGGGTCGTGCGCAGGTCGAACAACGCGTACGCGGCGACGACCGCGAGGCACGCCGCCGGCACCACGAAGCCGAGCGACGTCCGGCCCGAGGCGTCCATGACCGCGCCCTGCACCATCGGGAGCAGCGCACCGCCCAGGATCGCCATGACGAGGCCCGCGGCGCCGAACTTGGCGTCCTCGCCCAGCCCGCGCAGCGCGACCCCGTAGATGGTCGGGAACATCAGCGACAGCGCCGCCGAGATCGCGACGACGGCGATGAGCCCGACCATGTTGAGCACGGTGACCGCGACGAGGCAGCAGACCACGCCGAACACGGCCATGACCAGCAGCAGCATCGCGGGCCGGAAGATCCCGAGCAGGTAGACCATGACGAACCGGGAGACCAGGAACAGCAGCAGGCTGGCCTGCAGGAACCACCCGGCCTCGTGCGGGGCGAACCCGACGACGTCCTGGGCGTAGATGATCGTGAACGTCCACGCGCACGTCTGCGCCGCGACGTTGAAGAACTGCGCGGCGACCCCGAACCGGTAGTGCCGGTTGCGCCACAGCCGCCGGCCGACGCCCTTGCGGGGCAGCGCCGACGCCTCCTCCTCCTCGGCGGGCACGCTCATCTTCTGGAACGCGATCAGCAGCCAGATGAGGATGAGCACCGCGGCGATCCCCAGGTACGGGCCGAGCACGAGGCCGAGGTCCTGCTCCTGGCTCTCGCGGATCTCCTCGGGCGACATGATGACCTTCGCCGCCTCGGAGGTGAGCGACGGCAGGATGAGCACGGCACCCAGCAGGACGCCGATGTTCGCCCCGACGGGGTTGAACGCCTGCGCGAGGTTGAGCCGCTGCGTCGCGCTCCGCTCGGACCCCATCGCGATCACGAACGGGTTCGCCGACGTCTCGAGGATCGACAGCCCGGCCGCGAGCACGAAGAGCGAGACGAGGAAGAACTCGTAGACCAGCGCCTGGCTCGCCGGCACGAAGAGCAGGCCGCCGACCGCGGCGAGCCCGAGCCCGGTCAGCACACCGGCCTTGTAGCCGAACCGGCGGTTGATGAACGCGGCCGGCAGCGCCAGCAGGAAGTACGCGCCGTAGTACGCGAACTGCACGAGCGACGCCTGGAAGTTCGACATGTCGAAGATGCTGCGGAACACCCCGACGAGCACGTCGGTGAGGTTCGCCGCCGCTCCCCACGCGGCGAAGCACAGCAGCAGGAGGAAGAACGGGACCCGCAACCGACGATCGACCAGCGGCGCCTTCGTGCGCTCGGCCCCCTGCGGTTCGACCGCTGCCGGACTGGCCACGGCGATCACTCTCCCCCGTCGGCGTGATCGTGCTCTGAGGCGAACCTATGCCCGGATCGCCCGGAGCGACACCGGCCAGACCCGGCGAGCCCCCGAGCCGCGCAGGACCGCCCCGAGGTGCAGGATGGCGGCGTGCTGCTCGCCGACGTCGCTGCCACGTCCACGGCCCTCGCCGCCACCCGCTCACGCCTGCAGAAGCGCGCGCTGCTCGTCGGGCTGCTGCGGCGGACGGCCCCCGCGGAGGTGCCGGTCGTCGCCCGGTACCTCGCCGGCGAGCTGCGCCAGCGCCGCACCGGGCTCGGGTGGCGCTCGCTCGCGTCGCTGCCGGCGCCCGCCGCGGAGCCGAGCCTCGAGGTGACCGCGGTCGACGCCGCGTTCGAGGCGATGGCGGGGCTCTCGGGGCCCGGGTCGACGACCGCCCGCACCGCGCTCGCCTCGGAGCTCTTCGCCGCCGCGACGGAGCCCGAGCAGCGCCTGCTGCGCGGCCTGGTGTCCGGCGACCTGCGGCAGGGCGCGCTCGACGCGCTGCTGCTCGACGCGGTCGCCGACGCCGCGGGGGTCCCGCCGGAGGCGGTCCGACGTGCGGCGATGCTCGCGGGCGGCACGGAGCCGGTCGCGGTCGCCGCGCTCGGTGCGGCGTCGCCCGAGGAGGCCGGCGCCGCCCTCGACCGATTCGGGCTCACGGTCGGGCGCCCCGTGCGACCGATGCTCGCGGCGTCCGCGCCCGACGTGCCGGCGGCGGTCGCGGGCTTCGACGGCCGGCCCGTCGTGGTCGACGCGAAGCTCGACGGCATCCGGGTCCAGGTGCACCGCGACGGCGACGACGTGCGGGTCTTCACGCGCAGCCTCGACGACATCACCGCCCGTGTCCCGGAGGTCGTCGCGGTCGCCCGGGCCCTCCCGGTGCGCACCGTGGTGCTCGACGGGGAGGCGCTCGCGCTCGACGACGCCGGCCGGCCGCGGCCGTTCCAGGAGACCGCCTCGCGCAGCGCGACGCGCGACGCCGAGCTGGCCGCCGAGGTCGAGCTGCGCCCGTTCTTCTTCGACGTCCTGCACGCCGACGGCCGCGACCTGCTCGACGCGCCCCTCGTCGAGCGCCTCGAGGTGCTCGACGCCGTCGCGGGTGCGCACGTGGTCGAGCGCGTCGTCGCGGGGGACGCCGACGCCGCGCAGGCGGCGTTCACCGGGTGGGTCGCGGCCGGGCAGGAGGGCGTGATCGTCAAGGACCTCGGTGCGCCGTACGACGCAGGCCGCCGTGGGTCCGCGTGGGTCAAGGTCAAGCCGCGCCACACGCTCGACCTCGTCGTGCTCGCGGTCGAGCGCGGCTCGGGCCGGCGCAGCGGGCTGCTCTCGAACATCCACCTCGGCGCGCGCGACGGGTCGGGCGGGTTCGTGATGCTCGGCAAGACCTTCAAGGGCATGACCGACGCGATGCTCGCGTGGCAGACGCAGCGCTTCGGCGAGCTCGCGGTCGAGGACGACGGCTGGACCGTCCGGGTCCGGCCCGAGCAGGTCGTCGAGGTCGCGTTCGACGGCCTGCAGCGCTCGACCCGGTACCCCGGCGGGCTCGCGCTGCGGTTCGCGCGGGTGGTGCGCTACCGCGACGACAAGGCCGCGGGCGACGCGGACACGATCGGCACGGTGCGGGCGCTCGCGGGTCCGGCCGCCGGCTGACCTGCGCGTGCCCGCGGCGGCAGCCAGGGCGGGTCAGCCGAGGTCGAACGTCGCGACGACCGGCGCGTGGTCCGACTCGGGGTACTTGCGGTCGACCGCGAACGCCGCCGACTCGTCGTGCAGCACCTCGTTGTGGATCTCCGTGCCGCGGTAGTGCTCGAGCAGGTTCCGGGTCACGAGCATGTGGTCGAGCATCTGGCCGCGGCCCTGGTGGTACAGCGTGACCCGGGACGGCTCCGGGACCGTGTTCTCGACGGGGACGAGGACGCGCTGCACCAGGTCCGGGTTCCCCGTGTCCTCGACGCTGCCCCGCACGGCCAGCACCGAGACCTCGTCGGGCCCGGCGTTGAAGTCGCCGGCGACCACCACGCGCGCGCCGGGGTCCGCGTCGAGGACCTGGTCCACGAGCCGGCGCGTCTCGAGGGCCTGGGCCATGCGCTTCATGGACGACAGGAACGACCCCTCGGCCCAGCCGTCCGCGGTGCGCCACGTGAAGCTGTCGACCCGCTGACCCGGGATGTCGGTCGCGAGCTTGGACTTCCAGTGCACGTCCACGACGTGCAGGGGCGTGCCGTCGGGGAGCTGCAGCACGACGTGCAGGACCGGGCGCTCGATCTCGATGACGACGGCGGCCGCGTCGGGCGGCACCGCGGTGAGGCGCCGGTACGTCAGCGGCGCGACGAGGTCGTTGCGCAGCTGCTGCACCGACAGCACGGGCAGGTGGCTGACGACGACGAGGTTGCGTTCGTCGAACACCTCGCCGGCCTGCGTGCGGGTGCTCGTCAGCGTTGCGCCCTCGAGCGCGGTGCCGTGGAGCAGCTCGGTGAGGGCGTGCAGCCCGCGCGGGAGCCCGGCGCGCTCCTGGCCGTTGACCTCCTGGAGGCACAGCACGTCCGCGCGCAGGCGGGCGATCTGGGGGCGCATGAGGACGACCCGTTCGGCCAGGGAGGGGCGCGCGCCCGGCGGCGTCTCGTCGAGGTTCTCGACGTTGAACGTGGCGATGCGGAGCTCGGCCATGCTGTCCACCTCCGTGCCCGGCGGTCGGCGTGCCACCGGTGTCGGTAGAGAGGACGGGGGCACGGGGGTCGTGATACGCGGGGGTGCGTATCACCGTCCCGGCCCGTCGCTCGTCCGCTACGTACGTGCGCCCGCGTACGGAGGCAGGAGGAACCGCGATGAGCAGGTCGGTGCGGACCCGTCCGCCGGCGGTCGCGAGCGTCCACCACGACGGGCCCGGGGACCACGAGCCCGGCCGCGACCCCGGAGCAGGGCTCCCTGCGGGGACGCGGTTGCTCGACCCGTTCCGTGGCGTCCGGGTCGCCGTCGCGGTCGACTCGCGACCCTGGGAGCTGCCCATCGACTCGATCGTGATCTCGGTCGGGGCCGACGGGTACGGGCACCTCGGCATGGCCGTGCACTCCGCCGTCCCCGGAGCGGCGTGGGAGAAGCAGCGGCCCGACCTCGTGACCCCGGACTCGCCGGCCGTCCTGGACGTCGCCCCCGACGACGCCGCCGTCCGCACGGGGCTCAGGCGCGTGATCCTCGCGTGCGCCCGGGACTCCTCGCTCGCCTCGGCACCGTTCGGCGAGGGGCCTGGAACGCTCGACGCCGTCCGCCGGGCCACCGGCTCGGCGGTGGCCCTGGCGCTCGACTCGGGTGCCCGGGCGCTCGGCCTGCCCCTGCTCGGGACCGGCCTCATCCGCCTCCCGCCGACGGAGGTCGCCTTCGAGGCGGTCGCCGCGGTGCGCGCGGCACTCCAGGAGCACCCTTACCCGGACCTGCGGCTGCTCGTCTTCGTGACGCTCGACCCGACGGCGGGCCGCGCGGTCGAGCGCGTCTGGGGGTACCGGCGCCTGCTGACCGACGCCGTCGACCGCGCGCTCCGGGACCCCGGCCTGCGCGCGGACGCCGAGCGGGCCGGCCTCCCGCAGGCAGCGCTCGTCTCCGCGCTGGCCGTGCCCGAGGACCGGCTCTGGCAGCCGTGCGTGAGCGAGCTCGCAGACCTGCGGCACGTCGACCGCCGGCTCGACGACCTGCGCGCCGACCTCGTCCCCCGCCTGGCGACGCCGTCCGCCGCGACGGCCCCGCCGCGCACCACGGGCCCGCTCACCGGTCCCGCCGGGCGGCGCGTCGCCGACGGCGAGCAGGACGACCTCTCCGACGCGGAGGAGCTGCTCCGCCGCGATCCCGTCTGGCTCGAGCTCGTGGCCGAGCGCGAGCTGGTGCTGCGCAGGCTCCGGTCCACGCTCCTGCACGAGAGCGTCCTCCCGCTGGCGCGAGGGGCGATCAACGAGGCGCTCGAGCTCTCGCGGCGGGCGGACGTCGTGGGTCGGCGCGAGGTGTTCGGGGCGCCTCTCCCCCACGTCGACGCGAGCGGCCTGAGGGGTCGGCCACGCGCCGGCGCGCTCGTGCACACCGAGGCGCACGAGGAGCTCGCGGCGTACCTCGACCCTGCCCGCGCGGCGCGGGTCAGCCTCGGCGTCGCGGGTCCGCGCGGGTGCGGCAAGAGCACGCTGCTGCAGGAGGTCGTCGACGGCTGGACGCACGGGCTGGCCGTGACCGTCCCGGCGCCGGCGAGCTACGCGTCCCGGGACTTCCTCCTGCACCTGTACGGACGCGTCTGCGAGCAGGTGCTGGACCGCGACGGCGACCGGCGGGTACGTCGGCGGGACCTGGGCGAGGCACCGGCACGCGCGCAGGCGGCGAGCCTCCTCCAGCTGGTGCTCGCCCCGGCGCTGGCCGCGCTCGTCGGCGCGGTGCTCCTCGCGGCGGGCGGAGGGGCGCCGGCCACCGGTCTCCCCGTCGTCGGGGCGGCCGTCCTGGTGGCCACCGGGGTCGTCCTCGCCCTGAGCGCCCGGACCGGGCGGCGGTCACGGCGGCGGGGGCGCAGCACGCACGTCGGGGACGGAACCCGCGGACTCCGGCGACACGGCGGGCTACGGCCCGGCCGACGCCTCCCGGGCGCCGCGCAGCTGCTCGCGGTCGCCGCGGCGGTGAGCGCGGTCGCGGTGGCGGCGTCCCTCCTGGGCGTGCCGGGCGTGCGTGCCGCCGGCGCGGGCCTGCTGGTGGGTGCCCTCGGGGGCGCCGTCCTCGGGCGCGGACCGACCGCGGCGGCTGAGGGCGCGGGCTCGTCCGGGGCCGGCCCGCGACGCCCCGCGCTGCGGGAGCGCGACCACTTGGTAAGGATGTCGATACCGTTTTACATAAATCGTTCTCCACCTCTGTACGCCGCGCTCGTGACCGCTTACGGTGAGGGCGCATCCACCCGGAATCAGTCGCAAAGGGGCGATAGATGACGCGTTCACCCGCGCGTTGGACAGCACGAGGGGCGGCCCTGCTGGCCGTGGTCATGGCAGCCGCCGTGGCCCCGGGCGCAGCCGCCTCGACCACCACGACCGGCCTCGCCGCGGCCGCCGACGAGCCCGTCGTCGCCCTCGGCACCGACTTCGAGGACGGCACCTGGGCGCCGTGGACGCAGAGCGGCGCGGCGTCGCTCTCGGTCGTCGACGTCGACGGCGGCAAGGCGCTGCTCGTCAGCGGCCGCGCGGCCGACTACGAGGGCATCCAGTCCCCCACCGGGCTGCTCGAGCCCGGCACCACCTACACGTTCTCGATGCGGGCCCGGCTCGCCGAGGGCACCGCCGGATCCGCGGGCGTGCGGTTCGTCGTCAAGCCCGACTACACGTGGGTCGGCAGCACGACGATGACCGCCGACGCGTGGACGACCGTGACCGGCTCGTTCACCGCGCCCGCGGCGGCCGACCCGGCGACGCTCCAGGTCTACCTGGGCACCGGCGACCTCGCCGCGCCGTACGACTACCTCGTCGACGACCTCGTCCTGACCTCGGCCGGCGGGGGCGGCGAACCCGACCCGGACGTGGTCCCCGGCGGCGCGGTCAACCCCGTGCCGACCCCGGTGACCACCGCGCGCGGCACCGGGGACGTCGCCGCGCTGACGTTCGACGACGGCCCGAACCCCGGCGAGACCGACGACCTGCTCGACTTCCTCGCCGACAACGACGTGACAGCGACCTTCTGCGTGATCGGCCAGAACATCCAGGCCGAGGGCGGCGCCGCGCTGCTCCGCCGGATCGTCGACGAGGGCCACACGCTCTGCAACCACACGACGACGTACGCCGACATGGGCAGCTGGACGCCCGAGCAGATCCGCACGGACCTCACCCAGAACCTCGCGATCATCCGCGAGGCCGCCGGCGACCCCGAGCTCGAGGTGCCGTACTTCCGGGCGCCCAACGGCAGCTGGGGCGCGACCCCCGCCGTCGCCGTCGAGCTCGGCATGCAGCCGCTCGGCCTCGGCAACGTCATCTCCGACTGGGACGGCAACGACCTGTCCGAGGAGACGCTGACCACGAACCTGCGCGCCGCCGTCACGCCGGGTGCGGTCGTGCTGGTGCACGACGGCGGCGGCGACCGCGCGAACGGCATCGCGGCCGTCCGCACCGTGATCGGCGAGCGCCTCGCGGAGGGCTGGACGTTCACGCTGCCCTCGGGCGGCGCCGCGCCGACCGTCACCTCGCTGAGCAGCGACTTCGAGGACGGCCTCGACGGCTGGGTCCCGCGCGGCGACGCCGACGGCGACCCCACGGTCGAGACCACCACCACGCAGGCGCACGGCGGCACGCAGTCGGCGCTCGTGAGCGGGCGCACGTCCCAGGGCGACGGCATCGGCCGCGACGTCACCGGGCTGCTCACCGCGGGCACCACGTACGACATCAGCGCGTGGGTCCGGTTCGGCGAGGGCGCCCCGACCGACGACGTGTGGCTGAGCCTGCAGCGCACCTCGGAGGGGGCGACGACGTACGACACCGTCGCGCAGCTCACGGGCGTGACCTCCGGTGCGTGGCACGAGATCCGGGCGACCTACCAGATGCCCGAGGCCGAGTCCGCGTTCCTGTACCTCGAGACCTCCTACCCCGACGGCTCGGCGGCCGACCTCCTGGTCGACGACGTCGTGATCTCCGCGAAGCAGCCCAGCGAGGTCCAGGACCTCACGCCGCTCCAGGACACCGTCGACTTCCCGGTCGGCGTCGCGATCGACAGCCGCGAGACGACCGGCCCCGCGGCCGAGCTGCTCCTGCGGCACTTCGACCAGATCACGGGCGAGAACCACATGAAGCCCGAGGCCTGGTACACCGACGCGCGCGAGTTCCGCACGCACCCCGAGGCCACGGCGCTCATGGAGTTCGCGCAGGAGAACGACGTGCGCGTCTACGGGCACACGCTCGTGTGGCACAGCCAGACGCCGGCGTGGTTCTTCACGCACGAGGACGGCACGCCGCTCACCACGAGCGAGGCCGACAAGCAGGAGCTGCGGACGCGCATGCGGACGCACGTCTTCGACGTCGCCGAGGCGCTCAGCACCGGCGGCGGCTACGGCCTCTTCGGCAGCGACACGAACCCGGTCGTGGCGTTCGACGTCGTCAACGAGGTCGTCTCCGACGGCCGCAGCGAGGAGGACGGGCTGCGCCGCAGCGAGTGGTACCGGGTGCTCGGCGAGGAGTTCATCGACCTGGCCTTCCAGTACGCCGACGAGGCGTTCAACGGCGAGTTCGCGGTCGACGGCGAGCGCCCGGTGACCCTCACGATCAACGACTACAACACCGAGCAGGCCGGCAAGCAGCAGCGCCTGCACGCGCTCGTCGAGCGGCTGCTCGCCCGGGACGTCCCGGTCGACGCGGTCGGGCACCAGTTCCACGTGAGCCTGGCCATGCCGGTCCAGGCCCTCGAGGACGCGATCGTGGCGTTCGACGACCTGGGGCTGACGCAGGTGGTCTCGGAGCTCGACGTCACGACGGGCACGCCCGTCACGCAGGCGAACCTCATCGAGCAGGGCTACTACTACCGCGACGCGTTCCGGATCTTCCGCGAGCACGCCGAGGACCTGTTCTCGGTGACCGTGTGGGGCCTGACCGACGGCCGCAGCTGGCGCGTCGACTCGGGCGCCCCGCTGCTGTTCGACGACGGGCTGCAGGCCAAGCCGGCCTACCACGGGGCGGTCGACGGCGACCTCCCGGCCCGGCAGCGTGCGGCCAACGCGTTCCGCGGTGACGTCCCGGTCGCCGCGGGTGCCACGGGCGCCGTCGAGTGGCGTCAGCTGCCGCTCCAGACGGTCGAGGACGTCGCCGGCTTCTCGGTGCGCTGGGCGGCCGACCACCTGTCGGTCTACGCCCGGGTCACCGACGCCACGGTCGACGCCTCCGACGCGGTGACGTTCGTCGTCGGCGAGGACTCGTACGAGGTCGGTCGGGACGGCGACGCCGAGGTCGAGGCGGTCGTCGAGGCGGTCGACGGCGGGTACGCGGTCGTCGCGCACCTGCCCCGGACGTCGGCCGAGGGTGACGGGGTGAGCTTCGACGTCCAGGTCACGGACGGCGGGAGCACCGCGGCGTGGAACCAGCCGGGTGTGCTCGGGACGCTCACGCTCGTCGAGGCCCTCTCCACCACCCAGGTGGTCGAGGCCGCGGCGGCACCGGTGATCGACGGCCAGGTCGACGCCGCGTGGGCGGCGGCGAACGCCGTCACGACCGGCAAGCAGATCGAGGGCGAGGGCGGGGCGACCGCGAACGTGCGGACGCTGTGGCGCGAGAACA
The DNA here is from genome assembly GCF_053607065.1 of Cellulomonas sp. NPDC055163. Lineage (NCBI taxonomy): Bacteria > Bacillati > Actinomycetota > Actinomycetes > Micrococcales > Cellulomonadaceae > Cellulomonas > Cellulomonas sp. NPDC055163. The sequence continues at coordinate 476,510 of NZ_JBSGSU010000003.1, read as the reverse complement.
CGCTGTACGTGCTCGCGGAGGTCACCGACCCGACCCTCGACGCCACGGGCTCCGACCCGTGGGTCCAGGACTCGCTCGAGATCTTCCTCGACGCGGGCAACGTCAAGAACGGTCCCTACCGCTACGACGACACCCAGATCCGGATCAGCTACCTGGGCGAGACGTCGTTCGGGACGGGTGACGAGGCGTTCCAGCAGAACCGCCTCGTGAGCCGGACCAGCACCGTCGAGGGCGGCTACGTCGTCGAGGCGTCGATCAGCCTGCTCGAGGCCGGCGGCGTCGGGACGTTCCACGGCCTGGACTTCCAGGTCAACGACGCGACTGCCGGCGTGCGCACCGCGGTGCGGGCGTGGGGTGACCCGACGGGCCGCGGCTACCAGAGCACGGCCCGCTGGGGCGTCGCCGAGCTCGTCCCCGCCGTCGTCGTCCCCGAGCCCGACCCGAGCGTCTCGGCGGACCGGAAGGTCCGGGCCGGCGAGCAGCTCGGTGTCACCCTCGAGGGCTACGCGCCGAGCAGCACGGTCGAGCTCGTGCTCGAGCGGCGCATCGGTCGCTGGGTCGTGGCACGCGTCGACCTCGGCGACGTCACGGTCGGCGCGGACGGCTCCGCGACGACCGAGGTCCGGGTCCCGCGCGGGGTCCTGCCGGGCACGTACACGCTCCGCGGCACCGCGGGCGAGGTCTCGGCCGACACCACGGTGACCGTCCAGCTCGCCAAGCCGTCCTGGTGGTGGGGATGGTGGCCGTTCTGATGGCAGCCGATCTCCGGCACCGCACCGCCGACGCCGCGCTGACCGTGCGCGGCGCCGGCGGGCGGCCCCTGGCCGGCACCGAGGTCGTCGTCGAGCAGACGCGTCACGCGTTCTCGTTCGGCAACATCGGCTTCGACTTCATCGGCCTCGCGAACGACGAGACGGAGGCGCTCCCGGACAGCCCGTTCGGGGGCGCCCCGCCCGCGAGCGCCGCACGCCTCGCCGACCTGTTCCTCGACGTGTTCAACACGGTCACGCTGCCGTTCTACTGGGGTGGCTTCGAGCCGCGCCGCGGTGAGCCGGACACGGCCCGGCTGCTGCGCACCGCACAGTGGTTCGCCGAGCGCGGGGTCACCGTCAAGGGCCACCCGCTGGTCTGGCACACGGTGACGGCGGACTGGCTCCGTGACCTCTCGACCGACGAGGTCGAGGCCGCGCAGCGGGCACGGATCCGGCGTGAGGTCACCGACTTCGCGGGCGTCGTGGACGTGTGGGACGCGATCAACGAGGTCGTGATCATGCCGGTGTTCGACAACGAGGAGCACCGGAACGGCATCACGCGGCTCTGCCACGAGCGGGGGCGCATCGCGACCGTCCGGATGGCGTTCGAGGAGGCGCGCGCGGCAAACCCCCGCGCGACGCTCCTGCTCAACGACTTCGACCTCTCGACCGCGTACGAGTGCCTCATCGAGGGTGTGCTCGAGGCCGGCATCCGGATCGACGCGATCGGGCTGCAGAGCCACATGCACCAGGGCTACTGGGGCGAGGAGAAGACGCTGCGCATCCTCGACCGCTTCGCCCGGTACGGGCTGCCGCTGCACCTCACCGAGAGCACGCTGCTCTCGGGTGACCTCATGCCGGCGCACATCAAGGACCTGAACGACCACCAGGTCCCGTCGTGGCCCTCGACCCCGGAGGGCGAGGAGCGGCAGGCCGAGGAGATCGTCCGGCACTACCGCACGCTCGTGGGTCACCCCGCGGTGCAGGCGGTCAACTACTGGGGGATCTCCGACGAGGGCGCGTGGCTGGGCGCTCCCGTCGGGCTCGTGCGCGCGGACGGCACCCCGAAGCCGTCGTACGCCGCGCTGCACGGGCTGGTCAGGGGCGAGTGGTGGCACGGGCCGACGACGCTGCGCACCGACGCGGCCGGCCGGGTCCCGGTGCGCGGGTTCCTCGGCGACTACCGGGTCTCGGCCGGTAACACGTCGGCGTCGTTCGCGCTGACCTCGCCCGGTCCCGTCGAGGTGGACGTGTCCCTCCCCGACTGACACCCGGCGACGGCCCGTCCCGTACCCCCCACCGGCTGTGTGCCCGGGGGCAGGCGCGGGGCGGGCCGTCGCCGCGCGGCCCGTGTCAGTGCGGGATGTCGACGAACGGCGGCACGTACCCCTGGCCGTCGGCCGCCCGGGCACCCGCCACGAGCGACGACCACGCCTCCCGGACGGGGACGCCCTGCTTCGCGGCGCGGCGGGCGACCTGACCGGTGAGCAGCGCCGCGGAGAACGACGTCCCGCCCCAGCGGCCCTGGCCGGAGAACGTCTGCACCGTGCCGTCGTCGAGCTCGACCGGTCCGGTCAGGTAGGTGCTCAGCAGGCCCTCGCCGGGCACCACGACGTCGATCCACGGGGCGTCCGGGGGCGTGAACGGCGTGAGCCGTGCGGAGCGCTTGCCCTTCTTGGAGCTCTGGACCCGCGCCGACCCCACCGCGACGACGTGGTCGAGCGCCGCCGGCCACGCGGCCTCGCGCGCGTCGACCCGCAGAGCGCCGTCCGGCCCGGTCCCCGCGAGCTGCTGGGCGACGACCGGGTCCGCGTGGTTGCCGGCGCACGCCACGACGAGGACCTCGGGCGGGAGCCGGTCGACCGCCGTCGCGAGCGCGAGCGGTGCACGCGAGTCCGTCGTGTAGCACACGAGCGAGAGGTTGAGGACGTCGATCCCGCTGCGCCCGAGCGCGACGATGCCGCGCGCCACGTCCCACGACGACGCCGCACCCCGGTCGTCGAGCACGCGCCGCACCCGGACCGTCGCGCCGGGTGCACGGTGCAGCACGAGCCCTGTCACGAACGTGGCGTGCCCCGCGGCCACGGGGAACGGCCCCTCGCCGGTGACCAGGTCGTCGGGCGGGTCCGCGAGGAAGCGGCCCACGAGCGCCGGGTGCGGGGACACCGCGGTGTCGAGCACGCCGACCGTGATCCCGTCGCCCCCGCGGCCCCCGAGGCGCACGGGCTCCGCGGTCCGCTCCGGTGGCGGTCCGCCGCCGTGCGAGACCGTGCCGCCGCCGTTGGTCACGAGGCCGACGAACCGGTTCTTGCCCATCGTCGGGAACCAGCCCGAGTACCGGTCACCGAACGATCGGCGCAACAGGGTCAGGAGCTCGTCGGCGTGGTCGACCTCGAGCCCACCGTCGACGGCCCGGCGCAGCGGCCTCGCGTAGTCCTCGTCGAGCAGCGGGACGGTGGCGTCGTCGTGCACCGTGCCGTGCCTGGGACCCCGCGGCCGCTCGCGCCACGCGTCGAGCAGCCCCTCGAGGTGCTCGCGGGGGAACGCGAGCCGGCTCAGGCCCAGGGCGTCGTCCGTCTCGTGCGCGTAGCCGGTCGCTCCCCAGCGGTCGAGCGTCGTGCGGACGAGCCCGTCGTGCTCGGCCGCCACGAGGACGTCCACGGTCGCGGACGGCGTCGCGGTGGGCCGCCTCGGGTCGTGCTCGGACATGTGCGCCTCCCTACCCGCCGGGACGGGTCCAGTCTCCCAGCGGCCGCTCCGGCCCGGAAGGGTCGGGCGCTGCCCGTTGACGAAGCGGTCCGCACGCGCGACCGTCGGAGCAGGGCGCACACGCGGCCGGGACGAGGCGAGGACGTGATGGAGCTCAGGGTCGACGCCGACGAGGCGCTGCGGCTCGCGGGGGTCGACCCCGCCGCCGCGGTGGTGCTCGCGAGCGACGTCGTCCCGGCGGCCAGGGCCGAGCGCGCGTGGGCCGCGGCGTGCGTCGCGGAGCGGGCCCTGGGCGTCGCGGCGATGCAGCAGTCGCGGCTCGACGACGCGCTCGCGCACCTGCGCGCCGCCGTCCGGGCCGGGCGCCGTGCCGCCGACGCGGGCCTGACCGGCGAGGCGCGGATGAGCCTCGCGTCCGCCCTCATGCTGCGGGGCCGCCCCCGGCAGTCGGCGCAGGAGATCGGCCGCGCGATCGCGGAGCTCGACGGTGTCGCGGCGGCCCGGGCGCTCACGCAGCGTGCGGCGATCTCCCAGGAGCTCGGCCGCCTCGACGACGCCTTCGACGACCTGCGGCGCGCGCTGCCGGTGCTGCGCCGGGCCGGCGACGTCCAGTGGGCCACGCGCGCGCTGTCGAACCGCGGGCTGCTGCACACCGCGCGGCGGGAGTTCGTCGCCGCGGAGTCGGACCTCGTCGCCGCGGGCCGGCTCTGCACGGAGCACGGCCTGCGGCTGCCCGGGGCGATCGTCGCGCACAACCTTGCGTGGGTGCACGCGCAGCGCGGCGACGTCCCGGCGGCGCTGCGGCACCTCGCCTCCGCGGAGACCGCCTTCACCGACCTCGGCCTCGCCCCGGGGTCGATCCTCACCGACCGCGCCGAGCTGCTGCTCTCGGTGCGCCTCGTCGAGGAGGCACGGGCCACCGCGGAGGCGGCGGTCGCCGCCGACGAGCGGGACGGGCGGCGCAACCACCTGCCCGAGGCCCGGCTCCTGCTCTCGACGATCGCGCTCGTCCAGGGTGACGCGGAGCGGGCCCGGGCGGCGGCCGAGACGGCGATGCACGACTTCGGCCGGATGGGCCGGACCGAGTGGACGACGCTCGCACGGTACGCCCGCGTCCAGGCCCTCGTGGAGGCGGACCGTGCCGTGACGCCGGCGCAGGTGCGCCGGGTCGCGGAGGCGCTCGCGCAGTCGGGCTGGGCGGTCCCGGCGCTCGAGGCACGGATCCTCGCGGCACGGCTCGCCCTGCGCCGCGGCGACTCCGCGGGTGCACGGCGCGACCTCGCGGAGGCCGGCCGGGCGCGCCGCGCCGGACCGGCGGACGCGCGGGCCCGGGCGTGGCTCGCGGAGGCGATGCTGCGCGACCAGACGCGGGACCGGCACGGCGCCGTCGCGGCTCTGCGTGCCGGCCTGCGGGTCGTGGAGGACCACCGCGCCACGCTCGGGGCGACCGAGCTGCGCGCGCACGTCACGCTGCACCGCGGGGCCCTCGCCCGGATGGGTCTGCGCCTCGCGCTCGAGGACGGCGACGCGCGGCACGTCCTGTGGTGGGCCGAGTGCAACCGCGCGACCGCGACGCTGCTGCGTCGCGTGCACCCGCCCGAGGACCCCGTGCTCGCCGACCTGCTCGCCCAGCTGCGCGCCACGATGACCTCGATCGAGGAGCGGCGGACGGCCGGGGCCCCGACGTCCTCCGCGGTGCAGCAGCAGGTCGTGCTCGAGCGCACGATCCGTGACCACTGCCGGGAGCTGCCGGGGCACGACGGCGGTGCTCCCGTGCGCCCGCGACCCGTCCCCGAGCTGCAGGAGGCCCTGGGCGGTGCGGCCCTCGTCGAGTACGTCGAGCACGAGGGCCGGCTGCTCGCGGTGACGGTGACGGCGGGCCACGTCCGGCTGCACGCGCTCGGGCCGGTCGAGGAGGTCCGCGCGCAGGTCGAGCTCGTGGGGTTCGCGCTGCGCCGGCTCGCCGCGGGGACCGCACGCCCGGCGAGCCTCGCAGCCGCCGAGACGGTGCTCGCCCGCGCCGGGGCCCGGCTCGACGCGCTGCTCGTGCTCCCGCTGCGCGGCACGGTCGGCGACCGGCCCCTCGTGGTCGTCCCGGTGGGGGTCCTGCAGCAGGTGCCGTGGTCGGTGCTGCCGTCGTGCCAGGGCCGGGCCGTGAGCGTGAGCCCGTCGGCGACGCTGTGGCACGCCGCCGCCGGGCGCCAGGCGCCTCCCGACGGGCGGGTCGTCGTCGTCGCGGGCCCGGGTCTGCCCGGTGCGCGCGCCGAGGCGGACGCGGTCGCCGCCGGGTACCCGGGCGCGCGGGTGCTCGTCGGCCCGGACGCCGCCGCGGGTCCCGTCGGGCGAGCCCTCGACGGGGCGGGCCTCGTGCACCTCGCCGCGCACGGCCGGCTGCGCTCCGACAACCCGATGTTCTCCTCGCTCACGCTCGCCGACGGCCCGTTCACCGTGCACGACCTCGAGCGCGTCCCCCGCGCGCCGCACCACGTCGTGCTCGCCGCGTGCGACACGGCGCGGTCCGAGATCGTCGGGGGCGGGGAGATCCTCGGCTTCACGGCGGCGCTCCTCACCGGCGGGACCGCGACGCTCGTCGCGCCCGTCGTGCCGGTGGCGGACGCCCAGACCGTCGCGTTCGTCGTCGCCTACCACCGGGAGGTCGGCCGGGGCCGGCCGCCCGCCGACGCGCTCGCGCACGCCCAGCTCGCGCTCGCCGGAGCGGACCCGCAGTCGCGCGCGGCCGCCGCCGGCTTCGTCGTCCTCGGGCACGGCGACCGCCCGGCGTCGGGACCGCCCGGACCGTCGCCCGTCCCGGCCGTCGACCGTGCACTGCCCCCGGCCGGCGCGGCGCCCGAGCTCGCGACCGTCACCGCCGGCCTGCCCGGGTGAGCACCGGCACCGGACCGACGGGCAGCACCGCCGGCACGGCGTATCAGGGCACGGGGTCGCGGCTCCCCCGGGTGGTGCAGCTGCACCAGGGGACGCGCAGAGCGCACCGCGGTGGCACGCTGGGACCGGGATCCGGTACCGACGGCGTGCCGCGGGCCCCGCGGACGAGGGGACGGTGACGGTCATGACGCAGCCACGATGGACCGACGACGACGAGCTCCTGGCCGACCTGCGGGACGCGCTCGGCGCGGGTGCCCCGGTGGACGACCGCACGCTCGACGCCGGCCGGGCCGCCTGGACGTGGCGGACCGTCGACGCCGAGCTCGCGACGCTGAGCTACGACTCGCTGCTCGACGACCGTGTGCTGGTGCGGGGGCCGGTGAGCGCGCCGCGCAGCCTCGTGTTCGACGCCCCGGCCCTCACGATCGAGGTCGAGGTCACCGCGGGGCGGGTCGTGGGCCAGCTCGTGCCGCCCGGACCCGGCGCGGTGGTGCTGGAGACGGAGTCCGCGCAGGAGGCGCCCGTCGCCACGGACGACGCGGGGTGCTTCACCCTCGCCGCGGCCCCGGGCGCGCTCGTCCGCCTGCGGTGCACGACGCCGTCGACGACCGTCGTGACCGACTGGGTCCGCACCTGACCTGAGCTCGGGCGCACCGTCCGACCGTCGCCGCAGCACGTCCCGCGGGGCCCGCACAGCGACTCACACGAAGCGCCAGAGGTGGTCGTTGGTGCCGCAGTCGTGGACATGTCGGTGACGCCGAGGACGCGCCCTCCGGCGGCCTGGATGCGGAAGGCGTCGCCCGCGGTGTACCGCAGCCGCCACTGCTGGGGGTTCGGCTCGTCCGGGGTGTGAACCGTTTCGAACCGACCTGTGAGACGGGGTGGGAACGTCGAGCGTCACCGCGGCAGCTCTGCCCGCACCCGGCTAGCCCGCGCGCGACGCGGCGGCGATCCACGCCGCCACGGCCGGGATCTCCCGGATGCGCTGCAGCGCGCGTGCCCGCGTCGGCCCGATGCTGCCGATCGGGAGGCCGAGCCGGGCGCTGATCTCCGCGTAGCTGGGCGGGGGGTCCTCCACGAGGACGAGGAGCAGCTTCCGGTGCTGCTCGGACAGCTCGGCGAACGCCCGCAGCAGCAGCTCGTGCCGCCCCGCCTGCTCCAGCTCCTCGACGACCTCGTCGTCGAGGCGCGCGGTCGCCGGCGGCTCGTGGTCGATCCCGGGGCCGAGGGGGTCCACGGGCTGCGTGCGCCGGCGTGTGCGCAGCAGCCGCAGGCACTCGTTGCGGGCGGTCGCGACGATCCAGCCGGGCAGCGCAGCCGGCTCGCGCAGGTCGTCGAGGTGCTCGACGAGGCGCAGCCAGAGCGTCTGCACGACGTCCTCGACGTCCGAGCCCTGCAGCCGGTAGCGGCGCACGATGCCGTGCACGAGCGGCGTGAACCGCACCACGAGGTCGTCCCAGGCGGACTGCTGGCCCCCACGCGCGGCGAGGACGAGCTGCTCGACGGAGACGTCGTCGGCCATGGCCTGCCTCCCGGTCGCCGGCGAGGACGGTACCGGCACCACGTCGCGCCGGGTCCTCCCGAGGCTACGCCGGTGCGCCGCCGGGGTGGTCGACGCGCCGGTCAGGCGGTCCGCAGCGTCAGCCGGTCCCCCGCGAGCGCCTTGGTGAACGGGCACAGCGCGGCCGCCTGCTCGAGCACGCGGTCCGCGCTCTCGGCCGGCAGACCGGACACCTCGAGCACGAACGACGACGTGTAGCCGGAGCCGTCGCCCGACTCCAGGGTGACCGTCGCGTCGACGTGCGCGTCGACCGCGGACGCACCCTGCGAGCTCGCCGCGACCTGGAGCGCCTGGTGCAGGCAGCCCGCGAGCGCCGCAGCCATGAGGTGCTCGGGCGACGTCGCCCCGCCCGACCCGTCGGCGTCCCCCGCGACGGCCAGGCCGACGTCGAGGCTGCCGTCGGGCGTGCTGACCCGGCTCGCCGATGCGGTGGCGCGTGCCTCGTGGACCTGCTGGCTCATGGTGCTCTCGCTCTCGTCGTCGTTCGCGGTGCCCCTACTGTCACCAGGGTCGGCTCGGCGTGCATCTCGGGGAGGGGCGCCGGCGGGACGAGCGACGCGTCGGTCAGGCGCGGGGAGCCCGGGCCTGCCCGGCGGGCGGGACCGCGCAGACGCCGTCGACGCACGCCCCGGCGTCGTCGTCACCGAGCGGCACGAGCGCGTGGCCCGCGAGGACCGGCAGCGGGACCGGGCGGTGGGCGGGCGACGGGTCCGTCATCGAGCGACCGCCCGCTCGTCGCGCACGCGCTCGAGCGCGGAGAGGAACACGTCGGGGCTCTGCGCGCCCGACACGGCGTAGCGGCCGTCGACGACGAAGAACGGGACGCCGCGGACCCCGATCTCCTGCGCGGCCGCGATGTCCTGCTGGACGGCGTCGGCGTACCGGCCCGTCTCGAGGGCGGCCCGGGTCTCGTCCGCGTCGAGGCCGACCTCGGCAGCGAGCGCCACGAGCTCGTCGACGCGCCCGACGTGCCGGCCCTCCTCGAAGTACGCCTGGAACAGCCGCTCGACGAGCGCGCCCTGGCGGTCGAGGACACGCGCGTGGTGGATCGCCTGGTGCGCCAGGAGCGTCTTGGTGTGCCGCAGCGCGTCGAAGTCGTACGCGAGGCCCTCGCCCGCGGCGAGCTCGGTCATCTGCGCGAGCATCTGCTCGACCTGCGCGGCCGGCAGCCCCTTGTGGCCCGCGAGGAAGTCGACCTCCGTCCCCTCGAAGTCGACGGGCGTGTCGGGGGCGAGCTCGAACGCGTGGTACTCGACGAGCACCTCGCCGTCGAACTGCTCGATCGCCGTCTCGAGGCGCCGCTTGCCGATGTAGCACCACGGGCAGGCGATGTCGGACCAGACGTGGACGGTCACAGGAGTGCTCACGCACGTCGTCAACGCCGGGCGCGCGCCGCTATTCCCGCCCGCCGCGATCCCGTCCGGTCCGGTCCGATCCGGTACAGCACCCGTCCGGTGCGGCGGTCGCTCGTCGCCCGTCCGGCGCCGCGCGACGGCCGCAGTCGCCGGTCAGGCGCGCGCGGCAGGGGCGTCGTCCGCCAGCACCCCGAGCGTCTGCGGCGACGGGGACGCCGCGCGTGCGGACACCGCGGTGAGCCGGTGGCGGTGGTGGCGCCGGCACAGCACCTCGTACCCGACCGTGTCGGCGTCGGCCTCGACGTCCCCGACGACGACCTGCTCCCCCTCGACGACCATGACGCCGCCGACGGTCCGGGCGTTGTGCGTCGCGCGCGCACCGCACCAGCACAGCGCACGCACCTGCAGCACCTCGACGCGGTCCGCGAGCTCGACGAGCCGCGCGGAGCCGGGGAACAGGCGCGTCCGGAAGTCGGTCGTGATGCCGAACGCGAAGACGTCGACGTCGAGCTCGTCGACGACCGCCGCGAGCTGGTCGACCTGCTCGGCGGTGTAGAACTGGGCCTCGTCGCAGATCAGGTAGTCGACGGCCCGGCCGCGCGTGCGCCGCGCGACGACCTCGGCCCAGAAGTCGGTGGTGTCCGCGACCTCGTGCGCGTCGACGCTGAGCCCGAGCCGCGACGACAGCCGCGCGGCGCCGGCCCGGTCGTTGCGCGTGAACAGCACGCCGTCACGCCCACGGGCCTCGTGGTTGTGGTGCATCTGCAGGGCGAGGGTCGACTTGCCGCAGTCCATGGTCCCGGAGAAGAACGCGAGCTCAGCCACGGACCGGCCCGCCCACGCCCGGCCCGTGCGCGCCGGCCCGGTGCGTGCCCGCCCCGCGCACGCTTGCCCTGTTCACGCGTGCACCGCGAGGAAGGGCACGACGACCTCGTGCGGGGTGAGCGACCCGTGCACACCCACGAGCTCGAGCGAGCCGGGGCTCTGCGTCCGCGAGTCCACGACCGTCGCCCGGCCGGCCATCGCGACGACGACGTCCCCGATGAGCGGGCGCACGTGCTCCGCGACGTCCCCGAACCACCCGGCGGCGATCGCGTCCGCCCCGGTCACGACGACCGCCGCGGGTCCGAGCGTCTCCCGCCAGCGCCCGACGACCCGGCGTGCGCGGGCGGCGACCTCGTCCGGCCCGGGGTCCTCCCCCGGCTGCGTCACGTGCAGGTGCAGCGCGCGCGGCTCCCCGGCGACGACCACGACACCGTCCGCGAGCGCGGGCGTCGCCGCGACGTCCCAGCGCCGGACGGGGTCGACGTCGACCATCCCGTGGTCCGCAGTGACGTACAGCGACGTGCCGCGCGGGAGCGACCGGGCGAGGCGGGCGATCTCGCTGTCGACCGCGCTCAGCTCGTCACCCCACTGGCTCGACCCCCAGCCGTGGTGGTGCCCGGCCTTGTCGAGGTCGCCCCAGTACAGGTAGACGAGCGACCTGCCGACGAGCTCGGCCGCGGCCGCATCGACGCGGTCCGGCAGCGACTCGGCGCCGAGGTACCGCGCGCCGCGCAGCGCCGCCTCGGTGAGCCCGGACCCCGCGAACCGCGCCGGTCCCACGCTCGTGACCTCGATGTCGTCGTCCGCGAGCTGCTCGAAGACGGTGGGCTCGCGCTGCCACGCGTGCGGGTCGGCCCCGTCGTTCCAGGACACCATGTTCGCGAGCGCACCGGTGCCAGGCACCCGCACGCTGTAGCCGACGAGTCCGTGCCGGCCCGCGGGGGTCCCCGTGCCGAACGACGCGATCGACGCCGCGGTCGTCGACGGGAAGCCCGAGCGCAGCGCGGGCGAGCCCTGCAGCAGCGAGCGCAGGAACGGCGCGTGGCCCGCGCGCTCGCTCAGGTTGTGCCGGCCCAGCCCGTCGACCAGCACGACGCACGCCCGGCGCGCGTTCGGCAGCCCGAGCCGGCCCCGCGAGTCGGCGGCGCCACGCACGTCGCGGGCACCGAGCGCGGCCGCGACAGCGGGCAGCACGGCACCGAGGTGGCGGCCCGGGAACGCGGGGACGAGCAGCCCGGCGGTCGACAGCGCCGCGCCGACCTCGGCGGCGGGGTCGACGGGTGCGCCCGGTGCGGGCGCGTCGGCGGGCGTCGCGCCCGTCAGGGGCGACGAGGACGGCTCGGTCATCGCGGGCGCGAGGTCGCGGCGGACAGCGCGCGGGCGAACGTCGACGCCGCGCGCACGGCGCCGGCGCCCTCGGCGACGGCCGAGACGCGCACGACGACGTCGTCGGGCGTGAGCGTGCCCGTGAGCCCGTGGTCGGCCTCGCAGCCCGCGTCCCCGCACGTCGCGGGCTCGAGGTCGACGCGCGAGACGGCGCCCCAGCCGATCGCGAGCGTGAGCTCGGACGCCGCGTCGCCGGTGCGGTGCTTCTCGGGCTTCGCGACGACGTGCGTCAGCGCGACCGACCGCAGCTCGGCGAGCGGGACCGACTCGGTCGTGGCGGACGCGCTCGCCGACGGGTTCTCGCTGTCCGCCGGGTGGTCGTCGACGTGCGCGACGACGAGCCGTGACGGCGTCAGGACGAGCACCGTGACGTGCCGACGCACCTCGGCGTCGTCGAACGTCGTCTCGGGGTGGACCAGGTGAGCCAGGACCGGCTCGTCGGCGAGCGCGACGTCGAGCACGTCGGCGACGAGGTCCGGGTAGTACCCGGCCCGGTGGAGGTCGTGGCGGAGTTCGGTGAACGCGGCGGGCACGGGTCCATCCTCCCATCCCGCGCGCCCCCGCCGGCGCGGCGTCACGTCGGGAGGGCTCGCCGCGATCCGTCGGCGCGGTCCGCCGTCCCGAGCTGGGCCCGCGCACCGAGCACCGTCACGCCGCGCTCCGCGACGACGACGGGGTTGAGCTCGAGGCTGCGGAGCTCGGGCAGGTCGTCCGCGAGCACGGACAGCCGCGCGATGACGTCCTCGAGCGCGTCGACGTCGAGCGGCGGCAGCCCGCGGTACCCGAAGAGGCGAGGGGCGGCGCGGGCTGCCCGGACGAGCTCGGCGACGTCGACGTCCGTGAGCGGCGGGACGGCGTAGCTGATGTCCCCGAGCAGGTCCGACGCGTCGCCCGAGAGCCCGAAGCTGAGGACCGGCCCGAACAGCGGGTCCTCGACCGACCGCACGACGCACGCGGCACCGAGCGGCGCCATGCGCTGCACCTCGAGCGGCGCGCGCCCGGGCTCGAGCGGGTGCCCCTGCGCGAGCGCGAGCACCTGCTCGACGTCGGCGCGCAGCTCGGCGTCGTCGTGCACGTCGAGCCGGACCCCGCCGAGGTCCGCGCGGTGCCGCAGGGCGGGCACGGTCGTCTTGAGCGCGACGGGCCAGCCGATCCGGTGCGCGGCCTCGACCGCCTCGTCGGGCGTGGCGACCGGGACCGACTCGAGCACCGCGATGCCGGCGCACCCCAGGAGCTCGGCGGTCTCGGCGGGGCTGAGGTCCACCACGTCCCCGGGGGTCACGCCCGCGAGCCTCGCGAGGACCAGGCGACGGGCCCGGCGGGTGTCGACCCCGGCCGGCTGCACCGGGCTCCCGCGGTCCGCCGAGCGCCACGCCGAGTAGCGCTCCGCCTGGCCGAGCGCGAGGACCGCGTCCTCGGGGGTCGTGTAGGCGGGGATCGTCCAGCGCCGCCCGTCGTCGTCCTCGGCGGTCAGGTCGTCCGTCGCGCCGTGCAGCCCGAGCATGCAGGCGACCGTGGTGCGCCCCGAGCCGGCCGCGACGGCGGCCAGTGCGCGCGAGACCCGCACCTGCGAGTGCCCGACGGTCGGCACGTGCACCGCAACGACGACGTCCACGGCGGGGTCCTCGTAGAGGCGCGCGAGCGTCGAGGCGAGCGCCTCGTCCTCGGCGTCCTCCCGCACGATCGCGGCCTTGCCGCCGACGACGAGACCGACCGCGGCGGCGGCCTCCGCGACGAGCGCGGCCATGGGCGCGGAGCTCGCGACGATCGCGACACGCCGGCCGGTGGGCAGCGGCTGGAGAGCGAGCACCTGTGCGACCTCGAGCATCTGGTGGGTGTTCTCGACCCGGATGACGCCCGCCTGGCGCATGACCTCCTCGAGCGTGCGCCGCGGGGCTCGCGTCGCACGCACCGCGTGCCCCGGCGGGACGACCTGCCCCGACCGTCCCGCGGTCACGACGACGACCGGCTTGACCGCTGCGAGCCGCCGGGCGACGCGTGAGAACTTGCGCGGGTTGCCGATGGACTCGAGGTAGAGACCCACGACCTCGGTCGCGTCGTCGTCGCGCCAGAACTGCATGAGGTCGTTGCCCGAGACGTCGGCCCGGTGCCCGGCGGACACGAAGTGCGCGAGCCCGAGGCGGCGCCGGCGCACCGAGCCGAGCAGCGCCACGGCCATGGGCGCCGACTGGCAGAACAGCCCGATCGTCCCCGGCGGCGGCGGGTCGGCGGCCAGGGACGCGTTGAGCACCCGGCCCCCCGTCGACGAGAGCACGCCGTACGAGCTGGGCCCGACGACGCGCATCCCCGCCGCGTGCGCGGTGCGCAGCAGGGCCCGCTGCAGCGCCAGGCCCTCCGGACCGGTCTCCGCGAACCCGTCGGAGAGGATGACGACGCCGCGGACCTGCAGCCGCGCGAGCGCCCGGACGGCGGCCACGGCCTCGGCCGCCGGCACCGCGACGACCGCGAGCTCGACCGGACCCGGCACGGACGCGACGTCGGGCCAGTGCTGCGTCGTGACCCCCGACGCGCGGGCGTCGGGGTCGGCCGGCTGCGCGACGACGTGCAGCTCCAGGTCGCCGTCGGCGCCGGCCTCGAGGTCCGCGACGACGCGGCGCGCGAGCAGGTCGTCCATCGAGCCCCGCGGGACGTCCGGGGAGCCGACGACGACGACCGAGCGCGCCGAGAGCAGCCCCTGCACGCTGCGGGCCTCCGCGCGGTGCTCACGGTCGGCCATGACCGCGAGCGAGCGCCCGGTCGGGTCGATGTCGAACTCGACGGTCACGACACCGTCCTCGAGCGACTGCCGGACCACGTACCCGGCTTCGCGGAACACCGCGATCATGCGCCCGTTCTGTGGCAGCACCTCGGCGGTGAAGCGCCGGACCCCGCGCTCGCGGGCGGCTGCGGCGAGGTGCTCGAGCAGCACGGACCCGAGCCCGCGCCCGTGGTGCGCGTCCGCGATGTTGAACGCGACCTCCGCGACGTCGGGCGCGATGCGGTCGTACCGTGCGACGCCGATGATCTCCTCGTCCGCGGTCACGGCGACGAGCGCGACCCGGTCGGCGTGGTCGACGACGGTGAACCGAGCGAGGTCCCGGTCCGAGAGGCGGTCGAGGTTGGCGAAGAACCGCAGGTAGATCGAGCGCTCGGACTGCGCGACGTGGAACGCCTGCAGCGCCTCGGCGTCGGTGGGCCGGATCGGGCGCACGTGCGTCGTCGACCCGTCCCGCAGGACGACGTCGGCCTCCCAGCCGGCCGGGTACGCCGGCGCGGGCACGGGGGACGTCCCGGCCCCGTCGCCGTCGATCACCTCAGCCATGCCGTCCAGGCTAGTGCGCCCGTGCGCGGCCACACGGCGGGTCGGCGGGGTCGGCGGGTCGGACCGCGGCGCGCGACCGTGTCCGACCCGCGTGCCATGGTTCGTGCACGCCGCCCGACGCGCGACAATGGCCGCGCCGCACGCACGCCTGCGCGTCGTCACCCACGACCCGCACGACCCGTACCGCCCCGCACAGCCCGCAGCACCCGCCCGTCCGCACGTCCCCCGAGGAGCCGCTCACCTATGGCGCGACGCAACGCGACCCCCGACGTCCCGCCCGAGGACGTCGTCGAGCGGATCGTCGACATCGACGTCGCGGCCGAGATGGAGGGCTCGTTCCTCGAGTACGCCTACTCGGTCATCTACTCGCGGGCCCTGCCCGACGCCCGCGACGGCCTCAAGCCCGTGCAGCGCCGGATCCTCTACCAGATGTCGGACATGGGCCTGCGCCCGGACCGCCCGTACGTGAAGTCGGCGCGCGTCGTCGGCGAGGTCATGGGCAAGCTGCACCCGCACGGCGACACCGCGATCTACGACGCGATGGTCCGCATGGCCCAGCCGTTCTCGCTGCGCCTGCCGCTCGTCGACGGCCACGGGAACTTCGGTTCGCTCGACGACGGTCCGGCTGCGCCCCGGTACACCGAGGCCCGCCTCGCCCCCGCGGCGGCGGCCATGACGACCGGGCTCGACGAGGACGTCGTCGACTTCGTGCCGAACTACGACAACAAGCTCACGCAGCCCGAGGTCCTCCCGGCCGCCATCCCGAACCTGCTGGTCAACGGCGCGAGCGGCATCGCGGTCGGCATGGCGACGAACATGGCCCCGCACAACCTCGTCGAGGTCGTCGCCGCCGCACGTCACCTCGTCGCGCACCCCGACGCGACGCTCGACGACCTCATGCGCTTCGTGCCCGGGCCCGACCTGCCCTCGGGCGGCAAGGTCGTCGGCCTCGACGGCGTGCGCGACGCGTACCGCACGGGCCGCGGGGCGTTCCGCACGCGGGCGACCGCGCGCATCGAGAACGTCACGGCGAAGCGCAAGGGCATCGTCATCACGGAGCTGCCGTACACGGTCGGTCCCGAGAAGGTCATCGAGAAAATAAAGGAGGGCGTGCAGTCCAAGAAGCTCTCCGGGATCTCGAACGCGGTCGACCTCACCGACCGCCAGCACGGCCTGCGGCTCGTGATCGAGGTCAAGACCGGGTTCAACCCCGAGGCGGTCCTCGAGCAGCTCTACCGGTACACCCCGCTCGAGGACTCGTACTCGATCAACAACGTCGCGCTCGTCGACGGCCAGCCACGCACGCTCGGGCTGCGCGAGCTGCTCCAGGTGTGGGTCGCGCACCGCATCGACGTCGTGCGCCGCCGGACGACGTTCCGCCTCGCCCGTCGCCGCGAGCGCCTGCACCTCGTCGAGGGCCTGCTCATCGCGATCCTCGACATCGACGAGGTCATCCAGCTCATCCGCACGTCCGACGACGCCGACACCGCGCGCACCCGGCTGCGCGACGTGTTCGACCTGTCGGAGCCGCAGGCCGAGTACATCCTCGAGCTGCGCCTGCGCCGCCTCACGAAGTTCTCGCGCATCGAGCTCGAGAAGGAGCAGGAGCAGCTCCAGCGCGAGATCGCCGACCTGGAGACGATCCTGGCCGACGAGGAGCGCCTGCGCGGCGTGGTGTCCGAGGAGATGGCCGACGTCGCCGCGACCTACGGCACGCCGCGCCGCACGGTGCTCCTCGAGTCGGCCGGCGGCACCAGCGTCACCGGCGCTGCCGCGGCGTCCCGCTCGGCGACGCCGCTCGAGATCGAGGACTCGCCGTGCTGGGCGCTGCTGTCCGCGACCGGTCTCCTCGCGCGCACGACCGGTCCGGACGCGCCGCTGCGCGCCGAGGCCGGGTCCCGCCGCGCGAAGCACGACGTGCTGCGCGGTGCCGTCGCGACGACGGCGCGCGCCGAGGTGGGTGCGGTAACCTCACGCGGCCGGCTCGTGCGCGTCTCGGTGCTGCACCTGCCCTCGCTCCCGCCGACCGACGGTGCACCGACCCTCTCGGGCGGGGTCCCGCTCGCGGAGGTCGTGACGCTCGAGGCCGGCGAGCGGGTCGTCGGGCTCGCCTCGCTCGCGCCCGACGCGCCGACCCTCGCGCTCGGCACCGCACAGGGCGTCGTCAAGCGCGTCTCCCCCGGCGACGTCCCCGGCAACAAGGACGCGTGGGAGGTCATCGCCCTCAAGCAGCTCGACGAGGTCGTGGGCTGCGCCGAGGTGACCGACGCCGACGAGCTCGTGCTTGTCGCGTCCGACGCGTCACTGCTCCATTTCACGGCCTCGTCCGTGCGTCCGCAGGGCCGCTCGGCGGGTGGCATGGCCGGGATCAAGCTCGCGGCCGGTCAGCGCGTCGTGCACTTCGGCGCCGTGCGCCCGGGTGTCGAGGCGGCCGTCGTCACCATCGCCGGTACGGCGAGCGCCCTGCCCGGCACGCAGCCGGGCTCGGTCAAGACGACGCCGTTCGACGTCTACCCGGGCAAGGGCCGCGCGACCGGCGGGGTCCGTGCGCACCGCTTCCTCAAGGGCGAGGACACGCTGCTCCTCGCCTGGGTCGGGCCGGTGCCGCCGCACGCCACGACGTCCGCGGGCCAGCCCGTCGAGCTGCCGGCCGTCGACCCGCGCCGCGACGGGTCGGGGCTCCCGCTCGCCGCGCCGGTCCACGCCCTCGGCTGACGCCCGGGGCAGGGCCGCGCCCTCGGCTGACGCCCGGGGCAGGGCCGCGCCCTCGGCTGACGCGCCGCGCAGGGCCCGGTGCGGGTCTCCCGACCCGGCCTGCCCGGCCGCGGTCAGACCTCGATCGACCACATCGACGAGCCCTGGAACACCTCGTACCCGAGGCTCGCGTAGAGCCCGTGCGCGCCCGACGGGTTCTCGGTGTCGACGCCGAGCTCCGCGTAGTGCATGCCGTCCGCGGCGTACGCGCGCATCGCCGCCGTCAGCAGGGCCACGCCGAGCCCGCGCCCGCGCCACGCCCGCCGCACCCCCAACAGCTCGGTGTAGCCGGACGGGTACCCGGCGACGGCCCAGTCCTGCTCGTACCGGCCTGAGAGCAGGTAGCCCGCGACCTCCCCGGTCGTGTCGTCGACCGCGAGGAAGCTCCACGACGGCGCGAACATGCTCCGGCCGTGGCTCCACGCCTCGGCGCTGCGCGGCTGGCTGCCCCAGTGGTCCGCGAAGGCCTCGTTGTGCGCCACGCGCGTCGCCTCGTCGCGCTCGGGCGACCAGGGCACGATCTGCACACCGTCGACGTGCGGTACGCCGGGCACCCCGTCGCGCAGCGGGCGACGCATCTCCGAGTAGTAGCGGATCGGCGCGAAGCCGGCCCGCGCGTAGACGCGGGAGGCGTCCGGTGCGGCGTCCTCGAGGTAGGCGGCGAGCCGGCCCGGGACGTCCTTCCCCGACTCGGCGAGCAGCTGCCGCCCCCGACCGTCGAGCCAGGCGACCACCGCGCGGCCGACCCCGCGACCACGCCATGCGGGATGCACGCCACCGAGCAGGAACGCCCGCACGAGCGACTCGTCGCCCGGGGCCGTCGTGGCCTGCGCGTACGCCCGCATAGCGCCGTCGGCGTCCAGGCCGACGAGGGTGTCCCGCGCGTGGTCCTTCCAGTCACCCTCGAACATCTCGACGACCTCCTCGAGGGAGCGCCGGAACGGCAGGGCGTCGGCCGCCTCGATCGCGGCGACGAGGTCGAACAGCGCGGGTGCGTCGTCCGGTTCCAGCGCACGCCACGCGAGGCCGAGCTCGGCGGGCGGTAGCGGGGGCTGCACGGGGGCAGCGGCACGGACGGCGATCGGGGCGAGGGACACGGTGCTCACCGCACCACGATGCCGGTGATGCGGCACGACGGGCAAGGCGATTGATCGGGCCCCGGCGGAGGCGCCGGAGCCCTGCCCACACCGCGAGCCGCGCTCAGGCCGCGACCTGCTCGGCGTGAGGACACGAGCGTCGCCCCCGTTCGGCTCGGAACAGACGGTCCACCGCCGTCGCCGCACCCGCCCGGTGCCTCACGCGTCGATGCGGCTCCGGTCGAGCTCGTCGGCACCGGCGATGATGAAGTCCTTGCGCGGCGCGACGTCGGACCCCATGAGCAGCTCGAAGACCTGCTCGGCCCGCTGCGCGCCCTCGACCGTGACCCGTCGCAGCGTGCGGTGGCGGGGGTCCATCGTCGTCTCCGCGAGCTGGTCGGCGTCCATCTCGCCGAGGCCCTTGTAACGCTGGATGTCGTCCTTGTACCGGCGCCCCGCCCGGTCGAGCTTCTTGAGCGTCGTGGCGAGCTCGGCCTCGGAGTACGTGTAGAGGTACTCCCCCTTGCGGCTGCCGGCGCCGAGGGTCTCGATGCGGTGCAGCGGCGGGACGGCGGCGAAGACCCGGCCGGCCTCGACGAGCGGGCGCATGTACCGGAAGAAGAGGGTGAGCAGGAGGGTGCGGATGTGCGCGCCGTCGACGTCGGCGTCCGTCATGAGGACGACCTTGCCGTAGCGCGCCGCCTCGAGGTCGAACGTCCGCCCGGAGCCGGCGCCGAGCACCTGGATGATCGCCGCGCACTCCGCGTTCTTCAGCATGTCGGTGATCGAGGCCTTCTGGACGTTCAGGATCTTCCCGCGGATGGGCAGGAGGGCCTGGAAGTCCGAGCTCCGCGCGAGCTTCGCGGTGCCGAGCGCGCTGTCGCCCTCGACGATGAAGAGCTCGCTGCGGGCGACGTCGTCGCTGCGGCAGTCCGCGAGCTTCGCGGGCAGCGAGGACGACTCGAGCGCGTTCTTGCGGCGCGAGATCTCTTTCTGCTTGCGCGCGGAGAGCCGGGCCCGCATCTCCCCGACGACCTTGTCGAGCAGCAGCGCCGAGTGCGCCTTGTGCTCGCGCTTCGTCGACGTGAAGATCGCGCCGAGCTCGGCGTCGATCACCTTGGCGACGATGCCGCGCACCGGGGCGGTCCCGAGGACCTCCTTGGTCTGGCCCTCGAACTGCGGCTCGGCGAGCCGGACCGTGAGGACGGCCGTGAGCCCCGCGAGCACGTCCTCCTTCTCGATGCGCTCGCTCGTGTCGCGCGTCGAGATCTTGAGCCGGCGCGCGTTCGCCTCGACCTGCTTGCGCAGGGTCCGCAGGAGCGCGGTCTCGAAGCCCGCGAGGTGCGAGCCGCCCTTCGGGGTCGCGATGATGTTGACGAAGGTGCGGACCTCGGTCTCGTACCCCGTGCCCCAGCGCAGCGCGACGTCGACCTCGCACCGTCGCTCGACCTCCTGCGGGCTCATGTGGCCCCGGCCGTCGAGCACGGGGACGGTCTCCGTGAACGTCCCCTCGCCGGTCAGGTGCCAGACGTCCGTCACCGGCGCGTCGGGCGCGAGGTGCTCGACGAAGTCGACCGTCCCTCCGGCGTGCAGGAACGTCTCCTCGTGCGGCCCGTGCTCGCCGGGCGTGCCGGGGACCCGGCGCTCGTCGCGCACCGTGATCGCGAGGCCGGGCACGAGGAAGCTCGTCTGGCGGGCACGCGTGACGAGCTCGTCGTAGGAGAACACCGCGCTCGTGGGGAACACCTGACGGTCGGCCCAGTACCGCACGCGGGTCCCGGTGCGCCCGCGCGGCGCCTTGCCCACCACGGCGAGCTCGGACCCCGACACGAACGGCTCGAACGGCGCGTCCGGGCTCGGCGCACCGGTGTCCGCGAACGTCCCGGGCTCACCGCGGTGGAAGGTCATCCGGTGCGTCTTGCTCCCCCGGTCGACCTCGACGTCGAGGCGTGCGGAGAGCGCGTTGACCACGGATGCGCCGACACCGTGCAGGCCGCCCGACGCCGCGTAGGAGCCGCCGCCGAACTTGCCGCCCGCGTGCAGCTTGGTGAAGACGACCTCGACGCCCGTGAGACCCGTCTTGGGCTCGACGTCCACGGGGATGCCGCGGCCGTTGTCCCGGACCTCGACCGAGCTGTCGGCGTGCAGGACGATCTCGATCCGGTCACCGTGACCGCCGAGGGCCTCGTCGACGGAGTTGTCGATGATCTCCCACAGGCAGTGCATGAGCCCGCGCGAGTCGGTCGACCCGATGTACATGCCGGGGCGCTTGCGCACCGCCTCGAGCCCTTCGAGGACCGAGAGGTGGCGCGCCGTGTAGCTGGACTCCGCGGATGCTGTCGACACGAGGCCCGATCGTAACCGTCGGCGCCCACACCGGCCGCACGCCGGGCCGCCGACGCTGCTCGTTCCGGGACATCTGGGGCGTTCCCGGACCGGTCGTGTACGCGGGGAGCGAACCACCCGCCCTGGAGGGGAAGTTTCCCGGGTGCGGATGGTTGTATGTCTATGTGACTGGGACGACGACCGAACCGCTGACCGTAGCCGACCGCTGCGACCGCTGTGGCGCGCAGGCCTACGTCCGTGTGCTGCTTCCCGTGGGCGAGCTGCTCTTCTGCGCGCACCACTACCGGGCGCACGCGCCGAAGTTCGCCGATGTGGCGACCCACGTGCAGGACGAGACCGACCGCCTTCTTGCCGAGCATGGAGCAGGTGCAGGAGCAGCAGCCGCGCGCTGACCTCGACCCTCGAGAGGGCGCCGACCGGGACCTCCCCGGGCGGCGCCCTCTCGTCATTCCTGCGGCGGCTCCGCCCTGCCCGACGAGCGAACGGTGCCCGCGACCTCGTCGTCGCCGACGAGGCTCTCGTGCGCGACGTCGGGCCGGCTCGGCGGTCGTCCTGAGCAGCGCCTCAGCCCTCCCCCGGCGGGCCTGTCCCGGCGATGTCGGCGCCCCGCGAGACGATCGTGCGGAACGCAGCCGTCGACGAGAGGCGCGACCGATGACGATCGTCGTGACGACCCCCACGGGACGCGTGGGATCACGCGTGACCGCGCTGCTGGCCCAGGCCGGTGAGCGCCCGCGACTCCTCCTGCGCGACCGCACGCGGCTCGAGCCCCGGCTCCTGACACTGTGCGACGCGGTCGAGCTCGACCTCGGCGACGCGGACGCCGTCGCACGCGCGAGCACCGGCGCGGACGCCCTCTACTGGGTCGACCCGCCGACGCCCGACGACGACCCGGTCGCGGGTCACGAGCGGATGGGCACCGCGGCGGCCCACGCGGTGCGGGCGAACCGCATCCCGCGCGTCGTGCTGCAGAGCAGCGTCGGGGCCGAGGCCCGGCACGGCTTCGGCGACATCGACGGGCTCGGCCGCACGGAGGAGCTCCTCGACGCGACGGGCGCGCACGTGACCCACCTGCGCTGCGGGTACTTCTTCACGAACCTGCTGATGGATCTCGACCAGCTCCGGTCCGGGAGCCTCACGACGACGCTGCCGACGGACCAGCGGATCCCCTGGGTCGACCCGCGCGACATCGGCGACGTCGCCGCGGCGCGCCTTCTCTCCACCTCGTGGACCGGGCGCACGACGCGGGGCGTGCACGGGCCGGCCGACCTGTCGTTCGACGACGTCGCGCGCATCCTCACCGACGTCACAGGTCACCCGGTCGTCGCGACGCACGTCTCCGACGACCAGGTGGCGGGTGAGCTGCGCGGGTTCGGCCTCACCGAGGCGCAGGTCGACGCCGTCGTGGGGATGTCCCGCGGTCTGCGCGGCGACTTCGTCCCGGAGGACGGCCGCTCGGCGCTCACGACGACACCGACGACGCTGGAGTCCTGGGCGCAGGAGCACCTCAGGCCGCTCCTCGGACGGGACGGGGACACCGCCGACCGGTGAGCCGTGCACGGCAGACCGCGAGACACGGGCGGCAGACCTGACCGCGCGCGTGCGCCGGAGCGCCGCAGACCTCCGCGCGCGTGCGCCGGAGCGCCGGAGACGAACGCGCGAAGGCCCGGTGCATGAGCACCGGGCCTTCGTGACGTGCGGGGTCCCGCAGCCTCAGTCGAGGTAGTCGCGCAGCACCTGCGAGCGCGACGGGTGACGCAGCTTCGACATCGTCTTCGACTCGATCTGCCGGATCCGCTCGCGCGTGACCCCGTAGACCTTGCCGATCTCGTCGAGGGTCTTCGGCTGGCCGTCAGTGAGGCCGAAGCGCATCGAGACCACGCCGGCCTCGCGCTCGGAGAGCGTGTCGAGGACCTGGTGGAGCTGCTCCTGCAGGAGCGTGAAGCTCACCGCGTCCGCCGGGACGACGGCCTCGGAGTCCTCGATGAGGTCACCGAACTCGCTGTCGCCGTCCTCGCCGAGCGGGGTGTGCAGCGAGATCGGCTCGCGGCCGTACTTCTGGACCTCGACGACCTTCTCGGGCGTCATGTCCAGCTCCTTGGCGAGCTCCTCGGGAGTGGGCTCGCGGCCCAGGTCCTGGAGCATCTGCCGCTGGACGCGGGCGAGCTTGTTGATGACCTCGACCATGTGCACGGGGATGCGGATCGTGCGGGCCTGGTCGGCCATCGCGCGGGTGATGGCCTGGCGGATCCACCACGTCGCGTACGTCGAGAACTTGTAGCCCTTGGTGTAGTCGAACTTCTCGACCGCACGGATGAGGCCCAGGTTGCCCTCCTGGATCAGGTCCAGGAAGAGCATGCCGCGACCCGTGTACCGCTTGGCGAGCGACACCACGAGGCGCAGGTTGGCCTCGAGCAGGTGGTTCTTGGCACGGCGGCCGTCGGACGCGATCCACTCGAGCTCGCGCCGCAGCTTGGGCTCCATGGTGATGCCCGCGTTGAGCCGCTCCTCCGCGAACAGGCCGGCCTCGATGCGCTTGGCGAGCTCGACCTCCTGCTCGGCGTTCAGCAGCGCGACCTTGCCGATCTGCTTGAGGTAGTCCTTGACCGGGTCGGCCGTCGCGCCAGCGGTCACGACCTGCTGGGCGGGGGCGTCGTCGTCGTCGGCGTCCGAGTAGACGAAGCCGACGCTCTCCTCGGTCGCCTCGTCGGCGGCCGCAGCGGGCTTCGCCGGCTTCTCGGCGTCCTCCTCGAGCTCGCCGGCGGCGGCCTCGACCTCGACGACCGCGGGCTCGACGTCCTCGATCTCCACGTCCTCGAGCTCGACCTCGTCCTCGGCGACCTCGCCGTCGGGCTTGGTGGACTTCGGGGCGGCGACCTTGGCGGACGCGACCTTGGCACCAGCGGCCGCCTTGGCTGCGGCCGGTGCCTTGGGAGCGGTCTTCGCGCGGGCGGGCTTGCGAGCGGCGGGGGCCTCGGCGGAACCGTCGGCGACGACGGCCTTGGCGGCGGGGCGCGTCTTCGCGCTCGTGGCAGCGACGGCGCGCGCTGCGGGGACGGGCTCCTCGACGGCGATCCCCGCGGTCGCGAGACCGCGGACGACGGCCTTCAGACGCTTGGCGTCCTGGACCTGGGCCTGCTCGCAGGCCGCGCGCAGGGCGACCGCGTCGACGCTTCCGTGGGTCCGGCCACGACGGACGAGCTCCTGCATGGCGGGATGCTCGAACTCACGCGGGAGTGCGGGGTGCGAAGGCTGGAGCGACACAAACGACCTTTCGGCAGCGAGAGACCCGGATCAGATCGGCGGGTGCTCCCATATTGTACCGGCCGCTCCTCGGCACAGCGGGCCGAGGGGGCCGTTCGGGTCAGCGTGGACGAGGTCCCGGCGCAGACGGCGCGAGGACGCGACGCTCGAGGATCGCGCGCGGACCCGGTGCCCGCCGCTCTCTCGAGACTGACCACGGTGACAACGTGCGGGCCGGGGGAATGATTCCCGCGGCCGTGCGCGCCCGGCGCGTCAGCTCGCGGCGGGCTTCACCGCGAGCACGGGGCACGGGGAGTCGAGCAGGATGCGCTGCGCGTTCGCGCCGAGGATGAGCTTGCCGACGGGGCTGCGGCGCCGCAGTCCGATGACGATGAGCCCGGCCCCGACCTCCTCGGCCGTGCCGATGAGGTCCTCCGCGACGTCACGGCCACGAGCCAGCACGCGGACGTCGTGCTCGATGCCGCGCGTCGTCAGCTCGGACCGGACCGCGTCGAGCGCCGCCTGGGTCTCCTGGCGGTGCTCGTCGGTCTCGTCGCCACGCTCGCTCACGACCACGACGAGCGACTCGCCGCGCCGCTCGGCCTCGCTCGACGCCGTCTCGAGCGCCGCACGCCCCTCGGGGGTTGCCAGGTACCCGACCACGATGCCCATCGGTCCTCCGCTCTCGACGCACTGACGTCCTGCCCCTGCTGTGACGCTACCGGAGCGTGGGCCCGGCGACTAACGCACCCCGGACGACGGGCCTGGTCAACCCGCGCGTCGGACCCAACCCGGGGGCATCGCTACCGCGAGCGTCCGGTCGAGGATCCGGGCCAGCCGGTGGTCCGGGTCGTCCTCCAGCGCGCGCTCGAGGAGCAGCCCCGCGCGGGCACCGTCCGCCTGCCACCAGGCGAGCAGGGCCAGCAGGGTGCAGGCCGGTGCCTGGGCGTCGCGCCGACCGTGCCCGACGACGCGCTCGAGCACCGTCGCGTGGGCGGCGGTGAGCGCCGCCGGTGGGACGACGCCGCGTCGCTGGTCGACGATCCCGGCGACCGCCTCGCCGACGAGCGCGTCGGTCGCGCCGGGCGCCTCACGCAGCGACCGTTCGGGGAGGTCCGGCGGGCCCGGCACCATGCTCACGAGCACCGCGTCACGCACGCGCGTGTCGGCGAGGGCGACGTCGAGGCGGCCCAGCGCCGGCGCTCCTGTGGACGGCGCTCCCGCGAGCGCAGCGGAGACCTCGTCCCGCCACGCCGCGAGCGACGCGAGGCGCCATGCCGTGAGCGCTGCCGGACCGCCCGCGACAGCCTGGTCATGGCGCCTGCGCCAGCGTGCGGCGACCCGTGCCACCGACCGGCGCGCGTCACCGCCCGCGGAGGGGATGCGGGCGACGTCGGCCCGGCAGTCGGCGACGGCGGACCCGGCGAGCACGAGCTGAGCCCCGACGGCGGTCGACTCGAGGTCGCGCAGCGCCCGGCCCCCGGGCGGGCAGCAGCCGGGGTCGTCGCAGTCGAGCGCGAGGTAGCCGTCGGCCGTCACGACCCAGACCGCGACGTCGGACAACCCGGCGGCCGCCGCCTCCCGGAAGTGCTCCGCGGCGGCCCGCGCGGCCGGCGGGCTGCCGGCACTGCGCGGGTCGTGCGCGGTGTAGAGGACGAGCACCGCGCGCTCGGCACCGTCCGCCCCGAGGTGCGCGACGAGACCGCGCGCGACCTGGGGGCCGTGCACCACGTCGCCCAGGTCGGGGAGGTCGACGCGCGCGACCAGCCCGATCCGCCCGCGGGGTGGTCGCAGGCTGACCGCGACGGCACTCTCGTGCGGCCGGAACCCCAGCTGGTGCGGGAGGTAGGCGAGCATCTCCCGGGGCTCGCTGACCCGGATCGTCGTCGTGTCCATGTCCGTACCCAAGCGAACCCGGGCACGCGTGGGAGGGTGTGCTCCGGGCACTGTGGACCGCGCGTCGAGCCACGGACCCTGGGGTCGCGCGACGACGCGCACGCCGCGCTGACCGGGGACGTTCGTTACGGTGTGCGCGTGCTCCGCCCCTCCCCCGCCCGACGTGCGTGCACGGCGCTCGTGTCGACCGTCGTCGCCGCGAGCGCGCTCGCCGGGTGCACGGCGGACGCCCTCACCCCGGCGCCCGGCGCCACCGGCACGGCCACCAGCACGGCCGGGAGCGACGCCGCCGCCGGGTCGACCCCGTCGCCGACCGAGCCGCTGCTGACCGCCGGACCCGACACCGCGTCCGCGGTCGGTCGCCTCGTCGACGGCTTCCCGACCGACCTCGTGACGGTGCCCGCCGACGCAGAGGTCCTCGTGTCGTCGGCCCGGCCTCCGGACGCCGCGGGTCTGCGCGAGATCAGCCTGAACCTGCGCAGCCCGCAGGACGCCGCTGCGCTGCTCGACGGGGTCCGCGCGACGGTGCTGGCCGCCGGCTTCGCCGAGACGACGGGCGCGGCCGCCGAGCCAGGGCTCGCGGCGCAGGCGACGTTCAGCCGCAGCGAGGGCCAGGAGATCGTCATCGTGGGTGTGCTCGACCGGGACGGGGTGCGCACGCTCACGCTCGGCGGACGGGTGCGCACCGCCCCGTGAGCGCACCTAGGCTGCCCGCGTGACCTCCTCCCCCGCACTCGTCGACGTCGAGGACGTCCGCAGCCGCGTCGACGCCGCGCTCCGGCTCCACGTCGAGGACCTCCGCCCGAGCCTCGCCGCCTCGAGCGCCGACGCGGACCGCCTCGCCGGCGCCGTCGAGCAGATGCTCGGCGGCGGCAAGCGGCTGCGCGCCGCCTTCTGCTACTGGTCCTGGCGCGCGCACGGCGGCGTGCCCGGCACGGCGCGCGAGCAGGTCGTCGTGCAGGTCGGCGCGGCGCTCGAGCTCTTCCAGGCGGCCGCGCTCTTCCACGACGACGTCATGGACGACTCGGACACCCGGCGCGGGCTGCCCGCGGCGCACCGCACGTTCGCGGCGCTGCACGAGGACGCGGCCTGGTCCGGGGACGCCCGTCGCTTCGGCGAGTCGGCCGCGATCCTGCTCGGTGACCTCGCTCTCGTCCGCAGCGAGCACGTGTTCTCGCGGGCGCTCGACCCCGAGCCGGCGGTGCTGCGCTCCCGCGTGCGCGAGGTGTTCGACGTGATGCGCACCGAGGTCACCGTCGGCCAGTACCTCGACGTGCTGGCCCAGGCGCTCCCCTGGGGCGAGGACCCGGAGGCCGACGAGCACCGCGCGCGCGAGGTCATCCGGTCCAAGTCGGCGCGCTACAGCGTCGAGCACCCGATCGTGCTGGGTGCTGCGCTCGCGGAGGCCGACGACGACGCGCTCGCGGCGTGCCGGTCCGTGGGGCTGCCGCTGGGCGAGGCCTTCCAGCTCCGTGACGACCTGCTCGGCGTCTTCGGCGACCCCGCGACGACGGGGAAGCCTGCCGGCGACGACCTGCGCGAGGGCAAGCGCACCGTCCTCGTCGCCCGTGCGATGGCCCGTGCGCTCGCGTCGGGGGACGCCGGGACGGCCGCCCGGCTCCGGTCCGAGCTCGGGGTCCGTGACCTGTCCGACGAGCACGTCGCCGCCCTGGCCGCCGCGATCGCCCGCACCGGCGCGCCCGGCGACGTCGAGCGGCTCATCGACGAGCTCGCCCGCGGTGCGTTCGACGCGCTCGACCGGCTCCCGCTGCACGAGCCGGGCCGGACCTACCTCGTCCGGCTCGCGCACGCGGCGGTCGACCGGCACGCCTGAGCGCCAGCCCTGCGCCCCGGGCCCCGTGCCCGGGCCGGCGTCTCAGAGCAGCGCCTGGGCCTGACGGCGGACCGCGGTCTTGTGGCCCGTGCGCAGCGCCTCGATCGGCGTCGCACCGAGCGACTCGTCGTGCGTGAAGAGCCAGGCGATGGCGCCCTCGTCGTCGAACCCGGCGTCGGACAGCAGCGTGAACGTGCCCTGCAGCGCGGCGAGCACCGTCCAGTCCGCGGCGTCCGGTCCGGCGGCCTCGCGCGAGGGTGCGGACGGGTTCGCGAGGTGGCTCGGCACCAGGAACGCCTCGGGGACCGACAGGACGCGCGGGTCGCCGCGGCGGACGGCCGCGAGACGGTCCTCCTGGAGCAGCCGGCGGACCTTGCCCACGTCGAGCCCCAGGCGGTCCGCGACGTCGGGAAGGGTCAGCCAGGAGCCGACGAGCTGGTCGAGCGGTGTGGATTCAGTCACCGCCACAGGGTACGCACCCTGCAGATCACCCGTATGCGCGGAAATGACAATGCCGTAATTCCGGCACGGCGCTTTCGCGCCTGCATTCCCTGCGTTACGTTCGCATCACGTCACACGAGTCACATCCGCACCATCCATCACATCTGCCACACGAGGTCGACATGACGCAGCACGCCACCGCCCCGTCCGCCGCGCCGCACCCGCGCACGGCCGGCACGCGGCCCCGCCCGCAGCGCATCGACCCCCAGCTCGTGCGCCGCGTCGGCACCGGGACGGGCGCGACGCTCGTGCTCGCCGCCGCCGCGGTCGCCGCGTCCGCCAGCGCCGCGCACGCCGACGAGCAGTACACCGTCCGCAGCGGCGACACCGTGAGCCACATCGCGACGCGCACCGGGACGACCGTCGCCGCGCTGGCCCGCGCGAACGCGCTCGCCGACGCCTCGCACATCCGCATCGGGCAGAAGCTCGTCATCCCGACCGGCGCCACGGCCGCCGCGCCCGCCCCGGCGGCGGCGCCTGCCGCTGCCGCCCCGGCCGGCGCCACGCACACGGTCGCGCGCGGCGAGACGGTCTCGCACGTCGCGAAGCGCTACGGCACCACGGTGGCCGCGATCGTGAGCGCGAACGGCCTCGACGCGCGGGCGTTCGTCCGCGCCGGGCAGACGCTCACGATCCCCGGTGCCGCGCAGGCCGCGCCCGCTCCGGCAGCCCCCGCCGCCGCCCCCGCCGCCGCGGCTGCGACCCACACGGTCGGGTCCGGCGAGACGGTCTCCAGCATCGCGAAGCGCTACGGCACCACGGTCCAGGCGATCGTCGGCGCGAACGGCCTCGACACGCGCGCGTTCATCCGCGTCGGGCAGAAGCTCGCCGTCCCCGGCGCGGCGGCACCCGCGGCAGCACCCGCCCCCGCCGCGCAGCTCGTCGGGAACACCTTCGCGGGGCGGACCTACGCGAGCCCGGTCGTGGCCGCCGCCAACGCGAACAAGGCCACGCTGCTCGCGTCCGGGGTCCCCTCGAAGGCCGAGATGCAGGCGAAGGTCGCCGCGACCGCGCGCTCGATGGGCGTGGACGCCGCGCTCGCGCAGGCCGTCGCCTTCCAGGAGTCAGGCTTCAACCACACGTCGGTGTCCCCCGCGAACGCGATCGGCACCATGCAGGTCATCCCGACGTCCGGGGAGTGGGCCTCGCAGCTCGTCGGGCGCAGGCTCGACCTGCTGAACCCGGACGACAACGTCGTCGCGGGCGTCGCCATCCTCCGCTCGCTCGTGCGGACGAGCCCCGACCTGCCCACCGCGATCGCGGGGTACTACCAGGGCGCGTCGTCGGTGCAGCGCAACGGCATGTACGCCGACACGCGGCGCTACGTCGCGAACGTGCAGACCCACATGACGCGCTTCCGCTGAGGCGCCGCCTCCACGGTGTGAGGCCGCGGCGACCGTAGACTCACCCGCGTGGGAGCCACCGTCACCGATCCGCTCGTGGGCCGCCTGGTCGACGGGCGGTACGAGGTCGTCTCCCGGATCGCCCGCGGCGGGATGGCCACCGTGTACCTCGCGGTCGACCGGCGCCTCGACCGCGACGTCGCGCTCAAGGTCATGCACCCGCACCTCGCCGAGGGCGGCGCCGGCTCGGACTTCGTCGCACGCTTCCGCCGGGAGGCCCGCGCCGCGGCCCGCCTCACGCACCCCGGGCTCGTCGGCGTGCTCGACCAGGGCGTCGACGGCGAGACGAGCTACCTCACGATGGAGTACGTCGACGGGACCAACCTGCGCCGCCACCTGGCCGAGCGCGGCGCGCTGACCGTCGGCGACGCGCTCGGGATCCTCGAGCGCGTGCTCGACGCCCTCGGTGCCGCGCACCGCGTCGGCCTCGTGCACCGGGACATCAAGCCCGAGAACGTCCTCATCGCCGTCGACGGCCGCGTCAAGCTCGCCGACTTCGGGCTCGCGCGCGCGGTGACCGAGGTGACCTCGACGACGACGGGCACGGTCCTCGGGACCGTGGCCTACCTGGCGCCTGAGCTCGTGACCCGCGGCGCGAGCGACGCGCGCACCGACGTGTACGCCGCCGGGATCCTGCTCTACGAGATGCTCACGGGCCGGCAGCCGTTCACCGGCGAGACGCCGATCCAGGTCGCGTTCCAGCACGTGAACTCGGACGTGCCACCGCCCTCGGACCTGGTCCGCTGGCTGCCCGTCGAGGTCGACGAGCTCGTCACCGCGCTGGCGGCGCGCGAGCCCGAGGACCGTCCGGTCGACGCGTCCGCGGCGCTCGAGCAGCTGCGCCGGACGCGCGCGACCCTCGACGGGCCCACGCTCGCCCGAGCCGCCGAGGTCCCACCCACGATCACCCTGCCGAGCGCGACGGACCCGCGGCCCGCGGAGGACGACGGGCTCCCGACGAGCGCGACGTCCGCGGGGCTCGACGCCGCACGGCGCCAGGACGAGACGACCCGGCTCGACGTCGCCGAGGCCGGCCGCACCGTGGCCCTCCCGATCGGGACCGGGCTGAGCCGCGCCGCGGTGTCGACCCGGCACGACGGCCCGCCCGCCGGCGCGGGCCGGCCCACCGGCCGGCGCCGGAGGTGGCTGGTCGTCACCGCGTTGCTCGTGGTGCTCGCCGCCGCCGGCGCGTGGTGGTACATGACGTCCGGCCCCGGCGCCTACACGCGCGTCCCGGAGCTCATGAGCCTCACGCGCGAGGAGGCGCTCGCGACGCTCGGCGACCACGGGCTCGAGGGAGCGCCGGTCGACGCGTTCGACAGCGTCGCGCCGGTCGGCACCGTGTTCGCGAGCGACCCGGCCGTCGGCGACCGGATCCGCAAGGACGGCACCGTGACGATCTCCGTGTCCAAGGGCCCGGACCTCGTCGCCGTGCCCGAGGGGATCGTCGGGGCGATGCAGGCCGACGCGCAGGCCGCGCTCGAGGCCGCCGGTCTCGTCGCCGAGTACGCCCCGGGCGAGGACCACCACGACGACAGCGCCCCGCTCGGCTCCGTTCTCTCGGCCTCGGCCGAGCCCGGCCACCAGGTCGAGCGCGGGTCCTCGGTCGTGCTCACGCTGTCCGACGGGCCCGCCCCGGTGACGATCTTCTCGGTCGTCGGCGCGAGCGAGGACGAGGCCACCAGCCAGCTCACGGACGCGGGGCTGAAGCCCGAGGCGGTCCCCGCGTGGTCCGACACCGCACCCGCGGGCCAGGTGATCGCCCAGGACCCGAAGGCCGGGACCGCCGGGCACCGGACCGACGCGGTCACGATCACGGTGTCGCAGGGCCCGGAGCCCATCGCGGTCCCCGACCTCACCGGCAAGCAGTTCACCGAGGCCGAGGCGGCGCTCAAGGCCCTCGGCTTCGCCGTGAAGCGGGAGAACGTGCTCGGCGGCATCTTCGGGACCGTGCGCTCGCAGAGCACCCCCGCCGGCGAGAAGGTCCCCAAGGGCAGCACCATCACCCTGACCGTCGTCTGACCCTGACGCCCGCCGCCCGACCACGGCCCGATCGCACCGCAGACGCCGCACCGCGGCTGCCCCCGCGCACGAGAACGGCGCGTGACCCGTCGGGTCACGCGCCGTTCTCACGACCGGGGCCGGAGCTCACGCCTTGCGGAGCAGCTCCACGACCTGGAACGCGAGCTCGAGCGACTGCTGGTGGTTCAGGCGCGGGTCCACGAGGGTCTCGTAGCGCCGCCCCAGGCCCTCGTCGTCGATCTCCTCGGACCCGCCGAGCACCTCGGTGACGTCGTCGCCGGTGAGCTCGATGTGCAGGCCGCCCGGGACGGTGCCGAGCGCCCGGTGCACCTCGAAGAACCCGGCGACCTCGTCCATGACGTCCGAGAAGCGCCGCGTCTTGTACCCGCTCGCCGACGTGATGCCGTTGCCGTGCATCGGGTCGCACACCCAGGTGACGGGGCGCCCGTCGGCTGCGACCTTCTCCACGAGCGCGGGGAGCAGGTCGCGGATCTTGCCGGCACCCATGCGCGTGATGAAGGTCAACCGGCCGGGCTCGGCCGTCGGGTTGAGCTTGTCCATGAGCGCGAGGGCGTCGTCCCCCGTGCTGGTGGGCCCGAGCTTCACGCCGATCGGGTTCTGCACGCGCGAGAAGTAGTCGACGTGCGCCCCGTCGAGCTGACGGGTGCGCTCCCCGACCCACAGGAAGTGCGCCGAGCAGTCGTAGGGCAGCCCGGTGCGTGAGTCGATGCGCGTGAGCGGACGCTCGTAGTCGAGCAGCAGGCCCTCGTGGCTCGAGAAGAAGTCGACCGTGCGCAGCGCGTCGAAGTCGGCACCGCACGCCGCCATGAAACGGATCGCGCGGTCGATCTCCGCGGCGATCTCCTCGTAGCGCGCGTACGCCGGGTTCGCGGTGAACCCGCGGTTCCACTCGTGCACGCGCAGCAGCGACGCGAAGCCGCCCGTCGTGAACGCGCGGATCAGGTTCAGCGTCGACGCCGACGTGTGGTACGCCTCGAGCAGACGCTCCGGGTTCGGGACGCGCGCCTCGGGCGTGAACTCGTAGCCGTTGATGATGTCGCCACGGAACGCCGGCAGCGTCACCCCGTCGCGCGTCTCCGAGTCCGAGCTGCGCGGCTTGGCGTACTGCCCCGCCATGCGGCCCATCTTGATCACCGGCAGGCTCGCGCCGTACGTCAGCACGACCGCCATCTGCAGGATCGTCTTGATCTTGTTGCGGATGTTGTCCGCGGTCGCCTCGGCGAACGTCTCGGCGCAGTCCCCACCCTGCAGCAGGAACGCCTCGCCGCGGCCCGCGGCGGCGAGCTGGGCCCGCAGCGCGTCGGACTCCCCCGCGAACACGAGCGGCGGCACGGCGGACAGCCGGTCCGTGACCCGCGCGAGACCGGCGGCGTCCGGCCAGCGCGGCTGCTGCGTCGCGACGAGCTCACGCCAGTGGTCGAGCCCGGCGACGACCTGCGGGTCCGCCTCGACGGTCATGAGTGGCCGCCGGGCACCAGCGGCTGGCCGATGTCGGCGAGCAGCGCACCGAACCAGTCCTGCGACACGTCGAACGCCTTGCCGCCCGCGATGCGGGGGAACGCGATGGCCTTGAGCCGATCGCCGTCCTCCTCGTCGTGGCCGATGACGCCCGAGTCGCCCTTGAGCGCGGCCTCGACCGCGAGGTCCGTCATCGACTTGATGAGGCGCAGGTCCTCGGCGTTCGCCGCTGCGGCGCGCGAGTAGTAGCCCGACTTCTGGACCATGACCTTCTCGGCGCCCAGCTTCTCGGCGAACTGCTTCGCGAACCACTGGCCCGGGTTGATCGTGTCGAGCTTCACGTGCCCGAACGGGTCGCGAGGGACCTCGGCGCCGGACGCCTCGAGCTGCTCGACGATCTCGTGCATGCCCGCCCCCTCCGAGAGGAAGATGTTGACGTTGCCCTGCTCGTCCATGATCGTCTTGAGGCGCGCCGCCTCGGCGTCGATGTCGAGCGCGAGCTCGGGCAGGAAGACCGCGTGGATGTCCCAGCGCTCACGCGTCAGACCCAGGCTCGGGACCCACTCCTGGGCGTCGAGCCACGTCCGGTACTCCGCCGCCGCCGCCGCCGTGAGCCAGCCGCAGTGCCGGCCCATGACCTCGTGCACGATGAGCATGCGCGGACCCGAGCGGTGCTCGCCGATGATGTTGGCCGCGAAGCCGGCGGCCTCCTCGGCCGCGGTCCAGGCGCCGAGCGACTGCTTGATCGGGACGACGTCGTTGTCGATCGTCTTCGGGAGGCCGACGACCGTGAGGTGGTAGCCGTTCTCCTCGAGGAACGCCGCGAGGTCCGCCGCGGTCGTGTTCGTGTCGTCGCCGCCGATGGTGTGCAGCACGTCGACGCCGTCGGCCTTGAGCTGCTCGGCCGCGACGTGCAGGGGGTTCTGCCCCTCCTGGACGAGCCCGCGCTTGACGCAGTCCGCGGCGTTCGTCAGCTTGACGCGCGAGTTGCCGATCGGGGAGCCCCCGAAGCGGTGCAGGAGGCCGGCCTTCGCGCGGGCCTCCGCGTCGACGACGATCTTGTCGCCCCGCAGGAGCCCGTGGTAGCCGTGCTGGTAGGCGATGATCTCGATCTCGGGCGCGATCTCGGTGTACCGCTCGATGAGGCCACCGACGGCCGAGGACAGGCACGGGGCGAAGCCGCCTGCGGTCAGGAGCGCGACGCGACGAACCGACATGAGACACACCTCTCGTTGTTTCTGCACAGCTGGCGCCCACAGGGTGGGGCGTCCCGGTGGCCCGTCGTCGGGCCCAAGGTCCGGGTTTCGTGACGGCGGGACTGGTCGATCTGCGCCGGCGCGGGAGGCCCGGGACGGCGACCGGTTCATCCTACTGACGCGCTCGCGTCGTCCTCGGGCGGTCCCGGCACCTGGACGTCCGGGGCGGGACGGCCGCCCGGCGCCGTCGGGCCGGACTCGGCCACGGGTGCCGCCGCGGGGTGACCCGTCGCGATCCGGGCCTTCTGCGTCGCGGCGTACACGTCGACGTACTCCTGGCCGGAGAGACTCATGAGCGCGTACATGATCTCGTCGGTGACCGACCGCAGGATGAAGCGGTCGTTCTCCATGCCGCGGTACCGGCTGAAGTCGAGCGGCTCACCGATCACGACGCCGAGGCGCACCGGCTTGGGGATGACCCGGCCGAGCGGCTGCGCGACGTCGGTGCCCACCATGACGACGGGGACGACCGGCGCCCCGGACTCGAGCGCGAGGCGCGCGACACCCGTCTTGCCGCGGTACAGGCGGCCGTCGGGGCTGCGCGTGCCCTCGGGGTAGATGCCGAACAGCCCACCCTCGCGCAGCCGGTTGAGCCCGGTGCGCAGCGCGGCCTCGCTCGCCTTGCCGCCCGAGCGGTCGACGGGGATCGTCCCGACGCCGCGGAAGAAGCCGGCCTTGAGGCGCCCCTTCATGCCGGTCCCGGTGAAGTACTCGGACTTGCCGATGAACACGATCTCGCGGTCGAGCACGAGCGGCAGCACGAACGAGTCGATCACCGCGAGGTGGTTGCTCGCGAGGATCGCGGCGCCCTCGCTCGGCACGTTCTCCGCACCACGGACCCAGGGGCGGAAGACGAGGTGCAGGAGCGGACCCACCATGACCCGCTTCATCAACCAGTAGAACAAGCTGCCACCTCTCGACCACGCCGCCCGGGGATGTCCCGCGCGGCCCGCACCGCATGTCCGACTCTAGAGTGCTCTCATGGCCGCACGCCCGGACGACCCCGACGACACCGTCCCCGATCCCGGGACGACTCCCGGCACCGCGGAGGGCACCGGTGGCGCCGCCTCCGAGCCCGCCCCCGACGCGCCCCGCGAGCCCACCGACGACGAGCGCTGGGCGGCGATCGTCGCCGACCTGACCGGCGGGAACGACCCGGGGGGCGGCACGTCCGGGCCCACGAGCACGACCGGGGCGGCTGCGGGTCCCGCCGTAACCTACCCCGTCGCCCCGGGGGTCCCGGACCCCCGCGTCATCCGTCCGGCCGCCGACGACGCCGAGCGCGAGCGGCCCGGACCGCCCGAGCTCACCGGCCGGTCCTGGGACGGGACCACCCAGATGGACGCCGCCGACGCGGCGGACGAGGCCGAGGAGCACTTCGTCGCCCCTGACCCCGGCCCCGTGATGGGCGGCGACCCGCTGCTGACGATGGCGTGGTTCGCCGCCGCGGGGATGCCGGTCTTCCTGCTCGTGGTCGTCGTGGCGTGGCCCACGGCCCCCGCCGCGCTGATCCAGGCCGCGGCCGCCGTCTTCGTGCTCGGCGTCGCCGCGCTGCTCTGGCGGATGCCGCACCGACGCGACGACGCGGACGACGACACGGGCGCCGTCGTCTGACGGGAGCGGCCGTGGCGGGGCCGGCGGCCGAGGTGCAGCCGGCGGCAGTGGTCCGCCGGCAGCCGCACAGCGGCGGTGCCCGGGGCGTCGCCGCCCCGGGCGGTCCGCGTCAGAAGCGGGCGAGGTCCGCCGCGCCGACGATGCCGGCGTCGTTGCCCATCGCGGCGAGCTCGATCCGCGCCTCGGGACGGTAGCCGCGCGCCGAGAGCTGCTCGCCGAACGCCTGCCGCGCGGGCGCGAGGAGCAGGTCGCCGGCGGCACCGACCCCGCCGCCGACCACGATGAGCTCGGGGTCGAGCAGGGCGGCGACGGACGCCGAGCCCTCACCGATCCACCGGCCCAGCTCGGTGAACAGCTCGACCGCGAGCGGGTCGCCCTCCTGCGCGGCGTCGGTCACGTGCGGGCCGATGAGCTTCTCGGCGTCGCCGCCCGCGAGCTCGAGCAGGCGCGCCGCACGCTCGGGCTGGGTGATGACCGCTGCCTGCGCGTCGCGCACGAGAGCGCTGCCCGACGCGTACTGCTCCCAGCAGCCCTCGTGCCCGCAGCCGCAGTAGTGCCCGCCCGGCACCACCCGCATGTGCCCGACCTCGGCGGCCACGCCCCACGCGCCGCGGACGAGCTGCCCGCCGATCATGATCGCGCCGCCGAGGCCCGTCCCGACCGTGAGCATGAGCATGTCGTCGACGTCGCGGCCGACACCGAAGCGGAACTCGGCCCAGCCCGCAGCGTTGGCGTCGTTCTCGACGACGATGCGCACGTCCGGACCGACGAGCTCCGCGACCCGGTCGCGCAGCGGGTAGTTGCGCCACGCGAGGTTCGGGGCGAACAGCACGCCGGACCGGTCGGAGGCGACGAAGCCCGCTGCGGCGAGACCGATGGCGCCGACCTCGTACGACCCGGACAGCTCGGCGTAGATCTCGGCGATCGCCCGGTCGATGCTCCCGGCGTCGTCGGGCTGCGTGGCCCGGCGGGTCTGCGCCAGGATGACGCCGTCCTCGTCGACCACGCCGGCCGCGATCTTGGTCCCGCCGATGTCCACACCGATCGCGTGCATGTCCGTCCTTGCTCCTGGGATCGTCGACCGCCGAAGTGTGCGCCGGCCTGCGCGAGCCGCCCGCGGGGGGCCGCGGCGACGCGCCGGCTGCTGCGCGACAACCGTGCCTTACCGGGCGCACGGGTGCGAGCCCACGCTAGCGCGCCCGGCGCACGTCGCCCGCACGGGTCCGCGGTGCCGGGCCGCTGCCGGGTCCGCAGGGGGCACGTGGGGCACGTCGCGTGCACGGACGGGTGACGCGGGCGACGTGTGCACGGACGGGTGACGAGACCGGGCACGCCGCCTGCACGGTCACGAGCCCGGCCGGCGTGAATGTGACCGGTCAGTACGAAAGTCCCGGTATCGTGCGACGAACCCCCGTCGCCCTACTGTCACTGGAGCCAGCATGGACGAGATCCACACTCCCCCGCTCGTCGAGGCGAGGCCCGACGAGAACCTCAACGACCTCCTCGCAGCACGCGTCGCGTCGACCCCCGACCGCCCGCTGATCGAGATCAAGTCCCCCGGCGACGGCCCCTGGATCCCGCTGACAGCCCGTGCGTTCGACGCCGAGGTCGTCGCGCTCGCGAAGGGCCTCGTCGCGCGGGGCGTCCAGCCGGGCGACCGGGTCGGGATCATGTCGCGGACCCGGTACGAGTGGACGCTGCTCGACTGGGCGACGTGGGCCGCCGGCGCGGTGCCCGTGCCGGTCTACGAGACGTCCTCCGCGGAGCAGGTCCTGTGGATCCTCACCGACGCCGACGTGTCGCTGCTCGTCGTCGAGTCGGCCGAGCACGCCGCGACCGTGGCCGAGGTCCGCGCCGACGCGCCGCACCTGCGCGAGGTCCTCGTGATCGACGACGGCGCCGTCGAGACCCTCGTCGCGGGCGGGACCGGCGTGGAGGACGCCGAGATCGTGCGCCGCCGCGCGCTCGCCGACCTCGACGACGTCGCGACGATCATCTACACGTCCGGCACCACGGGCCGCCCCAAGGGTGCGCGGCTGACGCACGGCAACTTCAGCGTCCTGACGCGCAACGCCGTCGAGGGCCTCGAGGAGGTCGTCTCGACGCCCGGCGCTCGCACGCTGCTCTTCATGCCCCTCGCGCACGTGTTCGCCCGGTTCGTCGAGGTCCTGTGCATCCCGGCCGGGGCGGTGCTGGGCCACACGCCCGACACCAAGAACCTGCTGGCGGACCTCGCGTCGTTCCAGCCGACGTTCATCCTCTCGGTCCCCCGCGTCTTCGAGAAGGTCTACAACTCCTCGGAGCAGAAGGCGGCGGCGGGCGGCAAGCTGAAGATCTTCCAGTGGGCCGCCGCCACGTCGATCCTGTACTCGCGTGCGACGGAGACGCCGAGCGGCCCCGGCCTGGGCCTCAAGCTCCAGCACAAGGTCGCGGACGTCCTCGTCTACAAGAAGCTCCGGCACGCGCTGGGCGGCCGCTGCGAGTGGGCCATCTCGGGCGGTGCGCCGCTCGGCGAGCGCCTCGGTCACTTCTACCGCGGCATCGGGTTCCGCGTCCTCGAGGGCTACGGCCTGACGGAGACGACCGCCCCGGCGACCGTCAACATGCCGGGCCGGACGAAGATCGGCACCGTCGGCCCCCCGCTCCCTGGGTGCGGCATCCGGATCCAGGAGGACGGCGAGATCGAGGTCACGGGTCCGCACGTCTTCGCCGGCTACCACAACAACGACGCCGCGACGGCCGAGTCGTTCCACGACGGCTGGTTCCGGACCGGCGACCTCGGGTCCCTCGACGACGACGGCTTCCTGCGGATCACGGGACGCAAGAAGGAGATCATCGTCACGGCCGGCGGCAAGAACGTCGCGCCCGCGGTGCTCGAGGACCGGTTGCGCAGCCACGCTCTCGTGAGCCAGGTCGTCGTCGTGGGCGACGCCCGTCCGTTCATCGGGGCCCTCGTGACGCTCGACGCCGAGGCGCTCCCGGGCTGGCTCAGCGCGCACGGCCACAAGCCGATGACCGTCACGGAGGCCGCACAGGACCCTGAGGTCCTGGCCTCGATCGAGAAGGCCGTCGAGCGGGCCAACCGGGCGGTCTCGCGCGCCGAGTCGATCCGCAAGTACCGCATCCTCGACACGGACCTGACCATCGCCAACGGCTACCTCACGCCCAAGCTGAGCGTGCGCCGCGCGCAGGTCATCAAGGACTTCGCGGCGGAGATCGACGCGCTGTACGACACGGCACCCGCCGAGTGAGGCACGGTGCGCACGCCGGGTCCGCCCGGCGTGCGCACCGGCACTAGCCGGTCTGGCGCAGACGCAGCGGGGGCACCAGCCCGGACGCCGCCAGGACCTCGAGCGCCGCGCGCTCGTCGTCGACGAGGTCGACCGCGCGCACCGGCACCGTCAGGAACGTCACCACGCAGTCGGAGCACGCCGCCGGGCGCACCGTGCAGCTCTCGCAGTCGATCAGCATGCGGCGGACGCTAGCCGTGCACGCCGACATCACAACGCCGCCCGTCCACAGGTGTCGCCCGCACGCCGGCCCGGACCTCTGCCCGGCGCGTGTCCCGCCCGGACGGACGACCGCCCGCCTCAGAGGCGGGCGACCCGCGCGACGAGCGTCGCCGACGGCACGACGCGCGCCCCGGCCGC
This sequence comes from Cellulomonas sp. NPDC055163, assembly GCF_053607065.1. Taxonomy (NCBI): domain Bacteria; kingdom Bacillati; phylum Actinomycetota; class Actinomycetes; order Micrococcales; family Cellulomonadaceae; genus Cellulomonas; species Cellulomonas sp. NPDC055163. The sequence continues at coordinate 436,640 of NZ_JBSGSU010000003.1, read as the reverse complement.
CTCGACGTCGTCGGCGACCTGCCGGTCGCTCGTCACCACGACGACGACCCGTCCGCGGGGCTCCGCCCCCACCAGGCGCCGGATCAGGTCGTCGGCGATCTCCCCCACCGAGAACAGCACGCGCACGCCGCGCGGACCGCTGCCCGGAGGGCGGGGCCCCTCCTGCCCGTCGAAGCAGCACGTGACCTCCGCGCCGGTGCGACCCGCGACGTTCGCGAGCGCGTCGACGAGCCGGCGCCGCTGCTCGGCGAGGCTCAGCCCGGGCCACGCCGCCTTCGAGACGTTGTAGCCGTCGACCACGAGGTGCGCGTGCGGCAGGGCGAGCAGGTCGTCGAGCAGCGCCGGGTCGGTCGCGGCGCGCCCCCGGGACGTCGCGCGCTCCACGGGAACCGGGGCCGACGCGCCCACCAGGTCGGCGGGCCGGTCGCCGACGGGCGGCAGCGCGAGCTCGGCGCGCAACCCCTGGCCGGCGTCGACGATCGTGTCGAGCAGGAGCCGCACGCGCACCCCGGCGAGGTCGCGTGCGACGCGGGCCTCCTGCCGGACCTGGGCCCGCTCGGCCTCCGCGACCCGGCGCAGGGCCTGCGCGCTCGCGAGAGCCTCGTCGGCGCCGGCCCGAGCCGTCGTCGCCCGCGCCAGGACGTCCTGCGCCTCGACGGCGGCGCGCCGACCCTCGCTGCGGGCCCGGTCGGCGTCCGAGCGGAGCCGGCGCTGCTCGCGCCGGAGCGCCGCCGCGTCCTCCTCCGCCCGCTCCGCACGGGCGCGTGCCTCACCGAGCTGCGCGGTCAGCACCGTCGCGCGTTCCTCGGCGCGCTGCAGGGCCTCGCGCGCGCCGTCCAGCGTCGCCTGCCGGTCGCCGCCGGCCGGCCCGGCGACGAGGTGCCCCGCGGCCTCGGCGAGCATGGCCGCCCAGCCGTCCGGTCGCAGGAGCCAGGCGCCCACCGCGACGTCGAGCGGCGCTGCCTGCGCGGCGGGCGGGTCGAGCAGCGCCGCCTCTCCGGCAGGTGGATCGAGGAGCGCCGCCCGTCCGGCGGGCGTGTCGGGCGTGTCTCCAGGGGATCCGCCGGACGGCCCGGCTTCGTGCTCGTGCGCCGGGCCCTGGGCGGCGGTCGCGGACGTGCCGCGCCCCAGCAGCGCCGCGACGTCCGGCCGCGCCCCGGCCCACACGCGGGCGACCCGGGCCCGGAACGCCGCGTCACCCTCGAGCGCGGACCACAGCGGCAGCGCACCGGCCGACGCCCGGCGACGCGGCGCGAACCTCTGGACCTGGCGGAGCGCGGCAGGGACGTCCGCGAGCTCGATCGTCGTGAGCACCTCGGCTGCGAGCCGCACGAGCACGGTCCGGACGGCGTCGGGGACCGTGGGGTCCGGGTGTCCCGGTACGTCGTCGGCCATGCGCCCACCCTAGGCACCGACGGGTCGTCGCCGGTCGTGTCGGTCCCCGCGGCTAGCGTCCACGCCATGCAGCACGACCGCCCCGCCGCGCGCCGGGTCACCCGGGTGGACCTCGCACCCCCGCTGCAGGGCCGCCCGGTCCAGCTCGCGCTCGACGAGCTCGGCACCCGGCTGTCCGACGTGACCTTCGTGGTGGTCGACCTCGAGACGACGGGCTCGGTGCCCGGCACGAACGCGATCACCGAGATCGGCGCCGTCAAGGTGCGCGGCGGCGAGGTGCTCGGCGAGTTCCAGACCCTCGTCGACCCCGGCGGCCCGGTTCCCGCGTTCATCTCCGTGCTGACGGGCATCACGACGTCGATGGTGATCGGCGCCCCGCGCATCGAGGAGGTCCTGCCGAGCTTCCTCGAGTTCGCGAGGGGCAGCGTGCTGGTCGCGCACAACGCCCCCTTCGACGTCGGCTTCCTGAAGGCGGCCGCCGCGCAGACGGGCCACGCGTGGCCGGGTCACCAGACGGTGGACACGGTGCGGCTCGCGCGCCGCGTCGTGACCCGCGACGAGGCCCCGAACCACAAGCTGGGCACCCTCGCGGCGCTGTTCGGCGCGACCGTGACGCCCAACCACCGCGCCCTGTCCGACGCCCGCGCGACCGTCGACGTCCTGCACGCCCTCCTCGCACGCCTCGCGCCCCTGGGCATCACGCACCTCGAGGACCTGGCGACGGCCACCGACCCGGTGCCGTCGGACGTGCGGCGCAAGCGGCACCTCGCCGACGGGCTCCCCGACGGCCCGGGCGTCTACATGTTCGTGGGCCCGCGCGAGGAGATCCTCTACGTCGGCACCTCGACGTCGCTGCGCACGCGCGTCCGCAGCTACTTCACGGCGGCCGAGAAGCGCTCGCGCATGGTCGAGATGGTGCGCGTCTCCGAGCGGGTGCACCCCGTCCCGTGCGCGACGACGCTCGAGGCCCGGGTCCGCGAGCTCCGGCTCATCGCCGAGCACGCGCCGCGCTACAACCGCCGCTCGCGCTTCCCCGAGCGCATGCCGTGGGTCCACCTGACCGTCGAGCCGTACCCGCGGCTGTCGGTCGTCCGCGAGGTGCGCCCGGCCGCCGTCCCCGCGCCGCACGGGCACGAGCCCGCGTACATCGGCCCGTTCGCGTCGCGCGGCGCCGCGCAGTCCGCGATCGACGCGCTCCACGAGACGTTCCCCGTGCGGCAGTGCAGCGGCCGGCTGCCGTTGCGCGCCGCGCTCGGGGCCGTCGCGTGCGCGCTCGCGGAGATGGGCCGCTGCGGGGCGCCGTGCACCGGTCGGTCCTCGCCCGAGCAGTACGCCGAGGTCGCGTCGGCGGTCCGCGCGGCGATGGTCGGCGACCCGTCCCCCGTCGTCCGGGCGCACGCGACACGCATCGGGCGCCTCGTCGCCCAGGAACGGTTCGAGGAGGCGGCCGTCGTGCGCGACCGGCTCGCGGCCTTCCTGCGCGGCGCCGCCCGCGCGCAACGGCTCGCACCGCTCGCCCGGTGCCCCGAGCTCGTCGCGGCGCGGCGCGCGGACGTCGGCGGGTGGGAGGTCGTGCTCGTCCGCCACGGCCGCCTCGCCGGCACGGCGACCGTGCCGCGCGGGGTGGACCCGTGGCCCGCGATCGAGTCGCTGCGGCTGTCGGGCGAGGAGGTGGCCCCACCCGCCGTGCCCGCACCGGCGTGCCACCCCGAGGAGGCCGACCTCGTGCTGACCTGGCTCGACCAGCCGGGCGTGCGGCTCGTGCTGGCGCCTGAGGGCTGGACGTGCCCGGTCGGCGGGGCGCAGGCCTACGCGGACCCCGCGAGCACCGCGGGGCGTGTCGCGGCGTACCTCGCGCACGAGCTCGAGACCGCTGCCTCGGTCGGCGCCCCCGGGGCGCAGGTCACGGCCGCAGGTCCGGGCGCGGAGGACCTGGGTGCCGGGTCGACCGCGGCGGGGTCGACGGCGCCGGGGTCGACCACGGCGGGGTCCACCGGCACGGGCGCGACCGGCGCGGCATGATGGCGGGATGCTGACCGCCATCGTGCTCATCGACACCGACGCCGCCCGCATCCCCGAGGTCGCCGCGGCGATCGCCGACGTCCCCGGCGTGAGCGAGGTCTACTCCGTCACCGGGGAGGTCGACCTCATCGCCCTCGTGCGGGTCCGCGAGCACGAGGCGCTCGCGGACGTCATCGCCGACCAGGTGAGCAAGGTCGAGGGGGTCCTGCGCACCCAGACGTATATCGCCTTCCGCGCGTACTCCAAGCACGACCTCGAGCAGGCGTTCGACCTCGGCATCGAGGACTGAGCGGCCGGGGCCCCCGTCCGGCGGGAGCACCCGAGCGGTCGGGTCGACGGCCCCGCGCACCCGGCCGCCGGACGGCCCGCTCGCCGGGCCGTGCTCAGACCGCGGCGGCCCGCCAGCGTTCGAGCACCGCAGCGGCGGCCCCGTCGTCGACCGCGCGGCGCGCGATCTCCATGCCGGCGCGCAGACGGTCCACGAGCGGCCCGTCCGCCGCACGCGTCCCGGGCAGCGTCCCGTCCGCGACGATGCCCGTCGCCGCGTTGAGCAGGACGGTCTCGCGCGAGGGGACCGCCTCGCCCGCGAGCACCTGACGCACGACACCGGCGTTGAACGCGGCGTCCTCCCCGCGCAGGTCGGCGATCGTCACGGGCGCGAGGCCGAGGTTCGCGGAGGGGTCCAGGCGGTGCTCGACGACCTCGCCGTCGTGCACCTCCCAGACGCGGGCCGGGCCCGTCGGCGCGAGCTCGTCGAGCCCGTCGTCGCCGCGGAACACCAGCGCGCTGGACCCCCGCGCCGCGAGCACGCCCGCCACGAGGCCGGCCATCCGGGCGTCGGCGACCCCGATCGCGCTCGCCGCCGGCTGCGCCGGGTTGGTGATCGGTCCGAGGAAGTTGAACACGGTGGCGATGCCGAGCTCGCCGCGGACGACGGCACCGTGCCGCATGGACGGGTGGAAGACCTGGGCGAAGCAGAACGTGATGCCGACCTCGGTCGCGAGAGCGGCCACGCGCTCGACGGGCTGGTCGAGCCGGATCCCGAGCGCCTCGAGCACGTCGGCGGAGCCCGAGGAGGACGAGGCCGCACGGCCGCCGTGCTTCACGACGCGCAGGCCGGCCCCCGCGATCACGATGGCGGCCATCGTCGAGATGTTCACGGTGTGCGTGCGGTCGCCTCCGCTGCCGACGATGTCCACCGTCCGACCGGGGACGTGGATCCGGTGCGCGTTCGCGAGCATGACGTCGGACAGCGCGCGGAACTCCTCGACCGTCTCGCCCTTGCTGCGCAGCCCCACGAGGAACGCGGCGACGCGTGCGGGCGAGGCGGTGCCGGCCATGATCTCGCCCATCGCCCACGTGGACTGCTCGCGCGTCAGGTCACGGCCCTGGACGAGCGCCGTGAGCAGGTCGGGCCAGGTGTGCCCGGCGCTCATCCGGCGCTCGCCGCGGCACCGACCAGCTCGGCGACGACGCGCTGCACGTCGATCGGGTCGAGCGGCTGGCTGAGCACGGCGTCGGCCTGCGACCACGACGCGAGCCAGGCGTCCTGGGGCCGGCCGGTGAGCAGCAGGATCGGGGGGCACCGGAAGATCTCGTCCTTGAGCTGGCGGGCGATCCCCATGCCGCCCGCCTTGCCGGCCTCGCCGTCGAGCACGAGGACGTCGAACCCGCCGGCGTCGACCTGGCTCAGGACGGCTGCGGGCGTCGCGACCTCGACCCACGCGATGTCGGGCGCCCCGCGGCGCAGGCGCCGCCCCACGGCGAGCAGCACCTGCTGCCGCGTGTCGACGTCGTCGCTGTAGAGGAGGATCCGGGGGGCGCGCTCGCGCTCGTCCGTCGCGTCAGCTCCGTGCGGGTCGGCCGTGACCATGGTGCGTCCTCATTCGTCGTCGACGTGCGTGCCCCGGCATCTTGGCACGCCGACCGGGCCGTTGTGCAGGTCGGGGGCACCGTCGCGCGCGTCGTCGTCGGGTCCGCGCAGGCCTCGGCCGGGACCTCCGGCAGGCCCGCGTGGCCCCCCGTGTCACAGCGCTGAGGTGACGCTGTGACATATACCGCTCCCCGCGGGTGGGTCCGACGACCCATGCACGAGCGTCATCAGCCATAATGAACGCGTGTCGACTGCAACGGCTGCCCCTCGCACCGCACCCCACGTGAGCGTGAACCGCCCCAACCCCGTCTCCGTGGGGACGATCGTGTGGCTGGCCAGCGAGCTCATGTTCTTCGCGGGCCTGTTCGCGATGTACTTCACTCTCCGGGCGACGGTGCCCGACGAGTGGGCCGAGCAGACCCAGAAGCTCAACCTCACGTTCGCCGCGATCAACACCGCGGTCCTCGTGCTCTCGTCCGTCACCTGCCAGATGGGCGTGTGGGCGGCCGAGCGGTTCCAGCCCGCGCGGACCGGGAGCCTGCTCCAGGTCGGTCGCTGGGGCATGAACGAGTGGATGACGCTGACGTACGTCATGGGCGCGGTCTTCATCGGCGGCCAGGTCTACGAGTACGCCGAGCTCGTCCACGAGGGACTCACGATCTCCTCGAGCCCGTACGGCTCGGTCTTCTACCTCACGACCGGCTTCCACGGCCTGCACGTCGTCGGCGGACTCATCGCCTTCCTCTTCCTGCTCGGCCGCTCGTTCGCGGCGAAGCGGTTCGGTCACCACGAGGCGACCACCGCGATCGTGACGTCGTACTACTGGCACTTCGTCGACGTCGTCTGGATCGCGCTGTTCGCGGTCATCTACCTCCTGCGCTGACGCCTCCGGGCAGCGGCGCGCGGTTCCACCCTTCCCCAACGTGCGAGACGAGGATCGATTCGTGAAGGCACTCGCAGCCCGCAGGCACCACCGGTACGCACCGGCCGTGCTGCTCCTGCTGGCGCTGCTGCTCACCGGAGGGCTGTACGCGGTCCTCGCACCGCAGGCCGCCGACGCCGCGCCCGCCGCGGCGGGCAGTGACGACATCGCCACCGGCGAGAAGATCTTCCAGGCCAACTGCGCGACGTGCCACGGCCCGGCGGCGGAGGGCACGGACGCAGCCCCGTCGCTCGTGGGCGTCGGAGCAGCCGCCGTCGACTTCCAGGTCGGCACCGGCCGCATGCCGATGCAGGCGAACGGCCCGCAGGCGCCCGCCAAGGAGGTGCAGTTCACCGACGAGCAGATCGAGCAGCTCGCGGCGTTCGTCGCCTCGCTCGGCGCGGGCCCGTCGATCCCGAGCCAGGAGATGGTGGACCCGGCCGAGGGCGACGTCGCCAACGGCATGGCCCTCTTCCGCACCAACTGCGCGATGTGCCACAACGCGGTGGGCGCCGGCGGCGCCCTCTCGGAGGGCAAGTGGGCCCCGTCGCTCACGGAGACCTCGCCGACGCACATCTACGAGGCCATGCTGACCGGCCCGCAGTCGATGCCGGTCTTCAACGACGCGAACATCTCCCCCGAGGAGAAGCGCGACATCATCGCCTACATCGACGCTCAGCGTGAGCCGTCCCCGGGTGGCATCAAGCTCGGATCGCTCGGCCCCGTCAGCGAGGGCGTGTGGATCTGGCTCGTGGGCATCGGCCTGCTGATCGGTACGTCCGTCTGGATCGGAGCGAGGTCCTCGTGAGCATGCAGCACAACCCGGTCCCCGGGAACACCGAGGCCGTCGAGGTCCACCGCGACGGCGGCCACTACCCGGACCGGTTCGAGAACCCGGGTCTCGGGGAGCACCGCCCCCGCCTGGGCGACACGGACCCGAAGGCGAATAAGCGCGCCGAGCGCCAGGTCGTCACGCTCTTCCTGGTCTCGCTGCTGGGCACCGTCGTCTTCATCGCGGCGTACTTCGTGGTGCCGCTGGGCGACACGCCGGAGACCATGCAGCGCTCCAACCTCTTCCTCGGGCTGGGACTGTTCCTCAGCCTGTTCGGGATCGGCGCGGCCGCGGTGCACTGGGCCAAGGCGCTCATGAACGACCACGAGCGCGCCGAGGAGCGTCACCCGCAGCGCAGCTCCGACGAGAACCGCGCGGGCGCGATCCAGGCGCTCAAGGACGGCGCCGAGGACTCGGGCATCGGTCGCCGCGGCGTGCTCAAGGGCGCGTTCGCGTCGGCGCTCGCCCTCTTCCCGCTGACGATCGCGCTGCCGCTCATCGGCGAGGTCGGCGAGGACTGGGACGTCTCGAAGTTCAAGCACACGTGGTGGAAGAAGGGCACGAAGCTCGCCCTCGACCCGTCCGGCGAGCCCATCAAGGCCGCGGACGTCACGATCGGCTCGGTCTTCCACGTCATCCCGGAGGACCTCCACGACGCCGAGCACCCGCTCGACGAGAAGGCCAAGGCCGTCGTGCTGCTCATCCGGATGGACCCGCGCGACCTCAAGTCCGAGCAGGGCGAGGGCTGGTCGTACGACGGCATCGTCGCCTTCTCGAAGATCTGCACCCACGTCGGGTGCCCCGTGGCGCTCTACGAGCAGCAGACGCACCACCTGCTCTGCCCGTGCCACCAGTCCACGTTCGACGTGGCCAACGGCGCCAAGGTCGTCTTCGGTCCCGCCAACCGGCCGCTGCCTCAGCTGCCCATCGAGGTCGACGACGAGGGCTACCTCGTCGCGCAGTCCGACTTCCACGAGCCTGTCGGTCCGAGCTACTGGGAGCGCCTGAAGTGACAACCACGACCACCCGCACGGGCGCCGCCGCCGGCGCCACCGCGGACTACCTGGACCAGCGGACCGGCATCGGCACCGCGGTCAAGACGTTCGCGCGCAAGATCTTCCCCGACCACTGGTCGTTCCTGCTCGGCGAGATCGCGCTGTTCAGCCTCGTCGTGCTCATCATCTCGGGCGTCTTCCTCACGATGTTCTTCGTGCCGAGCATGGCCGAGACGCACTACGAGGGCCCCTGGGCCGCGATGAACGGCGTCGAGATGTCCGAGGCGTTCGCCTCGACGCTCCGCCTGTCGTTCGAGGTCCGCGGCGGGCTGCTCATGCGCCAGATCCACCACTGGGCAGCGCTTCTGTTCATGGCGGCGATCGTCACGCACATGATGCGCGTCTTCTTCACCGGCGCGTTCCGCAAGCCGCGCGAGATCAACTGGGTCGTCGGCTTCGTGCTGATGATCCTCGGCCTCGCCGCCGGCTTCTCCGGCTACTCGCTCCCGGACGACGTCCTCTCGGGCAACGGCCTGCGCATCACCGACGGCGTCGTGCGGTCGATCCCGATCATCGGCAGCTACCTGTCGTACTTCATCTTCGGGGGCGAGTTCCCCGGTCAGGACCTCATCCCGCGCCTGTTCACCGTGCACGTCCTGCTCGTGCCGGGCCTCATCCTCGCGCTCGTCGGGCTGCACCTGCTGCTCGTCGTGCTGCACAAGCACACGCAGTACCCGGGCTCGGGCCGGACGGACAACAACGTCGTCGGATACCCGCTCTTCCCGACGTACACCGCCAAGGCCGGCGGGTTCTTCTTCCTGGTGTTCGCCGTGATCGCGCTGATGGCCGCGACGATGACGATCAACCCGGTGTGGAACTACGGCCCGTACGACCCCTCCCCCGTGTCCGCCGGCGCCCAGCCGGACTGGTACATGCTGTTCCTCGAGGGTGCGCTGCGGCTCATGCCCGGTCAGGGCACGGAGTGGGTCATCGCGGGATACACGCTGTCGCTCAACGTCCTGATCCCGGCCGTCGTGGTCCCGGGCATCCTGTTCACCGTGCTCGCGGTGTGGCCGTTCGTCGAGGCCGCCGCGACCGGTGACAAGCGCGAGCACCACGTGCTCGACCGCCCGCGCAACGCCCCGTTCCGCACGGCAATGGGCGTCGCGATCCTCACGGCGTTCACGGTCCTCGTCCTCGCCGGGTCGAACGACATCATCGGCGCGCAGTTCTCGATGTCGATCAACGACATCATCGAGGTCTTTCGCGTGCTGTTCTTCGTCCTGCCGGTCCTGGCGTTCTGGATCACGAAGCGCATCTGCCTCGGTCTCCAGCGCAAGGACCGCGAGCTGGTGCTGCACGGGCACGAGACGGGCCGCATCGTCCGCTTCGCGCACGGTGAGTACATCGAGGTGCACCGCCCGCTCGACGAGCACGAGCGCTGGCTGCGCGTGCAGCACGAGCCGCGTCGTCCGCTCGAGATCGAGCCGGCCGAGGACTCGCGCGGCGTCCGTCGCAAGGGCTACGGGGCTGACCGCCTCCGGCAGCGCCTGTCGCGGCTCTTCTACGAGGACCGCGTCGAGCCGGTCACCCCGGCCGAGCTGGCCGCGGCGCACTCGCACGGTGAGCACGACGCGATCGCGGCACCGGAGAGCAACGAGAGCACCCGCCTCGTCGGCTCCGCGACGGGTGGCTCGGGCTCGCAGGAGGGCTCGGCCACCGGCGCGGTCGGCGGCGGGCAGCATCTCGTCGAGCCCGAGACCGGCAACCCCGAGACGGACGCGCGGAATCGCTGAGCCCGCGCGAGAGTTGGTCGTACCGAGAGGGCGCCGCACCCCCAGGGCGCGGTGCCCTCTCGATATGTATCTGACGGAGCACCCGACGACGCCGCGGTCCGCCGCGGCCTGACGCAGGAGAGGCACCACCTATGGCTGACTACACCCTTCCCGAGCTGCCGTACGACTACGCGGCGCTCGAGCCCCACATCTCCGGCAAGATCATGGAGCTGCACCACGACAAGCACCACGCGGCCTACGTCACCGGTGCGAACACGGCGCTGGCCAAGCTCGCGGAGGCCCGCGAGAGCGGTGACCTCGCAGCGGTGAACCTGCACGAGAAGAACCTCGCGTTCAACCTCGGCGGTCACGTCAACCACACGGTGTTCTGGAACAACCTCTCCCCCGAGGGCGGCGGTGCGCCGGCCGGCGAGCTCGCTGCTGCGATCGACGAGTTCTTCGGCTCGTTCGACGGTTTCCAGAAGCACTTCGCGGCCGTTGCTGCCGGTGTGCAGGGGTCCGGCTGGGCGATCCTGGCGTGGGACTCGATCGGCCAGAAGCTCGTCGTGGGCCAGCTCTACGACCAGCAGAGCAACATCGCTCTCGGCCTTGTGCCGGTGCTCATGCTCGACGTCTGGGAGCACGCGTACTACCTGGACTACCTGAACGTCCGCGCCGACTACATCAAGGCGTGGTGGAACATCGTCAACTGGGCCGACGCGGGTGAGCGCCTCGCGCGTGCACGGACCCAGACGGTGGGACTCATCATTCCCGCCTGACGTCTCCGAGCGCCTTCTCCGGCCGGTTCCGGGTCCACGTGGCCTGGTACCGGCCGGAGCCGTTTCCGGCTCGCTGACGGCCCCTCAGGCCGACCGTCGCCGTCCGGCCGAGGACGCACCGGCGCGAACCGGACCGATGCTGTCGGGACCGGTGCCGTCCGGCGGCGAACGGACAGGCACCGCCTCGGACAGTCGCGCGCACCTGCCTGCGTCCCGCGAGGGGTCGGCGGCCGCCCGCCGACGAGCGGCGCCCGTGTGGGCGCGTCCGGTGCACGACCCGAGCATGACGAGAGCGCCGGTACCCCGCGGGGTACCGGCGCTCTCGACGCTGCGTCGACGTCAGCGGGCTCGCGCCCGGGCGTCGTCAGTGCGCGTGCTGACCGCGGGAGAACTCGAACACGAAGCCGACGAGCGCGACCATGCCGAGCAACGCGCCGAGACCCACGAGCCACCAGCCGAGCGCGAGCCCGGCGAACACGAGGGCAGCGGCGAGGGCGATGGCGAGCGGCCACCAGCTCCACGGGCTGTACACGCCCTGGTCGCCGGCGCCCTGCTCGATCTCGCCGAGCGGGTCGTCCTCCGGGCGGGCGTCGATGCGCCGCGCCAGGAGCGCGAGGTAGCCGCCGATCATCCCGACGAGCCCACCGACGAGGGGGATGCCGAGCGTGCCGACCGGCTCGCCGTCGCTCCACACCGCGTAGATGACGCCGACCGGGACGAAGAACAGGATGCCGTAGAGGAAGAGCTTGGCCTCGATCTTCACCGCGGGCCCTCCTGGTCCTTCTCGTCCGGGAGCACGGTCGTGCTCGACTGCTCGGGCTCGCCCGTGCCGTTGCGCAACCGCTCCTCCGCCAGCTCCTTCTGCCCCGTCAGGTCGGCCTCGCCGAGCAGCTCGTCGAGGACGTTCTGGTCCGGTGCTGTCTGGTCGAGCGCCGCGACCTCGGGGTGGTGCAGGTCGAACGCAGGGCGCTCGGACCGGATGCGCGGCAGCGACGTGAAGTTGTGCCGCGGCGGCGGGCAGCTCGTGGCCCACTCGAGCGAGCCGCCGAAGCCCCACGGGTCGTCGACCGTGACGAGCGGCGCCTTGCGCCAGGTCACGTAGACGTTCCAGAGGAACGGCAGCGTCGAGGCCGCGAGGACCACCGAGCCGACCGTCGAGAGCTGGTTCATCCAGGTGAACCCGTCCTCGGGCGAGTAGTCCACGTACCGGCGAGGCATGCCGACGACGCCGAGCCAGTGCTGCACGAGGAACGTCAGGTGGAATCCGACGAACAGCAGCCAGAAGTGCACCTTGCCGAGGCGCTCGTCGAGCATGCGACCCGTGAACTTCGGCCACCAGAAGTAGAAGCCCGCGAACATCATGAACACGACGGTGCCGAAGACCACGTAGTGGAAGTGCGCGACCACGAAATAGGTGTCGGAGACGTGGAAGTCGAGGGCCGGGCTCGAGAGGATGATGCCCGTCAGACCACCGAAGAGGAACGTCACGAGGAAGCCGAGCGTCCACAGCATCGGCGTCTCGAACGTGATCTTCCCGCGCCACATCGTGCCGATCCAGTTGAAGAACTTCAGACCGGTGGGCACGGCGATGAGCATCGTCATGAGCGAGAAGAACGGCAGCAGCACCGCGCCGGTGACGTACATGTGGTGCGCCCACACGGTCACGGACAGGGCGGCGATCGCGAAGAACGCGTAGATCAGGCCCTTGTAGCCGAAGATCGGCTTGCGGCTGAAGACCGGGATGATCTCGGAGGCGATGCCGAAGAACGGCAGCGCGATGATGTACACCTCGGGGTGCCCGAAGAACCAGAACAGGTGCTGCCAGAGGATCGCTCCCCCGTTCTCGGGGTTGAACACCTGGGCGTCGAGCCGCCGGTCCGCGCCCAGCGCGAGCAGCGCCGAGGCCAGCGGCGGGAACGCCATGAGCACGAGGAGGCTGGTCACGAGGATGCCCCACGTGAACACCGGCATCCGGAACATCGTCATGCCCGGAGCGCGCATGCAGACGATCGTGGTGATGAAGTTGACCGCACCGAGGATCGTGCCGAAGCCACCGAGGGCGAGGCCGAAGACCCACAGGTCACCGCCGAGGCCCGGCGAGTACGCCGTCGTCGACAGCGGCGCGTAGGCGAACCAGCCGAATGACGCCGCGCCCTGCGGGGTGAGGAACCCGCCGACGGCGATGAGCCCGCCGAACAGGTACAGCCAGTACGCGAACATGTTGAGCCGCGGGAACGCGACGTCGGGGGCGCCGATCTGCAGCGGCATGATGACGTTCGCGAAGCCGGCGAACAGGGGCGTCGCGAACAGCAGCAGCATGATCGTGCCGTGCATCGTGAACAGCTGGTTGTACTGCTCGGGGGTCTGCACGACCTGGATGCCGGGCTCGAACAGCTCGGCACGGATCAGCAGCGCCATGACGCCCGCGATGCAGAAGAAGACGAACGACGAGATCAGGTACAGGTACCCGATGGTCTTGTGGTCGGTCGACGTCACCCACTTGATGACGGTCCGACCGAGGGTCTGACGACGCGGCGCCAGACCGGGGATCACCTCGACGGCGGCGGCCATCAGTCCTCACTCCTTTGCGACGGCGAGTCGAGATCCTGGACGCGGCTGTACTCGAGCCCGAGCTCACCGGTCTGGCCCCGCTCACGCAGGTCCTCCATGTGCGCGTCGTACTCGTCGCGCTCGACGACCTTGACGTTGAACAGCATCGACGCGTGGTACTCGCCGCACAGCTCGGCGCACTTCCCGGTGTAGTCGCCCACCTCCTGGGGGGTGACCTGGAACTGGTTGGTGCGGCCCGGGATGACGTCGAGCTTGTAGAGGAACGCGGGGATCCAGAACGAGTGGTTGACGTCGCGCGAGTCCAGCTCGAAGCGGACCGTCTCGTCGACCGGCAGGTAGAGCGTCGGCTGCTCGGCGAGGACGCCCGGGTCGCCGATGCCCTCCGCCTGCTGGCCCGTGTCGTAGACCTGGTCGTCGACGTAGTTGAAGTCCCAGCTCCACTGCTTGCCGATGACGTGGACCGTCAGGTCGGGCTCCTCGCTGGTGTCGTTGATCGCCGACATGTCGCGCGCGGTGTAGTAGAAGAGCACGCCGACCATGATCAACGGGAGGATCACGTACATGACCTCGAGCGGCACGTGGTAGCGCAGCTGCACCGGCAGCGTGTTGTCGTTCTTGCGCTTGCGGTAGACCGTGATGCACCAGAGCATCAGGCCCCACGTGATGACGCCGACGATGAGCGCGGCGATCCACGAGCCGACCCAGAGGTTGGTGATCCGGCCGGTCTGGTCGGTCACCTCGGCCTCGGAGCTGCCGGGCAGCCAGCCGCGCTGGACCTCGGCGGAGCAGCCCGCCAGGGCGATGGACACGACGGCGACCAGGGTCGCCCACCTCACGGCGGGCCGCTGGTGCCGGCGGGGATTCTGCGAGTGCACGCGGGACCTCTCACTCACGTCCCGGCGGCACGCCGCCGGGTGCTGGCGGAGGTTTCCCGGGACCTTCGTCCTCATTCCGGGGAAGCCTATCGCCTGTGCGGCACGGATTCGCTCCGAGGGGGCGGCATGGCGACACGGCGTCAGCATCGTGACAGGGCTCCGCGGGGCCCCCTCGGGCCGCCGCGCGCTAGCGTGCGCGGGTGAGCACGCACGTCGGACCGCCAGGACCCGCCGACGGTCCACCCCCGGGTGTGACGCATCCCACGCGCGACCGGCGCGTCTTCCTCGACGCGGGCGGGCGGGCGCCGATGAGCGCGCAGGCCCGCACGGCGTTCGACGAGGCGCTCGACCAGGGCTGGGCCGACCCCCGCCGGCTCCACGCCGAGGGACGGCGCGCCCGGCTCCTGCTCGACGGCGCGCGCGAGGCGCTCGCCGCAGCCGTGGGCGCGCGCACCGAGGAGGTCGACCTCGCGCCGTCCCACACCGCGGGCCTGCACGCCGCGGTGCTGTCGGTGGCACGCGGCCGGCGCCGCGCGGGCCGCGACGTGGTTGTCGGCGCGACGGAGCGCGCCGCCGTGCTGTCCGCGGCCGAGTTCGCCGCCGCGGAGCCGTGGTCGCCCGCGACGGGCTCGCGCGTCGTGGTGGGGGTCGACCGCGTGGGGCGCGTCGACGCCGAGGCCTACCGGTCCGCGCTGCGCTCCCCCGGCGTCGCGCTCGCCGCCCTCCAGCACGCGAACGGCGAGGTCGGCACGGTGCAGCCCGTCGAGGAGGTGCACGACGCGGCGCGCGCGGCCGGCGTCCCGCTGCTCGTCGACGCGGGCGCGAGCCTCGGGCACCTCGCCGTCCCCGACGCCTGGGACGTGCTGGCCGCCGACCCCGGCGACTGGGGCGGCCCGGCGGGCGTGGGCGTGGTCGTCACGCGGGCCGGGGTCCGCCGTGCGCCGAGCTGGCCCGAGGACGAGGACCGCTGGTTCCCGGGTGGCGTGAGCGTCCCCGCCGCGCTGGCCTCGGCGGTGGCACTGCAGTCGGCACTCGCCGAGCGGCAGGTGCACGACGCGCGCCGCCGCACGCTGGTCGCCCGGGTGCGGGAGCGGGTCGCGGCCGACGTGCCGGACGTCGAGGTGGTCGGCGACCCGGACCGGCGGCTCCCGCACGTCGTGACGTTCTCGTGCCTCTACGTCGACGGGGAGGCGCTCGTGACCGAGCTCGACCGGCTGGGCTTCGCGGTCGGCTCCGGCTCGGCGTGCACGTCGAGCGCGCTCGAACCGAGCCACGTGCTCGCGGCGATGGGCGTGCTCACGCACGGCAACGTCCGGCTCGCGCTGCCGGCGGACGTGCGCGACGACGACGTCGAGCGGTTCCTCTCCGCGCTGCCCGGTGCCGTGGCCCGGGTGCGCGCGGTGCTCGGCGTCGAGGGGCTCTGAGCCCGGTGCGCACCGGCGGGCCCCGAGCACGGCCGCAGGACGGCGACGACGCACCCGACGCCGCCCGCCCGCACGCCGCGGGCGGCGTCGGCGGCACCGGCCCGGCCGCGCACGGTCCGGAGGACGGCGTGGTGGTCGACGCGCGTGGCCTCCGCTGCCCGATCCCCGTGATCCGGCTCGCCCGCGCGGCGCGCGACGCCGCTCCCGGGGCGGTCCTGACGGTCGTCTCGACGGACCCCGCAGCGCGGCACGACGTGCCGGCGTGGGCGCGGCTGCGGGGCCACGAGGTCGTGGCGTCGCGCACGGAGGCCGACGGCGCCCTCGCGATCACCGTGCGGGTGAGGGCGCCAGTCTGACGGTCCATGAGCGCGACGCCAGGGACCCAGAAGGGCCCGGCACCCTCGGGTGCCGGGCCCTTCCGAGCCTGCGGTGAAGCCGGCGAGCGGTCGGCTCAGCCGAACGAGCCGCCGCACGCGCACGAGCTGCCCGCGTTCGGGTTGTCGATCGTGAAGCCCTGCTTCTCGATGGTGTCGGCGAAGTCGATCGTCGCGCCGTCGAGGTACGGCACGCTCATGCGGTCCACGACGACCTCGACGCCGTCGTAGTCCTTGAGGGCGTCGCCGTCGAGCACGCGCTCGTCGAAGTAGAGCTGGTAGATCAGGCCCGAGCAGCCGCCGGGCTGGACGGCGACGCGCAGACGCAGGTCGTCGCGCCCCTCCTGCTCGAGCAGGCTGCGGACCTTGCCCGCGGCGACGTCGGTGAGGAGGACGCCGTGCGTCGCGGTCTCGGTGGTCTCGCTCATTGGTTGCTCCCGTGCCTCGAGGAAAGGTCGAGTGGTGCTCAGCACTCTCGTCAGCGTCGTCAACAGCCCGGCGCCACGTCTTGTTCCCTCAGCGTACGCCGCGGGCCGGAAGCCTCCTGCGCACCCCGGGCACGCGCACGGCGCGCACAGCGGGATCTCCGCGCCGGGCCGTCAGCGCGCCCAGGTGCGTGCGACGCGCTCGACCCGGCGCCCGAGCGTCCCCGCGGGGTCCGCGAGCGAGTCCCGCACCTGCTCGGGCGTCTCGGCGACCGCGTAGGCCGCGGCGATCCCCGCGGCGCCCCACTCGCGGCGCCCGACGTCGACCTGCCCCGCGAGGACCACCGTGGGCACCGCGAGCGGCAGCGCGCGTGCGGCGACCGCAGCGATGACCTTGCCGTGCAGCGACTGCCAGTCGAACCGCCCCTCGCCCGTGAGCACGACGTCGACGTCGGTGATGCGGTCGCCGAGCCCGACCGCGTCGGCCACGAGGGCCGAGCCCGGCAGCAGGCGTGCGCCGAGGAGCGCGAGCCCGAACCCGAGCCCGCCGGCCGCCCCCGCGCCGGGCTGCGCGGCGAGCCGGGTGACGGGCGCGGACGCCCGGGCGCCCGCGAGCAGGTCGGGCCGCACGGACCCGGCGAGCGCCCCGACCGCGACGTGCGCGAAGTGGCCGAGGGCGCGCTCGAGCTGCTGGGCCTGCACGGGCGTCGCACCCTTCTGCGCCGCGAAGCCCGCGCTGGCGCCGTGCAGCCCGAGCAGGGGCACGTCGACGTCGTACGCGCCGACGAGCTCGACGCCGGCGAGCCCCGAACGGATCTCCGCGAGCGCGCCGAGGTCGTCGGCGAGGACGTCGCCGAGCTCCCCGCCGCCCCGCCCGAGCGGCGACCGCGCGCCCCCGACGCCGAGAGCGGCGAGCAGTCCGGCGCCCGCGTCGTTCGTCGCGGAGCCGCCGAGCCCGACGACGACGCGCCGGGCGCCGGTCGCGACCGCCGCGCGCAGCAGCTCCCCCACGCCGTACGTGCTGGTCACCGCCGGGTCACGCCGACCGTGCGGGACGAGCGCGAGACCCGCGGCGTGCGCCGACTCGACGTACGCCGTCGCCGGGCGGCCGTCCGGGCCGGCGACCAGGAGCACCGCGGCCGGGACCGGCTCCCCGAGCGGCGAGCGGACCGTCACCGAGAGCAGCTCACCGCCGAGGCTCGCGCGCAGCGTGGCGAGGAAGCCCGGGCCGCCGTCGGACAGCGGGCACACGCGCACGTCCGAGCCCGGCACGGCGCGCAGCCAGCCGTCGCGGAGCACGGTCGCGGCCTCCTGGGCCGTCAGGGTGCCACCGAAGTCGTCGGGGGCGATCAGCACGCGCACGGGGCCGATCCTGTCACGGTGCGCTGTGGGAAGATCGCGCCGTGAGCCTCACGACACCGCCGCAGGACACCACGTTCACGGAGCCGGCCCCCTCGGCGCTGCTCCTCCTCGGGCGCGGGGTCGACCTCGCCTCCGAGCGCGGCGTCGAGTGCGTCGGGTCGCTCCCCGCAGCGAGCGATCCCGACCTCGTCGAGCGCGCGCACGCGGCCCGCGCCGCCCTCGGTGACCGGGCGTTCGTGCTCGGCCACCACTACCAGCGCGACGAGGTGATCGACCTCGCGGACGTCACCGGGGACTCGTTCAAGCTCGCGCGCGAGGCGGCGGCGCGTCCCGAGGCCGAGTTCATCGTGTTCTGCGGCGTGCACTTCATGGCCGAGTCCGCGGACATCCTCACGTCCGACGCTCAGCAGGTCGTGCTCCCCGACCTCGCGGCGGGCTGCTCGATGGCCGACATGGCGGCGATCGACCAGGTCGAGGACGCCTGGGACGTGCTGGTCGAGGCGGGCGTCGCCGAGGACACCGTCCCGGTGACGTACATGAACTCCACAGCCGCGATCAAGGCGTTCACCGGGCGCCACGGCGGCACGGTGTGCACGTCCTCGAACGCGCACGTCGCGCTGCGCTGGGCGTTCGACAAGGTCGGTGGCGTCGCGGGCACCGGCAAGGTCCTGTTCATGCCCGACCAGCACCTCGGCCGCAACACCGCGGTGAACCAGCTCGGGCTCTCGCTCGACGACTGCGTCGTCTTCGACCCGCGGCGGCCGAACGGCGGGCTCACCGCCCAGCAGCTCAAGGACGCCCGGATGATCCTGTGGCGCGGGCACTGCTCGGTGCACGGCCGGTTCTCCGAGCGCAACGTCACGGACGTCCGGGCGGCGGTCCCCGGCGTGAACGTCCTGGTGCACCCCGAGTGCAAGCACGAGGTGGTGACCGCGGCGGACATGGTCGGCTCGACGGAGTACATCATCCAGGCGCTCGCCGCGGCGGAGCCGGGGTCGTCGTGGGCGATCGGCACCGAGCTCAACCTGGTCCGGCGCCTGGCCCGCGCGCACGCCGACAAGCAGGTGCACTACCTCGACTCGACGGTGTGCTTCTGCTCGACGATGAACCGCATCGACCTGCCGCACCTCGTGTGGACGCTCGAGTCGCTCGTGGCCGGCCGGGTCGTCAACCGCATCGTCGTCGACGCGGACGACGCCCACTGGGCGCGCGTCGCGCTCGACCAGATGCTCGCCCTGCCGGGGTACGGCGCATGAGCACCCACAGCCCCGTCCGGGTCGGCGTCTTCGTGTTCGACGACGCCGAGGAGCTCGACGTCGTGGGCCCCTACGAGGTGCTCGCCTGGTGGGCGCGCCACTCCGAGCTCAAGCCCGAGGTCGTGACGTTCTCCCGCGACGGCAACGGGGTGCGCTGCGCGAAGGGCCTGCGCCTCGTCCCGGACCACTCCGCCGAGGACGTGGGTCCGCTGCACGTCGTGGTCTACCCCGGCGGCAAGGGCACCCGCCCTCTCGTGAAGGACTCCGAGCACCTCGCCTGGGTCCGGCAGCTGCGGTCGACGACGGCGCTCATGACGAGCGTGTGCACGGGCTCGCTCGTGTACGCCGCGGCCGGCCTGCTCTCCGGGCGGCCCGCGACGACCCACTGGGGCGCGCTCGACGAGCTCGCCCAGGTCGACCCGACGGTGCTCATCGACGCCGAGGCCCGCTTCGTCGACGACGGCGACGTCGTCACGTCCGCGGGTGTCTCCGCCGGGATCGACATGGCGCTGCACCTCGTGGCGCGCCTGGAGTCGGTGGACGAGGCGCGCGCGGTCCGCCGCGGCATCCAGTACGACCCCGCTCCCCCGGTCTGACCCGGTGAACCGGTACCTGCGCCTGCTGCTCGTGTGGCTGCGGGCACGGCGGTCCTCGCACACGCCGTCCGCACCGTCCCCAGGGTCGCCGCTCGGGGCGTACCGCACGACGCTGCGAGTCATGCCCAACGACCTCGACCTGCTGCGGCACGTCAACAACGGGTCGTACCTGACTCTGCTCGACATCGGGCGCGTCGACATGACGCTGCGCTCGGGTGCGCAGTCGGCGCTCGACGCCCGCGGATGGTTCCCGGTGGTGGTCGGCGAGTCGATCCGGTTCCGCCGCTCGATGACGCTGTGGGAGCGGTTCACGATCGTCACGCGCGTGCTCGGGTGGGACGAGCGGGTCATCTACCTCGACCAGCGTTTCGAGCGGACGGGGCGCGACGGCGCGGTCGAGGTCGTCGCGGAGGCGTGGGTCGTCGCGCGCTTCCTCGCCCGCAGCGGCGGCACCGTCCCGTCGCCCGAGGTCGCCGCGCTGTTCGGGCTCGACCCGACCAGCCCGCCGCTGCCCGAGCCGGTCGTCACCTGGTCCCGGGCCCTCGACCTGGCGCACCGGACGGCCTGAGGCGCCGGCGGACCGGACGGTGACGCGGTCCTGCCCGGCACGTCCCGCGCGGCAGGGCCGGGTCGGGCGCTGCCGCGCTCCGCCGGCCTCGGGCGTCTCGGGTGGGCGCCTCGCACTCGGGCGCCTATGCGCCGGCGTCCGCCGCGAGCCGGGCCAGCAGCAGCGCCTCGGCGAGGACCACGCGCTCGAGCTCACCGAGGTGCACCGACTCGTCGACGCCGTGCGCGCGGCTGTCCGGGTCCTCGACGCCGGTCACGAGGATCGCGGCGTCCGGGTAGACCTCGAGCAGCTCGGCGACGAACGGGATCGAGCCGCCGATGCCCACGTCGACCGGGTCGGTGCCCCACGCCTGCGCCAGCGCCCAGCGCGCGGCGCGCATCGCCCCGGAGTCCCGCGGCGACTGGAACGGGCGGCCGAGCTCCCCGTCGCGGACCGTGACCCGGGCGCCGAGCGGGGCGTGCGCGTGCAGGTGCTCGCGCACCGCCGCCATCGCCGCCGCGGGTTCCTGACCGGGCGCGATCCGCAGGCTGAGCTTCGCGGTCGCCGTCGGGGTCAGGGTGTTCGACGCCCGCCCGACGCTGGGCGCGTCGAGCCCGATGACGGACAGCGCCGGCCGGGTCCACAGGCGGGCCGTCAGAGGGCCGGTCCCCGCGAGCCGGGCGCCCTCGACGACGGACGCGTCGGCGCGCAGCGTGGCCTCGTCGTAGTCGACGGTCGGGTCCGGCGCGCAGGTGAGTCCCGCCACCGCGACGTCACCCGCGTCGTCGTGCAGCGTCGCGATGAGCCGGGCGAGCAGCGTGACCGCGTCGAGCACCGGTCCGCCGTACATGCCCGAGTGCACCGCGTGCTCGAGCACCGTGACCTCGACCTCGAGGTCGACGAGCCCGCGCAGCGACGTCGTGAGCGCCGGGACGCCGACGCGCCAGTTGCTCGAGTCCGCGACGACGATGACGTCGGCCGCGAGCTCGTCGCGGTACGCGGTCAGGAACGGCAGGAAGGTCGGCGAGCCGATCTCCTCCTCGCCCTCGACGAAGACCGTGACACCGACGCCGAGGTCGTCGCCGAGCACGCGCAGGGCGCCGAGGTGGGCGACCACGCCGGCCTTGTCGTCGGCGGCCCCGCGACCGTAGAGGCGCCCGTCGCGCTCGGTCGGCTCGAACGGCGCCGTGGACCACGCGGCGTCGTCGCCGGGCGGCTGGACGTCGTGGTGCGCGTACAGCAGGACGGTCGGTGCGCCGGCCGGTGCGGGCCGGCGTGCGACCACGGCGGGTGCGCTCGGGCGTCCGTCCGGACCGTCGACGCGCAGCACCTGCACGTCGTCGAGGCCCGCGTCGCGCAGGAGGGCCGCGACCGCGTCGGCGCTCGCGGCGACGTGGACCTGGTCGAACTCGACGTTGGAGACGCTCGGGATCCGCACGAGGTCCTCGAGGTCGGCGCGCAGGCGCGGGAACTCGTGCGCGGTGCGTGCGCGGAGGAGCTCGACCCCGTCGGTCGTGAGGGGGGCCTCGGGTGCGAGCGGGGAGCCGGCGGGGGTGGGGCCGGCGGGCATGGTGGAGTCGTTCGTCACGGACCGGCACGCTACTCGACTACCCTGGACGGGTGTTCGGACGCAGCAGCAAGGACCAGGGGCCCACCTCCCCCGCCCCCCTCGATCCCCTGGGGACGGACGACGCCGTCCGCGAGGGCAAGGGCCGCCCGACGCCGCGTCGCAAGGTCGCCGAGTCGGCCAACCGACGGCCCCTCGTCCCCGCCGACCGCAAGGGTGCCGCGAAGGCTGCACGCCTCGAGCAGCGAGCCGCGCGCGACCGCCAGTACCAGGCCCTGCAGACGGGCGACGAGCGGTTCCTGCCCGAGAAGGACAAGGGCCCGGTGCGGCGCTACATCCGCGACCACGTCGACGCGCGCTGGAACCTCGGCGAGATGTTCCTGCCGGTCGCGCTCGTGATGCTCGTGCTCCAGATCGTGCTGGCCCAGGTCAACCCGAACGCGGCGTTCGTCGTCCTCATCGCGCTCTACGCGTTCAGCCTCGTCATGCTGCTCGACGCCTACCTCATGTGGCGCGGCCTGAAGAAGCGCCTGCGCACGAAGTTCGGCGAGAACGTGGTCGTGCGCGGCACCGCGATGTACGCCGTGCTGCGCGTGTTCCAGATCCGCCCGTCGCGGCTGCCCAAGCCGCAGGTCAAGCACGGCCAGTACCCGTCCTGACCCGCGGGCACGCGCGCCGGTCACTGCCGCAGGCGGGCCGGGGACGACGAGCGATCGTAGGGTGACGGGATGGTCAACTACCGCTACCTCGGCCGCTCCGGGCTCAAGATCTCGGAGATCACCTACGGCAACTGGCTGACGCACGGCTCCCAGGTCGAGCAGGACGCCGCCGTCGCGTGCGTCCACGCGGCCCTCGACGCCGGCATCACGTCGTTCGACACCGCCGACGTCTACGCGAACACCAAGGCGGAGAAGGTCCTCGGCAAGGCGCTCAAGGGCGTCCGTCGGCAGAGTTTGGAAATCTTCACGAAGGTCTACTGGCCCACGGGCCCGCAGGGGCCGAACGACTCGGGCCTCTCGCGCAAGCACGTCCTCGAGTCGATCGACGGCTCCCTCCAGCGGCTGCGCACCGACTACGTCGACCTGTACCAGGCGCACCGCTACGACCACTCGACGCCGCTCGAGGAGACGATGCAGGCGTTCGCCGACGTCGTGCGCTCGGGCAAGGCGCTGTACATCGGCGTCAGCGAGTGGACCGCGGACCAGATCCGCGCCGGCCACGCCCTCGCGCAGGAGCTCGGCTTCCAGCTCATCTCGAACCAGCCCCAGTACTCGGCGCTGTACCGCGTCATCGAGGGCGAGGTCGTCCCGGCGTCGGCCGAGCTCGGCGTCTCGCAGATCGTCTGGTCCCCGATCGCGCAGGGCGTCCTCACGGGCAAGTACCAGCCGGGTCAGCCGCTGCCCGCGGGCTCGCGGGCGACCGACGAGAAGGGCGGCGCGAAGATGATCGCGCGGTTCCTCGACCGGCCCGAGGTGCTCCAGCGGGTGCAGGACCTCCGCCCGGTGGCGGACGAGCTCGAGCTCTCGCTCGCGCAGCTCGCGGTGGCGTGGGTGCTGCAGAACGAGAACGTCGCGGCGGCGATCATCGGGGCGTCGCGTCCCGAGCAAGTCACCGAGAACGTCAAGGCGTCCGGCGTCGAGATCCCCTCCGAGCTCCTGAACCGGATCGACGAGATCCTCGGCGACTCCGTGATCTCGGACCCTGCGGAGACCGCGAAGAGCTCCCCGAAGTCCCGCTGAGCACGCCGACGGCCCGCCCTCCGGTGCGCGGAGGGCGGGTCGTCGTGCGTCCTCCGCTCCGGGGACGGGCGGGCGCGGGGCGGGCGGCCCGGCGTCCGGGTCAGCGGACGGTGAACCGCGGCAGCAGGTGGTGCACGACCGGACCGATCGCGAGCGCGTAGGCGAGCGTCCCGAGCCCGACGGTCCCGCCGAGCAGCCAGCCCACGGTCACGACGACGACCTCGATCGTCGAGCGCACGAGCCGCGTCGACCGGCCGGTGCGGGCGACCAGGCCCGTCATGAGCCCGTCGCGCGGCCCCGGCCCCAGGCGGACGCCGACGTAGAGCGCGGTCGCGAGCCCGTTCAGCACGATCCCCGCGACGACGAGTCCGACGCGGGCTGCGAGCGGGAGCTGCTCGGGCAGCCGCGCGAGCAGCGCGAGGAACGGGTCGACGAGCGCGCCGATGACGACGACGTTCGCGACGGTCCCGATGCCCGGACGCTGGCGCAGCGGAATCCACACGAGCAGCACGACGACGCTCACGAGGACGGTGACCGTCCCGAACGACAGGCCGGTGCGGCGCGAGACGCCCTGCGAGAGCACGTCCCACGGCATGGAGCCGAGCCCGGCACGGACCAGCAGCGTGATGGACGCCGCGTAGAGCACGAGGCCTGCGAGCAGCTGGACGTACCGACGCGTGCGCCGCGTCGTGGGGAGCATCTCCGGGCGGTCGCCCGCCGTCGGCCCGGCCGGGGGCCCCGCGCCGCCGCCGGGCGCCGTGCGGACCGTCACACCAGGCCGCGGATGCGCGGGCCGGTGGGGAGCCCGGCGGCGAGCGAGCTGCCGTCGGCCCAGTGCGGCTCGGTGGCGGGCGGCCGGCGGTGGCCGAGGCCGTCGCCCTGGAGCACGGCGGGCAGCTGCACGAGGGCGACGAGGACGGTGACGGAGAGGAGGACGGCGAAGAAGACCATGGGGAGAGCCAATCGCGTTTTGGCATTGCCATCAATAGCCACTTGGGGAAAGGTGGATGCGTGACGACGATCGAGGACCTGCCCAGCGACCGCCGCCTCTCCGCGAACGGACTCGCGCGGCTGCTGGGCGCCTGGCAGCGCCCGGGACCGGCGTACGCCGCCCTGGCCGACGGCGTGCGCTCGGCGATGCACGCCGGGTCGCTGCCGCTGAGCACCCGGCTGCCGAGCGAGCGCGAGCTCGCCGAGGCGCTCGGCGTCTCGCGCACCACGACGACCGCCGCGTACCGGACGCTGCGCGACGAGGGCTTCCTCGTCAGCCGCCAGGGCTCGGGGACGGTCACCACGCTGCCCGCGTCGGGCGCCCGCGGCATGCACGCGCCGGTCGTCGTTCGCCCGTCGCAGCCGGACGTCGCCGACCTGTCCATCGCGGCCCCGCCCGCGCCGTCCGCGCTGCACCCCGCGTACGTGACCGCGCTCGACGCGCTCCCCCGCTACCTGTCCGGGCGCGGCTACGAGCCGCTCGGGCTGCAGGTGCTGCGCGAGGCGATCGCCGCGCGCTACACCGAGCGCGGCACCCCGACGACCCCGGACCAGGTCCTCGTCACGAGCGGCGCCCAGCAGGCGATCAACCTGCTCGTGCACGCGCACGTCGGGCCCGGCGACCGCGTCGTCGTCGAGCACCCGACCTACCCGCACGCCATCGACACCGTGCGCGCCGCCGGAGGCCGCCCCGTGCCCGTGCCCGTGGGCACCGGGCCGTCCGGGGGCGTCGACGTCGACCTGCTCGAGTCCACCCTGCGGCAGGTCGCACCCCGGCTCGTCTACCTGGTCCCCGACCACCACAACCCGACCGGCACGAGCCTCCACCCGGCGGCCCGCGACCGCGTCCGCGCGCTCGCCCGGCGCCACCGCACCGTGATCGTCGGCGACGAGGCGCTCACCGACCTCACGCTCGACGGCCCCGAACCCGAGCCGTTCGCGGGCGCCGGCGCCTCCTCCGGGTTCGTCGTGTCCGTGGGGTCGGCGTCCAAGACCTACTGGGGCGGGCTCCGCATCGGCTGGGTCCGCGCGCACCCCGACCTCGTGTCCCGCCTCGCGGTGCTGCGCGGGCACGTGGACATCGCGACCGCGGTCCTCGAGCAGCTCGTGACCGCCGAGCTCCTGGCCCGGCGCGACGAGATCGTGCCGGGCCGGCGCGCGGTGCTGCGGGAGCGGCGCGACCTGCTCGTGGACCTGCTCGCGGAGCAGATCCCGTCGTGGCAGGTGCCCGTGCCCGCAGGCGGGCTGTCGCTGTGGCCCGACCTCGGGGCGCCCGTGGCGTCGGCGCTCACGGCCCTCGCGGTCCGGCACGGGGTGCGCGTGCTGCCCGGGCCGGCGTTCGCGGTCGACGGCAGCTTCGAGCGGCACCTCCGGCTCACGTTCAGCGAGCCCGTCGCGGTGCTCGAGGACGGCGTGCGCGGGCTGGCCGCGGCGTGGGCCGCGCTGGGCATGCCGCAGGACGCCCGGCGCTCGGCGCCCGTGCAGGCGATGGTCTGAGCGCCGGTGGGTCGACGTCCCCGCGTGCGGCCGTGCGCCCCGGCGGCACGTGCACGACGAGTCGCCGGAGGCCCTCGTGCGCTAGGGCACGTGCAGGACGAGCGGCGGTGTGGCGGGCGTGCCGTCGTGCAGCAGCTGCGCCGAGTGCGCCCCTCCTGCCGCGAGCGCGCGCCACTGCTCGCCGAGCCACTGCTCGGCGTCGTACTGGTTCGAGAACGCCGGGCTGCCGGGCCGGTCGAGGTGCGTGCCGTCGGCGTCGTCGAACGTCCACTCCCACTGCGGCCGGACCACCATCAGCTGCCTCCCGCACGTGCCGCGGAGCGCGCGGCGTCGGCTGCCAGCGCGCGGTTGACGCCCGCGGCCCAGAAGGGGCCACGGTAGATCAGCCCGGTGTACCCCTGCACGAGCGTCGCACCGACGGCGACGTACTCGCGGGCGTCCGCGGCCGTCGTGATGCCGCCGACGCCGATCACGACGGGGTCAGGTCCGAGCCGCGTGCGCAGACGCGCGACGACATCGAGGCCGCGCGCGAGGACGGGCGGACCGGACAGCCCGCCCGGGCCGAGGTCGTGGGCGATCGTCGTGTTGACCGCGACGACGCCGTCGAGCCCGAGATCGAGCGCGAGGTCGGCGACCGCGTCGACGTCGTCGTCGGACAGGTCGGGAGCGATCTTGACCAGGAGCGGGACGCGCGGCCGGCCCGCCCGCTCCGTCGCCTCGTCGGCGGCGGCGCGCGTGGCCTCGAGGATCGGGCGCAGCGCCTCGACGGACTGCAGGTCGCGCAGGCCGGGCGTGTTCGGGGAGGACACGTTGACGACGAGGTAGTCCGCGTACGGGGCGAGCCGCCCGGCGCTCGTGGCGTAGTCGGCGGGCGCGTCCTCGGCCGGGGTCACCTTGGTCTTGCCGATGTTCACGCCCACGACCAGGGACCGGCCCCGGGGGGTCGCGCGCAGCCGGCGCAGGCGGAGCGCCACCGCGGACGAGCCCTCGTTGTTGAAGCCCATGCGGTTGCGCAGCGCGCGCTGGCCGAGCACGCGCCACAGCCGTGGCTTGTCGTTGCCCGGCTGCGGGTGCGCGGTGACCGTGCCGACCTCGACGAAGCCGAACCCGAGCATCACGAGCCCGGGGACCGCCCGGGCGTTCTTGTCGAAGCCCGCAGCCAGGCCGAACCGCGCGGGGAACGGGCGGCCGAGCGCCGTCACCGGTGCCGCGGGCGGAGGGGCCGTGAACCGTCCGACGACCGCCCGCAGCGGCGGCACCTCGCCGACGAGCCGGATCAGCGCGAACGCGAGCTCGTGCGCCCGCTCGGGGTCGAGGCGGCACAGGACGAGTCGGAACAGGAGGCTGTACACGGCTGACAACCTAGCCGCCGCGGCACGGCACCCGGCGGCAGCGACCGCGCTGGCCCGCAGCGCGCACGGTCAGGCCGTGGGGCCACCGCCGCCCGCCGGCCGCGTGCGCCACAGCCACGCGAGCCCGAGGAACGGCAGCACGAGCGGGACGTAGCCGTAGCCCTGGCCGAACCCGGACCAGACGGTCTCGTCCGGGAGGTCCCCGGCGTCGAGCAGCGAGAGCGCGCCGACCGTGAGCACACCCACGAGCTCGATGCCCACCGCGACCCAGGCGACCGTGCGCCACCGCCCGCCGCCGCGCGCGAGCGCGACCGTCGCGAGCACGTAGACGAGGGCCGAGAGCGCCGAGAGCCCGTACGCGAGCGGCGCCTCGTCGAGCTTCGTGGCGATCTGGTAGGCCGCACGTGCGCTCGCCGCGAGCGCGAAGATCCCGTACACGGCGACGAGCGCCCGACCCGGACCGGACGCCGTGCTCGTGGGCCGCGCGCCACCGGGGCGAGGGCCGGGTGCGGCGCTCATGCGGCCCAGATCTGGGTCAGGCGCAGCTCGAGGAACGCGACCGTCAGGGCGGCACCCAGGAGCACCACCGAGCTCCACCGGGTGCGCTCCGCGAACGCCCAGGCGGCGGCGAGCGGCAGCAGGATCAGCTGGGTCAGCACGTACCCCCAGAACAGCGCGGGGTCGGGCGAGGCCGCGCCCTGCGCGAGGAGGACGCCGGCGACGACGGCCTGGACGACGAGCAGACCCACGACGACGGCACCGCCCCAGAGCTGACGCAGGACCACGGCGCGGTCGCGCACGACGAACCACAGCGCCCACGCCGCGAGCGCGAGGGACGTGGCCGCGACGAGCGCGGTGAGGGGGCCTGGCACGGGCGACCACGCTACCCGTCGGACCCGGCCGCCACCGGCCGCCGGCCGCGTGACCTCCGTCCCAGCGCCCCGGGGGCCTGTCGGGTGGCCGGGGCTGCCCGCCGGGGGGCTGGGGGTGGTCGCGGTCTACCATCGACGCGTGCCCCGAGCGACCCTCACCTCCCAGGACCCTGCCCACCTCGACGTCGACGCCCTCGTGGTCGGCGTCGCCCGGACCGACCAGGGCCCGCGCCTGCTCGACCCCGACGCCCTCCCGCAGGACGTGCGCACCGAGATGACGGCGCACGCCGTGGCGCTCGGGATCTCGGGCGACCAGGACGAGGTGCGGCGCCTGCCCAGCGCGGGACGCCTCAAGGCCGCGGTCCTCGTGCTCACCGGCGTCGGCCCGCTCGACGCCGTGACGCCGGAGACGCTGCGCCGTGCGGCAGGAGCGGCGACGCGCGAGCTCACCGGCGTCGCGTCGGTCGCCGTCGCGCTGCCCGCCACCGACGTGGCCTCGCTCGCGGCCGTGGCCGAGGGCGCGCTGCTCGGTGCCTACGCCTACATGCGCTACCGCGGCGCCGACACCGCGGCGAGGTCGGCGCCCGTCGGGACGCTGCAGGTCGTCACGCCGCTCGTGCGCGACCGCGAGGCGAAGGCCGCGCTCAGCCGCGCCGAGGTCGTCGCCGACGCCGTGCACGGCGTGCGGGACCTCGTGAACACCGCACCCAACGACCTGTTCCCCGCGGCGTTCGCCGACCTCGCCAAGGCCGCGGCCAAGGAGGTCGGCGCACGCGCCCTCAAGGTCACCGTGCTCGACGAGAAGGCCCTCGCCGCCGGCGGCTACGGCGGCCTGCTCGGCGTCGGCCTCGGCTCGGTGCGGGGCCCGCGCCTCGTCAAGGTCGCGTACACCCCGTCGAAGCCGGCCGCGAAGGTCGCGCTCGTCGGCAAGGGCATCACGTTCGACTCGGGCGGCATCTCCCTCAAGCCCGCAGCCGGCATGGAGGCGATGAAGTCCGACATGGCCGGCGCCGCCGCGGTGCTGCACACGGTCCTCGCGGCCGCGCGCCTCGAGCTGCCCGTGGCCGTCACGGGCTGGCTGTGCCTCGCCGAGAACATGCCGTCCGGCACCGCGCAGCGCCCGTCCGACGTCCTCACGATCCGCGGCGGCAAGACCGTCGAGGTGCTCAACACCGACGCCGAGGGCCGGCTCGTGCTCGCCGACGGGCTCGTCGCGGCGACCGAGGAGAAGCCCGACGTCGTGCTCGACATCGCGACGCTCACGGGCGCCCAGCTCATCGCGCTCGGCAACCGTGTCTCCGCCGTCATGGGCACCGACGCGGTGCGCGGCGAGGTCATCGCCGCCGCCGAGGGCTCGGGCGAGCTGTTCTGGCCCATGCCGCTGCCGGCGGACCTGCGCGCCGGGCTGAAGTCGAAGGTCGCGGACCTCGCCAACATCGGGGACCGGTTCGGCGGGATGCTCACCGCCGGGATCTTCCTGCAGGAGTTCACCGGCGGGACGCCGTGGGCCCACCTCGACATCGCCGGGCCCGCGTTCAACGAGAAGACCGCCCACGGGTACACGCCCGTCGGGGGCACCGGGGTCGGCGTGCGCACGCTGCTCGCGTTCCTCGAGCAGCGGGGCCACGCCGGACGCTGAGCGGGCGGGACGCACGCAGGGGACGCGCGGGGCCGGGTCAGTGCAGACCGGCCTCGCGCGCGTTCTCGCGGCGCCGCTCGATCCGCTGGCGGGAGTTCCAGTCGCGCATCCGCTGCGGGTAGCCCGTGCGCTGCACGTCGTACACCGGGATGCCCAGGCCGCGGGCGAGCTCGTGCGCGGCTCGCGCGTCCGGTACCCGACGGCGCGTCCACTCCCCCGTCGTCGCGATGAGCATGAGCGTCGTCTGGGTCACGTTCGTCTGCGGCTCGACGTACGCCTCGACCCCGACGCGGGTGTCGACGAACTCCCGGAGGTGCGCGACCGTGGCCTGCTGCGCGGCGCGCCCGGTGGGGGCGGCCTCCGTGCTCCCCGGTGCGCGGCGACGGCGGCGTGCGAACAGGCCCATCCGTGGAGGGTAGCGGCCGCACCTGGGCGCGTGCTGGGAGCCGCGTGGACCTCGCCCGCGGGCCCGTGCACCGGCGGCCGCTCGAGTCATGGGATGACTGTTCGGAGCGTCACACCGCGTCGTGGCTGGTCCGGTTCGTTCGGCGGGCCCTACGGTGACAAGATGGTCGGCGAGCACCCAGCCCACCACACGCCTGCACAGAATTGCGCTGAGGAGTTGCACGTGGCCGACACGACCGGATCCGCTTTCGACATCGTCGTCCTGGGCGGAGGGAGTGGTGGCTACGCGGCTGCGCTCCGCGGCGCCCAGCTCGGCCTCAACGTGGCTCTCGTCGAGGAGAGCAAGCTCGGCGGCACCTGCCTGCACTGGGGCTGCATCCCGACCAAGGCGTTCCTGCACGCCGCCCAGCTCGCCGACGACGCCCGGGACGGTGCGCACTTCGGTGTGCACACCGAGCTCAAGAGCATCGACATGACCGGCGTGCAGCAGTACAAGGACTCGGTCATCGGCCGGCTGTACAAGGGCCTCCAGGGCCTGATCAAGTCGCGCAAGATCACCGTGATCGAGGGCCACGGGCGCCTCGTCGCGAAGGACACCGTCGAGGTCGACGGCCAGCGGTACACCGGCAAGCACGTCGTCGTCGCGACCGGCTCGTACGCCCGCTCGCTGCCGGGTCTCGAGATCGGCGGCAGGATCCTCACGTCGACCGAGGCGCTCGACCTCGCCGAGGTCCCGACGTCGGTCATCGTGCTCGGCGGCGGCGTCATCGGCTCGGAGTTCGCGAGCGTGTGGAAGTCCTTCGGCGCGGACGTCACGATCATCGAGGCGCTCCCCCACCTCGTCGCGAACGAGGACGAGGCGCTGTCCAAGGCGTTCGAGCGCGCGTTCCGCAAGCGCGGCATCAAGTTCAACCTCGGCGTGCGGTTCGCCGGCGTCACGCAGGACGAGAACGGCGTGCACGTCTCGCTCGAGGACGGCAAGACGTTTGACGCCGAGTACCTGCTCGTCGCGGTCGGTCGCGGGCCGCGCACCGCGGACCTCGGCTACGAGGAGCAGGGCCTCACGCTCGACCGCGGCTTCGTGATCACGAACGAGCGCCTGCACACCGGCGTCGGGAACGTCTACGCGGTCGGCGACATCGTCCCCGGGCTCCAGCTCGCGCACCGCGGGTTCGCGCAGGGCATCTTCGTCGCCGAGGAGATCGCGGGACTGAACCCGCAGCCGATCGTCGAGTCGGGCATCCCGCGCGTCACCTACTCCGAGCCCGAGGTCGCCTCCGTCGGCCTCACCGAGGCCAAGGCCAAGGAGGTCCACGGGGCCGACGCGGTCGAGGTCCTCGAGTACAACCTCGGTGGCAACGGCAAGAGCCAGATCCTCGGCACCGCCGGCTTCGTCAAGCTCGTCCGCCAGAAGGACGGCCCGGTCATCGGTGTCCACATGATCGGCGCGCGCGTCGGCGAGCTCATCGGGGAGGGCCAGCTCATCGTGAACTGGGAGGCCTACCCCGAGGACGTCGCCGCGCTCGTGCACGCCCACCCCACGCAGAACGAGGCCCTCGGGGAGGCGCACCTCGCGCTCGCCGGCAAGCCGCTGCACGCCCACAACTGACCCCACGATCGAAGGAGAACGAGCGGTCATGTCCGACAACGTGCAGCTCCCCGCCCTCGGCGAGTCCGTCACCGAAGGAACCGTCACCCGCTGGCTCAAGCAGGTCGGCGAGACCGTCGAGGTCGACGAGCCGCTGCTCGAGATCTCGACCGACAAGGTCGACACCGAGATCCCCTCGCCGTTCGCCGGCGTGCTCGAGCAGATCCTCGTGCAGGAGGACGAGACCGTCGAGGTCGGCGCGAACCTCGCCGTGATCGGCTCCGGCGAGGGCGGCGGTTCCGCCCCCGCCGAGCCGGCGGCCGAGCAGCCCGCCGCCGAGGCGCCCGCCCCTCAGGAGCAGGCCCCCGCCCCCGAGCAGCCTGCCGCTCCCGAGCAGCCCGAGGCAGCGGCCGCGCCGGCCGAGCAGCCTGCGGCGCCGTCCGCCCCGTCGGGCGGTGGCGAGAACGTCACGCTCCCGGCGCTCGGCGAGTCCGTGACCGAGGGCACCGTGACGCGGTGGCTCAAGGCCGTGGGCGACGAGGTCGCGGTCGACGAGCCGCTCCTCGAGATCTCGACCGACAAGGTCGACACC
Organism: Cellulomonas sp. NPDC055163; assembly: GCF_053607065.1. Classification (NCBI taxonomy): domain Bacteria; kingdom Bacillati; phylum Actinomycetota; class Actinomycetes; order Micrococcales; family Cellulomonadaceae; genus Cellulomonas; species Cellulomonas sp. NPDC055163. The sequence continues at coordinate 404,376 of NZ_JBSGSU010000003.1, read as the reverse complement.
GAGATCCCCTCGCCGCTCGCCGGCACGCTCCAGGAGATCCGCGTCCAGGAGGACGAGACCGTCGAGGTCGGGGCCGTCCTGGCCGTGATCGGCTCCGGTGCCGCCGCACCCGCCGAGGCCCCGGCGCAGCCCGCCGAGGCCCCCGCCGCGCAGGAGCAGCCGTCGGCCCCGGCGACGGAGGCGTCGCCGCAGGTCGCCGCCCCCGACGAGGCCCAGGCACCGGCCGCGCCGCCGGCCCCGCAGCCCGCCGCCGAGCCCGCAGCGCCGGCGCCGCAGGAGACCCCGGCACCCGCGCCGAGCGCGCCGTCGGCTCCCGCCCCGAGCGCATCCGCGTCGGGGACGTACCTGACCCCGCTCGTCCGTAAGCTCGCGGCGGAGAAGGGCGTCGACGTCGCGACCCTCACGGGCACGGGCGTGGGCGGGCGCATCCGCAAGGAGGACGTCCTCGAGGCGGCCGCCCAGGCGGAGGAGGCGGCACGTGCCGCAGCCCAGGCCCCCGCCGCCGCGCCCGCACCCGCCGCGTCGAAGCCGGCTGCTGCGGTCGAGGTCTCGCCGCTGCGCGGCACGACGGAGAAGGCGAGCCGGCTCCGCCAGATCATCGCCGAGCGCATGGTCGACGCGCTGCACAGCCAGGCGCAGCTCACGACGGTCATCGAGGTCGACGTCACGAAGGTCGCGCGCCTGCGGGCGAGCGCCAAGGACGGCTTCCGGGCGCGTGAGGGCGTGAACCTGACGTTCCTGCCGTTCTTCGTGCTCGCGGCCGTCGAGGCGCTCAAGGTGCACCCCAAGGTCAACGGCGTGCTCGAGGGCAACCAGATCACGTACCACGGGCACGAGAACGTCAGCATCGCGGTCGACACCCCTCGCGGGCTGCTCACGCCGGTGATCCGGGACGCGGGCGACCTCAACCTCGCGGGGATCGCGCGCAAGATCGCGGACCTCGCGGCCCGCACCCGCGACAACAAGGTCACGCCCGACGAGCTGAGCGGCGCGACCTTCACGGTGACCAACACGGGCTCCGGCGGTGCGCTGTTCGACACCCCGATCGTCCCGGGCGGCACGTCGGCGATCCTCGGCACCGGTGCGATCGTCAAGCGCCCGGTCGTCACCAAGGACGCGGACGGCGGCGAGGTCATCGCGATCCGGTCGATGTGCTACCTGTCGCTGTCGTACGACCACCGCCTGGTCGACGGCGCGGACGCGTCGCGCTACCTCGCGACGGTCAAGGCCCGCATCGAGGAGGGCGCGTTCGAGGCCGAGGTCGGCCTCTGACCCGCACCGCATGACGCCCGACGCCCGGGCACCCGCTGCTGCGGGTGCCCGGGCGTCGTCGTCCGCGGGGAGGTGCGGAGCTCCGCGGCGCATCCGCGGTGAGACGCGCGCCGCTCCCCCGGCAGGTTCACCGCCCGCTCCCTAGGGTGAGCGCATGCGCATCGTCGTCGCTGGATCGCACGGCCTCATCGGCACCGCCCTGGTCTCGGAGCTGAGGGGCCGGGGCGACACCGTGCACCGCCTCGTCCGCGGCACCCCGGGGCACCCGGAGGACGTCGCGTGGGACCCGGACGCCGGGCGGCTCGACCCCGAGGCGCTCGCCGGGGCGGACGCCGTCATCAACCTCGCCGGCGTCAACGTCGGCACGCGCCGCCTCACGCAGAGCCGCAAGCGCGCGGTGATCCTGTCCCGGACCCGGACCACCGGCCTGATCGCGACGGCCCTCGCGGGGCTCGCGTCACCGCCGCCCGTGCTGCTCCAGGCGTCGGGCATCGGCGCGTACGGGGACCGCGGGGACGACGTGCTCGACGAGGACGAGCCGCTCGGCGACACGTTCTTCGCCGGCGTGGTCCGGCAGTGGGAGGCGGCGACCGCTCCTGCCGAGCGCGCGGGCGTGCGCGTCGCTCACCTGCGCAGCGGGATCGTGCTCGCGCGCGGCGGGGGTGCGCTGGCGCGCATCATGCCGCTCGTCCGGGCCGGGGTCGCGGGTCCGCTGGGCTCGGGCCGGCAGTACTGGAGCTGGATCACGCTCGCCGACGAGGTGCGCGCCGTCCTGCACCTGCTCGAGGCACCGGTCGCCGGTCCGGTGAACCTCGTCGCGACGGCGGCGACGAACGCCGAGGTGACGTCCGCGCTCGCCCGCGCCGTGCACCGCCCCGCGGTCGTGCCCGTCCCGGCGTGGGCCGTGCGCCTCGGGCTCGGCGACTTCTCCCAGGAGATCCTGGGCTCGGTGCGGGCCGTCCCGCGCCGGCTCACGGACAGCGGGTTCACGCACGTGCACCCGGACATCGACTCCGCGGCGGCGTACGTCACCGCGACGGACTGACCTCGGGGTCTCGGACCTCGCTCACCCGCCAGCCCGCCGGGGTCTCGTGCAGGACGAGCATGACGGCGCGTGCCGGGGCGGCCGGCACCTCGGTGTGGACGGACCCGTCGGCGCGGACACGCTGGTGCGCCGAGGTCGCACTCGTCACGAGCACGTGCACGTCGCCGTCCACGGGCTCGTCGGACGTGGCGCTCGCTGCCGCCGGTGCGGTCTCTCCCACGACCGCGGACTCCGTCACGGCCACGCTCAGCCCGGCGAGCCGCAGCCCGTCCGCGGCGAGCCGGGCGAGCAGCTGCGTGTCGGCGGCGTGGGCGGCGGAGCCGGGGACCTCGACCTCGTCGAGCGCGGCCGGGTCGCCCGCCACGAGGACCTCGCCGCGGCGCTCGGTGAGCTCGCGGGCCGCTGCCTCGGCCTCCGCCTCGCGCCCGGTCCCGTCTGTCTCCCTGCCGACCGCCTGATCGGCGCGGGCCCGTTCACCCAGCACCCAGGGCCGGGTCACGATCAGGGCGACGGCACCCACGACGAGCACGACCGCCGCGGCGACCACCCCCACGAGCGCCCGGCGCGTGCGGACCGTGCGGGCGCGTCGCCGGTCCGCCCGCCGGACCGTCGCGTCGCGTGAACCTCGCCCGGCGAGCCGGGACAGCTCGGTGCGCGCGAGCACGGCGGCGTCCGGGAGCACGACCGGCTCCGGCTCCTCCGCACGGAAGCACGCGTCCGCGAGCGCCTGCGCGGTCGGCCGCAGCGCAGGGTCGGGGTCGGCGGCCTCGGCCAGCAGGTCCCGCACGCGCGTGCCGCCGTCCCACGGCTCGTCCACCGCGGGGTCCGGGACCGCGAGGTGCCGCAGCACCGTGCGCGCGAGCGCGTGCACGTCTCCCTCGGGCTCGCAGGCGGCGCCGTCGTCGACCTCCGGGGCGGCGTAGCCCGGCGTGCCGGAGCCGCCGACGACGCAGCTGACGAGGTCGACGAGCACCGGCCGGCCGTCGTCGCGCACGACGACGTTGGCCGGGGAGACGTCCGAGTGCACCAGGCCGGCGGCGTGCAGGGCCGCGAGCGCGTCCGCGAGGGGGATCGCGAGCGTCACGGCCTCGCCCGCGCTCCACGGCCCGCGCGCGTCGTGCAGCGCCGCGAGGGTGGCGCCGGGCACGTGCTCCGTGAGCAGAGCGCACCGGCCGTCCGGGAGGTCGAGCACGTCGCGCAGGCGGGCGAGGTGCTCGTGGTCGACGTCGCGCAGCCGGTGCAGCCGGGCGGCGTGCCGAGGGTCGACCGCGAGGTCCAGGACGCGCACGACCACGCGCTGGGCCGAGCCGTCCAGCGTCACCGCGGACCACGCGGGCCCGTCGGCGCCGAGACCCACCGGGCCGACGACCCGGTACCCCGCGGTCAGCAGCGCAGCGGCGACGTCGGGCGGGGCAGCGCGGTCCATGCCGCCATCGAACCGTGCTGCGGCGCCCGGCGGACCGCTGTCCACAGGCCGCGGACCGCAGACCGCAGACCGCCCGGGCCGCCGCTGGCTGCCGCGCTCGGCGGACCGCTGCCCACAGGCCACGGGCCGCGGTGCCCGGCAGACCGGAGGCCGCGGCGTCAGCCCGCGACCGCCGGGTCCACCCCGACGGCCCGTCCCTCGCGCGCCGACACCCGGGCGGCGTCGAGCACGCCCGCGGTGCGCACGGCGTCCCACGGGTCGACCGGCACGGGCCCGCCGTCGAGGACCCACGCCGCGACGGCGCGGTAGTAGTCGGCGTGGCCGCCGGGCGCGCGCGGGACGGGCACCCGGTCGCGTCCGTGCACGAGCCAGCCCTCGTGCTCGTCGCCCGTGACGCGCGGCGCCCCCCCGAGCACCCCGCGCGGACCGGCGTCGTCGTGGGTGTGCCGCTCGTCGAGCGACGCGAACGGCGTCGGCTCGCCCTCGAAGCTCGTGACGAGGTAGGCGCCCTTGTCGCCGAGGACGCGGGTCCGTGGACCGGGTGCACCGACGAGCGCACCCGCCTGGAGGTGGCTGAGGACACCGGGGCCGCCGTCGGGAGCGGCGTGCCGCACCGCCAGGAACACGTCGTCCTCCGCAGGCGTCGTGAGGGCGCGCAGCTCGGCGTACACGCTCTCGACCGGGCCGAACAGCTGGACGGCGGAGTCGACGAGGTGGGCACCGAGGTCGAGCAGCAGCCCGCCGGCTCGCGTGTCGTTCTCCTTCCAGCGCTGCTGCGGGACGGGGCGCCACCGCTCCCAGCGCCGCTCGAAGCGGTGCACGCGCCCGAGCCGCCCGTCGTGCAGCAGGCCCAGCAGCGTGAGCTGCTCGGGGTCCCAGCGGCGGTTCTGGAAGACCGTCAGGTGCCCGCCGGAGCGCTCGGCCTCGACCGCGAGCTCACGCGCCTCGGCGGTGCTCGGCGCGAGGGGCTTGTCCACGACGACGGGCAGGCCGGCCCCGAGGGCGGCGCGCACGTGCGCCACGTGCTCGCCCGTCGGGCTCGCGACCACGACGACGTCGAGCTCGGCGGCGTGCCCGAGCAGCCCGGCGACGTCCGGCTCGACGACGACGCCGGCCCAGTCGGCGCGCGCCTGCGCGGACCGCTCGGGGTTGCGGCTCACGACGTGCGTGACCCGCGCTCCGACCTCGCGCAGCAGCCGGGCGTGGATGCCCCGTCCCGCCGACCCGTACCCGACCAACCCGACCCGCAGGGACTCGCTCATGAGCCCCAACCTACGGCGCGGGCAGCACCGCGCGGCACCCCGCGTCACCCGCGTCGCGGGTCGGTGCGCGCGACGCTCAGGGCACCGGCGCGGCCTCCCGGGAGCGTTCGGCGACGCCGGGCGACCGGTCGAGGCGCCCGAGCGGGCTCGGCCACCACGTGCGCCGGCCGAGGTCGTGCACGAGCGCCGGGACGAGCAGGCTGCGGACGACGAACGTGTCGAGCAGGACCCCGAACGCGACGAGGAACGCGAGCTGCGCGAGGAACAGGAGCGGGATGACGCCGAGCGCGCTGAACGTCGCCGCGAGCACGATGCCGGCGGACGTGATGACGCCCCCGGTGACGGCGAGCCCGCGCAGCACGCCCTCGCGCGTGCCGACCTGCAGGGCCTCCTCGCGCACGCGCGTCATGAGGAAGATCGAGTAGTCGACCCCCAGCGCGACGAGGAACGTGAACGCGTAGAGCGGCACCGCGGGGTCGGCCCCCGGGTAGCCGAGCACGTGGTTGAACACGACCGCCCCGACGCCGAGCGCCGCACCGAACGACAGCACGTTCGCGAGCACGAGCAGCACCGCGGCGACGACCGAGCGCAGCAGCAGCATGAGGATGAGGAGGATCACGCCCAGCACGACCGGGACGATGACCCGCAGGTCCCGTGCGCCGGCGACCTGGGTGTCGAGCGTCTGCGCCGCCGCGCCGCCGACGAGCGCGTCGGGCGAGACGTCCGCGAGGGCCTCGCGCAGGTCCTCGACGGTGCTCACGGCGGCTTGGGTGTCGGCGGCCTCCTGCGTCGCGACGTCGACGCGGACGCGCCCGTCGACGACCACCGGGGGGGCGGGCTCGGCGGCGGGTCCTCCGACGCCTCCGGGCGCCCCGCCGCTCTCGCCCGTGTAGACCGTCACCGCGTCGACGCCGTCGACGCCCTCGGCCGTCCGCACGACGGCATCGAGGTCTTCCTCGGGCGCCACGACGAGGATCGGCTGGGTCGCGCCCGCCGGGAAGTGGTCGGAGAGGACCTGCTCGCCGGCGACGGCGTCGACCTCGACGAGGAAGACGTCCGACTGGTTGGTGCCGCTCGCGTCCAGGGTCGGCAGGAACGCCGCGCAGGCGACGAGGACCAGCGCCGTCGAGACCCACACCTGCCGCGCGCGACGGCCGACGAACCGTGCGACCCGGCCCCACACACCCGTGAGCACCTCGGCGGTGGGCCGCCGGTGGCCCGGGCCGTCGTGCTCCGCGCCCGCGACGACCTGGGGCCGGCTCGGCCAGAACAGCGCGCGCGAGCGGGACCCGAGGACGAGCAGCAGCGCCGGCAGGAGCGTGAGCGACGCGACGAACGCGGACGCGATGCCGATCGCCGCGACCGGGCCGAGGCTCGAGTTGGACTTCAGGTCCGAGAGCAGGAGGCACAGCAGCCCGGCGATCACGGTGCCGGCGCTCGCGGCGATGGGCTCGATCGACGCCCGCACCGCCCGGTGCATCGCGGTGAACGGGCTCTGCACGCCGCGCAGCTCCTCGCGGTACCGCGCGACCAGCAGGAGCGCGTAGTCCACCGCGGCGCCGACGACGAGGATCGAGAGGATGCCCTGCGACTGCCCGTTGAGCGTGAGGACGTCGTTCGCGGCGAGCTGGTAGACGACGAGCGCGGCCGCGCACAGCGCGAACACCGCGGAGAAGATCACGACGAACGGCAGGAACGGCGAGCGGTACACGATCACGAGGATGAGCAGGACCGCGCCGAGCGCGACGAGCAGGAGCACGCCGTCGATGCCGCCGAACGCGTTGGACAGGTCGGCGACGAATCCGCCGGGTCCGGTGACCCACGCCTGGAGCCCGAGCTCCCCGGCGTCGTCCGCGCTCGCCCCGAGCTCGGCCACGAGCGCGTCGCGCAGCGCCTGGACGGACGCACCGGTCACGCTCTCGTCGTCCGCGAGGCGTCCCTCGGCGGCATCGCCGTCGAGGGAGAGCGGGACGAGCACCGCCTCGCCGTCCTCGGACGGGACCGCGACGGCCGGGCCGGTGAGCACGTCCGCGAGCGTCGCGGGGTCGCCGGCGGCCGCGTCGGCCCCCGGGATCGGGACATCCGGGACAGTCCCGGCGAACTCCTGGACCGCGGTGATCTGCTCGGGTGACAGGGCGCCTCCGCCCTGCGCCTCGAGCACGACGAGCACGGGTAGGGTCTCCGAGTCGACGAAGGCGCGCCCCGCCTCGGCCGCACGTGTGGACTCCGCGGACGAGGGCAGGAACGCGGCCGAGTCGTTGGTCTGGACCTGCGAGAGCTTGCCCTGCGCCATCCCCCCGAACGCTCCGACGGCGAGCCAGACGGCGAGGACGGCGACGAGAGCCAGCGCGCGCAGTGCCGCCCGACCAGATTTACTCAGCATGCTGAGTATCATGAGGGAGTGCTGCGCGACGCGCAACACGTGCTCAGCATGCTGAGCATCCGGGCGAGCGCCGAGGCGCGGGACGGGGTGGGTGTGGGCGACGACGCGCGTGCTCCCGGTCCGGCAGCCCCCTGGGCGCGGATGGCCTCCGACGACCCCATGAGCTGGCCGGTCGGCCGGTTGCTGTCCGCCGCCGCGCGGCGCGTCGAGCGTGAGTGGAACGCCCACCTCGCCGGGTGGGACCTCAACCACGCGAGCCTGCCCGTGCTCGTCCTCCTCGCGCACGAGCCCCGCTCGCAGCGTGAGCTCGCGGACGCGTGCAGCGTGACCGAGCAGACGATGAGCCGCATCCTCGCCCGCATGGAGCGCACCGGGTACGTGACGCGGGCGCCGCACGCCACCGACCGGCGCAAGGTCGTCCTCGCGATCACGGAGGCGGGCCGCGCGGTCGCCGTGAAGGCGGCCGACCGTCGCCCCGCCGAGGCCATGACGACCCGCGGGCTCACCCCCGAGCAGGTCGAGCAGCTGCGGGCGCTGCTGGCGGTCGTCGCCCGGCCGGCGACGGGGACGGGGCCGACGGACGACGCGCACGCCCCCGCTGCCGACCCTCGACCCACGGACAGGGGCGGCGACGACCCCGGCGACGTGTGCCGCGGGCAGGACCGCACCGCCTGAGCGGCACGCCCGAGCCGTCGCAGCGAGCCGCACCCACGAGCGCGCGCCACGTGCGGAGGGCCGGTGCGACGACCGTCACGCCGCCGGTGCGCGGGCCCCGGGTTAGCCTGGCGCCATGCAGTTCGTCGAGCTCGACCTGGGTGCCCGGCTCCAGCCGTACCGGCCGACGTGGGACCTCCAGCGCGAGGTGCACGCGGAGGTCGCCGCGGGCACCCGCGAGGACACCGTGCTCCTGTGCGAGCACGAGGACGTGTACACCGCGGGCCGCCGGACGGCGTCGTGGGACCGGCCGGTCGACGGCACGCCCGTGGTCGACGTGGACCGCGGCGGGCGCATCACCTGGCACGGTCCGGGCCAGCTCGTCGGCTACCCGATCGTCCGGCTCGCGCAGCCCATCGACGTCGTGCGCTACGTGCGTGCCCTCGAGGAGACCCTGATCCGCACGTGCGCCGACCTGGGCCTCACCGCCGTCCGGGTCGAGGGGCGCTCCGGCGTGTGGTTCGCGGCCGAGGACGACGGACCGCGCGGCCCGCTGCGGGAGCGCAAGGTCGCCGCGATCGGCGTCCGGGTCGCCCAGGGCGTGACGATGCACGGCTTCGCGCTCAACTGCGAGCCGGACCTCGACGCGTTCGGCCGGATCGTGCCGTGCGGGATCGCCGACGCGGACGTCACGTCGCTCAGCGCCGAGACGGGCCGACGCGTGAGCATCGCCGAGGTGCTCCCGCTCGTGCGCACGCACCTCGAGGCCGCGCTGGCGCCGGTGCGCCTGGCGACCGCGGTCGCCCGGACCGCCGGGGACAACGCCCGCACCGACACCTCGGACGTCGACACCTCGGACGTGGTGCCCGCGCTGCCCTGACCGCCTTCCCCGCGGCCGGGCTGCGCGGGTCGTCGTGGGTCAGCGCCGTGCGCCGTGGGGGGCGAGCTCGTCGGCGAGGCCCGCGGCCCAGCCGCGGACCGCGTCGAAGTCACGGAAGTCGCCCTGCTCGGCGTCGATCATCGCGACGAGCGCCCGCTCGGCGAGCCCGAGCGTGCGCCGGTCCAGCCTCCCCCCGAAGACCTGCGGCGCGCGCGCCCCGACCTGCGCGGCGAGCACGTCCACGTCGTCGGGCACCGTGGGCGGGCTGAGGGGGTCGCCGACCGGCCCCGACCAGAACAGCCACACGGGCCGCGCCCGCAGCTGCCCGCCCTGCCGCTCGACCAGGTACCGCAGCGCGGTGCCGAGCCGACCGGCGTAGACCGCGGAGCCCAGCACGACCGCGGCGTACGGCTCGACCGTGCCCACGTCCTCGGGCTCGAGCTCGTCGACGTCGTGCCCCGCGGACCGCAGCACGTCGGCCACGACCGTCCCGATCTCCCGCGTCGCGCCGTGGCGCGAGGCCACCGTCACCAGGATGCGCATGTCGAACCCCCTCGCCGTCGTGCGGTCGCCCTCGGCCCGCTCGTCCCCTCCAGCGTCGCGCTCGCAGGCCTCCGCGGCCTGGGTCGGAGGTCCCGTTATTCCCGCGCCGACCTGTGATGCGCGCCTCCCGCTGCGCACAGCGAGCGCCCGCACCTGCTGACGTAGGGTGAGGAACGTGACGATCGCACCCGAGGGCCGGCGCATGCTCCGCGTCGAGGCACGCAACGCGCAGACGCCGATCGAGAAGAAGCCCGACTGGATCAAGACGCGCGCGACGATGGGCCCGGAGTACAGCGAGCTCAAGGGCCTGGTGAAGCGCGAGGGCCTGCACACGGTGTGCGAGGAGGCGGGCTGCCCCAACATCTTCGAGTGCTGGGAGGACCGCGAGGCGACCTTCCTCATCGGCGGCGACCAGTGCACGCGGCGCTGCGACTTCTGCCAGATCGACACCGGCAAGCCCGCCGACTTCGACGCCGACGAGCCCCGCCGCGTCGCCGAGTCCGTCCAGGCCATGGGCCTGAAGTACGCGACCGTGACCGGCGTCGCGCGCGACGACCTGCCCGACGGCGGCGCGTGGCTGTACGCCGAGACGGTCCGCCGGATCCACGCCCTCAACGCCGGGACCGGCGTCGAGCTGCTCATCCCGGACTTCAACGCCGTGCCCGAGCTCATCGGCGAGGTCTTCTCCTCCCGCCCCGAGGTCCTCGCGCACAACCTCGAGACGGTCCCCCGCATCTTCAAGGAGATCCGCCCGGGCTTCCGCTACGACCGCTCGCTGTCGGTGCTCACGGCGGCACGCGAGGCCGGCCTGGTCACCAAGTCGAACCTCATCCTCGGGATGGGCGAGACGATGGAGGAGGCGGCCGAGGCCCTGCAGGACCTGCACGACGCGGGCTGCGACCTCATCACGATCACCCAGTACCTGCGCCCCTCGGTGCGCCACCACCCCGTGGCCCGCTGGGTGCGCCCCGAGGAGTTCGTGGCGCTGTCCGACGAGGCCGAGCGCATCGGCTTCCTCGGCGTCATGGCTGGTCCCCTGGTCCGCTCGTCGTACCGCGCGGGGCGCCTGTGGGGTCAGGCCATGCGCCGCCGCGGGCAGGAGATCCCGGCCGCTCTGGCCCACCTCGGCGAGGAGCGCTCGTCGCGCCAGGAGGCGTCGAGCCTGCTCGCCCGCTGACCGCTGCTGCACGGGCTGCGTGCGGGCACGCAGCGGCCCGGGCGGCGACTAGACTTGCCCACCATGGCCCGCGAGAAGACCGTCAAGCCGCCCAAGGTGAAGAAGACCCGGTGGTACCACCAGGTCTGGCAGGCGTACCAGATGACCCGCCGGAACGACCCGGCGGTCACGTGGTACGTGCTCGGGGCGTTCGTCGGGATCATCGCGCTCGGCCTCGTCATCGGCTTCCTCACCGGCCACCCGGTCTACGCGCTGTTCGTGAGCCTGCCGTTCGCCGTGCTCGCCGCGATGTTCATCCTCGCGCGGCGCGCCGAGACCGCCGCCTACACCCAGATCGAGGGTCAGCCCGGCGCGTCCCGCGCGGCGCTCGGCACGATCCGGCGCGGCTGGACGTTCGCGGAGGAGCCCGTCGCCGTCGACCCCCGCACCCAGGACCTCGTGTTCCGCGGCGTCGGCCGGGCGGGCGTCGTGCTCGTCGGCGAGGGCCCCGCGCCGCGCGTCGCCAAGCTGCTCGAGGCCGAGCGCAAGCGCACCGCGCGCGTCCTCTCGGGCGTGCCGATCACCGTGATCCAGGCCGGCAACGGCGAGGGCCAGGTGCCGCTCCGCAAGCTCCCCCGTGCGGTCACGCGCCTGAAGCCGACACTCACCAAGCAGGAGACCGGCGAGGTTCTCAAGCGCCTCACCGCTCTCGGTGCCGCGCGGCTGCCGCTGCCCAAGGGCATCGACCCGATGCGCGCGCGCCCGGACCGCAAGGGCATGCGCGGGCGCTGACCGGCCCTCCCGGCACCGGCGCCACCGGGGCCGACCGGCGCCTCGCCCGCGGCGACGCGCCGGACGCGCGCGGCTCGATGCAGCGCGCTCCTGCACGCTACGGTCTCGGTCGTGCCGGCGTCGTACTGGAACCACAACACGCACTACCACCCGCTCGCGCTGCGGCACGTGCGCCCCGGCACGCGTGCGCTCGACGTGGGGAGCGGCGAGGGGCTGCTGACGCGCCGGTTCGTGGCCGCGGGCGCCTCCCGGGTGACGGGCGTCGACACCGACCCGGCCGAGACGGCGCGGGCGACGCGGGCCGCCGAGGGCGACGATCGCCTGCGCTACGTGACGGGCGACGTGCTGACGGCGTCCCTCGACGACCACGCCTACGACCTCGTGACGTGCGTCGCGACGCTGCACCACCTCGACCTGGCGGCGGGCCTGCAGCGGCTGCGTGCGCTGACGGCGCCGGGCGGGCACGTCGTGGTCGTCGGGCTCGCCCGCGCCGGCTCCCCCGCCGACCTGGCGCTGTCCGCCGCCGGCGTCCCGGCGGCGCTCGTCGCGCGACGGCTGCGGGGCGAGTGGGAGCACGGCTCACCGATCGCCGAGCCGCGGACGACGTACGCCCAGGTGCACGAGGCGGCCCGCCGCCACCTCCCGGGCGCGCGCTGGCGGCGGCACCTGTACTGGCGCTACAGCCTCACGTGGCAGGCGCCGCGCTGATCCCCGCCGTGCTGACCCCGGGCCCGCGCGTCGCACGACGCCGACGGGCGCCGGACGGGCGCCCGGGTGGTCGGCGCCGCAGCGGACCTCAACGCCGGACGATGACCGTCCCCGCCGTGCGGTCGTGCAGGCCACGGCCGTCCGCGTCCCACACGACGGCCGGCACGACGAGGCACAGCAGCACCGTCCGGACCAGGGCGAGCAGCACGCCGGGCGGCGTGCCGGGGCTGACCAGCCGCTGGACGCGCAGCCCGAGCGCGCGGTGCCCGAGGGTCGTGCCGAGCGTGCTCACGAGCAGCACGTTCTCGAGCGCGAAGACGCCGAGCGTCGCCATGGGGTCACGGTCGAAGAACGCGGCCGAGATGAGCAGGCAGACCGCCCAGTCGATCGCGAGGGCCGCGAGCCGGCGCCCGACCGGCGCCAGCGAGCCGGCTCCCGTCGCGGGCAGGCCGAGGCGCGAGCCCTGGCCCTCGCCGGACGGGCCTCCCTCGAGCCACGAACCCATCCCCGCGCGCTGCTCCATGCGGCTAGCCTAACCAGCGGACCGGGCGCCGCCGTCGCCCGCGCGTGCGACCGATCGTTACGTGCGGAGCCCCCGCGTAACAGCGCGGAAACATGAGGTACACGGCCGGGTAACGCCCCCCACCTAGCCTCGAGGCGCCCGGACAGCGGGCGTTTCACAACCCGAGGAGCAGCGGATGTTCAGCAAGCCGGAGGAAGTCCTGGCGTTCATCAAGAGCGAGGACGTGAAGTTCGTCGACGTCCGGTTCTGTGACCTGCCCGGCGTGATGCAGCACTTCAACGTCCCGGCCTACTCGCTCGACCTGGACTTCTTCACCGACGGCCAGATGTTCGACGGCTCGTCGATCCGTGGCTTCCAGGCGATCCACGAGTCGGACATGAAGCTCATCCCCGACCTCTCGACGGCCTACCTCGACCCGTTCCGGACCGAGAAGACGCTGAACATCAACTTCCACATCGTCGACCCGTACACCGACGAGCCGTACAGCCGCGACCCGCGCCAGGTCGCCGCGAAGGCCGAGGCGTACCTCCGCTCGACCGGCATCGCGGACACGGCGTTCTTCGCCCCCGAGGCCGAGTTCTACATCTTCGACGACGTGCGCTTCGAGACGAAGCAGAACGCCTCGTACTACTACATCGACTCCATCGAGGCCGCCTGGAACACGGGCCGCGTCGAGGAGGGTGGCAACCTGGGCCACAAGACGCCCTACAAGGGCGGCTACTTCCCCGTCCCGCCGGTGGACATGTTCGCCGACCTGCGCGACAAGATCTCGCTGCAGCTCGACGCGCTGGGTCTCGGCGTGGAGCGCGCGCACCACGAGGTCGGCACCGCCGGCCAGGCGGAGATCAACTACCGCTTCGACGAGCTCGGCAAGTCGGCCGACAAGGTCCAGCTGTTCAAGTACGTCGTGAAGAACGTCGCGCACGAGGCCGGCAAGACCGCGACCTTCATGCCGAAGCCGCTCTTCGGCGACAACGGCTCGGGCATGCACGTGCACCAGTCGCTCTGGAAGGACGGCAAGCCGCTGTTCTTCGACGAGAAGGGCTACGGCGGGCTCTCCGACATGGCGCGCTGGTACATCGGTGGCCTGCTCAAGCACGCGCCCTCGCTGCTCGCGTTCACGAACCCGACGGTGAACTCCTACCACCGCCTGGTCCCGGGCTTCGAGGCGCCGGTCAACCTGGTCTACTCGGCGCGCAACCGCTCCGCGTGCATCCGCATCCCGGTCACGGGCTCCAACCCGAAGGCCAAGCGCATCGAGTTCCGCGTGCCCGACCCGTCGAGCAACCCGTACCTCGCCTTCGCGGCGATGCTCATGGCCGGCCTCGACGGCATCCAGAACCGCATCGAGCCGCCGGAGCCGGTCGACAAGGACCTCTACGAGCTGCCCCCCGAGGAGCACGCGCTCATCCAGCAGGTCCCGGGCTCGCTCTCCGAGGTGCTCGACAACCTCGAGGCCGACCACGACTTCCTCACGGCGGGCGGCGTGTTCACGCCGGACCTGATCGCGACGTGGATCGACTACAAGCGCTCGCACGAGGTCGACCCGATCCGGCTGCGGCCGCACCCCCACGAGTTCGAGCTCTACTACGACGTCTGATCGGCTGCTCCCGATCAGTGCGGGCGAGGGGCGTTCCTGGCAGCTGCCAGGGGCGCCCCTCGGCCGTTGTCGGGGCAGGGCGCGTGCTGGTGCGTCGCGGAGCGGTCGTCAGGCGTCGCGCGACGGTGCCGGGGCGCAGGACTGCCGCTCGACGAGCTCGGTCGGCAGCGACACGTGCGTCTGGGCGGGCGAGCGGCCCTCGACCAGGTCGATGAGCATGCGGACCGCCTGGTAGCCCATCTCCTGGATCGGCTGCGCCACGGTCGTGAGCTGCGGGACGGCGAGAGCCGACTCGGGCACGTTGTCGAAGCCGATCACCGAGAGGTCCTCCGGGACGCGCAGCCCGAGGCCCTGCGCCACCTGCATCGTGCGGATGGCCGAGAGGTCGTTGGCCGCGAAGATCGCCGTGGGCGGGTCGTCGAGCGCGAGCAGCTCGCGGGCGGGCTGCTCGGCCGACTCGGGGCGGTAGCCACCGACGCGGACGAGCTCGGGGTCGACCTCGACGCCCGCGGCCTCGAGCGCGTGGCGGTAGCCCTCCTCGCGCAGGCGGGCCGACTCGAGGTCGAGGCGACCGCCGAGGAACCCGATCCGCCGGTGGCCGAGGCCCAGCAGGTGCTCGGTCGCGAGCATCGCGCCCTTGAGGTTGTCGGAGTCGACGGTCGGCATGCCGGAGCGGCCGGTGTGCGGGTCGACCGCGACGACCGGGGTGCCGTAGCGCGCGTCCACGACCGTGGGGGTCACGAGGACGGCACCGTCGATCAGCGTCCCCGAGAGGCGCGAGAGGTACCGACGCTCCCAGCCGACGAGCTCCTCGGCCGCGCCGCTCGCGGAGTAGGCGACGATCTCGTAGCCGCTCCCCCGGATCGCGTGCGCCGCGCCCTTGAGGAGCTCGGTGCTGAACGGCTCGAAGTCCGCGACCAGGATGCCGATCACGTTCTTCTGGTGGCTGCGCAGGCTGCGCGCGACGAGGCTCGACTCGTAGCCGAGCTCGGCGATCACCGCCTGGACCCGGCTCGCGGTCTCGGCCGAGACGCCGTAGCGCTCGTTGATCACCTTCGAGACGGTCGCCACCGAGACGCCGGCCTGCCGGGCGACGTCGCTGATGGTGAGCCTGCGCTGGATCTCCACGGCGGACACTCTAGCGTGTGTAAAACGTTATCGAAAACGATTGCCGTGCTGCTCGCTCCAGGGGACCGTGAATCGGCCCCACCCCGAGCTGCGGAGCGGGTCGCCCGCTCGCGCCACCGCGCGCTCCTCTGCCGGGCGATCCCCCGCACCGTCCACTAGGTTTCCCCCCGACACCCGCCCGCACGGCCTCCCCCCGGCCTCGGCGCACCCCCCGTCGTTGGAGCCCGCATGACCGTGCCCGTCCTCCCGCCCCGCACGTCCGCCGCCGCCGCCGATCGTCGTCCCCCCGCGTGGCTCCCGCGCGCACTCGTCATGGCCGTCGTCGCGGTGTTCCTGGGCGTGCTCACGTGGCGCGCGCTGGGCAAGCTCGGCACCGTCCTGACGATCATCGTGATCTCGTGGTTCATCTCGCTCGCGATGGAGCCGGCCGTGAAGTGGCTCGTGCGGCACCGGGTCCGGCGCGGGCTCGCGACGGGGCTCGTGATGATCGGCTCGATCATCGGGGTCGTCGTCGTGCTCGCCCTGTTCGGCGGGTTGTTCGTCGCGCAGCTCGTGGACCTCGTGCAGGACGTGCCCCGCCTGTACGCCGACCTGACGGCGATGCTCGACGACAGCTTCGGGATCGTGCTGCCGGAGACCTCCGAGGTGCTCGAGCGGCTCGCGAACGACTGGGGCGACGACCTGGCGTTCGGGATCCTCGGCGTCGGCGGCTCGATCCTCGGGTTCTTCTTCGTGCTGTCCGCGGTCCTCCTGGTCGTCTACTACATGGTCGCCGCCGGGCCGCGGTTCCGCGCCGCGATCTGCCGGCTGCTCGCCCCCCGGCGCCAGCACGAGGTGCTCAACATCTGGGAGGTGTCGCAGGCCAAGGTCGCCGACTTCATCAACTCGCGGCTCGTCCTCGCGGCGCTCTCGACCGCGTTCACCTTCGTCTTCCTCACGGTCGTCGACGTGCCGTACGCGCTGCCGCTCGCGGCGTTCACCGGGGTCGTCTCGCAGTTTGTCCCGACGATCGGCACCTACCTCGGGGGCATCCTGCCCGTCGCCGTCGCGTTCTCGGTCAGCCCGCTGACGGCCGCCGGGGTCCTCGTGTTCGTCCTCGCGTACCAGCAGGTCGAGAACCTGATCTTCGCTCCCAAGGTGTCCGCGCGCTCGCTCGAGCTCAACCCGGCGATGTCGTTCCTCGCGGTCCTCGCGTTCGGTGCGGTGTTCGGCGCGCTCGGGGCGTTCCTCGCGCTGCCCGTCGCCGCCACGATCCAGGCGGTCTCGGGGACGTACGTGCGCCGGCACGAGCTCGTGGACTCCGAGCTCCTGCGCGCCGAGCCGGGCCAGACGCTCGAGCCGAAGGACCCCGAGGCCACGCGGTCCCCGCACGACGGCGAGCACCACGACGCCGCGGACGAGACCGCCGCGTCGACCGACGGTCCGGGCGCCGGCCCGGTCGAGAGCCGCACCGTGGACGCTCAGGCGTAGAAGACCCGCTCGACGACCGCCCGGGCCCGGCGCGCCGTGCGCAGGTAGACCTCCTCGAGCTCGCCGCCCGAGCCCGGGGGGAAGCCCAGGACCCGCGCGAGCCCGGCGAGCGCCTGCCGGTCGTGCGGGAGCACGTCGGCGCGCGCCCCCCCGGTGCGCCCGCTCCACAGCACGAGCGCGTCACGCAGGCGGGACGCGAGCTCCCACGCGTCGGTCAGCTCACGGCAGTCGTCGGGGTCGAGCAGGCCGGCGCCGGCCGCGGCGTCGAGCGCCTCGAGGGTCGCGGTCGTGCGCAGGCCGGGGACGCGGTGGGCGTGCTGGAGCTGGAGCAGCTGGGCCGTCCACTCGACGTCGGAGATGCCACCCCGGCCGAGCTTGAGGTGCCGCGCCGGGTCGACCCCACGCGGCAGCCGCTCGGCCTCCACGCGCGCCTTGACACGCCGCACCTCGCGGACCGTCGCGGCGTCGAGCCCGCCCTCCGGGTAGCGCAGCGGCGCGACGAGCCCGACGAACCGGCGACCGAGCTCCTCGTCCCCCGCGACCGGGCGCGCGCGCAGCAGCGCCTGGCTCTCCCACGGCGAGGACCAGCGGCCGTAGTACTCCGCGTAGGCGTCGAACGAGCGGGTCAGCGGTCCGTTCCGGCCCTCGGGGCGCAGGTCGGCGTCGACCTCGAGCGCCGGCTCCGGACCGACCTCGCCGAGCATCTGCCGGATGCGGGTCGCGACCGTGAGGGCGAACTGCTGCGCGCCCGTGGGGTCGGCGCCGGGGACGGGGTCGTGCACGAAGAGGACGTCCGCGTCCGACGAGTACCCCATCTCGCGCCCACCGAGCCGGCCCATCGCGACCACGAGGAGCCGCGTCGGGTCCGCGTCGAGGCCGTGCTCCCGGCGGGCCTCGGCCCGCGCGACGCGCAGCGCGCCCGCGAGCACGACGTCCGCGGCCGTCGTGAGGCTCTGCGAGGCGCGCGTGCTGATGACCACGCCCAGCACGTCGGCAGCGGCCGTGCGGGCGAGCTCGCGCCGCCGCAGCGCCCGCAGCGCCGTGGCCGCCGGGGTCGGCTCGTGCGCGCGGGTCAGCACCGCGTCCGCCTCGGCGGTCAGCCGCTCGTGGGTGCGGGGCTCG
This sequence comes from Cellulomonas sp. NPDC055163, assembly GCF_053607065.1. NCBI lineage: Bacteria > Bacillati > Actinomycetota > Actinomycetes > Micrococcales > Cellulomonadaceae > Cellulomonas > Cellulomonas sp. NPDC055163. The sequence goes on along the minus strand of NZ_JBSGSU010000003.1, from coordinate 386,412 downwards.
AGCTCGGCGTCGCCCGCGAGCCACGTCACCGACTCGGGCGAGCGCGACAGCGCGTCGGCGACGTAACGGGACGTCGACAGCACCCGCGCGAGTCGCTGCGCCGCCGTCCCGGAGTCCCGCAGCAGCTTGAGGTACCAGTGCGTGGTGCCGAGCTCGTCGGACAGGCGACGGAACGCGAGCAGCCCGGTGTCCGGGTCCGCGCCGTCGGCGAACCAGCCGATCATCACGGGCAGCAGCTGGCGCTGGATCGAGGCACGCCGCGAGATGCCCTCGGTCAGCGCGGCGATGTGCCGCAGCGCGCCGGCGGGGTCCTTGTAGCCGATCGCGGCGAGCCGGGCACGCGCCGCCTCGGGGGCGAGCCTGGCCTCCTCGGTCGAGAGCTGGGCGGTCGCGGGCAGGAGCGGTCGGTAGAACAGCTCCTCGTGCAGGCGCCGGACCTCGCGCCGCACGGTGCGCCACCGCTCGTCGAGCCCCGCGGCGCCCTCGGCGCGCATCCCGACCGAGCGCGCGAGCCGGCGCAGGTCCGCCTCGGCGGTCGGCATGAGGTGCGTCCGCTGGAGCCGGTGCAGCTGGATGCGGTGCTCGAGCGCGCGCAGGAGCCGGTAGCAGACCGCGAGCTGCGCGGCGTGCTCGCGGCCGACGTACCCGCCGGCGGCGAGTGCCGCCAGCGCTGTCAGCGTGTTGGGGCTGCGGATCGTCTCGTCGGCGCGCCCGTGCACGAGCTGGAGGAGCTGGACGGTGAACTCGACGTCGCGGAGCCCGCCGACGCCGAGCTTGAGCTGCCGGTCCGCCTCGGCCGCGGGCACGTGGTGCTCGACCCGGCGCCGCATCGCCTGGGAGTCCTCGACGAAGTTCTCCCGCTGCACGGCCGACCACACGAACGGGTTGACGAGCTCGACGTACTCGCGCCCCAGCGCGGCGTCCCCCGCGAGGGGCCGGGCCTTGAGCAGCGCCTGGAACTCCCACGTCTTGGCCCAGCGCTCGTAGTACGCGCGGTGGCTCGCGACCGTGCGGACCAGCGGCCCGTTCTTGCCCTCGGGCCTCAGCGCCGCGTCGACGGGCCACAGTGCCGGCTCGGCCGACGCGGTCGAGCACGCACGCGCGAGCCCGGTCGCGAGCCGCGCGCCCACCGCGAGCGCCTCGTCCTCGTCGACCCCGTCGACCGGCTCGGCGACGTAGATGACGTCGACGTCGCTCACGTAGTTGAGCTCGCGGCCCCCGGTCTTGCCCATCCCGATGACCGCGAGGCGCACGCCGAGCCCGTGGTCGTCCAGGTCGGCGCGGGCGATCGCCAGCGACGCCTCGAGCGCGGCGGCCGCGAGGTCCGCGAGCGCCGCCGCGACCCCGGGGAGCCGGCTGAGCGGGTCGGTCGCCGTCAGGTCCGTGGCCGCGATCCGGAGCAGCCGGGCACGGTACGCGCGGCGCATCGCGTCGACGCCGGGCGAGCCGACGACACCGGCCACCGGGACGTCCGCGGCTGGGTCGGCGCCGACGGCCTCGAGCAGCTCGGAGCGCACGTCCGCGGCGCTGACACCGGTCCCCGCGGAGTCGTCGGCCAGGAGCACGAGGTTGCCCGGGTGCGCCGCGAGGGTGTCGCCGAGGGCCACCGAGGAGCCGACGACGGCGAGCAGCCGGTCCCGGCCCTCGCTCGGCGACCCGAGGAGCGCGCGGAGCACGCCGGCGTGCGCGGGGTCGGCCGACGAGACGCAGGCGCCCGCGATCTTGGCGAGCGCGAGCAGCGCGTGGTCGGGGTCCGCGACCTCCGACACCGGACCCAGGAGCGCCTCGGGCTCGTCCGCGACGACCGCGAGCGCGGCGTCGGCGAGCAGCCGCTCCGCGCGCGCGGCGTCGGCGAACCCGGCGCGGGTCAGCCGTCCGGCCAAGGTGCTGCCGCGCCCGCCGGCGCCGAGGGTGCTCACGCCGTCACGCTACCCACGGCGCACGCGTGACGGCGCACCGGGCCGCGGTCCGGGACGCACGGCCCCGGGAGCGCGGCGACCCAGGCGCGGGCGCCGTCCACGAGCGCGTCAGAGGACCGGCAGGAACCGCTGCAGCTCGTAGGGCGTGACCTGCGAGCGGTACTCCTCCCACTCGCGCCGCTTGTTGCGCAGCACGTAGTCGAAGACGTGCTCCCCGAGCGTCTCGGCGACGAGCTCCGACTTCTCCATGACGCCGATCGCGTCGACGAGCGACGTCGGCAGCGGCTCGATGCCGAGCGCGCGGCGCTCCGCGTCGGTGAGCTCCCAGACGTCGTCCTCGGCGCCCTCGGGGAGCTCGTAACCCTCCTCGATGCCCTTGAGGCCGGCCGCGAGCATGACCGCGAACGCCAGGTACGGGTTCGTCGCCGCGTCGACCGCGCGGTACTCGATGCGGCTCGAGTTGCCCTTGCCGGGCTTGTACATCGGCACGCGCACGAGCGCCGAGCGGTTGTTGTGGCCCCAGCAGATGAAGCTCGGGGCCTCGGAGCCGCCCCAGAGCCGCTTGTACGAGTTGACGAACTGGTTCGTCACCGCGGTGATCTCGGCGGCGTGGCGCAGCAGACCCGCGATGAAGCTGCGGGCGACCTTCGAGAGCTCGAGATGCGCGCCGGGCTCGTGGAACGCGTTGCGGTCGCCCTCGAACAGCGACAGGTGGGTGTGCATGCCGGACCCGGGCTGGTCGGCGAGCGGCTTCGGCATGAACGAGGCGAAGACGCCCTGCTCGAGCGCGACCTCCTTGACGACCGTGCGGAACGTCATGATGTTGTCGGCGGTCGTGAGCGCGTCGGCGTAGCGCAGGTCGATCTCGTTCTGGCCCGGGCCGGCCTCGTGGTGGGAGAACTCGACCGAGATGCCCATCGACTCGAGCATCGTGATCGCCGCGCGCCGGAAGTCGTGCGCGGTGCCGCGCGGGACGTGGTCGAAGTAGCCGCCCGAGTCGACCGGCACGAGCGGGACCAGCGGGTCGGCCGGCGCCTCGAAGAGGTAGAACTCGACCTCGGGGTGCGTGTAGAAGGTGAACCCCTGCGCGCTGCCCTTCGCGAGCGCGCGCTTGAGGACGTTGCGCGAGTCCGCGAGCGAGGGCTCGCCGTCGGGCGTGAGGATGTCGCAGAACATGCGCGCGGTGCCGTGCCGCTCGCCGCGCCACGGGAGCACCTGGAACGTGCTCGGGTCCGGCTTGGCGATCATGTCGGCCTCGTACACGCGCGTGAGCCCCTGGATCGAGCTCCCGTCGAAGCCGATGCCCTCCGCGAAGGCCGCCTCGAGCTCGGCCGGCGCGATCGCGACCGACTTGAGGATCCCGAGCACGTCGGTGAACCAGAGCCGGATGAAGCGGATGTCCCGTTCCTCGACCGTGCGGAGCACGAACTCCTGCTGCCTGTCCATGCGGTACATCCTGCCTGATGGACGGGCCGTCCCGGCGCCGGACCGCGCCGGGTGCACCCGATCGCACCCCGTTTCCGGGCCCGCCCGACCCGCGGCGTGCGGTACCGCGCCACCCTCTAGGCTCGGCGCATGGCCCACCTGCGCATCGCCCTGGCCCAGATCGACACCTGCGTCGGCGACCTCGACGCGAACAGCCGTGCGGTGCTCGACCGGTCCCGCGAGGCCGCGGACGCGGGTGCCGACCTCGTGGTCTTCCCCGAGATGACGATCACCGGCTACCCGATCGAGGACCTCGCGCTGCGGGCGTCGTTCCGCCGCGGGGCGGAGGCCGCGCTGCACCGCGTGGCGAAGGAGCTCGACGCCGCGGGCGTGGGGAACCTCGCCGTGCTCGTCGGCTCCGTCGGCGAGACGACGTCGCGCGAGCACGACGGCGCCCCGGCGCGCCCGACCAACCAGGCGGTGCTCCTCCAGCACGGTGCGGTGCAGACGCGCTACGACAAGCACCACCTGCCGAACTACGGCGTGTTCGACGAGTTCCGGATCTTCGCTCCCGGCGACGGCGTCTGCGTGCTCGACGTGCGCGGGCGGCGCGTCGGCGTCGTGATCTGCGAGGACATCTGGCAGGACGGCGGTCCCGTCTCGCAGATGGACGAGAACGAGGTGTCGCTGCTCGTCGTCCTCAACGGCTCGCCGTTCGAGGAGGGCAAGGGGCATGTGCGCACCGAGCTCGCCGCGCGCCGCGCCCGCGAGGTCCAGGCGCCGGTCGCGTACTGCAACATGGTCGGCGGCCAGGACGACCTCGTGTTCGACGGCGGGTCGTTCGTCGTCGGCGCCGACGGGCGGCTCCTCGCGCGGGCGCCCCAGTTCCACGAGCACCTGCTGGTCTGGGACCTCGTCGAGGACGACGAGGAGCCCGCGACCGGCGAGATCGCCCCGCCGCTGCACCCGGACCAGGAGATCTACGAGGCGCTCGTCGCCGGCCTCGTGGGCTACGTGCGCAAGAACGGCTTCCGGTCGGTCGTGCTGGGGCTGTCCGGCGGCATCGACTCCGCGCTCGTCGCCGCCCTCAGCGCGGACGCGGTGGGCGGCGAGAACGTCGTCGGCGTCTCGATGCCGTCGCGGCACTCGTCGGAGCACTCGAAGGACGACGCCGCCGACCTCGCGGAGCGCATCGGCGCCGACTACCGCGTGCAGCCGATCGGCCCGATGGTCGACGCGTTCGAGGGCGAGATGCACCTCGAGGGCGTCGCGGCGGAGAACCTGCAGGCGCGCGTGCGCGGTGTGATCCTCATGGGCCTGTCCAACGCGGAAGGTCACCTCGTGCTCGCGACGGGCAACAAGTCCGAGCTCGCGGTCGGCTACTCGACGATCTACGGCGACGCCGTCGGCGGCTACGCGCCGCTCAAGGACGTCGACAAGTCGCGCGTCTGGGCGCTCGCCCGGTGGCGCAACGACGCGGCGATCGACGCCGGGGCGATCCCGCCGATCCCGGAGAGCTCGATCACCAAACCCCCGTCGGCCGAGCTGCGACCCGGTCAGGTCGACCAGGACTCCCTGCCGCCGTACGACCTGCTCGACGAGGTGCTCGACGCGTACGTCGAGCACGCCGAGGGCCGCGCCGAGCTGCTCGCCCGCGGGTTCGACCCCGAGGTCGTGGACAAGGTGCTGCAGCTCGTCGACCGGGCCGAGTGGAAGCGGCGGCAGTACCCGCTCGGGCCCAAGGTCACAGCGCTCGCGTTCGGCCGGGACCGGCGCCTGCCCATCACGACGCGGTGGTGCGAGCCCTGACGGGCGCCACGACCCCCACGACCCCGGGGCGCACGCCGGCGTGCGCCCGACCCACCCCGGACCACCAGGAGCAGCGGCGATGAGCGAGACCCCCAAGCGCGTGCGCGTGCACCACCTCCGCGAGGCGAAGGAGCGCGGGCACAAGCTCACGATGCTCACCGCCTACGACGCCCCGACGGCGCGCATCTTCGACGAGGCCGGCATCGACCTGCTGCTCGTGGGCGACTCGATCGGCAACACGATGCTCGGCCACGAGACGACCATCCCGGTCACCGTCGACGAGCTCATCCCCGCGGTGCGCGCGGTCACGCGCTCGGTGCGCCGCTCGCTCGTCGTCGCCGACCTGCCGTTCGGGTCGTACGAGGCGGGCCCGCAGCAGGCGCTCGAGACGGGTGTGCGGTTCTTCAAGGAGGCGAACGCGCACGCCGTGAAGCTCGAGGGCGGCAAGCGGTGCGCCGCGCAGGTCCGGGCGCTGACCGACGCGGGGATCCCCGTCGTCGGGCACCTCGGCTTCACCCCGCAGTCGGAGAACATCCTCGGCGGCAAACGCGTCCAGGGTCGTGGCGACACGGCAGCCGCGACGCTGAGCGAGGACGCGCTCGCCCTCCAGGAGGCCGGCGCGGTCGCGGTGGTCCTCGAGATGGTGCCGTCGTACGTCGCGGCGCGCGTGACCGAGATCCTCGAGATCCCCACGATCGGCATCGGCGCCGGCCCGCAGTGCGACGGCCAGGTGCTCGTGTGGCTCGACATGGCGGGCATGGGCGACTGGTCGCCGCGGTTCGCGAAGCAGTACGCGCAGGTCGGCCGGCTCCTCGGGGAGGCCGCCCGCGCCTACGCCGACGACGTGCGCTCGGGCGGGTTCCCCGACGCGGCGCACTCGTTCGAGAGCTGAGCACCACGCCGGCCGGGCGGGCATCCGCGGAGCCGGCCCGGCACCCGGGCTCGGACGCGCACCGGGGCCGACGGCTCGCCGCCCGGGCGGTGCCCGTCGTGCTCGCCCTCCTCGTCGTGGTCCTCGTGGCCCCCGGGGCCTCCGACGCGGCGGGTCGAGTCGTCGGCGCGCACCTCGTCGCGTTCCGGATGCCCGTCGCGCTCGGCATGCTCGCGCTGGGTGTGGTGGCGCTGACCGTGCCGCGGGTGCGGCGCTCGCGCGTCGGGGCGGTCTCGGCCGCGGTGCTGCTGGCCGGGGCGGTGGCGCAGGTCGCCGTCCTGGGCGCCCGGGGCTGGGACGGGGACGTCACCGCGGCGCGCGAGGACGGGGACGTCGTGGTGCTCTCGTTCAACACCCTCGGCGTGGTCACGTCCCAGGACCTGGCGCCGCTCGTGCTCGAGCACGGCGCGGACGTGGTCGTGCTCCCGGAGACCCTGCCCGCCACCGCCCGGGCCACGGCGGCGCTGCTCGAGGACGCGGGCCGGCCGGTGTGGGTCTTCGGGCGGAGCACGGGGGGTGGCGCCCCGGTCGCCTCGACGGCGCTGCTCGTCGCGACCGACCTCGGGCGGTACGAGGTCACGGCCGACCTGCCGACGGTGCTGGGCGGTTTCCGCGCCGACCCGGTCGCGGGCGACGCCGCCCCGGCCCGGGGGGCTCGCGCCGGGACGGCCGGACGCTCCCCGCTGCTCGTCGCCGCGCACCCGACGGCACCGTTCTCGCTGGCCGCGATGGACGACTGGCGCCGCGAGACGAGCCTCGTCGCGCAGACGTGCGACGGTACGCCCGGGCTCGTCGTCGCGGGCGACCTCAACGCGACGCTCGACCACCCCGGCCTGCGTGACCTCGGCTCGTGCGTCGACGCCGCGGAGACCGCCGGCGCCGCCGCGCTGGGCACGTGGCCCGCCGGGATGCCGAGCTGGCTGTCGACGCCGATCGACCACGTGCTGGTCGACCCGGAGGTCTGGGACGTCGTCGGCTTCGACGTCCTCCCTGCCGTCGGGGGCAGCGACCACCGTCCCGTCGTGGCCCACCTGCGACCGCGCTGACGCGGACGCCGTCAGCCGGCCCCGACGCCCACGAACCGCACGGGGCCGCGCCTCACCGGCGGCGCTCGTCCTCCTCGTCCCAGGCGCGCGTCCGGGCCTTCGCCTGGTCCAGCGCGTGCTCGGCGGCCTCGCGCGACGGGTACGGGCCCATCCGACCGGTCCAGTCGGAGACCTTGCCCTCCTCGACCTGGCCGGTCTCGGTGTTGTAGTAGAACTCGCGGTCCGTCCCGGACATGGTTCCTCCGCCGGTCTCGGGGCGCCTCGGAGGCGCCTTCCTGCTGCTCAGCCGCCGTTCCGCGGCACCTCTCCGTAGACTGCCACTCATGTCGACCCTGCACGCGTCGAGACCGGCGCTGGTCCCCGGCACCGTGAGCCCACGCCGCGACGTGCCCCGTTCGATCGCGCGGCCCGAGTACGTCGGCCGCCCTGGCCCCGCGCCGCACACCGGCAGCGACGTGGTCGACCCCGGGACGGTCGAGCGCATCCGCGTCGCCGCGAGGATCGCCGCGCAGGCGCTCGAGGAGGTCGGGCGGCACGTCGTGCCCGGGGTGACGACCGACGAGCTCGACCGCGTGGGGCACGAGTTCCTGCTGGACCACCACGCCTACCCGTCGACGCTCGGGTACCGCGGCTTCCCGAAGTCGCTGTGCACGTCGGTCAACGAGGTGATCTGCCACGGGATCCCCGACTCGACCGTGCTCGTCGAGGGCGACCTCGTGAACGTCGACATCACGGCCTACGCCGACGGGGTGCACGGCGACAACAACGCGACGTTCGGCGTCGGCGAGCTCGACGAGGAGTCCGCGCTGCTCGTCGAGCGGACCCGCGAGGCGCTCGCCCGGGCCATCAAGGCGGTCGTGCCCGGCCGCGAGATCAACGTCGTCGGGCGCGTCATCGAGAAGTACGCGCAGCGGTTCGGGTACGGCGTGGTGCGCGACTACACCGGCCACGGGGTCGGCGAGGCGTTCCACACCGGCCTCGTCGTGCCGCACTACGACGCCGCGCCCGCGTACGCGACCGTGATCGAGCCCGGCATGGTGTTCACGATCGAGCCCATGCTCAACCTCGGCACCCCCGACTGGGTCCTGTGGGACGACGGCTGGACCGTCGTCACCGCCGACGGCCGACGCAGTGCCCAGTTCGAGCACACCCTGCTCGTCACCGAGACCGGGACGGAGATCCTGACGCTGCCATGAGCAAGCACCACGAGAAGGACCAGGACAAGAAGCACGGCAAGGGCGCCTCCGGCGTGGCCGGCACGGCGTTCGGCATCGACATCGGCGGCAGCGGCATCAAGGGCGCGCCCGTCGACCTCGGCACCGGCGAGTTCAGCGCCGACCGCGTCCGCATCCCGACCCCGCAGCCCGCGACCCCGGACGCCGTCGCCCGCACCGTCGCCGAGGTCGTCGACGCGTTCCAGCTGCCGCCGGAGCTGCCCGTGGGCGTGACGTTCCCGGCGGTGATCCTGCACGGGGTCGCGCAGTCCGCCGCGAACGTCGACAAGTCGTGGATCGGCACGAACGTCGAGGAGGTCGTCGCGCAGGCGACCGGCCGCCGCGTCGTCGCGGTCAACGACGCCGACGCCGCGGGGTACGCCGAGACCGTGTACGGCGCCGCGCACGGCCAGAAGGGCGTCGTGCTCGTCGTGACGCTCGGCACGGGCATCGGCTCCGCGCTCATCGTCGACGGGCACCTCGTGCCGAACACCGAGCTCGGGCACCTCGAGATCGACGGGCACGACGCCGAGTCGCGTGCGGCCGACAGTGCCCGCGAGCGCGAGGACCTCGACTACGCGCAGTGGTCGGCGCGGCTGCAGCGCTACTTCCGGGTCGTCGAGGACCTGTTCTGGCCCGACCTCATCGTCGTGGGCGGCGGTGTCAGCAAGAACCACGCGAAGTTCCTGCCGCTCCTCGACCTGCGCACGCGCATCGTGCCCGCCGAGCTGCGGAACGCCGCAGGCATCGTCGGCGCGGCGGCGCTCGCGGCGCAGGCGCAGCACTGACGACGCCGGTGGCTCCCCCGGCGCGGCTCGCACGGGTCGCGCCGGGCGTGCACACCGTCACCGCGGAGATCTGGACGACGCTCAGCACCGTCGTCGACGGAGCCGACGGCACCTGCCTCGTCGTCGACCCCGCGATCACCCCAGCGGAGGTCGACGCGCTCGCGGACGCGCTCGAGGCCTCCGGGCGGCGCGTGGTCGCGGGCTTCTCGACGCACCCGCACTGGGACCACGTGCTGTGGTCGCCGCGCTGGCCGGGCGCCCCGCGCTGGGCCACGCGGACGGCCGTCGACGCGCTGCGGCGCACCCGGGCCGCGGACCTCGCGAAGGCCGACGACGCCGCTCCGGGCCACGACCCCGACGTGTTCGGGCTCCTGACGGCGCTCGACACGGAACGGACCAGCGTGCCGTGGGACGGCCCGGAGGTCCGGGTGCTCCCCCACCGCGCCCACTGCCCCGGTCACGCCGCGCTCGTGCTGCCCGAGGCCGGCGTGCTGCTCGCGGGCGACATGCTCTCCGACCTCGAGATCCCGCTGCTCGACGTCGACGCCGACGACCCCGTCGGCGACTACGTCGCGGCGCTCGACCTGCTGGACGACGCCGCCGACGGTGTCCGGGTGCTCGTCCCGGGCCACGGCCACGTCGGGGACCGCGCCGAGCTCGCGCGCCGGCTCGCCGCGGACCGGGCCTACCTCGACGCGCTCGTGCACGGGCGGACTCCCGCCGACGCCCGGCTCGCGACACCGTGGCTCGCGCAGGAGCACGAGCGGCACGTCGAGCGGCTGCGTCGCCGGGGCGGCTGAGGAGGACGTCGCGGTCGGCGACCCGGCGGGGTCGCCGCTGACGCGACCGGAGCGGATGAGCTGGCCGGTACGCCGGGTTCTGTGCCCGCGCGCGGTTGCCCCCGCGCGGGTGACGGCCATCCATCTACGACGTACGTTGCCGCACGCCTCCAGCGGCCTACCCGGGAGCTCGGGCGGGCAGCCCTCGGACGCTCCCTGTCTGGCCTTGCTCCGGGTGGGGTTTACCTAGCCGCACCGGTCACCCGGCACGCTGGTGGTCTCTTACACCACCCTTTCACCCTTACCCCGCCTGCCCCGGAGGGCGGGCGTGGCGGTCTTCTCTCTGTGGCACTGTCCCGCGGGTCGCCCCGGGTGGGTGTTACCCACCACCCTGCCCTGTGGAGCCCGGACGTTCCTCGGCGGGCCCGGAGGCCCGACGCGGCCGTCTGGCCAGCTCATCCGGGACCCAGCGTAGTGCGCCGCGCGCCGTCGCGGGACCGCGGGTGGCCGGGGCTGTGCGGGCGCCGCCCGCCGCGACCGCACAGCCCCGCCGAGCCTGGCTCGCGTCACACGTCGACGCGGTACCCGAGCGTGAGCTCGTCGCCCGCGACCCCGCGGATGCCCCAGCTCGCGGGCGGGCTCTCGAGGATCACGAGCTCGAGGTCCTCGGCCGCGAGCCCGAGCGCGGGCACGACGTCGTCGAAGAAGGCGGCGATCAGCGCGCGCCGGGCGGTGGCGCTCCGCCCGGTGAAGCACACGATCTCGACGACGAGGTAGGCGGGCGAGCGGGGTGCGACGAGGTCCTCGGCGTCGAGCAGCAGGAACCGGTGGAACCGCTTGTCCTCGGGCAGCTGCCACGCGCCGACGAGCGCGGCGTGCACCGCGTCGGACACCTCGCGCCGCCGGGGCGCCCAGACGTCGCGACGCCCGTAGATCTTGACCTGAGCCATGCCCACCTCCGGGTCGCGGCCGCAGCACGTCGTCGCCCGCGGTACGCGCAGCCTAGAGTCTTCGGGTGCTCGTGCTCCTGCCGCCCTCCGAAGGCAAGACCGCGCCGGCGCGCGGCCCGGCCCTCGACCTCGACGCCCTGTCCTCCCCCGAGCTCGGGCCGGTGCGCCGCACGGTGCTCGGCGCGCTCGTCGGGGTGAGCGCGCGACCCGACGCGACCGCCGTGCTGGGCGCGGGGGCGTCGCTCGCCGGCGAGGTGGCCCGCAACGTGACGCTGCGCGAGGCGCCGACGGCGCGGGCATCCCGCGTCTACACCGGCGTCCTCTACGCGGCCGCCGGGCTCGACGACCTGCCCCGCCGGGCACGCGAGCGCTCGGCGCGGGCCGTCCGGACCGTCTCCGCGCTGTGGGGCCTGGTCTCCCCGGCCGACCGCATCCCCGCCTACCGGCTCTCGATGGGCACCGACCTGCCGGGCGTCGGACCCCTCGCGGCGGCGTGGCGCGACCCGCTCGCCGCCGAGCTCGACGCCGCCACCCGGGGTCGGCTCGTGGTGGACTGCCGCTCCGCGGCCTACCTCGCCGCGTGGCGCGCGCCCGCCGACGCCGACTGGGTCCAGGTGCGCGTCCTGCGCGAGCTCGACGGCGTGCGGTCCGTGGTGTCGCACAACGCGAAGCACACGCGCGGCGTGCTCACGCGGCACCTGCTCGTGCGGCCCGGGCGGGAGCCCCGCGACGCTGAGCAGCTCGCCGCGGCGGCCGCGGAGCTCCTGGCCGACGGCACGCTGCTCGACGTGGAGCTCGGTGCACGCCCACGCACCGGCGCCCGGGTGCTCTCGCTCGTCGTGCGCTGACCGCAGGCCGGGGCCGGCGGCGCGACGCCGTCCGGGCCGACGCCCGCCACCACCGAGGTCGGGGCGGCACCACGGCGTCAGCGCGCGGGCGCCCAGCCCTCGCTCGGTGCTCCGGCGACCGCGACCTCGGTCCGCCCGTCCTCGAACAGCCGCACGATGCTCACCGACGCCGGCGCCACGCGGAGCTGGCTCCACGCCGACGGCTGCGCGCGCATCGTGAGCCCGAGCGCTGCGCGGATCGCGACCGCGTGGCTGACGACGACGACGGTCCGGTCGACGCCGCCGGCGAGCAGCGCGTCCAGACCGCCCTGGATGCGGCGGCCGACGTCCTCGATCGACTCGCCACCGGGCGGGCGGACGTCGGCCCGCGTGTGCCACGGCACGAGCATCCCGGGCCAGCGCTCCTCGATCCCCTCGGCGGTCAGCCCCTGCCAGGCGCCGAAGTCCGCCTCCTGGAACGCCGGCTCGGTGCGCACGGGCAGACCGAGCCGCCGCGCCACGACGGCGGCCGTCTCCTGCGTGCGCACCATCGGGGACGCGAGCAGCTCGGTCGGGTACGGGATGTCGCCCCACAGGTCGCGGCCCACGCGCCGGACCAGCTCCGCCGCGGCCGCGGCCTGCTGCCGCCCGTGGTCGTTCAGGGACGGCCCCGGTTCCGAGGAGCCCGAGTAGCCCCGAGAGACCGTCATGGTCGTCTCCCCGTGGCGTACGAGCACGACCGTGACGGGCTGGGCGTCGTCGAACCGGACCGCCGCGCCGGACGGGCGCGGTCCCCGCGCGGGCGTGCCGTCGCCGCCGGGCGCCGGTGCGGGCGGCAGGCCCGGCGACGGCGCACCGGTCGTCGGTCCGGGGTTCCGCGAGACCGGGCCGCGCGTGTCCATCGCCTCGTTCGCGAGCGCGTCGGCCGCCGAGTTCTCGGCGCGCGGGACCCACGTGTAGGTCACCTGCGCGCGCGGTAGGACCTCGGCGGCGCGCCGGGCCAGGCGGCGCATGTCCTCGTGCTTGATCTGCCAGCGTCCCGACATCTGCTCGACGACGAGCCGGGAGTCCATCCGGACCTCGACGAACGCCGCGGGGTCGATCTGCGCGGCGGCCTCGAGCCCGGCGACGAGCCCGGAGTACTCGGCGACGTTGTTGGTCGTGACCCCGAGGTGGTCGGCGCGGTCCGCGAGCACCTGCCCGGTGGCCGCGTCACGGACGAGGGCCCCGTAGCCGGCGGGCCCCGGGTTGCCGCGCGAGCCGCCGTCCGCCTCGACGACGAGCCGGCGCGGCGAGCCCGCGGCGCCGCCCGCCGACGTCATCAGAAGGCGTCCTCACCGCGCACGAGGATGCGCCCGGAGTCCTCGCAGTACACGATCTCCTCGGGCGGGAGCGCCTTGATGCGCGCGAGCTCGGTGCCGGGCACCTGCAACCCGCTGCCCTCGGACCGCCCGCGCCGCAGGGCCGCGACGGCCACCCCGCCGAGCCGGCCGCGCAGCCGCTCGTAGAGCGCGAGGAGCTTGCCGTCGAGCGGCGAGGCGAGCTCGGTGCGCTGCGCCGCGACCCTCTCGGCCTCGGCGTCGAGCTCCGCGAACGCGGCGTCCCGCTCGGCGACCAGCTCGGCCTCTTGCGCCACGACCTCGGCGTGCGCGGACGTCAGCCCGGCGAGGGCCGACTCGTGCGCCTCGAGCCGCTCCATGACCTCGAGCTCGACCTCCTCGAGCTCGTCCTGCCGGCGCGCGAGCGACGCGAGCTCGCTCTGCAGCGCCTGGAGGTCCTTGGGGCTCCCGGCCCCGGAGTCGAGCCGCGCCTGGTCGCGGGCGGCGCGCGTGCGGACCTGCTCGACGTCGGTCTCGGCCTTCGTGACCTCGCGGCGCAGGTCGTTCGCGGCGGTGCGGGACGCGACGAGCGCGGTGTCGAGGTCCGCGAGCCGGCTGTCGACCTCCGCGAGCCGGGCCAGCACGGGGTGGGTGCGCTTGCGGTGCGCGATCTGGTCGAGCCGGGTGTCGAGCTGCTGCAGGTCGAGGAGCCTGCGCTGGTCCTCGGGGGGTGCGGTGGTCACGGGGCGGTTCCTTCCGACGACGGGGGGCGGTCCGGGCTCGGGACCCGGCCGGACCACGGATCGGTGCGCAGCGTGCTGACCCTGGTCTCCACCGTAGCGCCGGCGGCACGGGCGTCCGCGCGCAGGTCGGCGGCGGCGCGCTCGAGCCACGGCCACTCGGAGGCGAAGTGGGCGACGTCCACGAGGTACGGGGTCGCGGGCGCGCCCGGTGCGGCCTCGAACTCGGCGCGCTCGCGCAGCTCGGACGCCGGGTGGTGCCGCAGGTCCGCGGTGAGGTAGGCGTCCACACCGGCGGCCCGCACCGCGTCGAACAGCGAGTCGCCCGAGCCCCCGAGCACCGCCACGCGCTCGACGACCCCGTCAGGGTCGCCCGCGAGCCGCACGCCCTGGGCGGTCGCCGGCAGCGCCTGCGCGACGCGCTCCGCGAAGCCCCGCAGCGTCGTCGGCCCGGGCAGGCGCCCGACGCGTCCGAGCCCCGTCGCGCCGTCCTCGCGCGCCAGCTCGAGCACGTCGAACGCGACCTCCTCGTACGGGTGCGCGGCGCGCATCGCCGCGGTCACGGCGCGGCGCAGCCGGCGGGGCGCGACCATCTCGACACGCGCCTCGACGACGGTCGTGGCCTCGCCCCGGCGGCCGACCGCGGGGTCGGCGCGGTCGGACGGCGTGAACGTGCCCTCCCCCGTCGTCCGCCACGCGCAGCGGCTGTACTCCCCGACCGCCCCCGCGCCGGCGGCGGCGAGGGCGTCGACGAGCCGCTCCGCGTCCGCGACGGGCACGAACACGACGTGCTTGTCGAGCGCCTCGACCGGCTGGGCGACGAGGGGCACCTGGTCGACGAGCCCGACGGCGTCGGCCAGCGCCTCGGCGACCCCGCCGTGCGCCGCGTCGGCGTTGGTGTGGGCGACGTGCAGCGCGACGCCGGAGCGGACGAGCCGGTGCACCAGCGCGCCCTTGAACGTCGTCGCGGCGACCGAGGTCACCGGGCGCAGCAGCAGAGGGTGGTGCACGAGCACGAGGTCCGCACCCCAGGCGACGGCCTCGTCGACGACCGCGGCGACCGGGTCGACGGCGAGCAGCACCCTGCGCACGGGCTGGCCGGGGTCGCCCGTGACGAGCCCGACGGCGTCCCACGACTCGGCCGTCGCGGGCGGGTAGCGGCGCTCGAGGAGCCGCACGACCTCGGCGAGGGGCAGGGCGTCGTCGCGGGTCACGGACGGAACGCTACCCGCCGGGACGCCGCCCGCCGAGCACCTCGACGGGGTCGCCGACCGTGACGCGGCCCGTGGTCACGGGCACCATCCGCACGCCGAACCAGACCTTCCCGTCCCAGCGCCGGTGCTTCGCGAGCGTGCGCAGCGGCTCCTGCCCGCGCGCGAGGGTCGTCGGGTCGACCGTCGTCATGACGCACCGGTCGCAGTGCTCGGCGAACCGGAGCTCGACGTCGCCCACCCGGATGCCGGGCCAGGCGTCCTCCGCGAACGGCTCGACGTCGCCGTCGACCACGAGGTTGGGCCGGAAGCGCTCCATCGCCAGCGAGGCGCGGCGGCCGGCGCTCCCGGCGGCGCCCCGCTCCTCGCCGGTCCCGGGCGCCGCGAGCGCGGGTGACCCGGGGGCGGTGCGGGCCGGCGCTGCGGCGACCCACGCGTCGAGCCGGCGCAGCGACGCCACGACCGTCACCAGCACCGGGCCGTCGTCCGCGAGGCTCAGGACGTCGCCCGGTCGCCCGCCGTGGGCGGGGTCGACCGGACGCCGCGCCGGGTCGTCCTGCCACACGAGCCGGACGTCGAGCCCGAGCGCGGCGCGCAACCACGCGTCGGCCTCGGGCCCAGCCGCCAGTGCACGGCCGACGCGCGAGAGGCCCACGGCCACCGCACGCCCGCCGACGGGCGGCTCGACGGGAAGGTCGCCGTGCTGCGGGTGGCTCAGCACGACCCCGCCCCCGGGGGACGTGCGCGCGCTCACGCCGAGCAGCTCGGGGTGGCGCCGTGCGGTGACCGCAGCGCCCCCGGGGTCGACGAGCATCCACCGGCGGTCGCCGCGCAGCCCCGCACGGTCGACGTCGGCCGACGTGACGGGCTCGCCGCGCAACGACTTCACGGGGTGGACGGTCAGGGCCGCGAGGTGCACCGCGCGACGCTAGCAGGCGGCATCTGCGCGCCGGCTCGACCGCCGGCCCCGGCACGCCGCTGCTGCGCGATCCCCGGCGAGCCCACGCGGGCCGCCGCGCGTCGGGACGAGGGGTGGGCCCGGCCGGTTTCGAACCGGCGACCTCCGCGGTGTAAGCGCGGCGCTCTGACCAGCTGAGCTACAGGCCCCTTGCGACGGGGGCACAGCCTACCCGCCGGACACCCTCAGGCGGGGGCGACGGGGAGCGCCGCGAGCGCCGCCCGGTACTCCGCGACGTCCCGCACGACGCCGCGCGAGTTGCGCACGCACCAGCGGACCACGCCACCGGCGTCGACCAGGAAGCTCCCGCGCAGCGCGAGCCCGTGCGCCTCGTCGAACACGCCGTAGGCACGGGCCACCTGGCCGTGCGGCCAGAAGTCCGAGAGGAGCGCGAACGCGTACCCCTCCTGCTCCGCCCACGCGCGCAGCGAGAACGTCGCGTCGCACGAGACCACGAGGAGCCGCGCGCCGCCGGCCTCGAGCTCCGTCAGGCCGTCACGGAGCTCGCCGAGCTCCTGCGTGCAGCGCCCCGAGAAGGCGAACGGCACGAACACGACGAGCACGGGTGCCCCCCGCAGCGCGCCGAGGCGCACCGGGGTCCCGTGCGTGTCGTCGAGCGTGAAGTCCGGTGCCGGGTCACCGACGCCGACGAGCGCGTCGGGCCCCGACGGGCTCACTTGCCGCGGCCGCGCGTCCCGAGCCGCGTCGCGGACCAGTCGGAGGCGATCGCGAAGGTGCTCGTCGCGTGGAGCCCCGCGGTGGTCGCGGCCTCCTCGATGTCACCGTGGTCGACGTGACCGGAGCGGCCGGGCTTGGGCGTGAACACCCAGATCGAGCCCCCGTCGTCCAGCACGGTCTGCGCGTCCACGAGGGAGTCGGTGAGGTCGCCGTCCTCCTCGCGCCACCAGATCACCACGGCGTCCGTGACGTCGTCGTAGTCCTCGTCGACGAGCTCGGTGCCGGTGGCGGCCTCGATCGCTGCGCGCAGGTCGTCGTCGACGTCGTCGTCGTACCCGAACTCCTGGATCACCTGACCGGAGGTGAAGCCCAGACGAACCGCTGCCTGCGTGGCCGCGTCGCCCGCGGTGCTTGCCACGTGCTGACCGTTCCCTTCCGTCGAGACCGCCCAGAGGTGGCGACCTTTCGATTCCGCAAACCGTAGCCCACCGCACCGGGGGACGCCGTGGCAAGGGCTCCGAGCGAACCGGCGTGGCGCCGGTGTCGTGAGCGTCACGTCCCCCCGGGTGCCCCCGGTGTGACTTTCCGGCCCCGGGAGCAGGAGAATGGGTGAACTACCCCGCGCCCGACGGCGCGCACTGCCGCGCAGAGACGTCGGGACCGGGTCCAGGTGCGCGCAGGGGCCGACCAGGCGCCGCCGCGAACGAGAGGCGAGGAGCGCTGGTGGCTTCGACCGACGAAAGAGGGCCGCTCATCAACGGCCTGCTGAGCCAGGTACCCGACTTCGACCCGGAGGAGACCGGTGAGTGGGTCGAGTCGCTCGACGGCCTGATCGACGACCGCGGCGGGCCGCGGGCACGCTACGTGCTGCTGAGCCTGCTCAAGCGGGCACGCGAGCGCAACATCGCGGTGCCGACGTCCCTGAACACGCCGTACGTCAACACGATCGGCGTGCACGAGGAGCCGTACTTCCCCGGCGACGAGGTCATGGAGCGGCGCTACCGCTCGTGGATCCGCTGGAACGCGGCCGTCATGGTCACGCGCGCGCAGCGTCCCGGCGTCGCGGTCGGCGGGCACATCTCGTCGTACGCGTCCGTCGCGACGCTCTACGAGGTCGGCCTGAACCACTTCTTCCGCGGCAAGGACCACGAGGGCGGCGGCGACCAGGTCTACTTCCAGGGCCACGCCTCCCCCGGCGTGTACGCGCGCGGGTTCCTCGAGGGCCGCCTGTCCGAGCACCAGCTCGACGGGTTCCGCCAGGAGCTCTCGCACCCCGGCGGCGGCCTGCCGTCCTACCCGCACCCGCGGCTCGCGCCCACGCTGTGGGAGTTCCCGACGGTCTCGATGGGCCTCGGCCCGGCGTCGGCGATCTACCAGGCGTGGACCAACCGCTACCTGCACCTGCGCGGCATCAAGGACACCAGCCAGCAGGACGTGTGGGCGTTCCTCGGCGACGGCGAGATGGACGAGCCCGAGAGCCGCGGCATGCTGCAGCTCGCCGCGCAGCAGGGCCTCGACAACCTCACGTTCGTCGTCAACTGCAACCTGCAGCGCCTCGACGGCCCGGTCCGCGGCAACGGCAAGATCATCCAGGAGCTCGAGGCGCAGTTCCGCGGCGCCGGCTGGAACGTCATCAAGGTCATCTGGGGTCGCGAGTGGGACGTCCTGCTCAACGCCGACAAGGACCGCGCGCTCGTCAACCTCATGAACGAGACGCGGGACGGCGACTACCAGACGTACAAGGCCAACGACGGCGCGTTCGTGCGCGAGCACTTCTTCGGCCGTGACCCGCGCACCAAGCAGCTCGTCGAGAAGATGACGGACGACGAGATCTGGGCGCTCAAGCGCGGCGGGCACGACTACCGCAAGCTCTACGCGGCCTACTCGGCGGCGCGCGCCCACACCGGGCAGCCGACCGTGATCCTCGCGCACACGATCAAGGGCTACGGCCTGGGCTCGGGCTTCGCCGGACGCAACGCGACGCACCAGATGAAGAAGCTCAAGGGCGACGACCTCAAGGCGCTGCGCGACTCGCTGCACATCCCGATCACGGACGAGCAGATCGACGCCGACCCGTACCTGCCGCCGTACTTCCACCCCGGCGCGGACGACCCGGCGATCCAGTACATGCTCGACCGGCGCCGCCAGCTCGGCGGGTACGTGCCGGAGCGCCGCGAGAAGCACGTCCCGGTGCAGGTCCCGGGCGACAAGGTCTACGAGGGGCTCGCCAAGGGCTCCGGCACGCAGGAGGTCGCCACGACGATGGCGCTCGTGCGCCTGTTCAAGGACCTCGTCCGCGACAAGGAGTTCGGCCACCGGATCGTCCCGATCATCCCGGACGAGGCCCGCACGTTCGGCCTCGACGCGATCTTCCCGAGCGCCAAGATCTTCAACACGCAGGGCCAGCACTACCTCGCGGTCGACCGCGACCTCATGCTCTCCTACAAGGAGTCCGAGGCCGGCCAGATCATGCACACCGGCATCAACGAGGCGGGCTCGGCGGCGGCGTTCCAGGCGGTCGGCACCTCGTACGCGACGCACGGCGAGCCGCTCGTGCCGTTCTACTTCTACTACTCGATGTTCGGGTTCCAGCGCACGGGCGACCAGTTCTGGGCCGCCGGCGACCAGATGACCCGCGGCTTCCTCATCGGGGCCACCGCGGGACGGACGACGCTGACCGGCGAGGGCCTGCAGCACGCCGACGGGCACTCGCCCGTGATCGCGGCGACCATGCCGCACGTCGTGCACTACGACCCGGCGTACGGGTACGAGATCCGGCACATCGTGCGCGACGGCATCGACCGCATGTACGGCCCCGACTCGGGTCGCGACCGGGACGTCCTGTACTACCTCACGGTGTACAACGAGCCGATGCTGCAGCCGGCCGAGCCCGAGGGCGTCGACGTCGAGGGCATCCTGCGCGGCATCCACCGCGTCGCCGAGGCCGAGGGCGACGGGCCCCGCGCCCAGATCCTCGCGTCGGGTGTCGCGGTGCCGTGGGCGCTCGAGGCGCGCGAGCTGCTCGCGAACGACTGGGGCGTGCGCGCCGCGGTGTGGTCGGTCACGAGCTGGAACGAGCTGCGGCGCGACGGCCTGCGGGCTGACGAGCGGGCGTTCCTGCACCCCGGCGAGGAGCAGCACGAGGCGTACGTCACCTCGAAGCTGCGCGGGTCCGAGGGCCCGTTCGTCGCGGTCAGCGACTTCGACCACCTCGTGCCCGACCAGATCCGCCAGTGGGTCCCGGGCACGTACGCGACGCTCGGCGCCGACGGCTTCGGCTTTTCGGACACGCGGCCGGCCACGCGGCGGCACTTCAAGATCGACGGCCCCTCGGTCGTCGTCCGGGTGCTCCAGCAGCTCGCCCGCGAGGGGCACGTGGCGCACGACGCCCCGGCCCGGGCGATCGAGCGGTACCGGCTGCACGACGTCACCGCGGGCACGTCCGGCAACGCGGGCGGGGAGTCCTGACGCGCGTGCCGTGAGGCGCTGACGGAGACGAGGAGGGGCCCGGCGGATCACCGCCGGGCCCCTCCTCGTCGGTGCAGTGTCGCGTCAGGTGCCGGGCGTGCGCTGCTCGGCCTGCGCGATGGCCCGGCCCAGCTCGACGCGCAGGTCGGCGACGGCTCGCGCGTCCGGGTAGAGGTCGAGCGACGCGAGGTGCTGCTTCGCCTCGAACGGGCGGTCGGCCTCGAGCGCGGCGAGCACGAGCTGGCGCGCGATCTCCGGGTCGTGCTCGCGGGGACGCCAGTGGCCGACACCGAGGGACAGCGCGTCGACCGGGAGGCCCGCGTCGCGCAGGACGCCGAGACCCGCGGCGAGCGCCTGGCCGCTCGGGTCGCGCTCCGCGGCGGTCGTGAGCCGGCGCAGCGTCCCCTCGTGGTCGTCGCGCACGGAGAGGCGGGCGACCTCGATGAGCGGGTACCACGCGCGCGGGTTGCCGGCGAGCTCCTCGCCGAGCGACCACACCGCGAGGTCGGCGGCGCGCTGGCGCTCGCTCTCGTCGGTCGGGGCGCTCAGCGGGTCGCCGTCGTGCGAGGTCTCGGCGGCGCGACGGCGGACGATCTCCGCGAGCGCGCTGAACGCGCGCTCGTTGTTCGGGTCGTCGCTCAGCATCGAGCGCAGGGCGTCCTCGTGCAGGGTGTCCCCGCGGCGCGTGGCCGTGGTCGGGCGCCGTGCGCCCACTCTCGATGCCGACGTCGGTCGTCGCATGAGCTGGCGGAGCCGGGGCAGAAGGGCCATGAGGCGACAATATCCGCTGGCTCGCCCGCGCACCCGGGCTGGGGCCCGGATCCGCGGTCTCGACGGCCTCGGTCTTTGTCGACTTCCCACAACGGCGGACCGTATGCTCGCCCGATGGCCCCGCCCCGCACCCGCATCTCGGCGCGCGAGCCCGGGACGTCGACCCGCACCGCGGCGGCGACCCCGCCGCCCGCCGCGCCCCGTGGCAGCGACGCACCGTGCCCGACCGGGACGGAGACGCTGCGCCGCGTGCGGGACGGCAACGGCCTGCTCGCCGCGGCGGCCATGCGCCGGCTCGACGAGGACCTCGACTGGTACCGCACGCTGCCCGCCGAGGACCGCTCCTGGGTCGGGCTCGTCGCGCAGGCCGGCATCACGGCGTTCGTCACGTGGTTCGGCGACCGGTCGGCACCGCCGCACGGCGTGGGAGAGATCTTCGCCGCCGCTCCCCCGGAGCTCACGCGGTCGATCTCCCTGCAGCACACGCTCCAGCTCGTCCGGGTCGTCGTCGACGTCGTCGAGACGCACAGCGACGAGCTCGCGGCGCCGGGCGGGGAACGCGACCTGCGCGAGGCGGTCCTGCGCTACTCGCGCGAGGTCGCGTTCTCGGCCGCGGAGGTCTACGCCCGGGCCGCCGAGGTGCGCGGGGCATGGGACGCGCGGCTCGAGGCGCTCGTCGTGGACGCCCTGGTCCGGGGCGAGGTCGACGACGCGCTGCGCTCGCGGCTCGCGGCGCTCGGCTGGAGCGGCCGAGGCTCGACGCTCGTCATGGTCGGCACGACGTCCTCGGTCCTCGACGACGTGCGCGCCGCGGACCTGCGGCGCACGACCCGCCGGGCCGCGGACGACGCCCTCGTCGGGATCCAGGGCGACCGGCTCGTCGTCATCCTGGGCGGCGAGCGGGACCTGCGCACCGCCGCCACCTCGCTGCTCCCGCGCTTCGGGCCCGGGCCCGTGGTCATCGGTCCGGTCGTCCGCGACCTCGCCGACGCGGCACGTTCGGCGCGCGCGGCACTCGCCGGCCTCGTCGCGGCGCCCGCCTGGGAGCAGGCCCCGCGGCCCGTGCCCGCTGACGACCTGCTCCCCGAGCGGGTGCTCACCGGTGACGTGACGGCGCGGCGCACGCTGGTCGCCCAGGCGTACGAGCCGCTCGTCGCCGCGACCGGCTCGCTGCTCGAGACCCTCTCGGCGTACCTCGGCGCGGGCCGGTCGCTCGAGGCCGCGGCGCGCGTGCTGTACGTGCACCCCAACACCGTCCGCTACCGCCTGCGCCGGGTCGCGGACGTCACGGGCTGGGACCCCCTCGACCCGCGCGAGGCGTACGTGCTGCAGACGGCGCTCGCGCTGGGCCGTCTGGGTGAGTCGGCCGCCGGCTCCTGAGCCTTTGTAGGATCGGCACAACGTCGTTCGTCGAGGTTGGTGCGCGTCGTGTGCCGTGCCGGCGGGACAAGCAGGGCACAGTGGACAGGTGCTCGCCATCGTCTGCCCTGGCCAGGGCTCCCAGTCCCCCGGAATGCTCGGCCCGTGGCTCGAGCTCGACGGGGCGGCCGCGCGCCTCGACGGGTTCTCCCGCGCCGCCGGGCTCGACCTCGCCGCGCACGGCACGACCTCGGACGCCGACACGATCCGGGACACCGCCGTCGCCCAGCCGCTCATCGTCTCGACGTCGTTGCTGGCCCTGCACGCGGTGCTCGACGGCCTCGGCGGGCACACGGCCCCCGAGATCGCCGACGTCACCGCAGGCCACTCCGTGGGCGAGTTCGCCGCTGCCGCTGTCGCGGGGGTGCTGGACGACGCGGACGCGGTCGGTCTCGTGGCGCAGCGCGCGACCGCGATGGCCCGCGCCGCTGCCACGACCCCGACCGGGATGAGCGCGGTCGTCGGCGGCGACCCCGAGGAGGTCCTCGCCGCGATCGCGGCCGCCGGCCTCACGCCCGCCAACGTCAACGGGGGCGGCCAGGTCGTCGCGGCCGGCGCCCTCGACGCCCTCGCAGCGCTCGCGGCGGACCCGCCGGCCAAGGCCCGCGTGATCCCGCTCCAGGTGGCGGGGGCGTTCCACACCGAGTTCATGCGTCCCGCGCTCGACGCGTTCGCCCCCGCCGCCGCGGGCCAGGCGGCGCACGACCCGCGGACCGTGCTGCTGTCCAACGCCGACGGTCGCGCCTACGGCGACCTGCCGGGTGCGACCGGCCCGCACGGCTCGGGCGCCGAGGTGCTCGGACGGCTCGCGCAGCAGATCGTGGCCCCGGTGCGCTGGGACCTGTGCCAGGACACCCTGGTCGCGCTCGGCGTCACCGGCCTGCTCGAGCTCGCCCCCGGTGGTGTCCTCACGGGCCTCGCGCGACGTACGCTGCGCGGGGTCGAGACGGTCGCGGTGAAGTCCCCGGCCGACCTCGACGCCGCGCGCGACCTCGTGCTGCGCCACACCTCCTCGCCCGCGAGCAGCGCGGCCGAGTCCCCGAGCACCCAGGAGAACGCCTCGTGACCCGTCCGACCCTCACGCAGGCGACCGGCCCCGCGCACACGCGGATCCTGGGGCTGGGCGCCGCGCGCGGCTCGAAGGTCGTGCCGAACGACGACATCGTGGGGCCGATCGAGTCCTCGGACGAGTGGATCCGCCAGCGGACCGGGATCGTCACGCGCCGCCGCGCCGAGGCGGACACGGACGTGCTCGACCTCGCCGAGGAGGCGGCCCGCGAGGCGATCGCGAACGCGGGGCTCACGGGCGCGGACATCGACGCGGTCATCCTGTCGACGGTCACCTACTTCCACCAGACGCCCGCGGGCGCGGCGATCGTCGCGGACCGGGTCGGCGCGACACCCGCCGCGGCGTACGACATCTCCGCCGCGTGCGCCGGGTACTGCTACGGCGTCGGCCAGGCCGACGCGCTCGTGCGCTCGGGCGCCGCGCGCAACGTGCTGGTGATCGGCGCGGAGAAGATGAGCGACTTCATCGACCCGGCCGACCGCAGCATCTCGTTCCTGCTCGGCGACGGCGCCGGCGCCGTGGTGATCGGCCCCTCCGACACCCCCGGCATCGGCCCGACGGTCTGGGGGTCCGACGGCGGGCAGGCGCAGCTCATCCGCCAGACGCACTCGTGGCAGGAGGCGGGCGAGCACGGCTGGCCGACGCTGCGCCAGGAGGGTGCGAGCGTCTTCAAGTGGGCCGTCTGGCAGATGGCGCCCGTCGCGCAGAAGGCCGTGGCCGCCGCCGGGCTGACGATCGACGACCTCGACGCGTTCATCCCCCACCAGGCGAACATGCGGATCATCGACCAGATGATCAAGCAGCTCAAGCTCCCCGACACGGTCGCGGTCGGCCGGGACATCGCCGACATGGGCAACACGTCGGCGGCCTCGATCCCGCTCGCGACCGAGCGCCTGCTCCGGGAGGGCCAGGTCAAGAGCGGGGACATCGCGCTGCAGATCGGCTTCGGCGCGGGGCTCGTGTACGCCGCGCAGGTCGTCGTCCTGCCCTGATCCCGGCGCGGGGAGCCGCCCCCACGGGGCTCCCGACACGCGACCGGCCCGACCGCGGGTCCGCCGCACGGCGGTACCGTGCACAGTTCAGCAGCACCCCCAGCACGTCCCAGCAGCACCCAACCAAGGAGACACCGATGGCGCACAGCGAGCAGGAGATCCTGGCCGGACTGGCCGAGATCGTCAGCGAGGAGACGGGCCTTCCCACCGACTCCGTCCTGCCCGAGAAGTCCTTCACCGACGACCTCGACATCGACTCGCTGTCGATGATGACGATCGTCACCCTCGCCGAGGAGAAGTTCGACGTGCGCATCCCCGACGACGAGGTCAAGAACCTCGTTACGGTCGGCGACGCGGTCTCGTTCATCTCGGGCGCCCAGTCCTGAGCCCGCCGCTCGGCCGGCACCCCGCCGGCTGAGCACCGCTCGGCCCGCACCACCGGCCGAGCACAGCCCGACCGGGCGCCGTTCACCTGAACGCCCCCGGTCCGCGCTCCCCCGAGGACGCAGCACGACGCAGCCGGCCGCCCGGCCCACCCACGGCGCACCACCCGCCCGGGCCGGGCGCCCGGACGTCCCTCCCGCCACCGCCCCGAACTGGAGCACCCATGAGCCCCGTCACCGACGTCGTCGTCACCGGCCTCGGCGCCACCACTCCCCTCGGTGGTGACGTCCCGAGCACCTGGCAGGCCGCCCTCGCGGGCGAGTCCGGCGCGCGCCCGCTCTCGAACGACTGGGCGGAGCGGTACGAGATCGCCGTGAGCTTCGCGGCGCAGCTCAAGGTCGCGCCCGACGCGGTCCTGTCCCGCCCCGAGATCAAGCGCATGGACCCCTCGGCGCAGTACGCGATCATCGCCTCGCGCGAGGCCTGGGCCGACGCGGGCAGCCCCGAGGTCGACCCCGAGCGCCTGGGCACCGTCGTGTCCTCGGGCATCGGCGGCATCTGGACGACGCTCGACGCGTGGGACACGCTGCGGGAGAAGGGCGGGCGCCGCGTCCTGCCCATGACCGTGCCGATGCTCATGCCGAACTCCCCCGCCGCGTACGTCGAGCTCGAGCTCGGCGCCCGCGCCGGCGCGCACGCGCTGGTCTCGGCGTGCGCGTCGGGCGCCGAGGCGATCGGGTACGCCGTCGAGATGATCCGCTCGGGTCGCGCCGACGTCGTCGTGGCCGGTGGCACCGAGGCCGCGATCCACCCCATGCCGCTCGCGGCGTTCGCGGCGTCGCGCACGCTGTCGACGCGCAACGACGACCCCGCCGCCGCGTCCCGGCCGTACGACACCGGGCGTGACGGGTTCGTGCTCGGCGAGGGTGCCGGCATCGTGGTGCTCGAGAGCGCCGAGCACGCTGCCGCCCGAGGCGCGCGCGTCTACGCCAAGATCGCCGGCGTCGGCCTGTCCGCCGACGGCTACCACCTGACGTCCCCCGAGCCGTCGGGGCGCGGTCAGATCTCCGCGATGCGCTCGGCCCTCTCCGACGCCGGGATCGACCCGGCGGACGTGCGGCACGTCAACGCGCACGCCACGTCGACGGTCGTCGGCGACCTCATCGAGGCTCGGGGTGTGCGTGACGTGCTCGGCTCGGCCGCGGACCAGGTCGCGCTCTCGGCGACGAAGTCGATGACGGGTCACCTGCTCGGCGGCGCCGGCGCGCTCGAGACGATCTTCACGGTGCTCGCGCTCCACGAGCGCACGGCTCCCCCGACCATCAACGTCACGGACCCGGACCCGGAGCTCGTGCTCGACCTGGTGCGCGACACCGCGCGGGCTCTGCCTGCCGAGGGGCAGCTCGCCGCGATCAACAACTCGTTCGGCTTCGGTGGCCACAACGTCGCCCTCGTGGTGACGACGGCCTGACCCGCACACGACGACGGCCTGACAGCACACGACGACGCCCGGCAGCCGCGACCCGTGAGGGTGCGGCGACCGGGCGTCGTCGTGCGTGGCGCCGCCGGCGTCGCGGCCCAGCCGTTGTCGGCCGGTCGGCCGTCGCGAGCGGGTGAGCCGGGACCGACGGGTCTGCCGTCGGGGGCGTGGCAGCCGTCGCCGGCGGTTCAGCCGACCCGGTGCAGCCAGCGCACGGGCGCGCCGGCACCGGCGTAGCGGAACGGCTCGAGCTCGTCGTCCCACGCCTGCCCGAGCGCGAGGTCGAGCTCGGCGCGCAGACGAGCCGGGTCGGCCGCGTGCACGAGGGCCGCGCGGATGCGGTCCTCGGGTACGACGACGTTGCCGTGCACGTCGGTCTGGGCGTGGAAGATGCCGAGCTCGGGCGTGTGGCTCCAGCGGGAGCCGTCGGTGCCGTGGCTCGACTCCTCGGTCACCTCGTAGCGCAGGTGGGTCCACCCGCGCAGCGCCGAGGCCAGGCGCGCGCCCGTCCCCTGGGCACCCTGCCAAGACAGCTCCGCCCGGTACATCCCCGGCGCCGCGGGCTGCGGCGTCCAGTCCAGGGACACGCGTGTGCCCAGCACGTTGCCTGCCGCCCACTCCATGTGGGGGCAGAGCGCACGTGGCGCTGAGTGCACGAAAAGTACACCGCGGGTGATCGCACCTGCCATGTCGCCCTCCTGACGGCTCGAGGTTCGTCTTCCCCAACGACCTCGTCCCGCGAACGGAGTGCACCACGGCCTCGCGGCGTGCTGGTGACAGCATGCATGATCCGGTCGCCCGGACGCCAGCGAATCCGGCCCCGCCACCCGGACGTGCACCGGCCCGCCGGGCGTTCGGTCACGGTTCGCCCCGATAGGTCGGGATCACGGACCGGGACCGCGGCGGCGACGCCGGGCCTGCCCCGGGCCCGGCGCACCCGCCCGGCGCCGCGACCGGTGTCAGAGCTGGTCGCGGATCGCGCGCATCGCCTTCTTGCGCACCGACCGCTCGAGCCGGTCGAGGTAGAGGTACCCGTCGAGGTGGTCCACCTCGTGCTGCAGGCAGCGAGCCATGAGCTCGGTCCCCTCGACGACGACCTCATGACCGTCGAGGTCCTCGCCCACGACGCGCGCGTACCAGGCGCGCTTCGTCGGGTACCAGAGGCCGGGCACCGAGAGGCATCCCTCGTCGCCGTCCTGGTAGTCCTCGGACAGCTCGACGATGCGCGGGTTGAGCACGTAGCCGATCTCGTCGTCGATGTTCCACGAGAAGGCGCGGAGCCCGACGCCGATCTGGTTGGCGGCGAGGCCGGCCCGACCTTCGTGGTCGACGGTCTCGAGCAGGTCCGTCACGAGCGAGCGCACCCGGTCGTCGACGGTCGTGATCGGGTCGCAGGGGGTGCGCAGGACCGGGTCGCCGACCGTGCGGATCTCTCTCATCGCCATGCCCACGATTGTTTCATGCGGGGCTGTCCGACTCGGGCACTCCGGCGGTCGGGGGTGGACACCGTGCGGCCCGGTGCTCCCCTCCGGCCCGCCGCCGTCCTCGCTCCCCCGCGCCCGTGCCGCCTGCACCTCCGCGGTTCACCAACAACGCCCGCGCATCGACGTGGCCCAGGTCACGTGAATGGGACGGGTGCACGACAAAAGGCCCGGGGATATTCCCCGGGCCTTTCGGCGAGAAGGCTGTGCGCGACGCGCGGCCGAGCGATCAGACGTCGGAACGCTGCTGCGGAACGCCCGTGAGGAGCTGGCGGACCTCGTTCTCGTGGAAGCGGCGGTGCCCACCGAGCGTCCGGACGGCCGAGAGCTTGCCGGCCTGCGCCCAGCGCGTGACGGTCTTCGGGTCGACCCGGAACATCGCTGCGACCTCACCCGGGGTGAGCAGAGCGCCCGGCATCGAGGTGGACTCGGAACGGTTGGGGGTGGTGATGGCCATGATGGCAACTCTCCTGTCGTTCGGTAGCTCGGCTGACCCCTGAGGCCCCGTGGCTTTGCGTCCCCACCTTGCGGCGGGTTTGCCGTTTCTCGCTGACGTCCTCAACTATGCATGAACCCGGACAACTTCGCAACAACCCCCCGAGGGTGAAACGACCCGGCCTGGGGGCCGTTCGGGTGAATCGACGCGCTTCGACGGCGCCTATAACACGGCGCGTATCGGCGCGCATCCTGACCGCAACGCGGGCCCGCGTTGGGCCGGAGCAGACGTATCCGTGACGATCTCTCGCCCTCCTGGCCGATTCGTCCTACCCTTGACCCAACGCCCAGGCGCGAGCGGGGCGGGTCGCCAGGTGACCACGGCGGGTGACGGGCGCCTCATCTTGTGCGGGTGAGGCGCCCGAACGCTGTCCGCGCACTCCCGCGCCGCAGAGACGCACGTCACGCCCGGCCGCGTCACCATCCGCTTTGTCCCCTGGCCGCGTCACCCCCCCCCGCCGCTTCCCCCCGCCGCCACCGGGACGGGTCGCCCGCCCCAGCCGCCGGCCGCGCGGTCGCCGAACGACCGGTCCCCGCGCGTCCGCACCGGGCCGCCCAAGCCCCCCGCACGGCCCCTGACCTGCGGCTCTCCGCTCAAGTCACCCCCGTACGTGCCGATGGTCCTCCCGAGGAGCCCACACGTGGCTCGCACCCGGAGGAGTCACGTGCCGCACACCTGGACCGTCCTCGCGCTCGCGCGCCACATCGGCGGGTTCTACCACGGTGAGCTGCTGGCGGGGCTGGTGCGGGAGGTCACCGCGCAGGGCGGTCGCGTCGTCGTGGCCCAGACCGCACCGGAGGAGCCCGAGCTCGACGAGACGGTCGTCGGCGAGACCGCGCTGTCCGTGGCGTGGGACGAGGCCGACGCGGTCGTCACGATCGCCCTGAGCGCGAGCGCGGCCTTCCTCGCGCGGATGCTCGAGCTCGGCAAGCCCGTCGTGCTCACGAGCCAGCGGGTCGACGGCGTCGAGGCGCCCGTCGCGCTGCCGGACAACCACGGCGGGATCCACGAGGCCGTCGAGCACCTGCGCGCGCACGGGCACAGCCGGATCGGCTTCGTCGGGGACCTGCGGCAGTACGACTACCACGAGCGTCACCTCGCGTACCGCGACGCGCTCACCACCCACGGGCTCGCCCCGAGTGACGAGCTGCTCGTCGTGGCGCGGGACTGGTCGGAGGCCGCGGGCGAGGACGCCGCCCGGGAGCTGCTCCGCCGCCCCGAGCGGCCCGACGCGGTCGTCACCGCGTCCGGGCACAACGCCATCGGACTCATCCGCGGGCTCGCCGCCGCGGGCGTGCGCGTGCCCGAGGACGTCGCGGTCCTCGCGTTCGACAACGTCGAGCACGGTGCGTACGCGACCCCGAGCCTGTCGAGCGTGCACCAGCGGTTCGACGAGGTCGGTGCGCTGGCCGGCTCGCTCGTCATGCGCGCCCTGCGCGGTGAGCACGTGCCCGCGGGCAGCCACGTCGCGGCGGCCACCGTGGTCGTCCCGCGCGGCTCGTGCGGGTGCCGCGACGACGTCCTGACCTCGCGTCCGGCACCGGCGTCCCGCGCCGCGGTCGTGCCCGTGCAGCCCGAGGACCTCCACCGCACCCTGTCGACGCTGCTCGCCGGGCGGCACCCCGGCACCGTGGCTCCCGACGCGACGGCGGCACTCGCCGTCGATCTCGAGCGCCTCCTGCGGCTCGGCGACGACCTGACCGACGCGCACGTCGACGGGCTGCTCGCGCTGATGCGCGGCTCCGCGCCCGGCGACGACGCGCTGCACCGGGTCACCTCGGTGCTCACCGAGCACGTCCAGCGGCTCATGAGCACGGGGACCGCCGCCGGCGCGAGCCCGCACCCCGCCGCGCTGAGCCGGGTCGCCGCGGCGCTCTGGCGGCTGCAGAACCACGGGTCGGTGCAGCGGGCGCACGCCCTCGCGGACCACGTGCTCGAGGGGTCCGACGTCGCGGCGGCGCTGCTCCGCGCGGACGCGGACGCGGCACGCGGGCTCGGCTGGCTGGCGCAGACCCACTCGCGCGCGGGACTGCTCGCGCTGTGGGACGACGCCGCACCCGGTGCGCCGCTGCGGCTCGCGGGCGTGCACGACCCGGACGGGCTCCTCGACCACCACGTCGGCGCGGAGCTCGACTGGCGCAGGTTCCCGCCGTCGGACCTCGTCGGGGCCGCCGACGGCGCGCAGGGAGAGGTGTGCCTCGTCGTCCCGGTCCGGACCCCGGCCCGGCGCTGGGGTCTGCTCGCCGTCCTCGGCGTCGTGAACTCCCGGTCGAGCCACGAGGCGTACCACCACTGGGCCACGCTCCTGGGCTCGGTGCTCGAGGGCGAGGAGCTCGCACTCAGCGCACGCGCGAGCGAGGCCCGGTACGCGCACGCCGCGCGCGCCGCGAACGACGGCCTCTGGGAGCTCGACCTCGGGACGCGCGCCATGTACGTCTCACCCCGGGGGCGTCAGCTCCTCGGGCTCGACCCCGACGCGCCCGCACGCATGGAGCGCTGGACCGAGGTGACCCACCCGCAGGACCAGGAGCGCGTGCGCGCCTCGTTCGCGCAGGCGCTCGACTCACCCGAGGTCCCCGTCGAGGTCGAGTACCGCGTGCGACGGCCCGACGGGACCTACCACTGGCTGCTCAGCCGCGGCCTCGGCGTCGCGACCGGGCCCTCGGGACGCGCGGCCCGGCTCGTCGGCTCCCTCAGCGACATCCACCCCCGCAAGGAGCTCGAGGAGCGCCTGCGCGCGGCCGCCCTCTACGACCACCTGACCGGGCTGCCGAACCGGCGGCTCTTCCTCGAGCGCCTCACGGCCGCGGTCGAGCAGCACCGCCGCGACCCCGGCTCGAGGTTCGCCGTGCTGTTCTTCGACCTCGACGGGTTCAAGCTCGTCAACGACTCGCTCGGCCACCTCATGGGTGACCAGCTCCTGCTCGCCGTCGCGGAGCGGCTGCGCACGCAGGTCCGCGCGGTCGACACGGCTGCGCGCTTCGGCGGGGACGAGTTCGCGGTCCTGCTGTCCGAGCCCGAGCCCGACGAGCTGCTCGCGATCGCGCAGCGCATCCAGGAGCGGATCTCCGCACCCGTCGAGCTCGCCGGTCACGAGGTCGAGGTCACCGCGAGCGTCGGGGTCGCCACGTCGTCCGGGGAGTACACGGACCCCGAGGACGTGCTGCGCGACGCGGACATCGCGATGTACGACGCCAAGGGCAGCGAGCGCGGCTCCGCGTCGGTGTTCGACCCGACGATGCACGTGCGCGCCACGGTCCGCCTGCGGGCCCGCGGCGAGCTGCGCACCGCCCTCGCCCGCAGCGAGTTCGTGGTGCACTACCAGCCGGTCGTGCCGCTCGACGGGTCGGGTCTCGAGCACTTCGAGGCGCTCGTGCGCTGGGAGCACCCCGAGCGCGGGCTCCTGCTGCCGGGGGACTTCCTGGCCGCCATGGAGGACAACGCCACGATCGTGACGCTCGGCAGCTGGGTCGTCGACGAGGTGTGCCGGCAGGTCGCCGCCTGGTCCCAGGACTACCCGGGACCGGTCGCGGTCGCCGTCAACCTCTCGCACCGCGAGTTCTGGGCGCCCGCCCTGCTGCGGACCGTGACCGACTCGCTCGCCCGGCACGGGGTGCCCGCGCACAGCCTGATCCTCGAGATCACCGAGTCGGTGATCATGGCGGACCCCGCCGTCGCGCGGAAGGTGATGACGGACCTGAGGGCGCTCGGCGTGCGGCTGCACATCGACGACTTCGGGACCGGGCAGTCCTCCCTCAACGCGCTGCGGACGTTCCCCGTCGACGCGCTCAAGATCGACGGCGCGTTCATCCGCGAGCTCGAGGTCGTCGAGCAGACCACCGAGCTCGTGCGGATCATCGTCGAGATGGGCCGGGTGCTCGGGCTCGAGGTCGTCGCCGAGTGCGTCGAGACGCCCTCGCAGGCGGACCGGCTGCGGTCGATGGGCTGCGCGAACGCCCAGGGCTGGCTGTACGCGCGGGCGCTCCCCGGAGCCGAGGCCGGCGCGCTGCTCGGGCACGCGCTCGGGTCGGAGCCGGTCGAGGCGTCCGGGACCGGGAGCCGCTGACCTCCCGCGACGCGGTCGCTCCCCCTGCGGGGCGTGCCACCCCGGGCGATACTCGGCGTGACGCACCACCGGGACCCAAGGAGACGCTCGTGACGACCAGCTCGCCCTCCCGCGCCAAGCAGCCGCGCAACGCCCTCGCCGGCCCGTACGGTCACCCGTTCCACCCGATCCTCGTCACGGTGCCGATCGGTGCCTGGGTCGCGAGCCTGGTGTTCGACCTCGTCTCCCGCATCACGACCGACGGCTCCGCGTTCGTCACCGGCGCGACGTGGCTCATCGGCATCGGCATCGTCGGGGCGCTGCTCGCCGCCGTCGTCGGGTTCCTCGACCTCATGACGATCCCGCAGCGGACCAAGGCGCACCGCACCGCGCTCACGCACATGACGCTGAACGTCGTCGTCGTCGTGCTCTACGCCGTGAACCTCGGGCTGCGACAGGGCGAGGACGGCGACGCGATCAGCACGGTGCCGCTCGTCCTCTCGCTCATCGCGCTGGCGACCCTCGGTGCGTCGGGCTGGCTGGGCGGCAAGCTCGCCTACCGGTACGGAGTGCGCGTCGCCGACGAGGGCACGCAGGCCGAGGGCTTCCAGGCGCAGGCGCCGAAGGGCTGACAGTCTCGCGGCGTGCGTCGGCGCGGGCGCGGCCGGGCTCGGTCGCATAAACGCTTCGGGTTCTTCCGCTCCCTCGGGGCCCGTGTGACGGTCGAGAGCGAACCGGCCCAGGAGCTGGGAGCACCGTCGCGGGGCACGTCGGCACATCGTGGTGCGTGCGTCCCGCGTGAGGTGCGGCGCCCCTCGCCGTCCCGCTCCGGTCCGCTCACCCGAGCACCTGGAGGATGCATGTCCGTACGCCCCCGTCTGCGCAGGCTCGCCCTCGCACTCCCCCTCGCCCTGGTCGCGCCCTTCGTCGCGGTCGCGGTCATGGCCCCGCCCGCGGCGGCCCACGGGTCGGTCACCGACCCGCCCACGCGCAACTACGGCTGCCTCGAGCGCTGGGGCGACAACCACCTCGACCCGACGATGCAGCAGAAGGACCCGATGTGCTGGGGTGCGTGGCAGCACGACCCCAACGCGATGTGGAACTGGAACGGCCTGTACCGCGAGGGTGTCGGCGGCCGGCACGAGGCGACGATCCCGGAGGGTCAGCTCTGCAGCGGCGGGCGCACCTTCTCGCCGCGGTACGACTACATGGACACGCCCGGCAACTGGGTCGCGAAGGGCGTCGCGCAGAAGTTCACGCTGACGCTCACGGACGGCGCGCAGCACGGCGCCGACTACCTGCGCATCTACGTCTCCAAGGCGGGCTTCGACCCCACCACGGAGCGGCTCGGCTGGGACGACCTCGACCTCGTCACGCAGACCGGCCGGTACGCCCCGGCGGGCAAGTACCAGGCGGACGTCGACCTCGGCGCCCACACCGGACGCGCGGTGCTGTTCACGATCTGGCAGGCGAGCCACCTCGACCAGCCGTACTACCTGTGCAGCGACATCAACATCGGCGGTGGCACCACGACGCCGACGCCCACGCCGACCCCGACGGTCACCCCGACGCCCACGCCCACCCCGACCGTGACGCCGAACCCGACGCCCACGCCGACGGTGACGCCCACGGCGACCCCGCAGCCCACGGGCGCCTGCACGGCCACGGTCACCGTCGCCAGCAGCTGGGGCAACGGCTACCAGGGCACGCTCACGATCAAGGCCGGCTCGGCGGCGATCAACGGCTGGACGGCCACGGTGAACGGCGCGACGATCACGCAGGCCTGGAACGGGAAGCTCTCGGGCAGCACCATCACGAGCGAGGCCTACAACGGCAAGCTCGCTGCGGGCGCCACGACCACCGCCGGGTTCCTCGGCAGCGGCCCGGCCCCGACCGGCGCGACCGCCACCTGCACGGCGTCCTGACGTTCGAGGACGCACCTGCACGACGTCGGGGCGACCGGCCCTGACCGCACGGCGCGCGGCCCCGTCCCTCTGCTGAGGGGCGGGGCCGCGCGGGTGCCCGCGGTCGGTCCCGGGTGCGGCGGTGCGTGGGCCGCGCAGGAGCGACGGCGCGGTGGGCCAGGTGGGGCTTGAACCCACGACCGACGGATTATGAGTCCGCTGCTCTGACCGGCTGAGCTACTGGCCCGCGTGCGCCAGGCTACCGGGCGGTCGCGGGGGGGGGGGGGTCGAACGGGGGGGGGCGAGGGGAAAGGGGGGGAGGGGGGGGGGAGAAAAAAGAGAACAACACCACCGAGGCACGCGCCACCCAGAACACATGCAGAGGT